>CAJVZZ010000007.1 GCA_913020435.1 uncultured Flavobacteriales bacterium | reverse complement strand
TGGTAGTTTTTTCGAAGCAAACGCTGATTATCAAATTGGATTTGCACATCAGCGGCTTTCAATTATTGATTTGTCTAAAGATGGACATCAGCCCATGTCGCTGTTTGACAATTCTTTAACTATTGTTTTTAACGGAGAAATTTATAATTACAAAGAGGTAAGAAAAACACTTCAACATTCTGGGGTAGAATTTAATACTCAGTCAGATACCGAGGTGGTTCTTCAAGCATGGAAAAAATGGGGTAAAGAATGTTTAGTTCATCTTAATGGAATGTTTGCTTTTGCAGTTTTTGATAGTCTCAATCAAAAAGTGACTTTAGTTCGAGATAGAGCAGGGGTTAAGCCTTTATACGTTTATCAGAAAGACGACATCATTTTATTTGGCTCAGAGTTAAAGTCATTGTTGTTACATCCACAATTCGAAAAGGAAATAAATATTGATGCTACGGGCTTATTTATGCAATATGGTTATTACCCAGAACCTTATACCGTATTTAAAAACTGTACTAAACTAAAGGCAGCGCATACGCTCGAAATTGACCTTAAAAACCGGCATTCATCAATAAGCGAATATTGGAGTCTAACAGAAAAGTTTCATTCTAACGAAAACAGAAACAAAAGCGAAAATGAAATCCTTGAAGAATTAGAAACTTTAATGAAAAGTTCTTTTGAATATCGCATGGTTTCGGATGTTCCTGTTGGTGTGTTTTTAAGTGGTGGTTACGATAGTACAGCTGTTACTGCGTTGCTTCAGAGGTCTACAAATCAAACCATTAATACATTTACTATTGGGTTTGAGGAAGACGCATATAATGAGGCTCATTACGCCAAAAAAGTTGCAGAATATTTAGGGACAAATCATACTGAAAGCTATTGCTCGTTTAAAGATGCGATGGCTATTATTCCAAAATTATCAACTATTTATGATGAGCCCTTTGCAGATAGTTCCGCTATTCCAACAACTCTGGTAAGTCAAATAGCAGCAAAAGAGGTGAAAGTGGCATTAAGCTCAGATGGTGGTGATGAATTGTTTTCAGGGTATGGTAAATACTTGACTTCAAAAAAATATGTTGAGCAACTTTCCAAATTCTCAGGTTCTAATGCAATTGTAGCTCTTATGAATGTTATGGATCCATTGCTGCCAAAAAGTAAAATGGGGTTCAATTTTGATCGAAGATATTCTAGAGTAAAAGAATTGATTAATTCTGGAGTGAGTCCTTTGAGATCGATGCAGCTGAGTAGTCAAAATTTGATGTCGAAAGAACTCAATAAACTGTTTGTTGCTGAGATTGAAATTCCGTTTTGTAATTTTGAGTCGGTTCTTGACGATTATAGTTCTGGAGATGTATTCAATACGATGCTCATTGGTGATTACAAAACTTATATGGTGGACGATATTTTAACCAAAGTTGATAGAGCAACTATGTCTGTTGGTCTTGAGGGGCGCGAACCTTTGTTGGATTATCGATTAGCTGAATATTTAGCAAGCGTTTCTTATTCTTTAAAAACAAAGAATGGGGTTCCAAAATACCTCCTAAAAGAAATTCTGCATAAATATGTGCCCAAAGAAATAATGGATCGACCAAAAATGGGATTTGCAATTCCTGTAGTCAAATGGATGAAAAATGAGCTGCGCGATTTGTTAGAATCAGAGTTGAGTGAAGAACGCGTTATATCTGCAGGGATTTTTAATTACAATGAAGTTGAACGTCTTAAGAATAACTATTTAATGGGTAAAAATGAAGACTTTAATCCTGTTTGGTTTCTATTTATATTTCATCAATGGTATGGTCAATGGATGAAATAAAACAATACGAAAACTTGTTCAAGGGTCGTAAAATCCTTTTTATTATGCCCGAGCTTTCTACTGGTGGTGCAGAAAGGGTTATGGTTACAATAATCAAGTACTTGGATAGAGCAAATTATACTCCTATGCTTATGCTGCTCAATCGAGGCGAAAATTTATTGGATTTAGAGGAAATAGGCTGTAAAGTTGAGGTGATAGATTTAAAGGTGAAAAGAGTACGTTATTCTCCATTAGCTTTGATCACTGCTATAAAAAAAGCAGATCCTGATTCTGTAATTTCTACTTTAGGATATCTAAATGAAATGCTTAGCGTAATGCTTCCATTCTTACCTAAAAGCATTCATTTTATTGCAAGGGAGTCAAGTGTTCCTTCTTTAAGAAACCAGGCAGACTTGCACAGCAAACTTCATAATTGGATTTATAAACGATACATGAAGCGTTTCGATACAATTGTTTGTCAGTCTAACGAAATGTTTGACGATTTAAGCCTTGAGTACGGTATTCCAAATCAACAAATGGTGATTATCGATAACCCGGTCGACGCAGAATATATTCGAAGAAAATCAAAGGAAGAGTGTTTAGAATTAGATGCTGAAAAAAGTAATATTGTGGCAGTAGGTTCTTTGAAGAAAGTGAAGAATTACAAATTACTGATTGAAGAAGCAGCCTCGAGTGACTCCAACACTAAATATTGGATAATTGGGGAAGGAGATGAACGGTGTAATCTAGAAGCTTTGATATCTGATAAAGGTTTAGAAGGGAAAGTGATTCTGCTTGGGCATCAAAAAAATCCGTGGAAATACATGGCAAAAGCCGATCAGTTTTGGCAGAAAAGTCATTGGGAAGGAAATAGTAATGCTCTTAAAGAGTGGGGAACGATTAAGACCTAAAGTTGTATTATTAATTGTTACAAAATCGTCTTATATATGCACACTCCTAAATACTTTTAATTTCAAATACGTTGGGTATAATTAATCTTGAAACTAATATTTTTATTGTCCAATTTTGGCTGACCATAGTGAGCTAACATGGATATAAAATGTTCAATTTACAAATGAAGTAAAATGCCGAAAATCAAATCTCTAATATGGTATTTAAATAATCCCAAATATCTAGGGCATGCTCTTCGGGTGCTAAAATCTAAGGTGAGTAAAATTGAGCATTCTAGAATAGAGGCTGTTGATTGGGCCAGTAGTATTTCAATATCAAATTCGGAATTTTGTAAAAAACATCAAATTGAATTACGAGTTTTTAAAGAAGATAAATCTTCAAGATACGAGTCATCAAAGTCACTAGCAGATGCCGTGGATTTTGGAATGGGAGGAGCAGGAAATATCGATTTATTATATTCAATAGTAATGCAGCTGAAACCACAGAAAACTCTTGAAACGGGAGTATCTTACGGTTGGTCAAGTTTAGCTATTTTAGAGGGGTTTAGCTCTCTTGAACAAAGGTTAGTAAGTACAGATATGCCTTATGTTGGAATGGGGAATGACGATGCAGTTGGAGTCGTAGTGCCAGAAGGGCTAAAAAATCAATGGCAGTTGATAAGGGACGAAGATAAACGTGGTTTGCCGAAAGCACTGGAATTGTTTGATGGAAAAATCGATTTGTGTCACTATGATAGTGATAAATCATATCATGGAAGAATGTTCGCATATCCCTTGTTATACGAAGCTTTAAATGACGGTTGTTGGTTTATTTCAGATGATATTGGTGATAATATAGCGTTTAAAGATTTTTGCAAAGCCAAAGGAATTGAACCTGAGGTAATTGTCGAAAATGGTAGGTTTGTGGGAGCGTTTCGCAAGAATGTTTAAATCTAAAATGTGCCTAAAAAAATAGTCTACATACTTTCTGAAATAAATCGATCCGTGGCTTTTGAGTGGGTTGTTAAAAATCTGGATCAGCAAAAGATTACGTTATCTTTTATTCTAATAAATTGTACTAATTCTCATATAGAGAAATTTTTAAAGGAAGAGGGTATTAAGACTCAATCGTTAAGGTTTAAGGCTAAATGGGAGATTCCAATATCAATTTTGAAAGTGGTATTTATACTGTTGAAAATAAGGCCCCAGATTGTGCATACACATCTAAGAGATGCTTCTTTAATTGGTCAAATAGCGGCTTGGATCACAAGGATAGAAAAACGAATTTATACTCGTCATCACAGCACATTCCATCAAAAGTATTTTCCAAAAGCAGTATGGTTGGATAGGTTAAATAATTATTTAGCTACAAATATTGTTGCAATTTCTGGAGTGGTTCAACAGGCGATATTAAACGAAGGAGGGGATCCTAAAAAAATCACTAAAGCATATTATGGTTTTGATTTTAGTGACTTCGGAAATGTCACTGACAGCAGAATTAGGGGGCTGAGAAAGAAATATGCTATACGAGAAGGGGTTTATCCAATAATTGGAGTGATATCACGATACATTAATTGGAAAGGTCATCAATATATGTTACCTGCTTTCAAAGAGGTATTAAGAGTGTATCCTAACGCACTTTTGATCATAGCAAACGCAAGTGGCTCCTATCGAAATGAGATTAAAGAAATTCTAGCTGATATTCCAAAAGAAAATATTTTGGAAATATCATTTGAAAAAGATTTATTTGCATTATATAAATTATTTGATGTTTTTGTGCACTGTCCCATTGATGAAAGTATAGAAGCATTTGGACAAGTTTATGTCGAGGCGCTCGCTGCAAAGATTCCATCAGTATTCACACTTTCAGGTATAGCAAACGAATTTATTGTTAATGGAGAAAATGGATTAGTGGTGCCACATCAGAAAACCTTAGAAATTGCAAATGCAATAAAGTTGCTTTTAGAAAATGAAACTTTACGGCAGACACTAATTAATAATGGTGTTGAGAGCGTTAAACAGTTTTCTGTGTTGCGATTCATAAATGAATTAGAACTATTATATAAAATTAAATGATTTTTTCTCTGGGTTTTTCAGGTAGTTAATAAAACAGAAATAGCCAAGTTTCTTATTCTAGATGAGAGTATTAAAAAATTCCATATTCCTGATTTTTTCCAAGACCATAAATCTGGTGATATCTTTTTTAATGCTACCAATTTTGAGTCGTGAATTCTCTGTTACAGACTATGGGATTTATGGTCAATCCTTGGTGGTTCACTCGTTTTTTTTAGCAATTTCAGCTTGGGGGTTTGGCCAGTTTTTGTATGTGGTTCTTGAAAAAGAAAAAGGCAGTCAATATTTTTCTCATACTTTGAAATTAGCGTCTGTATTTGGAATCGTTTTGGCGTTACTGATGGCAGGTTTTAGCACAATTATAGCAAATTGGTTAGGTGAGCCGGATTTGTCAATTGCATTAAAGGTGTTTTCGATTTCAGTAGTATTTTCAGTTGTAAATACATGTTTGTCAAGTTGTTATGTTTATTTGAATAGAACAAAACAACTTATCATGATTCAAGCATCCACTAATTTTATTAAAGTCATACTCATCTTAATAGCCGTCTATAATGAAGGAAGTATATTGTCGGTTATTGCAGTATTAACCATAATACCTGTGTTTCAGTCAGTATTAATGTATTTCAACCAACCTTTGCGTATTGATTTTCATGATAATGTAAGTGAACATTATAGATATATTCTTAAACAAGCTAGTAATATAGGATTCGCTAATGTTTTAGGAATCGGCTTTGTTTTAATCGATTCCATAATGATTATGAAAATATTAGGTACAGATGTATATGCACTTTACAGAAATGGTGCAATTGAAATCCCCGTGCTATCAACGATATATCTTTCTGTTTCTAGCTCTGTCTTCTCTGAAATATCCAAACTCTATGAAAAACGAGATATTTCTAAAATTATAGAATTGAAAAAAAGAGTAATCCGCATTCTAGCCATATTGATTTATCCTTTAGTCGTTTTTTGTATTTTCAATGCCGATTCATTAATCCCTATGTATCTTTCTGATAAATATAAAGAAAGTGTTTTTGTTTTTATGATTTATTCTTGTCTAATGTTTTGGAGAATAAATGATTTTCAAGATGTAATTATTGTTTCTGAAAACGGTAATAAATTAATCAAGAATGGAATCCTAATTATTCTAATCAACCTTGGATTGAATTTCTTGTTAATACCGTTAATAGGTATGGAAGGAGCAGCATTGGCTACTTTGATTGCCAATAGCGTTGGCTTTATAAACATGAGTTTGATCTCAAGTAAAATACTTAAAGTAGGGCTGATCGAGTATTGGAATCTTTACTTAGTAGGATCTGTTTTTCTTGTTTGCGTCTTGATTTTTGGAATCCTACATTCCTTTGATATTAGTTTTTGGTTTTTACCAATAGAATTATTTGTAGGCTACCTAATTATTTTGACTTTGGGTTTGAAAATGAAAATTGTTTCAGTAGATGAATTGAAAGTGGTAGGCTCAAGAATACCTGTAATTAAAAAGCTTTTCAAGTGAATATAGTCCTAATAACTCAAGGTTTAAACCCTATATTATATGCGCTCCTAAATTCTGAACATCAGGTAATTGGAATTGTTGAATCGTTGTTTCAAAATTCAAATGGAAAGAACAAAGTTTTAGTTAAAAAACAATCCATTTTTTTTCGTTTAAAGAAGTGGTTAACTAATCGAGTAGATACTGTATCTGAGCTTGCACAGAAAGAAAACATACCCAGTTTTTTATTAAACCACAAGAATAGTTCTGATTTGAAGTTATTTTTAGAACAGTTGAAACCAGATCTTATGGTTGTTTTTAGCATGTCACAATTGATAAAAGAAGAGGCATTTTCAATTCCTAAGTACGGGACGATTAATTTACATCCTTCTTTATTGCCAAAATATCGGGGAGGAAACCCCTTTATTTGGACAGCATACAATCATGACCTTGAATACGGGGTGACCGTGCATTTTGTAGATAAGGGTGCAGATACGGGAGATATTATTCTCTCCAAAAAACTGATTATAAAAAAGGGTGAAAAGTTTGCTTATATATACACTCAATTAATTGACAATATTGGAGTTAAGGCTTTACTTGAGGTCATGATAATGTTAGAATCTAGTTCAGTAGAAAGAATGAAACAGCCAAAAGAGTCGCCTACAGATTACGCTAGAAATGTTCATGATGCTTGGGATTTAATTGAATGGGACAAGTGGTCGGTTAAGGATGTTTGGCACTTCTTAAGGACTGTTAAGCCTTATATTAGAGTCTTTAATTCACCCTACTGGGAAATTGCATCATATGAAATGGGTAAGGCAAGAGATTCGGCTGTTGGAAGCATAGATTTTAACGGGCGATATGGGAAAATTACATGCAATGATGGTATTGTATATTGTGAAGAATTCCTTCCAGTAAAGGAGAAGGTAAAAAAGTTACTATTAAAGTTTTGAGTATTAAAGAAGCATATCGAGTTTTTTGTTCTGAGTCGGATAGTATTCCTTTGTTTTCTCAGCCTTGGTGGTTGGACTTATTAGCTAAAGACAGCGGATTAGACTGGGATGTTGTTGGTGTAAAAGAAAACGATGAGATTAGAGCTTTTTTGCCTTTTTGTTTTTCGAAACGCTATAAAGTTTTCGATCAAATTACAATGCCTAAACTCACTCCATATTTATCACCAGTTTTTTGCGAAACGCAGCGAATTCAGTTACCAAATGAGCTGTCAAATAACTTAAATCTATGTTTAGGTTTAATCCAAGAACTTCCAAATTGTGATACACTTATCCATAGGTTTTCACCTGAAATAGGTTTGCTTGATCAGTTATCTAAAGGTAGGTTGTCCTTAGACTTTTTTATTACGTATGTTATCAGTAATCAGAGTCATGACGAAGTAAAGAAAGGGTTTAGGGGTAGTTTAATACGCCAAATAAAGAAAGGCGAAAAAACCTTGTCAATATTGAGTGGTACACCAAAAGAATTATTTGATTTATCGGTAAAAACATTCAGTAGACAGGGAAAAGAGTGCCCCTATTCGTTGGGAATTATCACAGCTATTTTAGATGAAGTAACCTCGTCGAATTGTGGTGAAATATTAGTTACAAAAGATGAAGCAGGAAACATTCATTCTGGAGGTTTATTTGTAAGTGATTCACAGAATTACTATTATCTAATTGGTGCTGGTGATCCGGAATTTAGAAATAGTGGCGCACAATCTTATCTTCTAAATTATACTATCGCAAAGGCCATGAAATCTGGATTTTCCTTTGATTTTGAGGGTTCTATGATACCTTCAATTGCCAAGTTTTTCTCCAATTTTGGAGGAGAACTAAAAACTTATGCTGGTCTTTTTAAAAAAGAAAAAAGTTCGTTTAGAATAGCTAAAAAAATTGATAAATTATTTCATAATTAGATAGGCATGAAGTGGGATAATTTGAATTATGATGAATTAAAAAATAAGTGCCATTCGCATGAGATTGAACGAAGCATAAATTGGAGAGATCAATGGGGTAATTGGGAGGCTTCTTTTGGCGATTTACCTTATGATTTTCCGTTTTTGGATAACCTTCGCTTACTAGAGGAGGGAAAGAAAAGGTCTGTTTGGCCCAACGATGCGCCATTTGCGATATGTCTTACTCACGATATTGACAGTATTACCTCTTCCAATCATCCAAAAATTGCTTTGAACAATTTATCCAAAAAAAAGTATTTGAAAACTGGTTCAAGTAAATTGATGCTTCAATATTCAATTTTAAAGCAGCAAATAAAAAAAACGTTTGTAACGGAAAAGACTGATCAGTTTTGGCAGTTTGAAAAATGGATAGAAGTAGAACAAAAACATGGCTTTAAATCGACTTTTTTTTCATTCATACGGCCAAGTAATGAAGCGTTAAGTGAATTTGATTGTGACTATTTTCCAGATGACATAACCCGCTTCAGAGGTATAGAAATGACGGGCATAGATTTAATAAAGGAAATAGATAAAACCGGTTGTGAAATCGGTTTGCATGGCAGTTATAATTCTTTCAATAATATTAAGATCCTTAAGTCTCAAAAAGACAGACTGGAACAAATTGTGGGTAAAGAGGTGGTTAGTTCTCGTCAACATTACCTGCATTATGACATTAATTATACTCCAAATGTCCATAAGGAAGTAGGATTAAAAATTGATTCAACTCTAGGTTTCAATAAATCCATTGGGTTTAGAGCTGGGACTTGTTTTCCTTACCAAATTTTAAATGAGAAATATGAAGCTACTGGTGTTTGGCAAATTCCTCAAATCATAATGGACTTATCACTTTTTTCTAATAATGGTTTGGAGCTTAATTTAGACTTAGCAATTGAGCGTTGTATTAGGACAATGGATCAAGTAGAAAAAGTTGGAGGGTGCTTGACTCTGAATTTTCATCCAGAACATATTGCCCTGCCTCATTACTTTGCACTTTATAGTAATATTTTAGAAGAAGCAAAGCATCGAAATGCTTTTAATGGTAGCACAGCAGATTTTTATAATCTTTCAAAAGGAGCTTAATAAACTATGTGCGGTATCACGGGAATAATTGGAAGAGTTGATAAAGGTGACCTGAAAACGATGACTGACACGCTCGAGCATCGCGGTCCCGATGGTGATGGATTTTGGATAAATGATAATTCAGATGTAGGTTTTGGTCATAGGAGATTATCCATAATTGAATTATCAGATAAGGGCTCTCAACCCATGCAGATTGATAATAACAACTATGTAATTACATTCAATGGAGAAATATATAACTACATAGAGTTAAGAAAAGAATTAGAAAGTTTAGGCATTGTCTGCACAACCGGAACTGATACAGAAGTATTAATAAAGGCTTACAAACTCTGGGGTGAAGACTGCTTGTCAAAACTTGATGGAATGTTTGCATTTGCAATTTGGGATGAGTACAAGCAGGAAATGTTTTGCGCAAGAGATCGATTTGGAGAGAAACCATTTTTTTTTACTCGTCAAAATGGAGCGCTATATTTTGCATCTGAAATAAAATCATTTTGGTCTGTTGGAATTCAAAAAAACTATAATAATCAGCGGATTTTTCATTTTTTAAATTCAGGATCGGTTAATCCGTATTATTTAAAAGGAAGTACATTTTTTAATGAAATAAATGAACTAAAGCCAGGCCATTTTCTAAAAGTTAAACTTGATTTAAGTTCAGTTGAACAGGAGTACTGGAATGTTTCGTCCATTAAACCTTCACAAGATACTTTTGCTCAGGCTACTGAAAAACAGTTTCATTTATTAGATCAATCTGTTATGAGGAGATTACGTTCAGATGTTCCTGTTGGAAGCAGCTTAAGCGGTGGTTTGGATAGCTCGATATTGGTATCGTTATTACCCAATCATTCCAAGGACAGACAATCAACTTTTTCTGCTCGATTTGATGGTTTTAAGTTTGATGAAGGAGCTTATATAGACGCAGTTTTAGAGAAAAAGGATATAGATGCTCAACGAGTTTCCCCCACGAGTGAAAATTTTCTAAATTCACTAGAAAACTTATTGTACCATCAAGATGAACCAATAAATTCAGCATCAGTTTTTCTCCAATATTCCGTGATGGAATTAGCAAAAAAGCATAATGTGACTGTGCTCCTAGATGGTCAAGGTGCCGACGAACATTTAGGAGGGTATTATAGTTTTGTAAGGTCCTATCTGCGGGAGCTCAAAAGAAATAAAAATCTAAAATTCAAAAAGGTTAAACGAGAATTTGAGTCAAGTTTAAATCAATCCTTTGAATTTGGGTTTTTAGAAAAAAAATTCACTGGAATACCTAAGATGCTCAAAATTCTTGAAAAAGCTCGAACCAACAAGCTACAAAATAGAGGCGTATCAAAAGAATTTTATGATCAATTTAAATCGGATCCTAATCCAAAAAGAGACTTTAGTTCGTTTCAAGATTGCCGACATTCACATATAAATGATGGATTTTTACAGGAATTATTGCGTTATGCTGACCGAAACTCAATGGCTCACAGTAGAGAGGTAAGACTTCCATACCTTGATCATAAGTTAGTTGAATACAATTGTTCTTTACCAGTTGAGTATTTTTTAAAAGATGGTTGGACAAAATATATACAACGAAAAGCCTTTGAAAATATAATACCATCGCAGATCGCTTGGAGGAAGGAAAAGGTTGGATATGTTGCACCTCAAGAAGAGTGGTTAGCTCAAAATCTGGTGAAAGAAGAGATTGAAAGGTCTTATTTGAATCTACAAAAAGAAGGTTTCATTTCTGATAAAAAGTCAACAGATAAATGGCGGACACTAATGATTTCTAATTTTATGGGCTTATGAAAATAGGTGTCCTCGCAGCTCATTTTCCTCCGCATGGACATGTAAGTTCTAGAAGGCCATATTTTACTGCTCGTATACTTAAAGATTTAGGGCATGATGTTACTGTTTTTACTAGTGACTTAAGGTTTGCTAGTAACGCCAAATGGAATCCAAATACAGAAGGATTGAAGATAGTTACCTTGAAGCATGTTCCTCTCGAAATCGATGAAAGTTCTGGTGTTTTAGAAAAAGTATTGCTTCTGTGCATTCGATTTTTTGGCACATTGCCGTTTGGAGTTGGTAAAAGACTAAAAGACCTGAGCTTAAGATTGTTTTTCCCTTTTCGTCGTGATCTAAATTTAAAGATTTCTGAGGATGAATTTACTGGCCTTTTCGGAAGTTTAGACTGGATAATCGCAAGTGGTGCTCCATGGTCACTTTTTGACCTTGCTGTGCGAATAAAAACAATCAGCAACATTAAAATAGCATTGGATTACAGAGACCCTTGGAACGCTATTAATGAAGATATTGTATTGGATAGCCTTGGACGATATAACAGTAATTTTATTAGTAGATATATTCAGAAAAGAAATTTAAGACTTGAAAAAGAAATATTAAATAATGCTGATTTAGTAACCACGGTTTCCCAACCAATTGCTGAAAACATTAAACGAGTTGGAAACAAAGCAAATGTTTCAATCATATACAATGGGTTCTCTTCAATAGAGCAGTTAATGACTGAGAAAATTAATCTTGATGGTTTTAATATCTCATACACGGGTACTTATAGAAAGGAACAAAAAATAGAACGTTTGTTTGACGCACTTGAGACATTATTCGAAAACTCAGAGTATCGGTCAACTATAAAAGTGAATTTTATTGGAGTAGAGGTATCGTCTTCTGTGAAACCGATTTTAAAGCCTTTTTACGAGTTTAAAAATAAGTATCCTCATAATGTATTCCTTACGGGATTCCTAGATCGCGATGATGTTGCTAGGTATCAAAATTCTAGTCACATGCTTCTTCACTTAAATTATTCTGAAAAAAATGGAATTTTAAGCAGTAAGTTATTTCAGTATTTAGGAGTAGGCCGTACTATTTTATTTATTTCAGATACGTTTTCATTTTCTGAAAAGTTAGTAGAATCGGCCAATGCTGGAAAGGTTTGTTCCTCAAGTGTTGAAATTTCTGATTGTATTAAAACACATTATGAAAATTGGAAAACAGGATCGATCTCGTCAGAAGAAATCAATCTTAAAGAGATTAATAAGTATAGTTTTGAAGCTCAGATTGGGAATCTCGAAGCAATATTAAAAAAGAGTTAGTCAGACAGTTTTGAGATGAAACAAATCCTTGTATCCATAGTTATCCCAACATATAATAGGGCCGATTTCATTGGGGAAACCATAAAATCTGTTCTTAACCAAACGTATTCAAATTTTGAAATAATCATCGTTGATGATGGCAGTACTGATAATACTAAAGAAGTTGTAAGATCTTTTGCGGATTCAAGAATTAGCTATTTCAAAAAGCAAAATGAAGAAAGAGCGGTTGCTAGAAACTATGGAACCGAAAAAGCGAAAGGAGATTTTATAACTTTTTTAGATTCTGATGATGTCTTTCTCGATTTCCATTTAGCTGAAGCGGTTAGTTTTATTAAGGCACACATTAGCGATTTAGAAATTTTCTTTCAACCTTATTATCTTTTGCTAGAAGGTCAACGAAAAAATAAAATTCCACAAAAAATTATTCCAATTGCTAAGTCTCTGATCAAAAAAGGTAATTTCATGGCGTGTCAGGGCGTGTTTTTGAAAAATGAAGTAGCCAGAAACAATAGTTTTAATGAAGACAGACTTTTAAGTGGTTCTGAAGATTATGAGCTTTGGTTAAGGATCAGCCGGAAATTTAAAATTGAATACAATCCAGTCTATTCTTCAATTCTTATAGATCATCAGGGACGAAGTCAACATTACAGAGATACGAGTTTGCTTATTTTACGGAAAGAGTTATTCCTAAAATATACGCTGGCTCACGGATATAGCAAACCAGAATTTAGGGTAATTTCTTCTGGTGCATATTCTTACATAGCATTGCACTTATCATTGCAGAGTGATAATACTGCCTGGAGCTGGCTTTTAAAAGCCATAGATTGTGACTTGCGCATTCTATTTACCAAACGGGTATTTGTGACAATTAAAAATTTATTCCTTGCAAAATTTACTGGTATAAAAGGATCTTAATATGAAAAACATCCTTTTTGTTTCTTACGACGGATTGACGGATCAGCTTGGGCAATCTCAAATTCTTCCTTATATAATCAGTTTAACTGCTCAAGGTTATTCGTTTTCAATTATCTCTTTTGAAAAAGAGGATGCTTTGTATTCTCAATCTGAAATTCAAGAAATAGCTGCTGCAAATAATATTTCATGGTATCCTTTATCCTACACTAAAAGTCCGCCAGTTATTTCGACAATTTTTGACGTTTATAGAATGTTGAGGCTAGCCGAAAAGGTAGTAATCGATGCAAGCATAGACACCATTCATGCGCGCAGTTATATATCTGCTCTTGCAGGTTTGAAATTGAAAAATAAGTTGGGTACAAAATTTATTTTTGATATGCGAGGGTTTTGGGCAGACGAAAGGGTGGATGGTAAATTATGGAATCTAAGTAACCCTCTATTTGATTGGGTGTATAGATACTTTAAACGAAAGGAAGTAGACTTTTTAATAAATGCGGATTATACAATCAGCCTTACAAATGCAGGTGCAAAAGAAATGCTCAATTGGCGCAGTTCGGAAAGGTTTAGTCCTGTGTCTATTATTCCATGCAGCGTAGATACAGATTTATTTTCTCCAGATAAGATTGACCAAACAACGCTTGACGAGTATAGGGTAAGAACAGGGATAGATAAGTCTCATAAAGTTTTAACTTACTTAGGCTCAATAGGCACTTGGTATATGCTTGATGAAATGCTTGATTTTTATAGCGAATTAAAGTCGCGAGATAGTAGTTGGAAGTTTTTATTTTTAACCCGAGAAAAGGAATTGGTGCTAAGTGCTATCAAGACAAAGAATTTGGATAAAAATGACTTTTTTATTTTTCAAGCACAACGAACTGAGGTACCAAAATATCTCAGTTTAACTGATTGGGGTATTTTTTTTATTAGACCGGATTATTCTAAAATTTCTTCGTCGCCTACTAAGCAGGGAGAGCTGATGAGTATGGGAATTCCTATTGTTACTAATTCAGGCGTAGGAGATGTGGCAGAAATTGTAGAAGGTAATAATGCTGGTGTTATTGTAGATGTGAGCTTGATGAATGAGGGTGTTGAAAAGATGGTTCAAATGAATTATGAAAAGTCACTTATTCGAAAAAGTGCAATACAGTTATTCGACCTCAAAACCGCAGTAGCATCTTACGCTAATGTATACGAGCAAACACTCAGGAAGTAATACTAGACAAATCAATATTTAAAAAGAATAGAAGCGTTTTCAATTGATGTCAAAAACAAAAAAAAAGATATTATTCCTGTCCCCTTATCCTGAGCATTCTGCTCCCAGTCAGCGTCTAAAATACGAACAGTACTTTTCACGATTTGAAGAAAATGGATTTGAAGTAGAAACTAGTGCATTTGTTTCAAAGGAATTATGGTCGATTCTATATCAAGAAGGTAAGTTTATAACTAAAGCTTGGCATTTGTTTTTAGGTTATTTCAGAAGGATTAATGATTTAATCAGAATTAGACAGTATGACATTGTTTATGTTCATTTATGGGTAACTCCAATTGGGACTCCAATATTTGAACGAATTGTTCGGATGCTTGCGAAAAGGTTGATTTATGATATCGATGATATGGTATTTCTAGGACATTCGAGTTCTGCAAATAAGTTTTTTAAATTTCTTAAGGGAAGAAACAAAATGATCGAATTAATGAAATCTAGCGATCACGTTATTACCTGTACGCCCATACTAGATAAGGTTGTTAGAAAGCATAACTTAAATACTACCGATATCAGCTCTAGTATAAATACAAACGTTTACAAGTTTAAAAGCAAGTCAATTAATCCTGCGAAAATTGTATTAGGATGGAGTGGCAGTCATAGTACCTCAAAGTATTTGCATTTATTGGACAACGTTATTATTAGACTTTCAAAAGAGTTTAACATTGAACTAAAAGTAATTGGAGATGATTCCTTCAAAATTCCAGGAGTGAATGTAAATGCTATTAGTTGGATGGAACAAGATGAAGTGGTTGAACTTCATAAAATTGATATTGGATTATATCCATTACCAGATGAAGAATGGGTAATGGGTAAAAGTGGATTAAAAGCACTTCAATATATGTCATTAGGAATTCCTACTGTTGCAACTGCACTCGGCGCGAATTTCAGAGTAGTTGAAAATAATGTTTCGGGAATTTTAGTCGATCCACTTGACGAAGAAGGCTGGTATCAGTCGATTAAAAAAATCATAGAAGATCGCGATTTATACAATCAGTTTTCTGTTGAAGGAAGAAAAAGAGTGGAGTCCTATTATTCTTTAGATGCAAATTTCGGAAAATATTTGAAAGCAATCTGGAGGCCAATTGATGTTTCAATGCTAATACACTCTCTTGAGCGAGGTGGTGCGGAAAAAGTGTTATCAATTTTAGCAGAACAATTGTCCAAAACCAAAAATGTTGAAATTGTTCTGTTAAGCAACATAATTAATCAAAAACTAAGTAGTAATATTTCTGTAAAGTATATAATGCCTAATAACTTGAATTGGCTTAAATTCAAGGTTATAGGGGTGTGCATTGCAGCAGTTAGATATAAAAGTTATCTCGAAAAGAATAAAATTAAAACATCGATTAGTTTTCTAAATAGACCCAATTTCATTAACGTTTTGGCAAGTGCAAACAACAGCTCTATTGAAACTATAATTAATGAAAGGAGCTATCCTCCAGAAGCTTACAAAATTAAAAATTTCGTTAATTGGAGCACTAAGATGTTAATTGACTTGCTGTATCCAAAAGCAAATGCAATTATTTGTAATTCACAATTAACTTCACAGTACTTCAAAGATCGATTTAATGAAAAGGTTTTGGATAAAATTAGAGTTTGGCAAAACCCAATTATAATTGAAGATATTGCAATAAAACCTCGTATTTATTCTAAGAAGTCTCCTTTTAAAATTTTAGCAGTTGGTAGATTGGATAAGAATAAAAATCATAAACTTTTGATTAATGCATTGAGTAGAATTGAAAACTTAGATGTTGAGTTACATATTTTGGGCAAGGGAAGTGAGCGAAAGTCGCTTATGCAACTTCGAGATAAATTGCACTTACAATCTAAAGTGATTTTCCATGATCAGGTATATGATACGACTCCCTATTATAAAGCTGCGGACGTATTTATCTTAAGTTCATTTTTTGAAGGGTTTCCAAACGTAATAATTGAGGCGATGTCCAATGGAGTTCCAATTATATCTACAGACTGTAAAAGTGGCCCTCGAGAAATTCTAAATATTGATGACAATATTGTAATTGATAAAATGTTTTGTTCAAAATATGGAGTAATTACTCCAGTTAATGATGAGGTTGAAATGGTTTCAGCAATTACAAACTTATTAGGTTCTCCAGAATACTATAACTCTCTCTGCGTTTCTGGTTTTGAAAGAATTAAAGCACTAAAAAAGTCTCAGGCTCAGAATATTTATAACGTTGATTTTAGTAATTAGGCTGCTCTTTTTTTAAATGATAATTTGTCGCAGTTAAGGAGCACAAAAAGCACGCTCAAATACATCGGTATACAAGGGATTTTGTATCTTACTAATGCCCCGAAATTATACGATGAAAACCCTACTGCAAAAGCGAATATTAAAGAAAAGACAAGACACATTGCAAGAAAAGAATCCGTTCTAAATTGATATAACATTCTGGTAATTCTGACTTTCCAGAAGGTATATAAAGTGAGTAAAATTACAAAGAAACTTTCAATAGCCGAAATTCCCATAACCGTATTTCGGATCTCCCACAAATAGGGCCTAAAAAGAGTAACTGATATTCCGCTCGGAATCATTGATATAATTCCAGGCAGAGTTGCATCGTATTCTCCCAATGTGTAGGAGGAACCTCTACCAGAACGTTCAAAGTCACCGCCGTAGTAGTGCCAATCTTGGTAAGATTGAGCTGTTGCAACCACTTCATCTAACGAAAACCGTTCAAATGATTTTTCGAAAAGTGTAAAAAGGTATACAGAAATGCCTAATCCGACAACGAAAATTATAGGTGAAATGAAAACCTTTATGGCTTTATTTTCAATGTTTTGTTGAACTCTTGGAATTAACCAAAGTGCGGTTGCAGGTAGCAGTGAAATCACAACATATGATTTGGCGGTGGCAGTAACATATATTACGAAGATTAAGAAAAATGATTTAAAAATAGAAAGTCGACCTTTTACAATTAATTCATTTAAGTAGTAAAGCATAAATCCAACCCCCGCAATAACGATTGAATCTTTAAGAATGCCAGATCCCCAAAAAACGACTGAAGGAAAGAATAGAATAGAAAATGCTAGTTCAGTTTCAATTTTCGCATAATATTCTCTGAATAATAAAAACATTTTCCAAACCCCATGAAAGGAAATAAATGATACGATTATGGTAGTTCCTAAATAAGTATTTCCACCTAAAAGATTTAGAAGTGTAATTACGCGAATAACAATGAAAGTATCCTCTCCACGGTAAAAGTTTAGCTTTGATGTTATATGATAGGTTTCTGAGTTAAAAGTTCCTGAAGGTTGTGTTAGGATTTGTAAAATAGAAGACGGTTCTTCAATGAACATATTAGATAAGTATCGAATATCGGCGAAATATGCAAACGTATCGCCTTGATAATCGTAATAATAGCTATAGGTTAATGCAAAGCCAAGCCCTCCTAACATTTTTGCCCATAAAGCATAATTATAAAACCGGTAAGCGGAGTTCCTTGAGGACTTCAAACTTGCATATAGAAAGCCTCCCATGCCTAGTATAACTAGCCATAACCCGGCCATTATATAGTCGAAAATTCCTATTTCATACATTTGATTAATTTCAAGGCTCTAAGAAATGACAATTATTTGAATAAGCATCAGCGTATCACTACAAAGATTATTAATAATTATTATTAATAATCTTTATTCCTTTGGAGTACTTTTTGAAATTTTATAGTTGTAGTTATTAGAGCTATAGATAAAGCTACTTTATTAGTAGCAGATTACGTTTATTAATATTAAAGTTGTGCATTGTGGAAAATCAGAAAACCTTTAAGTCGAAAGCTAAGCAATTATATGAAAATCAAGAGTTTAAGGGAGCTGTTGAGTTGTTCACTGAGGAGATAAAAACAATAAATACAGATCCAGATTTGTACGAAAATCGTGCAATGTCATACTACCATTTAGGGGATTATGAAAGCTGCCTAGCAGATATGAATGCTGCACAAAATCTTCAACCTAATAATCCATTTAGATACTCGTCAAGAGCATATGTGAAAAATAGAATTGGTGATTTTGATGGAGCGATCGAAGATTATCAAAAAGCCGTTCACTTAGATCCAGAAGATGCTATTGCATATAATAACCTTGGTTTAGCGCTAGAAAGTAAAGGCTATAACAGCAAGGCTAAACGCAATTTCGTAAAAGCGGATGAATTAGCTGTTAATATAAAACCAGAATCTGAAGTGATAAAAAACGAAGTGGAGAGTTCTGTGAAAAAGAATTCAGCAATTCAGTATGCTTTGAATAATGTTACAAAATTTAAATTCCTTAAAGAGTTTCTTAACTACTTAAGAAATGGCTTTAAACTAACTAAATAGATCAATGACTTTCCTAGAACAATTTCTAAAGCATTATTCAATAAAATTCAATGAAAATGATGTAATAGTGTTTCCTAACAATAGGCCCATCATAGAGTTCCGGAATCTTCTCCATTCAATTGTTCCTGAAAACTCATGGTTTCCTGAGATTACGACGCTAAATGATTTATTAAATCGAGAATTCCCGACAAATTCACCCGAATTTTTAGAGAAAGTATTGGCCTTAAATGAGGCCTTATCGAATGCGTTAGAAGAAAAAAAAGGGGATCTAAATAACTTTGATTTTGTCGCTAAACTCATTGAGGATTTTGACGAGGTGCAACGCGAGAAAATAGATCCTAAAGATATTTTTTCAAAGGTCTCTTACATAAAGCTTCTCGAAAAGTGGGAAATTGAAGTTGATACTTTAGGAGACCTAGGTAAAAATAATCTCTTATTCTGGGAGAAACTAGTTAGTATATTCTCGAAATATCAAGAAAACCTTCAGCAATCAAATTTCCAATCGCAAAGTCAAGTATTAGGCTTGATAAATGAAGTAGAATCCTTTCGCGAATTTGTAAAAACCAAGTCTAAATTTTGGTTTGTTGGGTTCAATAATTTCAATGCATCAGAGCTTCATTTTATTGCTGAATTAGGAAAAACTAATGAGATAGAATCTGTTTTTGATATTGACCATTATTATCTCGATAATAACCTTGATTCTGCTGGCAAATTTTTGATTAAATCGGGCAGTAAAATAAGCTTTAATAAAACTTTTTTGGATGCCAATTGGCGGTTTCGTAATCAACGATTTATTCATAGTGTTTCTGCTGGTAATATTGCAATGTTGACATCGGTTTTCAGGAAGCTGATTTCTGAGGCTAGATCCAAAAAAACGGCAGTTGTGTTCCTTGATCAGAGCCTTCTTCAGACTGCTGTTTTTAGTTTACCTAAAGCATTAAATCAAGTGAATATTGGGTCTGGAATTCAGCTGCAATTTACGTTTGGTTATTCTCTAGTTGCTAACTTCTTGGACTGGAATAAAAACAGTCTTTTTGAGGTGTTAAAACAGTTGTCTATTCGACGTTTTAAGTCAGTGCAAACTACCTATGAAAATCAACGAAATTCTAGATCAATTTGGAGTAGCTTTAATAATCTACAAAGTTTTTTGAAACAACTTGAATTTGATAATTCTGATACTCTACAACACACGTTTAGTTCTGCAGTAATTTCAAAGTGTATTTCTTGTTTAGATCGCTACTTGAAAAATAAGCTCCGCTTTGAGAAACTACCAGAAGAGTTTGTGAAAAAAGCTTTTTTGAGTGAACTTAAAACCAATACAATTGATACAATAAGCGATAAAACATCCAATATTCAATTTTTGGGGCTGTTAGAAACGCGTAACATAGATTTTGATAATGTCATTATAGTATCATTTAACGACTCAGTTTTTCCTGGAAGTATAATTTCAAATAGCATAATACCAAACGACGTAAGAAGTAGGTTCGGTTTACAAATGCCAAATGATTCTGAAGGACTTCTGTCGTATTATTTCTTTCAAAGTATTCAAAGGGCAGAGTCAATTAGTCTGTTATCCATTCAAAGCGATTCGGGGTTTAATAGCTCAGAACCTTCTCGATATTTAAACCAGCTTAAGAATAGTTTTCCTGGCTTTGAGGATGTGTTTGTGCAAAAACGAACCAGCTTTATGTATGATGACGAAATCAATGGAGAAACAATTGTGATTCCTCAAAATCCAAAAATTAAATTAAAAATCATAAATTACCTTTCCCAAAAAGGATGCTCTGTTTCTGCGCTTAATCTACTAATTCGAAATCCAATTGATTTTTACAATCAATATGTTCTCGGGCTTAAAGAATCCGAAACTATTTTGGATGAAGTTTCACATGCTGAACTAGGGACTCTATTTCATAATGTATTAGAAGATTTATACAAGCCTTTTGTATCCACCAAATTAACTAGGGATACGTTTAAAGAAATTGAAAAGAGACGATACGATGCAATTGAGAATAGAATTGAAGAACTAAACAAAAAATTAAGCCCCTCTAAGAGTATTCTGAAGTTGTATAAAAATATCTGTTCAGTTTGGATTGATAAATTTTTACAATTTGATTTGTCTCGAATAAAGGCAGGGAGACATATTGTGCTAAAGGATTTGGAAGAAAGGTGCGAAATTGAACTTAAACTGCAACTAGAGGAAAATTGTGCTACTATAAAACTTGTTGGTTCAATTGATAGGGTAGAAGAAGAGAATGGAGTAATCAGACTCATCGATTATAAAACAGGGAAGGTGGAACAAAAAGATTTGCGAATTGATGATTTTTCTGTAGTAATGGATAATTTAGATTTCTCCAAGGCTAATCAGCTGCTTTACTATTCATTATTATACAGTCATATAAATAAGTTTAAAAAAATCGAGTCGGCGATATATTCTTGTCGGAATAATCTGTCTGGAATTCTACCGCTAATGATTCAAGGAAAATCTTTTGTAGACAATGATGATCTCATTGCATATAATGATGCGGTGAAAATAAAATTGGAGTCAATTTTGAAATCTGATTTTCAGTTTGAAGAATCAACTGAGTTTAAATCCAAGTTTACTGACCTTATGGTTTAAAAAGGTAGCCAACTCCTCTTACTGAAATAAAGTGAGTGGGTTGTTTAAGATCTATCTCAAAGCTTTTTCTGAATTTTACAATTGCATTATCAATAACTCGAAAATTTAACTGGACCGCTTCTGGGGTTGTATCAGCTAATTCCTCGCGTGAGATAACTTGATTGGGGTGTTCTATAAATAACTTCAAAAATGCAACCTCCCGTTTGCTAAACGCAATGCTTTCACCGGAGACGTTCGTGGCAGAGAAACTGTCAAACGAAATTGTATTGCCTGAGAAAGCAAAAGAAGGAGAATTGGTAATTTCTTTTTTTGATACAGCTAAATTTTTCACTCTTAGCAGAAATTCTTCTAAGTGAAAAGGCTTCCCCAAATAATCATTACCGCCTGATTTTAATCCTAAAATTTTGTCAGTGGTCGAATTTCTAGCCGATAAAAAGAGTATTGGAGTCTTTAAATCCACTTTTCTGATTGATAAACACACTTCTAACCCATCCTTCTCAGGAATCATAACGTCTAATATAATAAGCTCGAAGCTGTTATGAGGATTCAAGGCAGTTTGTATAGCAATGTTACCGTTCCTAACCCACGTAGGGTCGTAGCCTTCCAGTTTAAGGTTAAGGATAATTGCTTCCGCTAATTGAGCTTCGTCTTCAACAAGTAAAATTTGTTTCATTAAATGCGATATTAGAAATAAAATAAAGAGTGTAAAGTAAAATTTTGTTAGGTTAAAAATTAAGTTAAATTTGGTGCGTTTGTAAAAAGGTTCACTAATTATTAAATAGTAGAAATATGAAAAATTGTTATTCATGGTTAAAAAAGTCAGCGGCGCTTATGTCGATGGTTTTTGTTTCATTGGTCACTTTCGGGCAGTTGTCTGGTACATATACCATTGGTGGTACAAGTCCAAGTTACTCAACGGTTACTTCCGCAGTAAGTGCGCTTAACTCAAATGGTGTTAATGGCGCTGTAACTTTTGACATCCGCTCAGGTACATATACTGGTCAGTTAAGTTTTAGAAGTGTTTCTGGCGCTTCGGCCACAAACACGATTCGATTTCGGCCTGATCCTGCTAACACAACTCCTGTTGTTATTCAGTATTCTAGTAACGGGTCTAGTACGAATTGGACAGTTGGATTTAATGGTTCATCTTATATTTCTATTGATTCATGCGAAATTAAAGCAACTAGCACTAGATATGGTAGGGTAGTCGATTTTAGAGGTTCAAACTCATTTATTTCCTTTGACGGTAACGATTTAGTCGGAAGGTCTAATGCGACATCATCAACATGGGATGCTGTTGTTTATGATGAAAGAGGTGCCACTCATTATGCAGATGATATTACTTTTAAGAACAATACAATAACTGGTGGTTCTTACGGTTTTTATGTTTATGGTAATAGTACCTCAGGTTTTCAGACTAATTGGACTATCGAAAATAATACCATTAAGAATTTTTGGTATAGAGGTTTTTATGGATATTATACCAAAGGGCTTAAGTTTAATAATAATTCTGTTACAAACAGAAAGGCATACACTTCTCCCAGCGGTATTTATGCTTATTACTGTTATGATGCGTCCTATAATGGAAACTATATCGAATTGGTAGGTGGTTCTAATAGCGCTTATGCCATGTATCTTTACCGTTGTGGTGCTAGTGGAAACACTACAAGAAGAACAATCTCTAATAATATGGTTACATACTCAGACGGCGGTTCTTCTAGGGGACGAGGTATGTATGTATACGATCCAGATTATATGGATATTGTTCACAATTCAATTAACTGGCATTCTACTTCTTCTTCAACAGCATATGCTGCTTTGTACGTTAGTTCAGGTACTTCAGTTGTTGTTAGAAATAACAGTGCATTTAACAACGCTAGCGGTTATGGATATTATCAACAAAGTTCAACTTACACCAATTCCAATAACAATGCTTATTCGGTATCTGGGTCAAATTCAAACCAGACTCAAGCATTAGCTGTTGATCCCCAATATAATTCACCTACGGATTTACATACCTACAGTACAGATTTATTTGCTGCAGGAATTCCTTTATCAACTATTACTATCGATTATGATGGCGAAACAAGAAATACAATAGCTCCATGTATTGGTGCTGATGAGTATGTATTGTTTGCAAGCGATGCTGGTGTTACAAGTATGGTTAATGCTTCTCTTTGTTCTGGTTCTCAGTCTGTTGAGGTTAATGTTAAAAACTTTGGTACTACTGCAATGAGTTCGTTTAAAGTTGATTGGTCTGTTGCTGTTAATGCAGGAACTCCAGTTGCTCAAACTCAATTGGTTGTTGCAAGTTCTGCTGTAGCAATTGGTGTTGATACTGCTGTAACTTTAGGAAATTACACTCTAGCATCTGGAACTACTTATACTATTAAAGCGTGGTCTTCAGCTCCAAATGCTGTTACTGATTCTGCAGGAAATAATGATACATTAGTGATTGCAATTTCTCCCGCATTGTCTGGTATTTATACTGTAGGGACTGGTGCTTCAGATGATTATGCTAGCATAACAGCTGCTGTTGCACAACTTTCCTCCAAAGGAGTTTGTGGAGCGGTTGAGTTGCACCTGCAAGATGAAACTTTTAATGAACAAGTTGAAATTGGAGCTATTCCTGGCGGAAGCGCAACAAACACGGTTATAATTAAATCGGATCCTGCAAATGCTAATATGGCAAAATGGGAGTTTAATACCGCGGTTACTTCAGCCAATTATGTGGTTCTTTTTAATGGTGTACAATACGTAAGTATTGATACAGTCGTGTTACAATCATTAGGTACAAATTATGGTGGTGTTGTTGAATTTAAAGGAAGCAATCAGTTTATTACCTTAAACGGTGACTCTATTATTGGTCGTGAAAATGGAACAAACTTTAGTTATGACAGAGTCATTTATGACTATACTGGCGGTAATCAGGCAAATGATATTACAATAAAGAATTGTGTTATTATGAATGGTGCCTACAGTATGTACATTTATGGATCAGGTAATGGAGCTAGCAGACAGCAACGTTGGACGATTGAAAATAATGAGATGTATAACTTTATGACTTATGGAGTATATATGTTTTATACTGAAAACGTAAAAGTTACTAAAAACAAAATTGTTGGTAATGATAGTAGATTTGTAAGAGGTATTTATGGATATTACTTTTTAGGTGATGTTACTTACAACACTGTAAATATTGCTCAGGGTTATGCTTTTGATTGTCAATGGAGTGACGGATCTTCTACAAATCATGGTAAGATTAATAATAACATGTTCTCAGTTACAGATGGTAATTATACTGGAACAAGTTACGGTCTTCAAATAAGTAGATCACAATGGTGGGATGTTCAGTACAATTCATTTTATACTGCAAGCACTGGCGGAAACAGTAGATCTTTATACTTAAGTTCAGCAAACAATACTGATGTTAGAAACAATGTCGGTTTTGCTGAAGCAGGTTATGGTTTTTACCAACAATCGGGTTCAGGAGCTAGAGACTATAATAACTGGTATTGTCCAAATGGTCAAAATATAGCCGGAACCAATCAGGGTGCAAACTCGGTAAATACTGACCCTCTTTTTACTGATGTCTCAAAAGGCGATTTGCATGCTGCTAGTGCTCTTATGTACAGAGAAGGTTCTCCTATTGTTGGAATTACTGATGATATTGATGGAGAAGTTAGAAGCACAACGTTCCCTACAATGGGAGCAGATGAATATGTAGTTCCAGATTATGATGCTGGTGTTACAAGCTTTCCGAGTGGTGCATTATGTACTGGGGCTCAGGCGATTGATGTTACTGTGGCTAATTTAGGATATTTGAATTTAACTTCGTTTGATGTTCATTGGACATATAGCGTAAATGGCGCTGCTGCAACTGCAGGTGCTACATTAAGCGTTAGTGGTTCCAATATAGATAAAGGTCTTGATACAGTCGTAACCTTAGGTAACCTTACGCTTAATGCTGGTTCAACATATAGCATAGTTGCTTATACGGTTTCACCTAGTGGTCAAACAGATCAAAGAATAGCGAATGATACTTTTAAATTTGATGTTCGTCCTGCTCTAAATGGAACTTTTACTATTGGAACTAATGGAGACTTCGGAAGTTTCGCTGCTGCTGTAAAAGATTTAGATGATTTAGGTATTTGCGGACCAGTTACATTCCATGTAGATGATTCGACATTCGTTGAAAGTATTACATTGAGTAATATTGTTGGTGTCTCAAGAACTAATCCTTTGACGTTTACTTCTGATCCTGCTAACACAACGATGCCTATTCTTGAGGGGAATCTGGAACTTGGCGATATCGCTCATGTAAAGTTTCATAAGATGCATATAAAAAGTACTTCAGGGTACACTGTCAATTTGGATGGATTAAATGATAGCTTAACAATTGACAGCTGTATTGTAGAAGCAGGTAGTCCTACACCGGCAAATGCTTGTATCTATGATAAGAGGGGTAAGAATACTTCAAGTTTATTCATAACTAATAATGAGATATTCGGTGGTTACTATGGTATTTATATCCAAGGTGGATCTAATGCAAGAAATCAGAGAGAGGAGTTTATCACAATAGAAGGAAACGCGTTCCATGATATAGGTGTCTATTATGTATATACGAATTATGGAGCGAGTTGTCATTATAATGACAACTCTATCGAATCTACTACTACAGGTTCTCAGTATGTATTCTTTGGTCGGTATAATAATGACATGCAGTACAAGAACAATCGTTTCAATATGAGAAGTACTGGTTTTCAGTATGTTATTTATGATTATTATACAAATTACTATAATAGACTTGCTTCGGATACTACTGAAATCATAAATAACTTTATTTCTTTTTCTAATGATTTAGCATCAAGTGGTCAGTATGGTATTTATACTTATTATGGAAATCAGGTTACTATTCAGCATAATAATGTTCGTATGAATACTTCAGGAACTTCTTATGGCGCTTATGAGGCCAATCCTGTTAATACTAATGTATCCAATAATATTTTCACTTCAGAAAGAGGAAATTCAACATTGTATAATAGATATAATAGTAGGTGGGGACCAAGTGTGGTAAATAATACTCGTAAAAGCAATGGTTATTGGACTGGTACAGCAGGAAGTTGGGGAACTACCGGTTTCACAAGAGATGCTTCTGCTATAAATGCAGATCCTAGATTCAAGATTCCTTCAAAGGCTGATTTACGTGTTAATGCTGTCGAGTACGATAGTACAGCGTTTAATGTAGGTGTTGCAACAGATTATTTCCATTCTCCTAGAAACATTCCTTTTCATGATGTAGGAGCACATGAGTTTACTCCTTGTTATTTTGATGGAGGAATGATTGACGTATCTTCAATATACGCTTCGGTTCCAACCGGACAAAGTGTATATGTATTTGGAAAAGCAGGAAACAGAGGTCTCGATACAATTACAGGAACTAGAGTGAATGCTCTGGTAGCTGGAGTTACATCAAATTCTTTAATTGATACGTTAGTACCAGACCAAGATTCAATGGTTGCGGTGTTAGCAGCTGTAGGAAGTGTTGCTGGTCAGATTTCGGCTAACTTTTTTACAACTATAAATGAGTCAGATTGTGATAGCACAAATGATACATTGAATTATATTATCAACGTTAGTGATTCTATTTACGCATTGGATGATTCATTGCAAGGTATTTATCCTAATGGTGGACTTGGTTATGCTACAGGAACTACTGGTGAGTTTGGTAATGTTTATGAAGTTTTCAATACAGATAAATTGACATCAGGAACATTCTATTTGCAGAATCCCGTTAGAGGAGCTAATGTTAAACTTAAATTGTATGCTGTGAATGATACAGCAAGTCCAGCAGTTCAGCAAGTGATTGATTCTACAAGAGCATTTCAAATTAGTGCAAATGGTACTGGTTGGTACACTCTTGAATTTGGTTGTGGTGGAGTTACCCTGCAGCCTGGAAAGTACTTGATTGCTATTCAACAAATAAATCCAGTAAGAATGGAACTTGCATTCTCTAGTATTAGAACTGGGCGACCAGGTATTATGTATGGTAGAGGTACAGGTGGTAGTTGGACCGATATGAATGCTCAAGGTGGTTTAGTTGGAAACGCAACACTTATTTTAAGAGCAAACTTTGGTGAAATCGGTGATAAACAAGTATTAGCGGATACTACTTTATTATGTTTCGGTTCAACGGCTCAAGTAAAATCTAATAAGGAGTATAAATTCAGTACTTGGTCAACTGGTGAGTTCTTTGATTCTATTAAAGTAACCAAGCCAGGCATTATTTCAGTAACTGTAGAAGATGATATTGGTTGTATCTATATGGATACAACGAATGTTGTAAGAACTCAGCAAATTGTGTTGAGTGAGACTGTTACTAATGCTACTTGTGATAGTTCTGATGGTGTCGCTGTTGCATTGGCAACTGGTGTTTATGGACCTTACACTTATGAGTGGGATAACGGATACATAGGAAATACTCTTGCAGGTATACCTGGTGATATTTATAACGTTACTGCCATCGATAGTGTAGGTTGTACTGAGGAATTAGAAGTCGAAGTATTAGGTGCAAGACCACTTGTTTCTTCAGCTAATTCATACCCTACTTGTAATGGTGATAATGACGGATCTGCTGAAGTTGCAGTAACTAAAGGTATCCCTGGATATACTTACAACTGGAATTCTGGCGGAACAAGTGCTAAAGAATCTAATTTGTCAGCTGGAGCTTACACTGTTACTGTAACAGATAAGAGTAATTGTGCTGAAGTTGTTTCTATAACAGTTGTAGATCCTCCTGTAATTCAGGTAATTATGAAAGATAATACTCCAAGTGCTTGTAAGTTAGCAAATGGATCTGCTGAAGCAGCAGTTGCAGGTGGTATTGCTCCATTCACGTATTTCTGGAGTAATTCACAAACTACTGCTAAAGCAGTTGGTTTGACTGAAGGTCTTTATGATGTAACCATTACGGATTCATTAGGATGTGTTAAAACTGGTAAAGTAAAAGTTATCGATCCTAATTCACCAATTGCTGTTCCTTCTGATCTTTCAGTAGATTGTAGTTATGATACGGCAACTGCTGAAGTGACTATCAATGGCGGAACGGGTCCCTTCAAATACTCTTGGAGTACTGGAAGTTCAGCAACACAGTTGAATGGATTGACAAAAGGGATTTATCAAGTAAGAGTTGAAGATGCAGCTGGTTGTGATCATGATACAGTAGTTGTGATTAATGCTCCAGATCCAATTAATGTTTCATTCATTAATGTTGTTGATGGTGGAGAGAATAATGTGAAAGCAACTGCAAGTGCAATTGGTGGAACAAAGCCTTACTCTTCTTACTTATGGTCAAATAATGAGACAGATTCTGCAGCTACTAACTTACCAAACGGTGTAAATACGGTAACGGTGGTTGATGCAAATGGTTGTTCTTTCAAAGCTCAGATTGATGTCTTCAGTGAGTTTACAGGAGTTGGAGTATTGGTAAATACTGACGCATTCAGAATTTATCCTAATCCAACAGCTGGTGTAATTAACTTAGAGTTCAACTTAACAAGTGAAGAAGATGTTACTGTAAGAGTAATGAACGCGGTTGGTCAAGTAATTGAAACTACTGAGAAAACTAGGCTTACTCAAGACAATCTAACGCTAGACATTACTGGTTATGCATCAGGTATCTACTTTGTAGAGACTACAGTAGGAACTGAGAAAGTTGTTAGCAGAATTCAGTTATCTAAATAATTAGAGTTTAAATCTCAAAAAACCCTGACTTCGGTCAGGGTTTTTTTTTGCTTTTTTTTTAATTTATTTCAATGAATAATTTTATTGCATATCGTAAGCCTAATGAATCTTATATAATCCAGTTTAATATACATAAGGAAGTAGTTAAAGAAGAGTTTTTAAAGTCTGGTGGCTTTATGATAGCTCCTTTTAATGACAATGATGAAACTTTATACTTTATAGGAGATGAATCGGAACTAGTTGTGCAAATTCAAACGGTAGAAAGATCGTCTATAAGTAGAATTAAGGAAGGCTCTGAGTATAAAGATACACTTGGAAATGCAATCAAAAGTATTAAGGATAATGGGCTTCAAAAAGTTGTCGTATCTAGACAAATACAATTGGAAGGAAAGTTGAATTCTATGGAGGTCTTTCTGGATTTGGTAAGTAAACACAATAATGCATTTGTTTACCTGTTTGTTATCAATGATATTACTTACATAGGTGCAACCCCAGAGTTATTAATCCGTAAGACAGAAAATTCAATCAATACTGCATCATTAGCAGGAACTGTTTCGCAGGGTATTCTTGGATATTTTAGTCCATGGACAGAAAAAGAGTATCATGAGCATAAGTTAGTTACAGAAACTATCGTTACTATTTATAGAAAATACTGTAACGAGGTGAGTGCAAGTGAGAGGGTAGATTTGATAGCCAGTTCAGTAAAACACTTATATCAGAATATCTCAGGTGAGCTAAAGGAAGACTGCAATCTTATAGATATTCTTGATGAATTGCATCCCACTCCTGCAATTGCGGGATTACCTACAGATCAAGCTATCCTATGGATAAATAAAAATGAAACAAAAAATCGAGAATATTATACAGGTTACCTCGGGCTATATTCATCTGCAAGAGCTGAGCTGTACGTTAATCTTCGGTGTTTGAAATATCAAAATGAAATTACTACTATATACGTTGGAGGTGGAATAGTAGAAGGTTCTACATTTGAGTCAGAATTTGAGGAAACTGAGCACAAAGCTGAGACATTATTGTCTTCAATACGGAAGTTTCACAATATAGAATTTGAATACAAATAAACAAACAGCTATTCTCATAGCACATTCCTTCGCGCAAATTGGCGGAAGGGAAGTTGTTGTTTCTCCTGGTAGCAGAAACGCACCTTTAATAGCTAGTTTCCAAAAGGAGAACTTGGAATTACATTCAGTTGTTGATGAACGCTCTGCAGGCTTTATTGCTTTGGGTATCGCTATTGCGTCTAATATGCCTGTAGGATTAATCTGCACATCTGGTACTGCTCTATTAAATTACGCACCCGCTATAGCTGAAGCTTATTATTTGGGAGTTTCATTAATCGTATTTTCTGCAGACCGACCAGAAGAGGCCATAAATCAAGGGATTGGCCAAACAATAAATCAACAAAACGTCTTTGCTAATTTTCAGAAATTCTTTTTGCAATTACCTGTACAACTATATAACCAGAATGAATTTACTGCATGGAGCCAAAAGATTTTGGAGTGTTTGTACACTGCAACAGATAAAGATACAGGGCCTGTACATATTAATATTCCTTTTGAGGAGCCATTATATGAATTATCAGATGTTCAATTTGACGCTTTATTAGTAAGTTCTAATATTGAACAAGTAAAGGGGTTTATTCTCTCTAACTATCAAAAAGTGCAATTATGTAATTCTCATAAAACATTGATTCTGTGTGGAATGTTAAAAGAGAATCAGATTACTAACGATTATTTGCGTGCTCTTTCGAATATTTCCTCGAATATTATTGTAACCGAGCATACAAGTAATCTATCCAATTTAAATGCAATTCAAACTATTGATAGGGTATTAGAGTTGGTTAGTGATGAATTAAAGCCTGAGCTAGTAATTACTTTAGGCGAAAATGTCATTTCTAAAAAGATTAAGTCATTTATCTCAGGTTCTAATTGTTCGCATTGGCACATTTCTCCTGTTGGAGCTTCAAGAAATACTTTTGGGAAACTGGATCAATCAATTGAGTCCGATATAAATTCATTTCTCCTTTCTGTTGTTGAGATAAAAGGTAGACTGCAAAAAAGCCCATATTCATTAGACTGGATAGCTATTGATGCAATGGGAGAGAAAAGACATCAACAATTTATAAGTTCTTGTTCCTATTCTGATTTAGGTGTGTTTAATAGAATAATTCAAAAGCTTCCCTTTGATTATCATATTCAATCGGGTAATAGCAGTGTTGTAAGGTATTTTCAGCTCTTTAAAGATATTCCTTTCAAGAATTTCCATGCTAATCGAGGCACATCAGGGATAGATGGCAGTACTTCCACAGCTGTGGGCTATTCATTAGCTATAAGTGAGTCTACACTTTTGGTTACTGGAGATTTGAGCTTTATGTACGATTCAAATGGGTTATGGAATGAGCTATTGTCGCCAAATCTTCGAATTATAATCATAAACAATGGAGGTGGCGGAATTTTTAGGATTATTCCTGGTCCAAAGTCTATGGAAAATTTTGAAACTTATTTCGAAGGTAAACATTCAATGAATTACCAAGGCATAGTCTCAAACTTTGGTCTTGAGTACCAGTTTGCAGAAAATTTTCGGGAATTAGAAAATGAATTGGATTCGTTTTTTGAAGTGTCATCTGTAGCTAAGGTTTTAGAAATAAAAACCCCAACAGAATTAAACGATCAAGTTTTGAAGCGCTATTTTAATTTCATTAAAACGGGTGCACATGAAGAAATGGATTAGTGCATTTCGGCTAAAAACGCTTCCATTGGCGTTTGCCAGCATCTTAATGGGAGCAGCTATTTCCTATGATCAAGAATATTTTAATTGGAAAATCCTTTTGCTAGCACTTGTAACTGCAACTTTTCTCCAAATTTTGAGCAATTTAGCTAATGATTATGGAGATGCACTTTCGGGTGTAGATGATGAAAACAGATTGGGGCCTACTAGAGCAATTCAAAGTGGTGAAGTTTCAATTAAAGAAATGAGAATGGCGGTTATTCTTTTTTCATTATTAAGTCTATTGAGTGGAATAGCTTTGTTAATAGTAAGTTTTTCTAGTTTCTCAGGATTGTTTATGTTATTTTTACTTGTAGGATTGCTCGCTATCGCAGCCGCAATTAAATACACTGTTGGCAAAAATGCATATGGTTATTCTGGCTTAGGAGATATTTCAGTTTTCATTTTCTTTGGAATAGTAGGTGTTATGGGATCGTCTTATTTGTTCAGTCATACTGTTCAGTTCGTAAATATTTTACCAGCAATATCGATTGGATTTTTTGCTGTTGGAGTATTAAACCTTAATAACCTTCGTGACATTGATAATGATGCTAGACACGGTAAAAACACCTTAGTTGTGCAGTTCGGTAAGTCATGGGGAAAGAATTATCACTATTTATTGATAACCTTGGGGTGGGTAATATTTATTTGTTTTTTGACCTATACATCCTCAGCGCTTATTAATTATTTGCCGTTTGTTTTATTTCCGGTTTTTATTGCTAATCTGATTGCTGTAAAAAAGCATAATGATCCAAAAGAGCTGATAGATAAGTTAAAACAACTTGCTCTAGGGACCTTTGGGTTTGCAATGCTATACTTCACTTCCGCAGTACTATCTTAAAATGAAAGTTGAAATAATACCATATACTTTGATTTTCAAGTCTCCTGGAGGTACGTCTAGAGGTATTCTAAAAACTAAGGATACGTGGATATTAAAACTTGAAGAAAATGGAAGAATAGGATGGGGTGAAATTGGACTTTTTAGAGGTTTGAGTTATGATGATAAGCCAGAATTCGATTCGAAATTATTAGAGCTAAAACTGTCTATTGAAACGGGGACAGGATTATCCCAGTTATTGATGTCGTTTATCGATTGGCCCGCAATTCGATTTGGAGTTGAACAGGCATTTACTTCTTTAGCGAGTGAAAATCCGTTTTCGCTTATAAGTTCTGCTTTTCTGGGAAATTCTGAACCAATAGCTATCAATGGGTTAGTTTGGATGGGAGATGTTAGCTTTATGAAGTCTCAAATTGATGAAAAATTACGTAAAGGGTTTCATTGTATTAAGCTTAAAATTGGAGCTATAAATTTTGAAAGAGAAATTGAATTAATTGAAAGCATTCGAAAGTCTTTTTCTGAAAAAGAGGTGGAAATTAGAGTTGATGCAAATGGAGCATTCAGTTTAATCGATGCTAAGTTAAAACTGAAACGATTGCTCGATTTTAAAATCCATTCAATTGAACAGCCCATAAAGCATGGGCAAATTGAAGAGATGAGAAAGCTTTGCAGTGAAACTCAACTACCAATAGCATTAGATGAAGAATTGATTGGTATCAATTATTACCAAGATAAAGTTGATTTGTTGGTTAATATAAAACCTCAATTTATCATTCTAAAACCGTCATTATTAGGAGGGTGGAAGAGTTGTGATGAATGGATAGATATAGCTGAAAGTTTAAATATTGGTTGGTGGATAACGTCTGCTTTGGAATCCAATATTGGGTTGAATGCCATAGCACAATATGTAGCAACTAAACACTCAAAAATGCCACAAGGATTGGGAACAGGAGAACTATTTACTAATAATATCACTTCTCCATTAGAAGTAAAGAATGGATCATTGTATTACAATTCTAATTCTAATTGGAACTTAAAGACACTTGTAAATGCCTGAAATTCATCAATCTTTTAAAATTAATGGATTTAGTTATGCTGAATTTCTGAACCAAAGATTTGAAAACGAGAGATTAAAAGAATTCCAAAAGGAGTTGCTGAATTTTAAGACAGCTAATAAATTTTTTTTTCAGACATCAGGAACAACGGGCAGTTCGAAGGAAATTTTTTTTTCTATCGATAAAGTTAAAGTATCGGCTAAAGGTACCCATGCTATTTTCGGTTTATTTGAAGGAGCTGTTGTATTAAATGCTCTTCCTTTGCAATATGTTGCGAGTAAGATGATGCTTTACCGGTCATTAATTTGTGGCTATTCATTGTATGTATTGGATGTGAGTTTTGACGAAGGTGTTTTTGATGATTTGCCAGATGTAGTCGACTTTGTGCCTCTAGTTCCTGTTCAGGTTGAAAGATTATTGAGTTTTAAAAATAGTCCGTTTAAATTGATTCATAAAGTTCTAATAGGTGGAGCAAGTGTTTCTTCTGATTTGCGGAGCAACATTTTGGATTTAGATGTTCGAACAAAATTCTATGAGTCATTTGGAAGCACTGAAACGCTTACCCATATTGCAGTTAAAGAAATATCTAAATTAGATAGCGATTTTAAGGCAATTGAAGGGGTCCATTTTTCTGAACAAAAAAACTGTCTAGTTATTCATGCTCCGCATGTTAATGATTATCCCATTGTGACCAATGATTTAGTTGATTTAATTTCTAGTAAAACCTTTAAATGGAAGGGTAGATCCGACAATGTCATAAATTCCGGTGGAATTAAGATTATTCCTGAACAGCTAGAGCTGAAAATTTCGACACTAATTAACAATCCGTTTTTTATAGCTTCTGAGCCTTCTGAATTCTTAGGACAACAAGTTATTTTGGTAATTGAATCATCGACAAATTACGAAATCGATTTTTCAAATAGTGCTTTGGGAAAATATGAAACTCCTAAGAAAGTCTATTTCTTACCAAAATTCTATCGAACAAAGTCTGGGAAAATTCTAAGAAAGAAATGCTTAGTTGATATCCAAATCTGAATGTTTCGAATAGTTCTCCCAACGTTCTAATACCGTGGTCATATCCGTTGGTAATTCAGAATCAAATTGCATAAATTTTCCAGAAGTAGGGTGCTCAAAACCAAGTGTCTTTGCATGAAGAGCCTGTCTAGGAAGAATCTTAAAGTTATTATCGACAAACTGTTTGTACTTGGTAAATGTGGTTCCTTTCAATATTCTATTACCTCCATATTCAGGATCGCCAAATAGAGAATGCCCTATATGCTTAAAATGAGCACGAATTTGGTGTGTTCTGCCAGTTTTAAGCTTGCACTCTACCAATGTGACATATCCGTATGAACGTAATGTTCTATAAGTTGTAATTGCAGATTTTCCGAATTCTCCATCTTCAAAAACACTCATAACTTTCCGGTTTTTAAGGCTTCTTCCAATGTGTCCTTCAATTGTTCCCTCTGGCTCTTTAGGATCTCCCCAAATTAAAGCATGATAGGTTCGTTCAGATGTTCGAAGAAAAAATTGTTTCGCTAAATGGCTGTGAGCGAATTCAGTTTTTGCAATAACCATCAATCCCGAAGTTGCTTTGTCTAATCTATGCACAATTCCTGGTCTGTCTTTTCCATTGCTGGTAGGAAGATTTTTGAAATGAAACGCCAATGCGTTGACTAAGGTTCCTCGTTTATTGCCGAATCCAGGGTGTACCACTAAGCCTGCATTTTTATTGATTACCAAAAGCTGATCATCTTCGTAAACGATCTCTAATGGAATATCTTCAGGAACAATTTCTAGTTCTTCTTTTTCTTCTGGTAGTAAGAGCACAATTTCATCTCCAGGTTTCACCTTATAGTTCGGTTTTACAGGAGAATCATTAATAAGTAGACAGTTTGCCTTGCAGGATATCTGTATTTTATTTCTAGATATTTGTGGAATCCGATCCATTAAAAATTTATCGACTCGCAAGAGCTGCTGGCCTTGGTCTACTGTAATTGTTTTATAAACGAAAAGATTTTCTGTTTCTTCGTTTTCAGATAATATGTCAGAGTTTTCCATTAAGTGCCTATTTGGCAATTATTACTTTGGATGAAATAGGATTTCCAGAATTGTCATTCGCAATCAATATGTAAATTCCGTTTTGTAATTCACTTGCGTCGTATGTTTTTCCTCCATTATGAACCCATTTTTTTACTAAACGTCCTTGCAAACTATATAGATAAACCGGGTTTAATTCAGATGCTCCTTTAATTGAGAATAAGCCATTTGTTGGATTTGGGAAAATGGTAATTGGAATATTGTCAAGTTCTACTTCAGGCTTTATTAATGGTTTCTCTGTTCCGTCACCAAAATCTGCTCGTAACATTACAGTACCAGTAAATCCTGAGTTATACCAAATCCCTTCAATCTCAGATATATAAGTATTTTTTTGATTATTGTAGTTTACATCATAGCCCACGAAAGTTTTTTCTTGACTTAACTGTTCATATCCCACATGGAAGTCTCCTTCAACAATCACGTTTTCAGGCAAATTGAACCGTTGAAAATTCCCAGGAGGCATTTTTTGTATTTCAACGGGTCCAGATTCAAATATTGGATCAGTGTCTAAACTATTGTAAATAACGATGTTCACTTTTTGATTTTTAACTCTTTCAAATGTTTGAACAAAGTTAATTAGTACTCCTTTGAGAGTGTCCAGAACCGGAGTATTAAATTTTACTGCGATGTGTGTTCCTATTAGATTTAGTTGATATGTCTTTTCGGCAGATTGGTCATCATAGCTGTAAAATCGATCAAAAAATTGGTTGTGAATCAAAGTGTCATTTGGACTATACCTATCATCAGAAGAGAACGTCTCTAACTCACACCTAAACCACTGTCGCTCTTCATTATCACTAGGAAACTGAAAACGATTTGAAGATTTTACTTCAAAAGAAAGCCTTGTTTTGTCAATAACTGAGGTTCGCAGTTCCTCTGGTGATGTGTACAAGTAATTGACGCTATTGGATTTGTAAATGGTGTAACGTGCTTTTAAAATATCTGATTTATTACTTAAATTGATGTGATCTAAAAATATAGTGTCTACCATAAATTTATTAGGATCTGTTTTGTAATGTTCCCAGGGCATAGCGGTATAATCTCTAAGAAATGATCTTACAGGATTCACAATTGCAAAATCTTTTATTTCATCAGCTTTCCCCCCATTTGCAATTAACCGAACGTAATCCAAGTGCCAGTGATCAAAATTACCAGATTGAGTAGCGTAGTTTTTAAATCTAAAACGGAACCCGTTTTGCATATAGTTTGTATCATTAATTAAAACTGAAACCCTTTCGAATTCCTTAGAGGTATCACCAGAAGCTCCCCAAACTCTGTTCCACTGTGTGGTTCTGACATTGTAAAATTCTAGAATTAAAGAATCTTCCTCTTCAGGACGATCTCCATTTCCTTCAGCCTGATAGAAAAAGCTCAAATAAATAGAATCATTAACTACGTAGTTTTTTCTATTATTTCCGTCCTTATAGTCATATAAATTGATCGGTTTTGATGTCATAAAATCAGAAATACCATAGGTTAATTTCGATGAATTGTCATATGGATTGCCTAAACTATCTAGTCCATCAAAGGTTAAAACGCCCAGAGTTGGCTGATCGATAGCCATTGTATAGTTTAAAAATGGCCCTGGGGCGATCCAATAACTGTAATGATCATCTCTTGCAAAAAAGTGTGATTGTTGCTTGTTAACTAATACACTATCTCTTTGATAATTAATTATTCGAGTTACACCATTCTGTATGTAATAGCTGAAATTTGGGTAAGCAAGAAAAGAATCAATTCGAAAAAAGACGAACCCTGTGTCAAAGAAGACAATATTGTATGGTTCTGCCAAGGTCGAATCTAAATCACCAGTTACCGGGTCGACGATAACATTAAAAACGGAATCTATCATGAATTCAACAGAATCCAACGGTTGGTTATTGACAACAAAACGAAAACTTAAGGAATCAAAAACAGCTGGATTATCAACTGTAGTAGGGAAATATTTTATGCGGTTTTTTGAAAAGTCATCTATAATAGGAAGGTCTAAAGTATTAAGCAAATAAGTAATAGAGCTGTCCTGATCAGCTCTTGACCCAAAATTGTTTGTCACGAAAGTTGGCTCTGAATATTGTTCGGCTCTATAGGGTAATACCCCTAATTCCTCTTGGGCTCTTGCACAGAAAATTTGGCTAATTAATAGAGAGAGGAAGAGTGTAATTTTAAAATTCATTCAGGAAGGATTGTTTCTAACCTATCAATCGGAATTATTGGAATTTTATTGCTGTCAGTGGTTAAGAAAACTTGTACCGTAGAACCTAAGAATAAAACTGCATCGTTATTAAAATCAGGAACTTGCTTAAAGACCCTTGCCTTTAAGCTGTCTTCTCCAGAAAACTCTTCGTCTGGAACAGCAGATCCAATTAACAATCCTGCTTGAAGTAATTTTTCTCGAACGTCTTCTAAGGTTAATCCAATTAGCGATGGCATTGGGATAAATTGATTGCTTTGGCCTCCTCCAAAAACTAAGTCAACCGTTGTTCCTTGATCTAATCTGTTTCCTGGTTCTAGAGGAACACCATTAATTTCAATTCTTTCAAGGCAATCCGTGCATGCTGCTGGTACATATAAAATATTTCCAATTCTTAATCCAATAGATTGTAATTGAGCAATAACATTTCGTTTGTCATCGTATTGTAAATTTGGAATAGTAACTTTAGGAGCATCATAAGCACTTATTGTAACATAAATTTTCCGCCCTTTTTTCACAAATGCTCCTGAATCAGGAGTTTGCTCGATCACTATTCCGCCTTGTTGATTTTGTACAAATACAGAATCCATTATTTCATAATCTAATTTTTCAACCTTTAGCAGGTTTTCTAATTCTGTTTCGTGATAGGACCTCAAATCAGGAACTTTAATTGTTTGAGCATGCAGCGTAACTGCATCTAAGTAAATAAGAAGGCACCAAATTCCAATGAATAACAGAACTATATATACCCCAATACTTACCCAAAAGGCTTTCGAGAAAAAGAATTTTATAATTTTTACTATTGCCATAATCTAACGTCAAAGATAAGATTATTGGATGCTCGTTGCCTGTTAGTAATTCTTTTAATAAGTAATGAAATCAATAGTGATTAATGAATTCTTCAAAAATAACTTTGATAAAAATAAGTAGCTATGTCAAAGCCTATTATTGCCCTCGTTTGTGGCGGATTTACTGATGAGTATGCCATTTCAATGAAAAGTGCTGATTTATATCTGAATCATCTTTCAAATGAGAAATATGAGATATTTAAATTGGTTTTGGACAATAACGGGTGGACTGCATTTGACAGTAAAAGTGAAGCTACAAAAATTAACGAAAGTAATTTTACATTAAATCATAATGGTCAGTCGCTAAAGATTGATGTAGTTGTTAATGTAATACACGGAACTCCTGGCGAAGACGGAAAGCTACAAGGGTATTTTGATGTACTTAGATTGAAATATATGGGCTGCAACGTACTTTCTAGTTCACTATCATTTAATAAAGGATTTTGTAACCATTTTTTGGAGAAACAAGGAATTCTAATTCCTAACTCTAAGTTGGTGTATGAAATGGCTGAGCTTGATGCAGAATCCCTTATTGCTGAATTGGGTCTTCCGTGTTTTGTAAAACCAAACGACGCTGGTTCTAGTCTTGGAGTTTCTAAAGTTAAAACTAAAGAAGAATTAAAGCCAGCAGTTGAATTGGCGTTTTCGATTGGAGAGCGTGTTTTAGTTGAAAGTTCAGTTCAAGGTTTAGAATTAACTTGCGGAGTAGTTAGGCGAAACGGTATTCCTGTTCCAGTCGCAGTTACTGAAATTCAATTTGAAGCTGAATTTTTCGATTATGAGGCAAAGTATAATTCAACAACAACACAAGAGATAACACCTGCAAGAATTGATAAAAAAACTTACGATGAATGTATGGATTTGTCAGTTCAGATCTATAAGAAATTAGGTTGTAGCGGCTTCTTTAGAGCGGATTATATACTTCATGAAGAAAAGCTTTACCTCATTGAAGTCAATACCGTTCCTGGTATGTCTGAAGCCAGTTTATTGCCACAAATGCTTGACTATGCTGGAATGAGTTTATCGGAATTATTGGATGAAGAAATATCTGATTTGATCAAAAAATAAATCTTTCGTCATTAGATTTGTAACTAAATCTAAACTAATGAAACCCATAGTTACAAAGGCATGTTCTTTTTTTAACGCTTGTTTTTGTTCAAACTCCAGTAAGAGTAGATTATTAGGTTGTTACTAGAGCTGGTTCTTGAGTTTAATTATTACATAAGGATTTCAGTAAACTTCGGAATCTGATTCAGCTGGTGCAGGAGATGATACTACTTCGATATTAGAAATGAGTGAATTCATTATCATATCTTTATATCCTAACCCTGCTCACTCATCAGTAAATTTCATTATTAAAACGAATGAAAATTTGGTGTTAAATGTATTTGATACGGCAGGTAAACTAGTTCCTTCAACCGAGTATACTGAACAAGCTGAAACCGAACAAACCGTTCAAGTTCAGGATTGAGAAAGTGGGGTTTATCACTTCAAATTCATTAATACTAAACAAGAATCAGTAAGTTTTCAAGTTGTTAAACAGTAAGTTGAACTTAAAATTTCGGTATAAAAAGGCCCGATTTTTCGGACTTTTTTGTTTTACAAATTCAAATCTTTTAACAATGCATCCATCTTAGATTCCAATAATGCATTAGAAGCTTCAAATGCTTCAATCGATTTCAATTTATCACCTTTTACACTCAAATAAAATTTGATTTTAGGCTCAGTCCCAGATGGTCGCGCTGTAATAATACTTCCATCTCTTAAGACCAATTGAATCACATTTGATTTTGGCAATTCAATTCCTTTAATCGAATGATTGAAAAAATTCAATTCCTCTTGTGATTGATAATCACGTAATAATTCAACCTCTATTCCAGCGACAGTTTTAGGTGGATTAGAACGCAATTCCGACATCATTTTCTGAATTTCTGAACTTCCTTCAATTCCTTTTTTGGTAATGGAAATCAATCGCTCTTTGTAAAAAGCGATGTCTCTGTAAATCCCAAGTAATTCATTGTATAGAGTACTTCCAGCTTTCTTTGCTTCAGCTGCAGCCTCACAAATCATTACAGAAGAAAGCACAGCGTCCTTATCTCTTACAAAATCATCAATCAGGTATCCGTAGCTTTCTTCACCGCCAACGATAAATTTTTCGCGACCTTCTTTTTTTCGAATGAGTTCTGCTATCCACTTAAACCCAGTAAGTGTATTGTAGGTTTTTACGCCAAAATGATCAGCTATTTCCGTAAGTAATTCGGTAGTTACGATGGTTTTACATATGTATTGATTTCCATCAATACCACCGGAAGTTTTCCATTTCTTGAGCATGTAATTTACTAATATAGCTGCTGTTTGGTTGCCATTTAGTAATACAAATTTGCCTTCATTATCTTTCACCGCAATTCCAACACGGTCGGCATCTGGATCAGTTCCCAATACTAAGTCCGCATTAACGTTTTGAGCTCTACAAATAGCTAACTTTAATGCCGCAGCTTCTTCTGGGTTTGGAGAATCTACAGTCGGGAAATTTCCATCTGGTATTGCTTGATCTGCCAATACTTCAACGTGCTGATAACCCAATAAATCCAATACTTGAGGAATGGATTTCACCCCTGTCCCATGAATTGGCGTGTAAACGACTTTCAAATTAGATTCGTGCTGCTCGGATGCAACGCTAGCTATACTATCCCAGTAGTTTCTGTCAGTTTCAATTCCTAATGGAATGATATTCCAACTTCTGTAATCTGTTTTTACTTGGTCAGGAGTTGTTATTTTTCGAACTTCAGCAATTACGTTATTGTCATGAGGCGGAATCAATTGTGCACCATCTTCCCAGTAAACTTTATAACCATTATATTCACTAGGGTTGTGCGATGCAGTTATAACAATGCCAGCTTTACAATTCTTTTTTCGAACTGCATAAGATAATTCTGGAGTAGGTCTTAATGATTCGAATAAGTAAGCTTCAAAACCATTAGCGGCTAAAATTTCAGCACATTTCCGTGCAAATACAGCAGAATTGTTGCGACTATCGTGAGCAATTGCAACTCCAATAGGTTGGTTCGTTTCATCTGTAAAAGACTTTTTCAGATAATTAGCTAAACCCTGTGTTGCCATTCCTATCGTGTAAATATTTACACGATTAGTTCCAACACCCATTATGCCGCGTAAACCACCAGTTCCGAAATCTAAATCTTTATGAAAAGCCTCTAATAAGTCCTGACCGTTTTCGTCAATGAGTCGTTGAGCTTCTGATCTTGTTTTTTCGTCAAAACTTGGGTGTAACCATTGTTTTGCTCGTTTTATAATTTCTTGGTTATTCATTCTTTTTGTTGTGTTACGTCAAAAGTCTAACGTAAAACGTCTCAAATGAAACGTTTTACTTAGTACGTTAGACTTTGCACGGTTAACTCAATCCTGCTAATTGTTCTTCTATAACGCGAATCTTTTGTTCTGCGTCTGTCTGTTTCTTTTGTTCTGAAGCTACTACCGCTTCTGGTGCGTTATTTACAAATCTTTCGTTACTCAGTTTCTTAGCAACTGAATTCAAAAATCCTTTTGTATATTTTAATTCTTCTTCTAATTTCTTCTTTTGTTCCTCTATGTCAACTGTTCCAGCAAGTGGAATGTAGAACTCGTTACTCTTAATAATGAACGAAAATGCACCTTCTACTTTCTCCGAAACAGTATTTAATGCTTCAATATTACCCAATTTCTGAATAATCGCATTCAATTGTTCATTGTGCTGTTCATTCAATTTCATAGAAAGATTTATCGGAATCTTCTGAGCCAAGTTTTGCTTTTTTCTGAAAGTTCTAATTTCTACCATTACCTCAGTCATAGTATGAAAATCATTCAGTAATTCACTGTTAACCGATCCCATTTTTGGATAATCGTTTACCATAATGCAATCTTTAGCATCGCGTTCTTTTATCGAATGCCAAACTTCTTCAGTTAAGAAAGGCATAAACGGATGTAAAACGGTCATTAAGTTTTCTAATAACCGAATACTAGCAGTGTACGTTTCTTTGTCAATTGGTTGCTGATAAGCAGGCTTTACGATTTCTAAATACCATGAACAGTAGCTATCCCAAATCAATCGGTAAATTGACATTAAAGCTTCAGAAATACGAAATTCAGCAAATTGCTTTTCAATTTCTACTAGTTCAGCATTAAATCGGTTTTCAAACCACGAAATTGCCATTTTAGAATGCGCTGGCTGTTCGATTGTATCAGAAACTTCCCAACCTTTTATCAAACGCAATGAATTCCAGATTTTGTTTGCAAAGTTTCTTCCTTGCTCGCAAAGCGCTTCGTCGAACATTAGGTCACCACCTGCAGGAGATGAAAGCAACAAACCAACGCGAACACCATCGGCGCCAAAATCTTCAATCAGTTTTAAAGCATCAGGCGAATTACCCAATGATTTTGACATTTTTCGGCGTTGTTTGTCACGCACCATTCCAGTGAAATAGACATCCTTAAATGGTATTTTCTCCTTGAATTCAACACCCGCCATAATCATACGAGCCACCCAAAAGAAAATAATATCGTGACCTGTAACTAATGTAGCTGTAGGGTAGTAGTAATCGTATTCTTTACTTCCATTTTCATTAAAACCATCAAAAACTGATATTGGCCATAACCAGCTCGAAAACCAGGTATCCACAACATCTTCATCTTGTTTTAAATCCGAAATCGTAAGGTCAGCCTGCTCTTTTTGAAGAATAGCAAGAGCTTCTTCAATAGAATTAGCAACTGCATATTTCCCATTTGGTGCATACCAAGCTGGGATTTGCTGTCCCCACCAAAGCTGACGAGAAATACACCAATCCTTTACGTTCTCTAACCAATGACGATAAACGTTCTCAAACTTCTTTGGGTGAAAATTGATTTCACCACTTGTAACGGCTTCTAAAGCAGGTTTTGCAATAGACTCCATTTTTACAAACCATTGAGTCGAAAGCTTTGGTTCAATAACCGAACTTGTTCTTTCTGAACGTCCAACCTTATTTTGAATGATTTCAACTTTTTCAACTTGACCTAATTTGTCTAAGTCTTCAATGATTCTCTTTCGAACATCAAATCGATCTTCACCAACATAGAATTTAGCCTTTTCATTCAAACAACCTTTATCATCAATAATTTCAATTGATTCAAGTCCATGTTTAAGGCCTAAGTTGTAGTCATTAATATCATGCGCTGGAGTTACTTTTAAACATCCAGTACCAAATTCCATGTCAACGTAATCGTCTAGTATAATTGGAACCTCACGATTCACCATTGGAATAATTACCTTTTTCCCATGAAGGTGCGCAAAGCGTTTGTCTTCTGGGTGGACACAAACAGCAGTATCCGCCAAAATTGTTTCAGGTCGAGTAGTGGCTATGGTTACAAATTCATCGGAGTCAACAACTTTGTATTTACAGTAATATAGTTTTGAGTTTTCTTCGGTATGAATTACTTCTTCATCTGAAACAGCTGTCAATCCAACTGGATCCCAGTTCACCATTCTAACGCCTCGATATACCAATCCTTTGTTGTGCAAGTCCACAAAAACTTTCTGAACCGCATCATTCATTTTCGGATCCATTGTGAAATGGGTTCTATCCCAATCGCATGAGGCTCCAAGTTTTTTTAGTTGGTCCAGAATTATTCCGCCGTACTTTTCTTTCCATTCAAAAGCATGCTTCAAGAATTTTTCTCTTCCAATATCTTCTTTTTTGATGCCTTGTTCTGCAAGTAGGTTCACAACTTTAGCTTCAGTAGCTATAGATGCATGATCAGTTCCAGGAACCCAGCAAGCATTCTTGCCTTGCATTCGAGCGCGGCGAATCAATACATCTTGGATCGTATTATTCAGCATGTGTCCCATATGCAGGACTCCAGTAACATTTGGTGGTGGAATCACAATACTATATGGCTCGCGTGCGTCTGGTGTGGAGGCGAAAAATTTCTGCTCCATCCAGTGTTCATACCACTTAGACTCAACTGAATTTGGGGAATATTTACTTGAAATTTCCATGAAAGTATTGCTTAAATTTTGACCTGCAAAAGTAGCTGAAAATGAAGGTTTCAAGGTATTTCTAATGCAGATTTTGAAAATCCGTAAATCTATATACTTCTCAGAAATAAATAGATTTTCAACGTAATTGCTGAAACGAAATTCTATCTAATAAAACAAAATGTACGGCTTAATCTAATGTGAAAGGAAAACAACTCTGTTTGATGAACGTTAGTTCATAACACTTCTGTTGGTTTCAGTCCTTACGATCCAAAGATTAGGGTTGAAATAATAAGAGGAAATCACTGGTGATATTTTAGTATTTCTTTAAACGCCTCAAAAGACTCAATAATAAAATTGGTGAAGACTTAAAATGAATGCTTAAATATTCTTTAGTAAATAATTCAATCTGAGATTTTTGTTTACAAAGCTGGTTTAATTCTAAAAAAGGTTTTTATCTTTTTCAAAAGCCAAATGATTATAATCTTTAATCAAAACGTCTAAAATTTTGAACAACAAGGTTTCGAAAAACCTAAAAGAGTAATTGATTCGGTGAGATTTATATTCATCATTGCGGGTATTCGCGAGTAGTTTCGCATGATTCAACAATCAATGTATTTGCAAGCGAGTAGGAATTAGATAATGTCAGTTAATGATTTGTTAAAGACTATTTACCCTTTTTAAATCAGTCTACATTTGTAAATTAATCTTAAAAATAACAAATTATGAAAAATACAATCATCGCAACTTTTGTTGCACTTATGGGTGTTTTTGGCGCAAATGCTCAGCTAGACATTGAGAGTGGCGCTAAAGTCGAATTCGAGAAAGACGTACACGATTATGGTAGTCTAATTCAAGGAGAACCCGCTGTTTATGAATTCAAATTCACAAACACAGGTAATGAACCTCTAATTATTTCTAACTCTAGAGGTTCTTGTGGTTGTACTGTTCCTTCTTGGCCAAGAGAGCCTATTGCTCCAGGGAAGTCAGCTTCTATAAAAGTAAAATATGATTCAAACCGATTAGGTCCGATTAACAAGTCAGTGACTATTACTTCTAATGCATTGGATAACCCGACAAAGGTTATTAGAATCAAAGGAAATATTGCTCCTAAACCTGCTAATGCAGCCCCTACTAACAACGATTCACCGATGGCTCCAAAAGCAAACTAAGAAATTATTAATATAAAACTTAAAAACCCTTCTTCTCAATCGAGTTGAAGGGTTTTTTATACCCTGATTTTTCTAGGGAATTCTGATGGGTTTTTTTGATGAGGAAGAAATATAAAATGTATTGAGAACTCCATTTACTCATATGACAAAACGAATACATTTGTTTTTCTTGTAAAATGAAAAAATACAGATATGCCAGGAATATCAAATAAGGCAATTCAAATGCCATCTTCACCGATACGAAAACTGATTCCATACGCGGAAACAGCTATAAATCAAGGAAAGAAAGTATTCTTTTTAAATATTGGTCAGCCCGATATTGAAACACCAAAGAATGTGCGAGATAAAATTGCGAACCATAATCTGAAAGTGATTGAGTATTCGCATTCGGCTGGTTTTGAGTCTTACAGAAGAGGATTGGCTAAATATTACAAAGGAGTTGGTGTAGATGTTGATTATGAGCAAATATTAGTAACAACTGGCGGGTCAGAAGCACTTCAGTTTGCCTTTATGTCCTGTTTTGATGAAGGTGATGAGATTATTATTCCAGAACCTTTTTACGCAAACTACAATAGTTTTTCTGTTAGTGCCGGAGTAAAAGTTGTTTCAGTGACCTCAAAAATCGAAAACGGTTTTGCTTTACCTAGTATTGAGGAATTTGAAAAGAGAATTTCTTTACGTACTAAAGGTATTATGATCTGTAATCCTGGTAATCCGACAGGATATTTATATACAAAGGAAGAATTAGAAAAGCTTAGAGACCTGGTGTTAAAATACGATTTGTATTTATTTGCAGATGAAGTATACCGCGAATTCTGCTATGATGGAAAGGAGCATCATTCAATTATGAATTTAGAGGGGTTGGCTCAACATGCCATAATGATTGATTCCGTATCCAAACGCTACAGTATGTGCGGTGCTCGTATCGGAGCCTTGGTTACAAGAAACAAATATGTGTTGGAGACCGTTTTGAAATTTGCTCAAGCAAGATTAAGTCCTCCAACTTTAGGTCAAATTGCAGGAGAAGAAGCCTTAAATACTCCGCAATCATATTTCGACGAAGTAATTGCAGAATATGTAGAAAGACGCAATGTACTCGTTGATGCTTTAAATGCTATTCCTGGAGTTCGCTGTCCCAAACCAAGTGGCGCATTTTATGTGATAGCAGAGTTACCAGTTGAAGATGCCGAGAAGTTTTGCGAATGGATACTCGAGCACTTTGACTATAACGGTAAAACAGTAATGATGGCCCCTGCCAATGGTTTTTATTCCATGCCAGACGCGGGCGAAAACCAAGTACGTCTAGCTTATGTTCTTGAAAAGAATCAATTGATAGAAGCAGCTGAATGCTTGGAAAAGGCATTGGAAAAATATCCTGATGCAATGGAAGAATCTGCAAAAATCCCAACTTTATAATGAAAGCTCTAATTTTAATTCTAGGTACTTGCTTTTTTGTCAATGCTCAGGCTCAAACTGGTGAAGTGTTTCCGATGTTGATCGGACAAACTGTAAATGGTGAAGTAATCGACTTACCAGAGTCTGTTCAAGAAAAGTATACGATTATTGGTATTGCTTTTAGCAAAAAATCTCAGGAGCAATTTGAATCCTGGGTGAATCCTGTGTACAATAAGTTTATTGCTAGAACAGGAATGCTGGATGATTTATATGACGTTAATACCTACTTCATTGCGCTTTTTACTGGCGCCAAAAAATCGGCTATGGCTGGTGTAATGAAAAGAATGAAGGCGAAAAGCGATGAAAATATATTCCCATATGTATTATTTTACAAAGGCGAAATAGATATTTACAAGCAAAAATTGAAGTTGGAAGACAAGAGTAAAGCTTATGTTTTCCTGCTGGATTCAAAGGGTAAAATCATTTATTCAACCGCTGGTATTTATACTAAAAAGAAAATGCTTGAAATTGAAAAACTAATCCTTGATGATTAAGCTGAAAACAGAAAATAATTAATACTTTTGCAGACCGTTTTTTTAGACGATTAATATACCAAAGATGGCAAAAAGAGGAAACAGAGTTCAAGTTATTCTAGAATGCACAGAGCATAAAAATTCAGGTGTTGCTGGAACATCTCGATACATTACAACCAAAAACAGGAAAAACACACCGGATCGTATCGAGATCAGAAAATTTAACCCAGTACTGAAAAAGTACACGGTACATAAAGAAATCAAGTAATAACTCGATAAAAATTTAGACATGGCTAAGAAAGTAGTTGCAAGTGTTCAAAAGAAAGGTGCTAAAGATTACACCAAAGTAATTAAGATGGTAAAGTCAGAAAAATCAGGTGCTTATACTTTTAGGGAAGAAGTTTTACAAAAAGATAAGGTTAACGATTTCTTGAAATCATAACCCAAGTAGTTGTAATTTGAGTTTAAAAGGAATCCCGTATTATACGGGATTTTTTTTGCTTTAAATATTGATTGTTAATTTCGTAGCAAACCAGAACGTATGGCATTACTTGGATTGTTCTCAAAAAAGAAGAAACAAGACTTAGATAAAGGGTTAGAAAAAACTAAACAATCTGTTTTTTCTAAGCTTTCGCGAGCTGTAGTTGGGAAAACTAAAGTTGATGATGAGGTTTTGGATAATCTTGAAGAAGTTCTAGTGACTTCTGATGTAGGTGTAAATACTACGATTAAGATAATTGAGCGTATTGAAGCTAGAGTTTCTAGAGATAAATATTTAGATACTAAAGAATTGAATTCAATTCTTAGAGACGAAATCGCACAGCTTTTAAAAGAAAGTAACAACGAAGATGGAAGTGAATTTTCGGTTCCAGAATCCAATGAGCCCTATGTAATTATGGTAGTTGGGGTAAATGGAGTAGGAAAAACAACAACTATCGGAAAGTTAGCCCACCAATTCAAACAAGCTGGTAAAAAGGTAGTGCTTGGTGCTGCTGATACATTTAGAGCTGCTGCAGTAGATCAAATTCAAATTTGGGGAGACAGAGTTGGCGTCACAGTTATAAGCCAAGGAATGGGCGCGGATCCTGCTTCCGTTGCTTTCGATACTTTGCAAAGTGCGAAATCTAGTAATGCAGATGTGGTTATCATCGATACGGCTGGACGTTTGCACAATAAGGTTAACTTAATGAATGAATTGTCCAAAATAAAAAATGTGATGGACAAAATTATTCCAGGTGCCCCTCATGAGATCTTATTGGTTTTAGATGGCTCAACTGGGCAAAACGCGATAGAACAAGCTAAGCAATTCACAAAAGCTACCGAAGTAAATGCGCTTGCACTTACTAAATTGGATGGTACGGCTAAAGGTGGAGTTGCAATTGGTATTTCAGATCAATTTCAAATTCCTGTGAAGTATATAGGGATAGGTGAGAAAATGGACGACCTTCAATTATTCAATCGAACTGCCTATGTCGACAGTTTGTTTGGTGGAGATTTAGGCTAAAGTACTTTTTGCTTCTTCAATCCATTTAAGAACTAAGCTCAATTGTTCTTCTCTAGATAAATTAGAGTTATTTAATACTCGCGCGTCTGATGCTTGTCTCAGAGGATCAGCTTTACGGTTAGTATCGATGAAATCTCGTTTTTCAAGATTTGCTTTTACTCGCTCTAAAGATGGTTTTTCGCCTTTAGATTGTAGCTCTTCAAATCTTCGTTTTGCACGAATCTCATTATTTGCGGTCATGAATATTTTAAGTTCGGCATTGGGGAAAACTACAGTTCCAATATCTCTTCCGTCCATCACAACTCCCTTATTAATGCCCATTTTTTGCTGAAGTTCTACCAACTTCAAGCGCACTTCTTTAACAGCAGCAACCGGACTAACATAATCAGAGACCTGCATTTTTCGAACTTCACTTTCGACATTATCCCCATTTAGAAATACATCAGAAGCGCCACTAGAAGTGTTAAACTCAAATCTTATTTCGATTTCAGCTAATCTTGAAATCAGTTTGTTTTCATCGAGTTCGCCGTTTGCTATTCCATTTTGAAGTGCAAACAGTGTGACGGCACGATACATAGCACCTGAATCTATAAAAACATAATCCAGTTCTTGTGCAAGCTCTTTGGCAAGTGTGCTTTTTCCGCAAGAGGAATAACCATCAATTGCTATATTAATTTTAGGTGTTTTCATTTAAAACAGTGCGTTCAAATTACTTGTAATGCCAATGTGGTGAGAAACTCCTGCAGTATGATAACTACTTAAAGAATAATTAAACTGCATTTTTTTCACCTTTATCATCGCTCCAAAAGAGATACCGCTTAGGCCTCCTCTAGAAATAGCGGCTAATTCTTTTCTTCTTCTAAAATTATACGCAAAAGTGAGTGAGAAATTATCTGAAGCAACTATATCGGCACCTAACACTAAATGACGAAATAAATTATCAGAGCTGAATTTTCTTACATTGGTAACTCCGGTTTTTGCATCGATTTTTTCTTTTGCAACATAATTTGGGTCATTAGAGCCTAAATCCCATTTCTGAATATTATTGTATTGAGTGAAAAAACGAAGTGGAGCTTTGGGGATTTTGATGGCCGCACCAATTTCAACGTTTGTAGGAAGCTTATTTCGAGACTGATTACTGCTCTTGTTTATCGAACGGCCTATGTTTCTCAAAGCAATTGTACTAGTGAAATATTTTGATTTACTTATATATGCTGCTCCTAAATCTATTCCTAAAGCTACACTTTGATTGTAATAGTAATTGGAGTAAACAGTTTTAATGGCAGCACCAATTGAAAAGAGGGAGTCAAGCGCTCGTCCGTAGCCAATATTTAATGCAAAATCTCCTGCATTAAATTCCTCTCCTGTTTTTATTCCGTTTGCCTCAACAACGTCAAATTTTCCATAACCTAAAAATTGTGCAGTTATTCCTATCGTTCCTTTTCCAGCTTTTCTAGCATAGGCAAAATTTCCAGCGTTTATATCACTCACGAAGTTGACATAATTAATACTTAAGTGATTATCAATGGAGGTGTCTAAGTTGGCTGGGTTATCATTTATCAAATTGATATCTGCATCTTTAATTCCAGCAGAACTTCCTCCCATAGCAGCAGAACGAGCAGAAGAAGGGATTTCTAAAAACGTATAACTCCTTTCTCCTCCTAATTGCCCGAAGGATATAGTGGAAATAGCAAGAAAAAAAATAGTTATAATGGCTTTCACGGCACAAATACGCTTAACAGCCAAAATTATTGTTTTATACAAAGAATGAGCAAAAATTTACACCAGCTGGTATTTTCTATTCAATCTAGAAAGTTTTGGAAGTAACCACTGACGATATACAGATTGATTTTTTTCCCAGTTAGCATCAAAAGATTGATTTTCAATAAATGCAGTAACCCATGTAAAGAACTCCGAATAATTTGTGCCAGAGGCATTGAAAACTGGCTTTTGAGTATTCTTTTTGGGAGAGTTAAAAAAAGGTTTCAAATCCATACCATTTTCAGCAACGCGATTAGGGAATTTGGCGATACAATCAGAATGACGTCTAGTCAACTTCTCCAATCCGAATGGATTGTATACGGAGGTCATTCCAGCTAAGGCGATAGAATGAAAGATGGTTTCACCTTCAACTTTTGCAAATCGGCTAACAAATAGCACTCTTTTTTTTAAAAATTTCGAAGCTATTTGACAGTATTTTCTTGCGCGAATAGGATTGTTTAATCCAGAAACATCTAGCACGAAAACACTATCAATTCCAGGAACATCCATTTGATAAATTCCTCGTACAAATGAAATTGTTGCGAAACTTCTTAGGATAAGCTTTTGAAAACGATTGACAGTCTTATTCTTGAAATTGCTTTTAAGTATAGCGGTATCTCTCGCAAGTAGCGAGTAAGTTCCAGCTTCAGACTTTATAATGTCTAAATCTTCAAGGATAGAAAGACTAATTTCAATTCCTTCAATACTTGCAGTGCTCTCCAATAAGTAACGCTCGATTTCGCGTTTATAAATAGAAATACTCATGCTATCGAAGAACACTATAGTTTTTAGAACACCTTGTAAGGCCGCTAAATCTATTTTTGGAAATATCATATCAACAGTAAAGACGCAGCGTTTAGGGTAAAAGTTGGGCAAAACCTCAAACGATATTGAATACATTTGCGGAATGTCAGGAAATTCCCTTGGAAAAATCTTTCGTCTCACGACATTTGGAGAATCGCATGGTAAGGCGATTGGAGGAATAATCGATGGTTGTCCTGCTGGAATTGAATTAGAGGAATCGGACATTCAAAAGCAACTAGATAGAAGACGACCGGGGCAATCCAGTATTACTACGGACAGGAAAGAGTCAGATATAGTTGAAATACTTTCTGGGGTTTTTGAAGGAAAGACTACAGGTACACCAATCGGATTCTTAATACCAAATAAAGATCAAAAAAGTAAAGATTATTCCAATATAAAAGATGTCTTCCGCCCTTCTCATGCCGACTATACCTATCAAGTTAAATATGGAGTAAGAGATCATAAGGGAGGAGGGAGAGCTTCTGCAAGAGAAACTGCGAATTGGGTTGTAGGCGGAAGTGTAGCGCAAAAAATTATTGGTTTTAATGGAGTTGAAATTTCGAGTTATGTTTCCCAAGTAGGAACTTTAGTAATACCTGATACATCTGTTTTTTATGATGATTCTGCAATTGACGCTTCAGCAGTTCGTTGTCCTGATTTGGATTGTGCAGAAAAAATGGTAGAACTCATTAAAAAGTATAAAGAAGCTGGAGATAGTTTAGGTGGGAAAATTTCAGTAGTAATTCGAAACGTTGTTGCAGGTTTAGGCCGTCCCATATTCAGCAAATTAAGTGCAGATTTAAGTCATGCTCTATTTTCTATAAATGCTGTAAAAGCGGTTGAAATAGGGATTGGCTCGAATACGGTGTTCGAAAAAGGATCTGAGCAAAACGATGAATTTGTTTTTGAGCAAGGAGAAGTAACAACAACCTCAAATAATTCCGGTGGAATTCAAGGTGGCATTTCTAACGGATCCGATATTCTCATTTCGATTTCGTTTAAACCACCTGCCACCATTCTTCAAAAACAAAAGACAGTTTCTAAAACAGGCGAGAACTTAGAGTTTGAAGCCGTAGGACGCCATGACCCATGTGTTTTGCCGAGAGCGGTCCCAATTGTCAAAGCTATGTGTGCAATGGTTTTGGCTGATCATATTTTATTACAACGAACAGATAAAATCTAGAATAAATGAAAGGAATGCCATTATACGTTAAGATTTTAATAGGATTGATTCTCGGAGCAATTTGGTCTTTTATTTCTAGTGCAATGGGATGGAATCAATTTACCATTGATTGGATAGATCCTTTTGGCCAAATTTTCATACGGCTTTTAAAATTCATTGCGGTGCCTCTAGTTTTATTTTCAGTAGTAACTGGAATAGCAAGCCTGAATGATGTCAGTAAACTCGGGCGAATGGGAGGTAAAACGCTTTTGATTTATCTAATAACTACCGTTTGCGCTGTTAGCATAGGGCTGCTAATTGGTAACGTTGTTAAGCCTGGAACTTTTATTGATCCAGAACAGCGGATTAAAAACCGAATCAATTATGAGTATTGGGCCACTAATAATGGAGTTGAAATACTGGATGGAAAATACTATTCTTCAGATCCAAAGTATGCTACTTTAGTAAAGGAAGTTGAACAAAAAAATGGCGATGAACTTAGTGTTGAAGATCGAAAAAATATCGAGGAGAAATTAAAAGTAGTATCAAAAAATGAAACTCGCGGGCCGCTATACTTTTTGGTAGATATGGTTCCGGAGAATATAGTACTTTCTATATCCGACAATAAACTTATGCTTCAAGTTATATTCTTTGCAATATTTTTAGGTATTACTCTAATTATGATACCTAGTAAAAAGGCACAACCAATTATTTCATTTTTCGAGGGAATGTCTGAGGTGTTTTTGAAAATGGTTGATTTAATTATGAAGGCAGCTCCTATTTTCGTTTTTGCATTAATGGCCGGAGTAATAGCTAAGATGGCAGATACTCCAGCAGAGGTATTCGAAATTTTTAAAAGTCTGGGCGCATATAGCATTGCTGTCTTCGTGGGATTAGCATTTATGGTAGCAGTTTTCTATCCACTCATTGTAAAGTTCGTGGCTAAAATTGGATATTCTGACTTCTTTAGAAAGATAAGTCCTGCTCAGTTTTTGGCATTTTCAACAAGTTCAAGTGCAGCAACCTTGCCAGTTACTATGGAGTGTGTAGAAGATAATATTGGAGTATCAAAAAATGTTTCGAGCTTCGTGTTACCAATTGGAGCAACAGTTAATATGGATGGTACCAGTATGTATCAAACTATTGCTGTTTTGTTTCTCGCTCAATTACATATGGTAGATTTAACATTAGCGCAACAACTAACAATAGTATTAACAGCAACTTTAGCTTCTATAGGATCCGCTGCGGTTCCAAGCGCCGGATTAGTTATGTTGATGATCGTGCTTATTTCAGTTGGATTAAATCCGGCATGGATTGCTATCATTTTCCCCGTTGATAGAATACTAGACATGTGCAGAACAGTGGTAAATGTAACAGGCGATGCAACTGTTAGTACCATCATTGCAAAAGGAGAGGGAGAATTAAATTTAAAGGATTAGTTTTCTAACGGTAAAAGATTATATTTTATTAATACCCCACATTTTTTTAAGTCATTGTTTTTTAGAAATTTGTGAATCAATTCAAAAAGCCAATAATGAAAAAGATTTTTAAAGCACTCGGAATTCTCATTGTAGTCATAATAGTGCTGCTTGTAGCTATGCCATTTCTGTTTAAAGGGAAGATTGCTGAAATGATTCAACAGCAGATGGATGATCACTTAAATGCAAGAGTAGAATTAGCGGACTTGGACTTGTCACTGATTAGTACCTTTCCAGATTTTAAATTGGAGCTGAAAGGGGTAAAGGTTACTGGTAAAGCCCAATATGAGGGAATTGTTTTAGCCGACATAGGGCTGATTGAAACTCATTTAGATTTAATGTCAGTTATCAATGGCGATCAAATGAAAATAAAATCAGTGGGTATTGCTGACGCGAATTTCCATGTAATAGTTGATGTTATTGAAGCAGATACATTGGCTAATTATGATATTGTAAAATCTTCAGGAGAGACTGTTGAGGAAGAGGTCGAAGAGGTTACCGCAGAAGAATCAGCACCATTTTCAATGAGTGTTAGCAGCTACTATTTGCGTAATATAAATGTAATTTATGATGATCGTGTTGGTGACATGTATGCAGAAATAAAAAACTTTACTCATGAAGGAAGTGGAGACTTTACCTTAGATAACTTCTTATTGGAAACGCAAACCAATATTGAAGAACTGACTTTCAAAATGGAAGGTATGCGGTATATGAAAAAAGCGAAATTCGATATCAAATTTGATACTGAAATTGATATGGTGAATTCAAAGTATACCTTTAAAGAGAATCATTTTGGAATCAATGAACTTATGCTACATTTCGAAGGTTATGTTGCACTTCCAGATGAGAAAACTACTGAACTAGACTTGACTTTCAATACGGAAAAAACAACATTCAAAAGTGTTTTATCTCTTATTCCAGCTGTTTATATGACTGATTTTGAAAGTATAAAAACAGACGGAAACTTCTCATTAGACGGTATGGCTAAGGGCAAAATGATAGGTAATGATTTACCAGCCTTCAATCTTAATCTAAAAGTAGATAACGGTAGGTTTCAATATCCAGACTTACCTAAATCGGCAGAGAATATAAATATTGATTTAAATGTAAAAAACCCAGGAGGATCTGATGATAATACTGTTGTTAATCTTAAAAATTTCCATGTTGAGTTAGCTGATAACCCAATTGATATGAGAATGCTGGTTAAAACTCCAGTTTCGGATGCTGACATTGACGGTAACATAAAAATGGATATTGATCTTGCTTCACTGGCTGATGTTATGCCTTCTGAAAATGGTGAGGATTACAAGGGAAAGGTTACTGCTGATATAAACTTGAAAGGAAAAGTTTCGACATTGGAAGCTGAAGATTACGAAAATTTTGATGCAAGCGGGTCCATGATTCTTGAAGGAATAGTTTACAACGATCCTTCATTAGGTTATCCCGTTCAATTAAACAAGGCTGATTTTCAGTTTACACCTCAAGCTATCGAAATGGCTGAATTGAATTGCTTACTTGGAAAAAGTGATATTAATGGAACGGGTACAATTGCCAATTACATTTCTTATGCGTTTAGTGATGGAACTTTAAAAGGACTAATGGCGATAAACTCCAACCTAATGGACTTGAATGAATTAGCAGGGCCAGAAGAAGAAAGTTCAGAAGTTAGTGAAGGCGAAGAATCATCAGAAACTGAGGAAACTGAAAATGAATCTGCTCCAGTAGATTCTTCTGAAGGTGCTGTTGAGGTGCCTGGGAATATAGATTTTGTATTGACTTCTAATTTCAAAAAAGTGCTCTATGATAATATGGAGATGACTGATATGATTGGAAAAATTACTGTTCGAGATCAGAAGGTTGCAATGGAAAACTTAGATATGAATATGTTAGGTGGAAGCTTGAATATGAATGGTTTTTATGAAACTACCAATTTGGATAAGCCAAACATTGATTTCAAAATGGCAATTAAAAAATTCGATGTTCCTCAAACCTATACTACGTTTAATACCGTAAAAGAAATGGCTCCGATAGCGGAAAATGCAACCGGGTCATTTTCAACTGCAATGACATTGGTTTGCGTTTTAGATGGTAATATGGAACCGATTTACGAATCAATGAACGGAGGAGGAGATTTGCAAACTCATAGGGTAAAAATATCGGACTCTGAAACTTTAAATAAAGTGGCAGATGCACTAAAGAAAGATGACCTAAGAACACTGGTTTTAAATGACGTAAACATTACTTATGAATTCAGAGAAGGTAGAGTGTGGGTGGAACCATTTGATATGAAGTTAGGAGACTTGAATGCCAATGTTTCTGGTTCAAATGGTTTCGATCAGACCCTGGATTATTTAATCAAAACCGCTATTCCTATGGATGCTCTTGGAGCAGGAGCCGGGATGGCTAAAGGCCTAATGGATCAGTTTAATCAGCAAGCTGGAACAAATGCTTCGTTAGGTGATGAAGTTAAGGTTGACGTAAAAGTTACTGGTACAAATGATAAACCAAGGATAACGCCTTCTTTTGGAAGCGGTTCAGGTGATGCAAAAGCCCAAGCTAAAGACGAATTAAAAAAGAAAGCTAAAGAGGAAATTGACAAGCTGAAAAAAGAAGCTGAAGCAAAGGCAAAAGCCGAAGCAGATCGGCTGAAAAAAGAAGTAGAGGCTCAAGCTAGGCAGGAGGTTGATAAAATCAAGAAAGAAGCGGAGGCTAAGGCTAAAGCGGAAGGAGATCGCTTGAAAAAGGAAGTAGAAGCAAAAGCAAAAGCCGAAGCTGAAAAAGTAAAAAAGAAAGCTGCAGAGGAGTTAAAAAAGAAAGGAGAAGATAAATTGAAGAAGCTAATTGGAAGATAAGCTTAATTCTTTTTCCTATTAAATTGGTACGATTTTTAAAGATATCGGCTATGTGTCGGAGCTATTTTATTCTCTCATTAATTCTAATTACTGTGGTTGCATTTAAACCTGCAAACATAATTGCGCAAGAGTGCGATGAGGATATTTCTGAAAAAGCAACTAAACTGGTTGATAAGGCAAAAGATCGTAAGAAATATGACAAGGCTAAGAGACTGGTGTTTTTAAGAGCCGCTCTAGACGAAGAGGAAGATTATGCCGAGGCTAATTTTATGTTAGCAATAGAAAAGATTAAAACCCAGAAGTCAAAAGGTGGAGGATATTCGACAGTCATAAAATATCTTGAAAGGGTAAAATTAAATTGCCCCAATTTTCACTCAGATGTTTACTACTATCTAGGTGCTATTTATTTAGGTCAAAAGAAATATGCGCTTGCTGTAGAAAATCAACAGCTATTCTTGGATTTTACAGCAGATGATGAAAAGAAGTTCTCAAAGAAGTATGAGCAATATCTTTACGAAACAGAAAGCGATTTGTCTTATGCAAAATTCTTTGCTTACCAATATGCTCACCCAGTTCCGTTTGATCCAACTGTAGTTCGTGATGTTTCTACAAATGAAGGTGATGAATATCTACCTCTCTTAACTCCAGATAATGAAAAATTATATTTTACAAGAAGATGGGAAGATGTTACTCCAAATAGAAACAGTGTAATAAACAATTCTAACGAAGTTCGATACATCGAAAAATTTAGTGTTTCTGATCTAACGTTAGGAAAATTCACGATTGGGAATGAGATGCCTGAACCCTTCAACGCGGATAAAAAGTCTAATTATGGCGGAGTAACTATTTCATTAAACAACAGACATTTATATGTCACAATTTGTAAGCCTTATTTCGACAAACAAAAGCAAGCATATCTGTTCAACTGTGATATCTATCAATCTGACTTTATTTACGGTTTTAATAAGTTAAAGGGAGAAGAGGAATGGTATTGGTCTGAACCTGAGAATTGTGGTCCAAATATTAACACTCCAACTGGCTGGGAGTCTCAACCTTCGTTAAGTGCGGATGGAAAGCATTTGTATTTTGCTTCAATTCGAGAAGGAAGTCAGAATATTGATATTTATAGATCAGATAAAGCAGAAGACGGTTGGAGAATGGCAAAGAATTTAGGGGCGCCAATTAACACTGAACTCAATGATAAATCACCTTTTGTTCACACCGATTCTAAAACACTTTATTTTTCATCTCAAGGGCATTTGGGTTTTGGAGGTTTTGATATTTTTTATGCGCGGCAAAACGATGATGGTTCTTGGAGTGAACCTGTAAATATTGGTCACCCAATTAATACCGATGAAGATGAGCATGGTTTTGTAGTGAGCACAGACGGTAAAAAAGTTTATTACTCTTCTGCTAGAATTGGAAATGTTAGAACACGATTAAATATTCTTTCTTTCGATTTATACAAAGAAGCGCGACCTGAAAATGTTGTTTTTGTAAAAGGTAAGGTGGACCAAACTGAATCTTCAGCGCTGGAAAAGCGGATTTTAATTGAAAATCTAAATTCAAAGAAAATTACTGAATTTGAAATAGATCAAACTGATGGTTTATTTGCGGCAGTAGTTGCTGTAAAGCCCGGAGATAAAGTTATCTTGAAAGTTGAAGGAGAAGATGTTGCCTATAACGCTCGATTGATAGAGGTGCCTGATTCCATAGTTGAAAAAGATGAAACCACGGAATTAGAACCTATTGCCCAACAAATAAATATAGTAGTAAAATCTGAAGAATTAGGCGAATCATATCGGCTTGATGATATACACTACGAAACCAATTCAGCTGATATTTCTGATAGGTCTAAAGTGATTTTAGATGATTTTGGAAAGTATCTTAAACAAAAAACTTCTATTAAGGTAGCAATTCATGGACATACAGATAACGTTGGTGTTGAAACAGAAAACTTGGTATTGTCCACAGATAGAGCATATTCAGTAAAAGCATATTTGGAAGCAATTGGAGTAAGCTCAGAAAGACTTCAATTCAAGGGTTTTGGAAGCTCTAAACCTATGGCCAGTAATGCAACAGAAGCGGGTAAAATTCAAAATAGAAGAACTGAATTTGTTCTTTTATCTAAATAGGAGATTATTACCTTTGATACATACAAAATTAAGAGATGAATAAAAATCTATCAGTTATTTTAATGAGTTGTGCGTTTGGTGCATTCTCGCTAGTTGGTTGTAACTCTGAAACAGAGCCTAATCCGGAAACACCAACAATTGAATCAAAAAAGAAAAAGCCTGTTGGAATAGATGTTTCTGGAAACGCTTCTCCTTCTATTTTTGGTGAAGAGATTTCAGTGGAAGAAGTTACCTCTGCTGAAGATTTATTAGTGGGTTTAGAAACTAACGATACACTGCGTGATATTGTAATTGGAGGTAAAATAGCTTCAGTATGCAAAAAGAAAGGCTGTTGGATGAATATTCAAGTTGGAGAAGAAAAAGAAGTATTTGTGAAATTTAAAGATTACGCTTTCTTCGTACCTCTAGATGCTGATGGAAGTAATACTGTGCTTCAAGGAAATGCATACAAAGAAACAGTTAGTGTAGAAGAATTGCAGCATTATGCAGAGGATGACGGACAATCAGCTGAAGAAATTGCAGCTATTACTGACCCAGAAACTAAGTACCTTTTTATGGCAAGTGGCGTGATTCTAACCGATTATGTTTCTCACAAAGAAGATACGAAAGAAGACGGAGAAGAATCTGCTTCTGCTGAATAATAACTATTAAAATATTAAATAAAAAAGGCGAGCCATGCTCGCCTTTTTTTATGTCTTATTTTCTAGCTATTGCATTTTCCGCAGCTTTGATTATGTCAGCAGTATCACAATTATATTTAGTAAGTAATTCTTCGGGTTTTCCACTTTCCCCAAAAGAATCATCAACCCCAACATATTCTTGAGCAGTGGGTAATTCTCGTCCAAGCAATTGTGCAACAGCGTCTCCAAGTCCACCATTCATTTGATGTTCTTCAGCAGTTACCACACAGCGTGTTTTCTTTACCGATTTCAGAATTGCTTCTTTATCCAAAGGTTTAATTGTATGAATATTAATTACTTCAGCGTTAATGCCTTTTTCTGCTAATTGTTCGCTTGCCTCAAGTGCTTTCCATACTAAATGACCTGTTGCGATTATTGTAACGTCTTTTCCAGACTCTAACAAAACAGCTTTTCCTATCTCAAAATCCTGATCAGCAGGGGTGAAATTTGGAACTTTTGGTCTGCCAAATCTTAAATATACAGGACCGTCATATGCTGCAATTGCCTTGGTAGCCGCTTTAGTTTGATTAAAATCGCATGGATTGATAACTACCATATGTGGTAACATTTTCATCAAACCAATATCTTCTAAAATTTGGTGGGTTGCTCCATCTTCACCTAATGTGAGACCAGCATGCGATGCACATATTTTTACATTCTTGCCGCTATAAGCTATACTTTGACGAATTTGGTCGTAAACTCTACCCGTTGAGAAATTTGCAAAAGTTCCTGTAAAAGGTATCTTACCGCCAATAGTTAAACCCGCTGCAATTCCCATCATGTTGGCTTCTGCAATTCCAACTTGAACAAACCGCTCAGGAAAATCATTTGCAAAGGCATTCATTTTTAATGAACCTGTAAGGTCAGCACAAAGGGCAACTACATTTTCGTTTTCCTTTCCCAATTCATGTAATCCTTCTCCAAATCCAGATCTAGTGTCCTTTGAACCAGTGTTTTCGTGTTTAGCCATTGTTATAGATTAATAGAAGCAGAGCTACCTGTTCTTATAGTGAATTTTTGTTGCTTATTAAATGAGGTGCTCTGTGCACCATTTGCTCGATATACAAGAAGATATTCTCCGGGTTGTAAATAGAAACTTTCCCTTGCTTGATTTTCATCAAGCTTTACTACTTTTTCCAGTTTACCATTTCTGTCAATAAATATTCCACCAGAACCTTTCGATTTTTTAGTCACAGTTAAAAGCCCTGGATTAGGCAAGTCAACGGTAGTTGTATGGCTTTGACTAACAACTATATCTTCTAGTATGACACGAGGAAGGGTTAATATTTCAATATCGTAAAAACCTACCAAATATTTTTCAGTAGAGTTTAGTTCTTGCACAAAAACAGTTTCTGTTTTCTTATGCTGCCTCACAATGGCTTGGACAGGAGTTCTAGAATTAAATCCGCTTACTTCAATATTTATAAAGCCTTGAGGAGCATCAACGCCCAAAATATTGTGCTTTCCAGGAATCATAGTCAAACTATCAGCCCTGACGGGAGGGACTGTATGTGCGACCATATCGTAGGTGTAATTGGCTTCTAAATCTAAGGTATCTGGATTTCCTTTTGCATCCATAGTATGCATGAAATGATAAAGTAATCGACCACTAAAATGGTCGTATAAACTAACCGCAACATCAGTTTCTGAAGGGTTTTTGGCAGCATCGATTAAATTAACTTGAGCTGATGTTTCATTTAGTGCTTGAGAAATAACAATATCAAGTACCTTTTTAAAGGTAGCTTCATCTGAGGCATCATAAAAGGTGCCCAAACATTCGAATGATTTTTTGAAATTTACATCGAGTCCGATTCCAATCACGAAAGGTTTCAATACAATTCCTTGACGTTGTAGTTTCATCGAAATAGCGCAAGGATCGCCTCCACATTCTTCAATACCGTCAGTAATTAGAATGATAATGTTTCTGCAATTTGAGCAATCTGAAAAATCTTCAGCCGATTTCTCTAAAGTCATGGCAATCGGAGTCGTTCCTTTTGGTGTAATTGACTTTAATTTGGCTTTAATCTGTTTGGCATTTTTAGCAGCGAAAGGCACTTCTAATTTTGTATCGTTACAATCTTGGCCATTTCTGTAATATTTCTGGTGACCGTAGACGCGCAATGCAGTTTCCAAATTTGGAATATTTTGCATTTCGTCAATAGTTTCAGAAAGCAAGCGTTGAGCAATTGTGTGTTTTTTTCCTTTCTGCCAAGAACCGTTCATTGAGTTAGAAGCATCGTATATAAAAAGGATTCGAGTCTTAGCGTCGCGGTTAAATCCAGTTTGAGCCAGAATACTAGTTCCTATGGCACTTATAAAGATAAAAAGAAATAATCGAATCGTGCAGTGCATATTAATAATCTCCTAAAGTTTCCTCTAGCTGCTCCAATGCTTGTGCCAATTGTTCATTACTCGGCGGAATTCCGTGCCACTTGTGACTTCCCATCATAAAATCTACACCTGCGCCCATTTCAGTTTTCATTAGAATAACGACAGGACCGTCCTCAGATTTTGCCTTTTCTACTGTCGAAAGGATTGAGCTCATATCGTTTCCATTCATTTCCATGGTTTTCCAACCAAAAGATTCCCATTTAGCGTTCAAGTCGCCAAGATCCAAAACGTCTTTTACATCTCCATCAATTTGACGCTTGTTCCAATCTACAAAAGCGATAAGATTATTTACCTTTTTAGCTCCAGCAAACATCGCTGCTTCCCAAACTTGACCTTCTTGCAGTTCTCCGTCACCCATCAAAACGTAAACGTAGCCTAGGTCAGAGTTCAATTTTTTGCTCAATGTTGCACCTATTGCTGCTGATAATCCTTGACCTAGAGAACCACTAGCAATACGAATACCAGGCAAACCTTCATGTGTTGTTGGGTGACCTTGCAATCGTGTATTCAATTTTCTAAAACTATCCAATTCTGAAATTTCAAAATATCCCGCTCTAGCTAAGGTTGAATACCATACTGGAGAAATATGACCGTTAGATAAAAAGAACAAATCTTCTCCTTCACCATCCATTGTCCAAGTACTGGGGTCTTGTTTAAGAATTGAGTGATAGAGCGCTACAAACAAGTCAGCACAGCCTAAAGAACCACCTGGATGACCAGACTGAACTGCGTGAACCATTCTAACAATATCTCTTCTGGTTTGTGAAGCTACTTTTTCTAGATGTTTAATATCCGACATGCAATAGGTTTTGTTGCGAAATTAGACGATTTGAAGGGGAGGCATTGCTATTGTTGAAAACCTTTGAAAAGTAAAGTGAGTCTACTAGGGGCTTCTATTTATTACATTTGCGGCCTAAAATTTTACCATGGCTTTAAAATGCGGAATCGTTGGGTTACCTAACGTTGGAAAATCTACACTATTTAACTGTTTAAGCAGTGCTAAGGCACAGTCTGCTAACTTTCCGTTTTGTACAATCGAACCAAATGTGGGCATTATTACTGTTCCAGATGAGCGATTAAATAAGTTGAGCGAACTGGTAAAGCCGGAACGTATAATGCCAACAACAGTCGAAATTGTTGACATAGCTGGTTTGGTAAAGGGAGCAAGCAAGGGTGAAGGCTTAGGAAATCAATTCTTAGGAAATATTCGAGAGTGTAATGCAATTATTCATGTGCTAAGGTGCTTTGACGATGGAAACATTATTCATGTTGATGGATCTGTAGATCCGGTAAGAGACAAGGATGTAATTGACATGGAATTGCAGCTGAAAGATCTAGAGGCTGTTGAGAAACGATTGGATAAAGCCAAAAAAGCTGCAAGAACTGGAGACAAAGAGGCAATGAAGATGCTTGCGATTATTGAAAAGTACCAAAGCCATTTAGAGGCAGGGAAATCAATTCGATCTTTGGAAATGGATGAAGAATCTATGAAGCTTGTTGGTGATATGCAACTTATCACTGAGAAGCCAGTTTTATATGTGTGCAATGTGGATGAGGATTCAGCTGTTTCTGGGAACAAGCACACTAAAGCTGTTGAAGAATTAGTGAAAGATGAAGAATGTGAAGTAATGTATTTGTGCGCAGGTATGGAGTCTGATATTTCTGAATTGGAAACTTTTGAAGAAAAACAAATGTTTTTAGAAGAACTGGGATTAGAAGAGCCTGGAGTGAGTTATTTGATTAAAAAAGCTTACAAATTATTAAAACTGGAAACGTACTTCACCGCTGGAGTTAAAGAGGTAAGAGCTTGGACAATTGATGTCGGAATGAAAGCCCCTCAGGCTGCAGGAGTTATTCATACCGATTTTGAAAAAGGATTTATTCGTGCAGAGGTTATTAAATATGTCGATTTTGTTGAGCTAGGCTCTGAGGCAACTTGTCGCGAAAAAGGAAAATTAAATGTTGAAGGAAAAGAATATGTGGTGCAAGATGGAGATGTCATGCACTTCAGGTTTAACGTTTAAGCCTATAGTTTATTCAGCTTAAAAAATTCGTGTTTTTTAGTAAGGAATCGTGAAGCCAGTGTTTAGTGATATTGAACGCTAAATTAAGTAAGGAGTGCTCTTCAATAATGGTTAAAAACAGTGTGGAAAACAATCGTTTTTAATACCAATCATCACAATAGCTTTCTTATATTTTTAGGCTTTTCAAAAACACTGATTAATCAGTATTTTTTATGGCTGAAGAAGTTAAGTATACCGAAGAAAATATTCGCTCTCTCGATTGGAAGGAGCACATTCGGTTGCGTCCTGGTATGTATATCGGAAAGACCAGTGATGGGGCTTCGGCAGATGATGGTATATACATTCTTCTAAAAGAAATCCTTGATAATTCCATTGACGAATTCGTAATGGGTAACGGAAAGAATATTGAAATTTCCGTTAAAGACGGAAAAGTAAAAGTTCGAGATTATGGTCGTGGAATCCCATTAGGAAAAGTTGTTGATTGTGTTTCTAAAATAAATACTGGAGGCAAGTACGACTCCAAAGCTTTTAAAAAGTCAGTTGGACTGAATGGAGTTGGAACAAAAGCAGTCAATGCACTCTCTCAATATTTTAGGGTTGAATCTATTCGTGATGGAAAAATTAAACGCGCCGTTTTTAAACGAGGCGAATTAATTGAAGATGCTCCAATTGAAGATTCAGGAATAAGAAGAGGAACTCGATTCACCTTCGAGCCAGATCTTGAGATATTTAAGAATTACAAGTACCGAGCTGAGTATATCCGGAATATGATTCGGAATTACGCTTATCTAAATCGAGGTCTTAAAATCCATTATAATGGTGAAGAATTCTTTTCGGAAAATGGATTACTTGATTTATTAAAAGAAAAATTATCTGCAGATCCACTTTACCCAATAATTCATTTGGAAGGTGATGATATTGAAGTTGCAATTACGCATACCAATTCATACGGAGAGGAATACTATTCTTTTGTAAATGGACAGTTTACAACGCAAGGTGGAACACATCAAGGCGCTTTTAGAGAAGCATATGTAAAAGTAATTCGTGACTTTTTTGGGAAAAGCTACGAGGCTGTTGACGTTAGAGGAGGGTTAGTTGCTGCAGTTAGCGTAAAAGTCATTGAGCCAGTTTTTGAATCTCAAACTAAGACGAAATTAGGATCAACCGAAATAGAACCTGAGGGGAAATCAATGCGCGCGTTCGTGGCTGATTTTCTTTCACGAGAATTAGATAATTACCTCCACAAAAATCCTGCATCCTCCGATCCAATGCAACGCAAAATTTTGCAGAGTGAACGGGAAAGAAAGGACATGGCTGGAATCCGAAAACTGGCTAAGAAAAGAGCTAAAGAGGTTTCTTTGCATAACAAAAAACTGCGCGACTGCAAGGTTCACTTAAGCGATAAAGGAGATAATCCCTTGAAAATGGATAGCACCCTTTTTATTACTGAGGGAGATTCGGCGAGTGGATCTATTACAAAAGCAAGAAAAGTACAAACTCAAGCAGTTTTTAGCTTGAAAGGAAAGCCTTTGAATTCTTTTGGGCTTACAAAGAAGATCGTTTACCAAAATGAAGAGTTTAATTTACTGCAAGCTGCCTTGAATATTGAGGAAGGATTGGATGATCTGCGCTACAACAACATTGTAATCGCAACTGATGCTGATGTTGATGGTATGCACATTCGATTACTGCTGATTACATTCTTTCTACAATTTTTTCCAGATTTAGTGAAAGGAGCACATTTGTATGTTCTTGAAACTCCATTGTTTAGAGTTAGAAATAAAAAAGAAACTATTTATTGCTATAGCGAAGAAGAAAGGGTCAAAGCAATGGCTAAATTAAAAGGCAATCCAGAAATTACACGTTTCAAAGGTTTGGGAGAAATATCACCTGATGAGTTTAAAGCTTTTATTGCTGAAGACATTAGATTGGATCCTGTTGTGATAGGAAATGATACCGGAATTCATCCCTTGTTAGAATTCTACATGGGAAAAAATACCCCAGATCGACAAAAGTTTATTATTGATAACTTGAAGGTTGAAAAAGATGTTGTGGAGGAAGATGTGTAAGATGAAATCTATTTTATTTTTCCTTTTCATAGTTGGTTTTATTGGCTGTAAATCAAGTAATACGAATTCATCTGAAACGAAAGAGGTTTCTCGATCAGTAGTTCTTGAAAAAGTTGAAAATTCAAGTAGCGAAATACGGGAATTATCTAAGCCACTTGAATTATCTGAATCAGAAATTATTCAAAGTAAAAATATCGCATCTGTTTTTGGTAAATGGCGTATTCAATCCATTGTTAAATCTGGAGAAATTGTCGATTTACCATATAAAGAATGGGACATGCAATTGACATTTGAAGAAGAGAATAAAAATGTTGGAATCAAATCTCCGTGTAACTCTGGTGGTTGCAACTACGAATTGAATGATTCGAAAATTTCCATTGGCGGTAATTGTTTTTTTACCGAAATGTATTGCGATGATGAACTGAAAAATAAATGGGAGAAGAAATTAATTGAAGTTCTTGAAGACCAAACTGAAGTAACTTCAGCGAGCGAAATCACCTTAAAATTAAATGGTTCAACCTTTAACGTTGAATTAAGCAGAATATAGTAATGTCGGAAGATTCCCCAGATAACAGAGACGAGAAAGACGAAGAATTCGAAGCCTTAGACAATCAATATAACATTGATAATGGAGGTGAGGATGATGTAATTCGTGTGTCTGGGATGTATAAAGAGTGGTTTCTTGATTATGCCTCTTATGTTATTCTTGAACGAGCGGTACCGCACGTCAATGATGGGTTTAAGCCTGTTCAGCGAAGAATTTTACACTCTCTGAAAGAATTGGATGATGGTAGATATAACAAGGTTGCAAATGTTGTAGGGAACACTATGAAGTATCACCCTCATGGGGATGCTTCTATTGCTGATGCTCTTGTTGCATTAGGACAAAAAGAGTTGTTAATCGATACTCAGGGAAACTGGGGAAATACATTAACTGGAGATAGGGCCGCAGCTCCAAGGTATATAGAAGCCCGACTTTCAAAGTTTGCTTTAGAAGTAGTCTTTAATGCTAAAACTACAGATTGGCATCTGTCATATGACGGAAGGAATAAAGAACCTACAACACTTCCCGTTAAGTTTCCAATGTTGTTAGCTCATGGAGTAGAGGGTATAGCGGTTGGACTTTCTTGTAAAATTCTACCTCACAATTTTATTGAAATTATAGATGCTTCAATAAATTCATTACAAGGGCGAAAAACCAAAATTTATCCTGATTTTCTTGGAGGTGGAATGGTTGATATTTCCAATTACAATGATGGTTTACGTGGAGGTAAAATTCGTGTTCGAGCAAAGATTTCAGCAATAGACAAAAAGACGTTGTTAATAAGCGAAGTGCCCTTTGCTACGACCACTACTTCAGTTATTGAATCTATTCTAAAAGCCAATGATAAGGGCAAAATAAAGATTAAAAAAATTGAGGATAATACTTCTGAATTTTGCGAAATTCAGGTACACCTCGCACCGGGGGTTTCTCCGGACAGGACCATCGATGCTTTATTTGCTTTTACCGATTGTGAGGTAAGTATTTCACCAAATGCGGTCATAATCGAAGATGATAAACCTCGATTTGTGACTGTTTCTGAGATTTTGCAATTGAATGTTGAACACGCAAAAGACTTACTTAAACTTGAATTAGAAATTCGCAGAGGCGAGTTAGAAGAGCAATGGCATTTCTCTAACTTAGAGAAACTTTTTATCGAGAATAAAATCTATATCGATTTTGATGGTAAAACCTATGATGAAGCCATTGAGGTGACCCATAAATTACTGAAACCACATATTCAGCATCTTAAACGAGCGATTACTGATGATGATGTAAAGCGTTTGCTTGAAATTAGAATGCGTCGTATTACAAAACATGATGCGGATAAAGCGGATAATTTTATTATTCAATTAGAAGAGGAATTAGCTCAGGTGCAGCATCATTTAGATAATCTGGTAGATTATGCTATTGATTATTTCAAAGGCCTAAAAAAGCGTTACTCTGAAGGTAAAGAACGAAAGACTGAGATAAAGAGTTTTGAGACTATTGAGCGTTCTAAAGTTGCTGTAGCAAACGTGAAGCTTTATGTTAATATGGCAGAAGGATTTGCTGGTACCTCTTTGAAAAAGAGTGATTCAGAATTTGTTTGTGATTGTTCTGATATTGATGATATAATCGTCATTAGAAAATCGGGTGAAATGATGGTTTCTAAAATCTCGGACAAGGCATTTTTCGGAAAAGACATTGCGCATATTAACGTATGGAAAAAAGGCGATACCAGAACAATTTATAATCTGATTTACTTTGATGGTAAGTCGAAGTATTCAATGGTAAAACGATTTGACGTAACATCCATTACTCGAGATAAAGAATACCATGTAAGTGCTGGTGCTCCTGGTAGCAAGATTCATTATATGTCGGTTAATCGAAATGGGGAAGCAGAGGTTGTGAAGGTAGTTCTGAGGCAAAAGCCTAAAATCAAGAACTTGAAATTTGATTTTGATTTTACTGATATAGGAATCAAAGGAAGAGCAGCAAAGGGCAATATTTTGACTAAGAACTTGGTGCATAAGATTGAAATTAAAGAAGAAGGAATTTCGACTTTAGGTGCCCGAAAAATTTGGTGGGATGATACAGTAAGTAGACTTAATGCTGACGGCAGAGGAAGACTAGTTGGTGAGTTTAAAGCAGAGGACAAAATTGTTGCGGTCATGTCTGATGGTACCTATAGAATGTATCCGCAATCTTTGAATACTCACTTTGAAGAGAAGATGATTATATTAGATAAGTTTGATCGGGAACAAGTGTTCTCTATGGTTTATTTTGATGGAGAAAAATGTCAGCATTTTGTAAAACGATTTTTGCTTGAGTCATCCGAAAAAGCTCAATCTTTGTTGACCGAGCATGAAGACTCTCGATTGGAAGTAATTTCAAAACATACTTTTCCAGTTGTGAAAGTAGAGTTCGATAAACGAGCCTCCAATAAAAAGGAACCTGAAATTGTTGAATTACATGACTTTATTGCTGTAAAAGGGTACAAGGCGTTAGGCAATAAATTGTCTTCAGAAAAAGTGAGGCAGGTAACAGAATTAACTCCAATACCAGATTCGGAAGTAGAAAAACCTGAGGTAGCTATGACTGAAGATGAGCCAGTTAAAGAAGGAGCTATCTTAGTGGTTGAAGAAGTAGTTACTGAAATCCAAGTGGAAAAGAAGCCCCCCGTAAAAACAGCAGAAAAGAAAGAGTTAAAACAGGACGTTAAGACAGACGTCAACAAGGTTGATGATGAATCTAAACCTATAGAGGTAAAGCTATTGGCCAAAAAAAAACTTAAAGCTTCTCCTAAGAAAAATAAGAAAGATGACGACGACGACGATGTGCCACCAGAAGGTCCTGTTCAGATAACGTTGGAGTTGTAAAACACACCCCTATCTAATTAATGTAATCTTTCCTAAACGCTCATGGTTGTGCTTTTTGGAAGAGTCTGTTCCAATTGCAACGCGGTAAGAATAAATACCTACGGGAATTTCTTTTCCGTCCTGAGACAATCCATCCCAGCTTTCGTCCGGATTCGTACTTATGAACATTAGCTGACCCCAGCGATCAAAAACCTGTACATTATAGAAATCGTAATCGTACCCAAGTGATACTGGTTTCCATGTGTCATTTACACCATCGCCATTTGGTGAAAATGAGTTTGGAATAAATAGACTAAAATGAGGGTCAATTATGATTTTTTCAATCAGAAAATCAGTGCAATTGTTAATGTCAACTACATCTAAACGCACAAAGTATTCTCCTTTTTCAGTATCAGAAAAACGAAATGAAGGATTAGCTTTTAAAGAGGTATCAATGCTTGCGAAATTCCATTTCCATGAGACTACCTTACCTTCTGATAAATCTTTGAATTTGATAGTAGTATTGATGGTAGTAGTTGGATTTGGAAATGCAGTGAAATTTGGCTGAGGTAATGGGTATGCTGTTATGAAATTTGATTTTAAAAGTGAATCGACACATCCATCAGGAGAAATTACTCTTAAGCGAACATCGTAGGTACCTGGAACTGAAAAACTTTTCGAAATTGGGTTGCATGAAATAAGATTTGAATGTCCTTCTATATTCCAAGAGCAGATAGAAGAATTAATAGAACGATTTTCAAAATACACCTGGTGCGGAACGCAACCTTTTTGAATATCTACTTTAAAATCTGCTGTTGGCAGTTCTAATATTCTTATCGTATGCTTATCCTCGGAAAAAGGAGAGCCACAAGAATCACTTAATCGCACAGTATATGAAGTTGTTTGAGTAGGTGAGGCAACAATAGTTTGAATAAACGCATTATTCAAATCATTGAAGGGCAGCCAATTGTACTTGTAGTTATATCCAGTTCCGCCCTTGGGAAGAGCTCTTAAAGTCAAATTATCATTTTTACACAATACAGAATCACCAAGAATCTCAACAGATAATGAATCAAAAAAGTTAACTTTCATTTGAAGTGAATTAGAAGAACAGCCATTATCATCACTGGAATAAACTATATAAATCATATCCGCTTTTGGGCAAACATTCACGATATTGGATTGACTAATTGAAGGTGTCCAGTGAAATTTGTGAGAAACTGAACTGCCACCAACAGAATTGACTTCCATTTTAGTGCAATTGGATACGCATATTTTAAAAGAATCTTGTGGTGTGGTTAATATCATTTTTGGAGGTTGAATTATAGTTAGAACAGTATCAGCAAAGCAACCTCTGCTGTCTTTCGACCTTATGTGGTAGGAACCAACAGATAAGTTGACCTGGTTTACGCTTTTATTAAAATAGACTTCATTTGGTCTTGCTGATGAAATGGAGCTCACATAACTTTTTCCGCTATCTGCGCTAAAGAATAAATCACCTTTATTACCACCTTTTAGTTTTAAAACAATACCACCATCATCATATCCATGGCAAGTGGTTGGTAATAATGAAATTGAGTCAAACTGTAATTGAGAAGTTTCCTTTATAGCAAAAATAGAGTCTGCAGTGCAGCCAATTGCATCAATAATTAAAGCGCTATAAGTTGAATATGCAAAGAGTTGAGTATTAATCGAATCATTTACTACAACTGGGTTATGCACAGCTCCAGGCTTCTTTCCTCCCCATTGATACCTTATTACTCCGGTTCCGCCTAGTCCTTTTAGTATCGCAAATCCATGTCCTTGATTGAAACAGGAATCATGCTCTATTTTAAGGTCAATCACTAATTCTTCTGGTTGGATCAATTCAGCATATTTAGGAAATGATAAGCACCCGTTAATATCTCTAGTCAATATTTTATAAGTTCCATGACTTAAACCATTGAATACGCTTGAGCTTTGCCAGCTTGTTCCGCTATCAATACTAAAGTTGGGTGTTGCACCTCCACCAGTAAAGTATATTGTGAGCACTCCATCATTAGCATCAAAACACGATACGTTACTTTCTCCTATTGAATCTATTTGAGGAGCACCGGCATTGTAGAGTCTAGTTGGGAAAATTTCCGATCGACAGCCTGAAATATTTTCCACCAAAACAAAATAATCGTCAGCAGAAAGGTTTATAAAATTACTATCCGGCTGAAAGGTCTTTCCACTATCGATACTGAATTTAAATGGACCATCTATTCCACCTGAATTAATTTTTATCTCACCGCGATTTGTAGTGCAACTAGGTGGAACTATTAATATGGTGGGTTTTATCGAATCTACAAAAACCAGCATTGAATCAGTAATTATACAACCGCAGCTGTCGCGGTATGATAAAACAAACAAGCTGGTTGAGTCAGGCTTTGCCCATGGACTTATTATGTTTGGATTAGATAGGAATTGAGTATTCGACCAAGTGAATTTTTTTCTGGTACACGAAGAATTGATTATTGGAATTAAGAGAATACTATCTCCTGGACAAATTACAGTATCCTTAGGCAAAGTTACATTCACTACATCTAGAATGATGGATGTAGAATCAGTACATTTTCCAAATGTATCTGTGTATTGCAGCTGAATAGTTATTGTACTATCTGACTTGAGGGTTGGGCTAATAATCGTTGAGCTATCTAAGTTAGATGAAGGAGACCAGATATAGGTAAATTCTGAAGTGTCTCGAACACCACAAAAAGAAAGTTGTAAGGTTGGTCTATTTACCCAAGACATTAATGATAAAAATTGATTGGTGCATGCTCCAGTAGTAGAAATTGCACCAGAAACAGAATTAAAGGTTGTAGGGGAATAGGCTACGGCAGCGCTGGAGTTACTCCCAATCCTTGTATTATCGTAACATATTTCAACTAATAAATTTGAGATCCCATCGTAGTCATAATTCAAATCAAAATGATGCATATTCCAACCTTTAATAGGAGTTACATTTTTAGGTGTAAATACCGTAACTGCCGCACCTTGAATACCATTTAATGCCTTGAAGGATAGAGGCATGCATTTTAGTTTAATGGTATAGTTATTAAAATCAGCTCCCTTAGGGTTAGTTACATTAAACCCAAGACCATCTATTGTACCAGAATAAATACCTAATGCATTTAATTCAGCAGCCGTATATAAGTATTGCTGACGAGAGGACGCAGAAGCACCTCCGTATGGACAAGGCCAGTTTGCTGTGCTTCCAGTAGCACCAGATCCATTGACATTACTAGTATCTGAACTCGTTTTGTGCGCTCTTGCACCAACACACTGAATTTTGGTTGTATCACATTTTGTTGGTTGTCTTCCTAGTTTTGGATAAAGTATAGTTGGAAGTCCGCCGCACAATGGATTAATTGATGGAATTATAGAAACCGTATCAGGCATTCTTAGTGTAATATCTATCTGAATATTTTCATATTTGACACATCCAGAGTCAGAAGTTACGGTAATCATCAAGCTGGTATTAGTGCTGCTTGAAAATTTTGGTTTAGAAACTCTGTTTGAAGACAACCGATCTTTAGGTTCCCAATTATAGGAATACGTGAACTGTGCAGAATCTGGAATTACTTCAACAAAAGCATTACTATCTGTATGGCAAAGGAGCGTGTCGTTTGAGGTTTTTAAGCCAAACGTTGGAGCAGAAATAATTTTAATTGTATCCCTATCTGCGCATGAATATACTTTTCTACAACCTAAATTAAGATCAGACCAAACTTCAATTAGCGTAGTAGTTTTAGGAACAAAACGAACCGTTTTATTTGTATCGTTAGCATTTGTATCTCCAAAAATATTTTGATTTGGTCCACTGAAAATTAGAGAATCTCCGTAAAGTGACTGCCATTCATATTTAATACCACCGCTTGCCGTCATAATGGATGTATCCCCTTTACAAATCGCTTGATCTGGACCAACCTGTGTTGAGTTTACAATCTGAATTTCAAATACAGATAATCCATGACCTGGAAAATTACATGAGTTATCGTTATATTCCACAAAGAATGATCTTAAAGGGTCGTTTGCCAAGTCAACTTTCCAAGTAAACTCTACAACAGCTTCATTTTTTTGCAAGCTTATTACTCTCATTGTTGAGCCAGGCATTGCATCAATGTAATTCGATTTAAAGTATAATGTATCAGCAGTGTCAGGGTCTAAAATGGTGTCATTAAAGGTAATAGTAGTCCCATTACAAACTTGAATTTTAAAGCTATCTAGTTTTGAAGCGTTTTTACCTGTAATGTTTGAAATTCCAGAGATATCCTTAGGAACCTTATTAGTGCAAGTGTTGATAATGAATGTAATATCTCGTAAAATTTGGCCTTTCCATATCCCCGTGCACCGCTCGTACTCTTTAACCCAAAAGGCTACTACGTATTTACCGGTTAAACTAGGTTTGAATTTTATTAAACCTGTTAATGAGTCTAATGTAATTCCAGGTGCTGGTTTTAAGGCACTATATCCAGTATTGTAACTAGAACAAGTACTTACTCTTGTTTGAGCACATGACAGCGTGTAAACTAAACTATCACCATCAGGGTCTATAGCTCCAACACCATAAGATACTTGCTGGTTAACGCAACCAGAAGGGAAAGGCTTTAGTAAACTAGAGAATTGAGGAGCAGAATTTGTAGGAAAGCCGGTATTATTGTATTGTGCTTCCAGATAAATTGATCGCGAAGTAGCTGCAAGTGTTAGGCTATTTGCTCTGCAGCAGCCTGCATTTACTCCAAAAGTCCAAAAATTACATGCATTTAAAGTTATGTTTCCAGCGTAGATAAACTTTATATAGCCAGGTGTACCGCCTTGTCTGCAGCTAGAATTAGCTGAAGTGCTAGGATTTAAGATATTATCACATAAATCAGAAACCTCTTCTCCATCTAACCTGTTGTACAAAGTAATAGCTCTATAAGGACCTCCGAAGGGATAGGGGGTTGGAGCTACAAAAGGAACATAGTTCAAGGTATAGTTTGTGGTGGTGGTGCCACAAGTTGCGTCCATTCTTAGAGTAGTGGGTCTGCTAGAAAGGTTTTGACAGTCTTGGAATATAGAAACTTCAATGTAGTAAATGTGAGATCCTGCAGTTGCACCTGGTCCAACATACCTGTAGGTAATATTGCCACCAGCAGGATTTGCTGCTTCAGTAAATTTTACGGAAAAGCTTAGGCAAATAAAAATAAAAACTTTAAGTAAGGACTTCACAAGAGTTTATCGATTTAATTCAAAGTTAGTTTTATTCTATTAGTTTGTCTTAGCTGGATGAGCTGGCTTGTATAGTTATAATACTTTCCTGTAAACTGCTAAAAAATAATCCACATAAAAAAAGCCCCAAATGAAAAATCAAAAGGAGCTTTTAGGTTTTTAGAAAATCACGAACTCAAGTATTCACGTATCCTGATTTTTTGGTAATCCATTTAGGAGCTTCTTTAATCCAAGTGAATTCATCTTTTGAATATTCGTTGTTTTTTAATTTGTCTGAAATGATTTCAAACGTCTTAATTGTGTAATCTACATCTTCTAATGTATGAGCAGCAGTAGGAATCAGTCTCAATAAAATTACGTTTTTGGGAACAACTGGATAAACCACTAATGAAGTGAAAATCTGATGATTTTCTCTCAAATCAAAGATTAGATTTGTCGCTTCCATAAGCCCACCTTCTAAGAAAACTGGAGTTACGCATGAGTTTGTCTCACCTAAATTGAACCCGTTCGCCTTGAGACCACTTTGAAGTGCATTAGCAATTTTCCAAAGATTTGCTTTATGCTCGGGTTGATCTCTTAAAAGTTCAAGACGTTTTAAGTTCCCCTCTACCAAAGGCATAGGCATTGACTTCGCGAAAATTTGAGAGCGTGTATTGTGCTTTAGGTAGTCAACTACATCTTCAGTAGAACTAATAAATCCACCTACAGAGGCAAATGCTTTTGCAAAAGTTCCAAAGTAAATGTCAATTTGATCTTGAACACCCTGCTCTTCTCCTGTACCAGCTCCGGTTGCTCCTAATGTTCCGATACCATGAGCATCGTCAACAAATAACCTGAAGTCATATTTTTTCTTTAGTTCAACTATTTCGACCAATTTACCTTGATCGCCAGCCATTCCAAAAACACCTTCAGTGATAACAAGAACAGCTCCACCAGTCGTTTCTACTAGTTTTTCTGCTCTTTTTAGTTGTACTTCTAGTTTTTCGATGTTGTTGTGGGCATAGACAAAACGTTTTCCTTGGTGCATTCTTACGCCGTCAATAATACATGCGTGACACTCTGAATCATAAACTATAACGTCATTTCTGTCTACGAGTGCATCAACTGTCGAAGCCATTCCCATGTAGCCGTAATTAACTAACATAGTGTCTTCTTTCATAACAAAAGTAGAAAGCTCTTCTTCCAATCGCTCATGAGTTACGGAGTTCCCTGACATCATTCTTGCTCCCATAGGATTGGAAAAGCCATGGGCAGTAGCTGATTCACCATCTACCTTTCGGATTTCAGGATGATTCGCTAACCCTAAATAATTATTGATACTCCAAACCAACATTTCTTGATCTCGAAACATCATTTTATTGGCAATGTCACCTTCCAACTTTGGGAATTGAAAATAACCGTAAGTAATACCAGAGATTTGACCTAATGGTCCTCGTCTTTGTTTTAATTTTTCAAATAAATCCACTCGATTTGTGTTTAAAATATTAGCTGCAAAGATAAAACAAAATAGGCGATAATAGGTTTATTCTTATATCAAACAGGCTGTTCAAAACGTTATATTTGCCATTCTTAATGAGGAAAATATTTATTTACATTTTAGTTGTTTCATTAGCTTCTTTTATTTGGGCCTGCAAACACAATAAAGTACTTAAAAGTACTGACCTTACTTTTAAGTATGAGATGGCAAATAAATACTTTGACGAAGAGGAATATTATAAAGCCATTCCGCTTCTTGAGGAATTAATTCCGATTTATAGAGGAACGGAAAAAGCGGAACGTCTTTTTTATGTTTACGCTTTTTCGGAGTATTATCTGAAAGATTATATTTTGGCTGCACACCGTTATAACACCTTTGTAAATAACTTTCCTTTTAGTAAATTTACTGAGGAGTGTCAATTTATGAGTGCAATTTGCCATTATAAGATGTCGCCGAAATTTAGTCTTGATCAGACCGATACTTATAGCGCAATTGATCAATTGGGTATTTTTTCTAGACAATTTCCAGAAAGTCAGTTTGTAGATTCGTCCTATGTAATGCTTGATGAACTTAGAAGAAAGTTGGAGAAGAAGTCCTTCATGACTTCAAAGCAATATTACCGGATAGGCCGATACAAGGCGGCTGTAACGTCTTTAGAAAATACATTAATAGAGTATCCAGACACCAAATACAGAGAAGAGGCATTGTTTGTAATCGTCAAATCTTATTATGAATGGTCTGAAAATAGCGTGGATTCAAAAAAAGAGGAGAGATACAACAATACTAAGAAAGCTTATTTTAAATTTGCAGCCGCATACCCCGAAAGTTATTTTTCCAAAGAGGCCAAAAAGGTTTTGGAAGAAGCAGAAGAGGAACTAGAGAAATTTTTATCAAAAAAGGCATAGACTATGGATTACAAGAAAACAAATGCATCACCTTCTACTATAACTAGAGATGTTATTTCTATGAGTGATGAGGTTGGAAATGTTTATGAATCATTGGTTCTTTTATCTAAAAGAGCTAATCAGATAAACCTAGAAATTAAAGAGGAATTGACAGCGAAGCTGGAAGAGTTTGCAACAACTCATGATAACTTGGAAGAGATTTTCGAAAACAGAGAACAAATTGAAATATCTAAGTTCTACGAACGTATGCCAAAGCCTACGAGTATCGCTGTTCAAGAATTATTAGAGAATAAAATTTACTACAGAAAGCCAGAGGAATCTGACAAAATGGTTTAAACCCACATGCTTAGAGGCAAAAAAATACTTCTGGGAATTACTGGAAGCATAGCAGCCTACAAAGCTATCTTACTCTTAAGGGAATTAATAAAAGCGGAAGCCGAAGTCAAAGTAATATTGACTCCGGCTTCTTTGGATTTTGTAACTCCTGTAACGTTATCAACGCTCAGTAAGAATCCTGCCATTACCGATTTTTATATTGAAAAATCTTCAGGTGAATGGGTAAATCATGTGGAACTGGGACTTTGGGCTGATTTAATGTTAATTGCTCCTGCGTCGGCAAATACGTTGGCAAAAATGAACCAAGGTATTTCAGACAATATTTTACTTACTACATATTTATCAGCACGTTGTCCTGTTTGGGTAGCACCTGCAATGGACCTAGATATGTATACGAATAGTTCGACGGTTCAAAATTTTATAGACTTGGACAAAAAGGGAGTTCGTATTCTTGATTCAAAAGAAGGAGAATTAGCATCAGGTTTGAAGGGGAAAGGAAGAATGCAAGAACCTGAGGATTTATTTGAAGAAATTCAGAATTTCTTTGAGCCTAAAGGAATATTGAAAGGAAAAAACGTTTTAGTTACCGCGGGACCTACTCAAGAAAACATTGATCCAATTCGTTATATAGGCAACCGATCTACAGGGAAAATGGGAATTGCGTTAGCTCAAGCGTATAGTGATAAAGGAGCTAATGTTACTTTGATTCTAGGTCCTACATCGGAACCAGTAACTGAAGAAAGCATTGATTTAATAAGAGTTTCTACTGCTGAACAAATGTTTGTAGCAGCAAAACTAAAATACCCCAATTCAGATTTGACAGTCTTTGCAGCAGCAGTATCAGATTATCGACCTAAGCAGGTTTTTGATCAAAAACTTAAGAAATCTGATGAAGAGTTAGAATTGGTTTTAGTTAAGAATCGCGACATTGCAAAAGAACTAGGGCATGAAAAATCCTCGAATCAAATTAATATAGGATTTGCTTTAGAAACCAATAATGAACTTGAAAACGCAAAGTCGAAGATAGTTTCTAAAAACTTTGATGCTATAGTTTTAAATTCATTGCAAGATGCTGGCGCAGGATTTGGACACGATACCAACAAAGTTTCGATTATAACTGAAAATAATAAAGTTTTGAATTATGAGTTAATGTCAAAGCTCGAAGTAGCTGAAAAGATTGTAAATTTCACCGAAGATTTATTAAATGAAAAAGATAATTCTACTGATTAGTGTTTTCTTTTTGAGCATAGCAACATTTGCTCAAGAGGTGAAGTGCGAGGTATCGATAAATTTTAATCGTCTTGATGGGGTTGATGTTACCATGTTCGAAGACATGAAGCAGCAGGTTTATGAGTTTATCAATAATAGGAAATGGACAGGTGATGTTTTTAAGGAAAACGAGAAAATTGAGTTTAGTGTTCTGATTGAGTTAACCAGTGTAGAAGGCGGGAATTTTTTTAAAGGAACTATCCAAGTGCAAAGTAGGCGTCCTGTTTTTGGTTCAGCTTATAACAGTACGATTTTTAGTTTTAAGGATCAAAAATTTTCCTTTAAGTATGATCGTTTTGCTAATTTAGAATATTCAGAATCTAACTTTTTAAGTAACCTAACTTCCGTATTGGCTTTTTACACTTATATGGTTATTGGTTATGATTATGACACCTATAAATTAGAAGGTGGAACTAAATACTTTCAAAAAGCGCAACAAATAGCTGGAGCCGCTCAAACCAGTGGCTCTGAAGGTTGGTCCAGTAGCGAGCGAAGGAACAGGTATTGGCTAGTTGAAAACCATCTAACACCACGTTACAGAAATCTTAGAATATGTTCCTATGAATACCACAGAAACGGATTTGATCAAATGTCAACGGATGCCACATCTGGAAGGACAGCAGTTACTTCGGCACTTATGAAGTTGGAAGCAGTGCATCGTAATTTTCCAAATTCCTTCAACATGCGTGTTTTCTTTGATTCTAAGAATAAAGAAATTATTAAACTTTACAAGGATGCTCCAAGAGCTGAAAAAGATAAAATAATCAATTTGCTGAACACCGTGGATCCTGCCAATACCATTAATTATCAAAAAATACTCTAGAGATGCTGCATCGCTTGTACATTTCTAACTTCACACTTATTGATCAAATAAAGATCAACTTCAATAGTGGTTTTACTACAGTGACTGGACAAACAGGGGCTGGGAAATCTATTATTCTTGGAGCTCTTTCTTTGGTTTTAGGGAAACGATCAGAGTCTGATTTGTTATATGATACTGCTAAGAAGTGTGTCTTAGAGGCTGAATTTAAATCTAACTCAAAATTCGTTAAGACCTTTTTGAAAATGAATGATTTTGATATAAATGAGTCGATAATTCTACGAAGAGAATTATTGCCAAATGGAAAATCTAGGTCCTTTATAAACGACACTCCAGCGACACTAAAACAATTGAATCAGATTGGTGCTGAAGTTATCGATATACATGTTCAGCATGAGAATCTTAAGCTAGGAGAAAGAGATTATCGTACATTTATAATTGATGCATTTGGCGGTCATTTGGAGAAAACAACGGCTTATCAACGTCAGTTTGAAAAAGTAAGCAATCTTAGTAAATTACTTTCTAACGTTCAATCGGAAATCCTTAAGCAAAAGCAAGAACAAGATTATTTCGAGTTCTTATTTAATGAGTTTGAAGAAGCAAATATTCTGATAGGTGAGTTAATAGAGAAGGAAGAGCAACTTAAGAAGCTAGAACATGCTGAAGAAATTAAATCTACCTTATTCTCACTAGGTCAATTGCTGTCAAATGACACAAACGGAATGGCTGAACAATCATTTCAAGCAGAAAGGACAATTACTCCCTTAAGTACTTATACTTTAGAATTACAGTCTCTTGCAGCTAGAGTTAGCAGTATGCAATTGGAGATTCAAGATTTGGCCAATGAGGTTAATCGAATTGAATCTGATGTAAAACTAGATCCAGAAAACCTTTCTATAGTTCAGGAAAGAGTTAATTTAATTAATCAATTATTGCAAAAACACCAGGTTAATACTGAGGCAGAATTGATTACCATCAAAGGTGAGTTAGAAGAAAAATTAGCTCAAATACATGGCGGAGATGATAAAGTCACTGCAATAGAGAACGAGTTGGAGGTTGAAAAAGGACAACTCGAAAAATTTGGAGTTGAACTTTCAGAATTACGAATTGCTTGTTCCCCAAAATTTGAAAAGGAACTAATAAGTAATTTAATTCAGTTAGGAATGCCCGAGGCTAAATTCGAAGTTCGGTGCACTAAAACAAACGACTTAGAATTTCTAGGAAATGAAATAGTTGACTTTGTATTCACTGCTAATAAAGGTGTTGCACTCAAAAAAGTTCATGAATCTGCAAGTGGAGGTGAGCTGTCCAGAATCCTGCTAGCTATTAAAGCAATTGTTTCGAGCAAAACAAAACTGCCGACTATTGTGTTTGATGAAATAGATACAGGCGTAAGTGGAGAGGTTGCGAATAAAATGGGTGACCTTATGAAGTCAATATCTAGTAAGATTCAAGTATTGGCGATTACTCATTTGCCTCAAATTGCAGCAAAAGGCAATCAACACTTTTCGGTTTATAAGGATCACAATTCAGAAAAAACGCTTACAAAAATTCAGCTACTTGAAGGAGATAATCGTGTAATTGAACTGGCAAAGATGCTTAGCGGAGATAAATTAAGTACTGTTGCTAAAGAAAATGCTAGAATCCTCTTGGATAACTAATGGATTTTTAAATTTGGAGCGCAATAAAAAAGATAATTATGGCAAATGATATTTTAAAGGGTAAAAGAGGGATAATTTTCGGCGCATTGGATGAACATTCAATTGCTTGGAAAGTGGCAGAAAGAGCAGCAGAAGAAGGAGCTATTTTTACATTAACGAATGCTCCGATTGCCATGCGAATGGGTAAAATCAATGATTTAGCTGCTAAATGTAATGCTGAAATAATTCCAGCAGATGCAACTAGTATAGAAGATCTTGAAAACTTGGTAAATGGTTCTATGGATAAACTAGGGGGTAAACTTGATTTCGTATTGCACTCTATTGGAATGTCACCAAACGTTCGTAAAAGCAAGCCTTATACAGGTTTGAACTATGATTTTTTTCAGAAAACGATAGACGTTTCTGCCTTGTCTTTTCACAAAGTGATGCAAACTACAATGAAGTTGGACGCAATGAACGAATGGAGTTCTATTTTGGCTTTAACTTACATTGCAGCTCAGCGCACATTTCCTGATTATAGCGATATGGCTGAGGCTAAATCAATGTTAGAGTCAATTGCAAGAAGTTTTGGATATCATTATGGTACAGCTAAGCATGTTAGAGTAAATACTATCAGTCAATCTCCTACAAGAACAACAGCTGGTTCAGGTGTAAAAGGGTTTGATGATTTTATTGATTTTGCTGATAAAATGTCTCCGCTAGGAAATGCCACAGCAGAAGATTGCGCGAACTATTGTATTTCAATGTTTTCAGATTTAACTAGAATGGTGACAATGCAAAATTTAATGCATGATGGAGGATTTTCTAGTACTGGAATAACCGCCAAAATGTTAGGGAAAGATTAATTATCATCAATATTACTTTAACAGAAAGCCCTATTTCGAATTTCCGAAAATGGGCTTTCTTTTTTGACAATAACATACGAGACTAATGCCTTATAATTCGATTCAGATGTTTTTTAGATACATAGACTATCTTAAGAATTCGAAGACTCGATATCGGGTGCATTCACCTTTTGTATACTCTCTAGTTGAGCAAGTTATTCGGAAACAACCACCGTTTTATGCGTTTGAAAAAATTGAGAAGTGGAGAGATGAGTTAATTGAAGATGTGTCTGAAGTAAATCTGAAAGATTTAGGTGCAGGCTCGAGAAGAACAAAAAGTAGATCAGTTAGTGATATAGCTAATACTGCTTTATCTACAAAACATCAATCAGAGTGGTTGTTTGGTTTGGTTAATTATTTTGAAGCAAAAACTATTGTTGAATTGGGTACCAGTTTAGGAGTTTCAACTGCTTACTTAGCTGCTGCAAGTAATAATTCTCTTGTGCATACTTTTGAAGGAAGTCCTGAATTAATTGCAATTGCAGAGAAAGGTTGGCAAAAGCTCAAATTGAATAATATTTACTCGGTTGAAGGCCCCATCGATGAAACATTGCCAAAGTTCGTGACAACTTTAAAGGAGCCAATCGATCTCCTTTATATGGATGCAAACCATACCTACGAAGCAACAATGAAGTACTATAAAATGTTACAGCCAAATTTTAATCCTTCAACTGTAGTTGTAGTTGATGATGTTCAATGGAGCGTTGGAATGCAAAAAGCATGGAGAGAGATCTCAAATTCTAAAGAGGTTTCAATTAGTATTGACCTTTTTTATAAAGGTTTACTTTTTTTTAGAAAAGATATTGAAAAAGAGCACTTCGTGCTAAGGGTATAGCAATAAGTTAGCGCAATAAATTGATCGGAGCAGTTTCAGATATAGGCTGCCCGAATTTATTTTCATATTGGTAACGAATAACATACTGTCCATCTTCCAATTCGTTTCCAGCCATATCTGTGCCATTCCAAATAACCTCTGAAGTATTCTCCTGTTCAAATATTATTTGTCCCCAGCGGTTATAAATAGAAACATTTAAATTATTAATGTCACCAGTATAAATTTGAAATACATCATTTCTGCCATCACCATTTGGTGTAAAAGAATTTGGAAATATAACATCTTGTTTGTTTGAGGATAATGACTCGTCTTTGTTAATGACAACTATACTTGGATATTCCATTACATCTTTACAACCAAATCCATTAAAGGAATGTAATTCGATAGAGTAGGTTCCTGGAGCTTGAAATCTAATTTCAGTATTTTCTTCTTTAGAAAATAAATGTCCATTTTGGTACCATTCGAATCTTGAAGCATATTGACTATGATTAAATAGTCCGAGATTTTCACTTACTATTAACTCAGTGGCAGAAGGTATGAAGTCAGCTTGAATAGGATGCACTTCCACTGAGATTTCGGCTTTATCAATTCCACATTCATTTGTGTTTCTTAACGTGTATCTACCTTTTTCCTTAACGATTACACTTCTAGAATCAGATCCATTTGACCATGAAGGGTTGACCGCGCTAAATGAGCGTAATTCAATTTGGTCACCATCACACAAGTCTGTATTGCGATTTGTCATAATTCTACTCAATGGATTTGTTTTACTATCCACATAATGGTTACCTTTAACTAAAACACAACCATCATGGGCTTTAACTGAGTATATGCCTGGTTTTGTAATTTCAATTTGGTGTTTCTTTTCTTGAGTTGACCAAACAGGGTTGCTGTAAGTTGGTGCAATTTCAAGAATAGCTGGAGAGCCTAAGCAAACGAAGTTTGGTCCGTAAATTTTAACCTTGCTTTCATTAACTCTTATAGTAATGTGTGCAGTGTCCGAACTATTTTTGTTGGTGTGTGAAATTCGAACGACAAATAATCGAGTGGTTTCTTCTGGAAAAAAATCGGTCGATTTTAGAAAAGGGGTCACGACTTTGTTTCGTGGATACCAGAAGTATTCGTAATCTTGAGTTGGTCCCGAAGCTTCTAAATTGATTTTTTGACCAACACAAACGGCATCTGTTGGTCCAATAATATGAAACTTATCTGTTTTCTCTGTAGCACCAGTAAATAGGGCGGAACAAACAAAACAAACAATACTTAAAATTTTCCGAGAAACTTCCATAACAATCTATTTTTCAGTTGAGTAAATATAGAATTTTTAAAAGGAACATTGATCGATTTGGTGAATTCAAAAAGACTGTTATAAAACTCATTTCACCTAATCATTGAGTGAGTTCAATACTTTACATTTGACGCACCAAATTTCAAAGACAAAAAATGAACATTCACGAATTTCAAGGAAAGTCAATTTTGAATAGCTACGGAGTAGCGATTCAAAGAGGAATTGTTGCTAAAACAGCTGACGAAGCTGTTGAAGTAGCTAAAAAAATAACGGAAGAAACAGGCACTGGCTGGTGGGTTATAAAAGCTCAGATTCATGCAGGTGGTCGAGGAAAAGGCGGCGGTGTTAAGTTGGCTAAAACTTTAGATGAAGTTCGGTCGATTTCCGAGGCCATACTGGGAATGACGCTTGTTACCCATCAAACTGGTCCTGAAGGTAAATTTGTCAATCAGATTTTGATTGCAGAGGACGTTTATTACCCAGGGGAAACCGAAACAGCAGAATTCTACATGTCTGTTCTTTTGAATAGAGAGTCAGGAAGGAATACTATTATGTATTCTCCAGACGGTGGTGTAGATATTGAAACAGTAGCTGAAAGCACTCCAGAAAGAATCTTTAAAGAAGAGGTCGATCCAAGAGTTGGTTTGCAAGGTTTTCAAACAAGGAGAATTGCTTTTAATCTCGGACTTAGTGGTAAGGCATTTAAAGAAATGGTAAAATTCATTTCAAAACTGTATGCGGCTTATGTTGGTTCTGATTCAGCAATGTTTGAGATTAATCCAGTATTAAAGACTTCCGACAATAAAATTATTGCAGTTGATGCAAAAGTGGATATTGAAGATAACGCACTTTATCGTCATCCAGATTATGCAGCAATGCGTGATTTGAATGAAGAAGACCCAACAGAGGTTGAAGCGATGGAAGCTGGTTTAAGTTTCGTTAAGCTTGACGGGAATGTTGGTTGTATGGTAAACGGAGCTGGATTAGCAATGGCTACTATGGACATTATTAAATTATCTGGTGGAAATCCAGCTAACTTTCTAGACGTAGGTGGTACCGCAGATGCTGAAAGAGTAGAAAAGGCTTTTAAAATGATTTTAAAAGATCCAAATGTTAAAGCTATTTTGGTGAATATATTTGGTGGGATCGTTCGTTGCGATAGAGTTGCTCAAGGCGTTGTAGATGCCTACAAAAACATGGGGAATATAGAGGTCCCGATTATTGTAAGACTACAAGGAACAAATGCTGTAGAAGCAAAGAAGATTATTGATGATTCTGGTTTAAAAGTAGAATCAGCAATTGTACTTCAAGAAGCAGCTGATAAAGTAAAAGCAGTATTGGCTTAGGCTAATTGACATCAAAATTAATAAGCCTTCTTCATTTATTTGAAGAGGGCTTTTTTTATACTTCACATTCTTATTTAGAACTATTCTAAACTGCATCTATTATGAGGTATAGACGAATACGTAATCTACTGAATTTAGGTGTTTTACAGGTGGGAATGGAAAGCTTAAGTACTGTTTTCTTTTTGATACATTTATCCTTCATTGATAATCAAATTGAACAACGGATTTATACGTTAAATTTGCCGCGAAATTTCGATCTATAATAAACAAGTCATAGATGTCAAAAAACGTCAAGATTAGTAAAGGTGTTGATATTAAGTTGGTAGGTATAGCTCAACAAAAGCTAGGTATCATAAAGTCAGCTACTGTAGCATTAAAGCCTACTGATTTTCATGGAGTAATTCCAAAATTAGAAGTTAAAGAAGGCGATGAGGTTAAGGCAGGAACTCCATTATTTCATGATAAAGCCAATAATAACATAAAGTTTGTTTCTCCGGTTTCTGGTGAAGTGGCCGAAGTTGTTCGTGGTGCAAAGCGTAGAATATTAGAAGTTCGAGTTTTAGCTGATAATGAAACAAAATTTGAGGAATTTAATGTCTCTAATGTTAAGGCTGCTGATAAAGCAGGAATGATTGACATTCTTCAGAAAGCAGGCCAATGGCCACTAATAAAAAAGCGGCCGTTTGATGTTATGGCAGATGCAAGTGAAGATGCCAAAACGATATTTATTTCTGCTTTCGATTCTTCTCCGCTAGCACCTGATTACAACTTCATTTTAAAAGATAGATTGTTAGACTTACAGGCTGGAATTGATGCATTAGCAAAAATGACAACTGGCGCTGTAAATGTTGTTACTCGAAGTGATAAAGGCGTTTTCGCTGGGTTGAATAATTGTACAATGCATTCAATCAACGGACCGCATCCAGCTGGTAACGTCGGTGTTCAGATTCATCACATTGAGCCCATAAACAAAGGTGAAGTTGTTTGGACTGTCAACCCTCAAGACTTAGCTGCTATAGGAGCTTTTTTGAATACGGGAAAGGTTCAGAATACTAGAGTAGTAGCGGTCACTGGTGCTGAAGTTAAATCGCCAAGCTATTATACAATGATTTTGGGTAGTTCAGTTGTCTCTATCTCTAAAGGCAACATAAATGCTGGTGCTCGATTTATTTCTGGTAATGTTTTAACTGGAGATAAAGTTGAAGCAGTAGGTTATTTGGGATATTACCATCACCAAGTAACGGCTATTCGTGAAGATCATGAATCAGAGTTTTTTGGTTGGGTTGCTCCGGGACTTGATAAATTTTCTTTGTCTAACACATTCTTTTCGTGGGCAATGCCAAATAAAAAGTACAACCTAGGTACAGGAGTTCATGGTGAAGAACGAGCTTTTGTGATGACAGGTCAATATGAGAAGGTCTTTCCATTCAACATTTACCCCGTTCAATTGTTGAAGTCTATAATAATTAACGACATTGAACAAATGGAAAATCTAGGAATTTATGAAGTGGTACCTGAGGATTTCGCACTTTGCGAATTTGGATGTACTTCAAAAATAAATTCTCAAGAGATCGTAAGAAATGGTCTTGATTTAATTAAAAAAGAGTTGAGCTAATTGGAGTATAGATTATGAAGTTTTTAAAAAATATAGTTGACAGCGTAAAGCCAAACTTTGAAAAGGGTGGAAAGCTCCAGAAGTATTGGCCTGTATTTGATGGATTTGAAACATTTTTATTTGTTCCAGGTCATGCGACGGAAAATGGTGCACACATTAGGGATGGAATAGATTTAAAAAGAACGATGGTTACGGTAATCCTAGCTCTTGTTCCTTGTCTGCTTTTCGGAATGTATAATGTGGGTTATCAGCATTTTCTTGCGATAGGAGAGTCAGCTGAATTTATCGATATGGTGATTTATGGTGCAATTAGGGTTATGCCGCTGGTCATTGTATCTTATGGTGTTGGTCTTGGAGTTGAATTTCTATTCTGCATTAAAAATGGGCATTCTATCCAAGAAGGGTTCTTGGTTTCTGGAATGTTAATTCCTTTAATTATGCCTGTTGAAGTTCCTCTTTGGATGGTTGCAGTAGCGACAGCTTTTGCAGTTGTTTTTGGGAAAGAAGTGTTTGGCGGTACTGGAATGAATATTCTTAATCCTGCGCTTACAGCTAGAGCATTTTTATTCTTTGCTTATCCTACTAAAATGTCAGGTAATTCTGTTTGGGTTGCTACTGACGGAATGCAGACTGTTGATGGGTATACTGGTGCAACTGCATTAGGAAATGCTGTTGATCAAGGAGTTGCTGGAATTCCACCTTTTATGGACGCCATGATCGGAATTATACCAGGATCAGTTGGTGAGACCTCTGTTCTGGCCTGTTTAATTGGAGCAGTTATTCTTATTGCCTCTGGAATTGGAAGTTGGAGAATAATGCTTTCTATGATAATCGGTGGTTATGTAATGGGTTACCTATTTAACATGTGGGGAGCAAATAGTTATATGGAAATACCAGCACACCACCAGCTTGTAATAGGTGGGTTTTTCTTCGGAATGGTTTTTATGGCAACTGACCCAGTCAGTGCCGCACAAACAAATATGGGTAAGTGGATATATGGATTCTTTTGCGGTTTGCTTGGAATAATGATTCGAGTATTCAATCCAGCTTATCCTGAGGGAATTATGATGGCTATTTTATTTATGAATGTAATGGCGCCATTGATTGATCATTACGTAGTTCAGGGAAATATTAGTAAACGTCTCAAGCGAGCGCAAGTAATAGCATAAAGGTTTAGATATGGGAATAAATAAAAATAGTAGCGGATATACATTTGGTTTTGCCATAGTAATGGTTGTAGTTGTTGGTTCTTTATTGGCGGTAGCAGCAATGGAGCTAAAACCATTTCAGGACAAGAACGTGAAACTGGAGAAAATGCAGAACATTCTTTCTTCAATAAACATTGTTACAGACAGGGATCAAGCATCTGAATTGTTTGATAAATATGTTGTTGAGCAAGTTGTAATAAATCATATTGGAGAGATAGTAGAAGGTGAATTAGCTTTTAATGTTAATGTTAAAAAACAATTCAAGGAATTAAGGGCAAAAGCTAAAACATCTGAGGAAATGTTATATCCAATGTTTGTTTGTGAAAAAGAAGGTAAGAAGATTTATGTGGTTCCTATGGTTGGAACTGGTCTTTGGGGTCCAATATGGGGCTTCGTTTCTTTAGAATCAGATTTGAATACCATTTTTGGTGCTAACTTCGATCACAAAACAGAAACACCTGGTCTTGGTGCTGAGATTAATCAGACTTCTTTTGAAGGTCAATTCTCAGGAGATTACATTTATAAAGATGGTGCAGTTGCCCTTGAGGTCTTTAAAAGTGGAGGAGGTGACGCTACTGATTACGGTGTAGATGGTATCACTGGCGGAACCATTACTTCTAAAGGTGTTGAAGAAATGATCATTAGAACTTTTGGGGTTTATCAACCTTATTTTCAAAAATCAAATTCTTAATTATGGCTGAAACAGTTACAGTTGAAGAAAAAGAGCCTCTATTTTCAAAGAAAAATAGACAACTTTTAATAGATCCTTTAAACGATCAAAACCCAATTACGATTCAAGTATTGGGTATATGCTCTGCTCTAGCGATTACCACTCAGGTTAAAAACGCTGTAGTCATGACTATTTCGGTAATGTTCGTAATGATGGCTGGTAACGTCATTGTTTCATTATTAAGAAACGGAATTCCTGATCGAATTAGAATTATTGTTCAGTTGGTTATTGTAGCTGCCTTAGTAATTTTGGTTGATCAAGTTTTGAAGGCATTTGTATATGATGTAAGTAAGCAGCTATCAGTTTTCGTTGGACTTATTATTACTAACTGCATTATCATGGGACGTCTAGAGGCATTTGCATTGGCAAATAAACCTTGGCCATCATTATTAGATGGTTTTGGAAATGCAATCGGATATGGTTGGGTGCTTGTGGTTGTTGCTGTAGTTCGTGAAATATTCGGAGCAGGAAAAATCTTTGGTATTCAGATAATTCCAGATGCAGTGTATGCTTTTGGATATATGAATAATAACTTTGTTATTCTACCTCCAATGGCATTAATCATTGTAGGAATTATTATTTGGATTCAGCGTTCTAAGAACACTGCATTAATCGAATCACACTAATTTCAATTTAGAAAATAAATCATGACTGAATTAGTAAACATATTTGTAAAAGGTATTTTCATAGACAATATGATTTTCGCCTATTTCCTAGGTATGTGTTCATACTTAGCAGTATCTAAAACTGTGAAAACTGGAGTTGGGCTTGGTGCAGCTGTAATTTTTGTTTTAGGTATCACTGTTCCTATAAACTACTTGCTGGAGAACTATGTTTTGAAAGAAGGCGCTCTTGCTTGGCTAGGAGATGACTTTGCAACGGTAGATTTGAGTTTCTTATCATTCATTATGTTCATTGCTGTAATCGCGTCAATGGTTCAATTAGTAGAAATGATTGTAGAAAAGTTTGCTCCGGCATTATATGGAGCATTAGGTATTTTCTTGCCGCTTATCGCTGTAAACTGTTCGATTTTGGGAGGTGCTTTATTCATGCAAGAGCGTCAGTACTCTACTATTGCAGAAGCAACTTCTTTTGGATTAGGTTCAGGAGTTGGTTGGTTTTTAGCAATTGTTGCAATTGCAGCAATTAGAGAAAAAATTAAATACTCGCATGTGCCTGCTCCATTAAGAGGCTTGGGAATTACGTTTATTATTACAGGACTCATGGGAATTGCCTTTATGAGTTTCATGGGAATCGAATTATAATTATACAACTATAAAATTTATCAAATGGGAATCACGCTAACAGCAGCCATAGTTGTTTTCTTAATAGTAACCCTTCTTTTGGTGTCACTGCTTTTGTTTGCAAAAGCTAAACTATCGACATCAGGACCGGTAATGATTAAGATTAACGGAGAAAAAGAAATTGAAGTTGAAGCTGGAAGTTCATTACTCGCTACCCTCAGTAGTAATGGAATCTTTTTGCCTTCTGCTTGTGGTGGAGGTGGAACTTGTATACAATGCACATGTCAAGTGCATAGTGGTGGTGGATCCATCCTTCCTACCGAAGTACCGAATTTCTCAAGAAAAGAAATTGCTCAAGATTTTCGTTTAGGATGTCAGGTAAAGGTAAAAGAGAATATGGAAATCTCAATTCCTGAAGAAATTTTTGGCATCAAGAAATGGGAAGCAACAGTTGTATCAAACTATAGTGTCGCATCCTTTATCAAAGAATTTATTGTTGAGTTGCCAGAGGATATGGAATACAAAGCTGGTGGTTATATTCAGATTGAAATCCCTAAAACGGTCGTTCCTTTTTCTGATTTTGAAATTGAAGCACATCCTGAGGAACACCCGGGTGAGCTTGATAAGTTCAAAGTTGAGTGGGATAAATTTAATTTATGGCCTTTATCAATGAAAAATGATGAGGTTGTTGAAAGAGCTTACTCTATGGCCTCTTATCCAGCAGAGGGTAGGAAAATTATGTTGAATGTTCGTATTGCTACCCCACCTTGGGATAGAGAGAAAAATGGCTGGATGGACGTTAATCCTGGTGTTGCTTCTTCATACATTTACTCAAGAAAAGTAGGCGATAAAGTCACTGTATCAGGGCCTTATGGAGATTTCTTCATTAAAGATAATGATTCTGAAATGTTATACGTTGGTGGTGGTGCTGGTATGGCCCCAATGCGGTCTCATTTGTATGAATTGTTTAGAACAGTAAAAACTGGTCGTAAAGTATCGTATTGGTATGGTGGTCGATCAAAACGGGAGTTATTCTACTTAGATCATTTCTATGCGTTGGAGAAAGATTTTTCTAATTTCAAATTTCATTTAGTGCTTTCTGAACCTTTGGAAGAAGATAATTGGAAAGTTAAAAATAACATGGAAGACGAAGGAGATGGGTTTGTTGGTTTCGTTCACCAATCTGTGATTGATAACTATTTATCAAAACACGACGCTCCTGAAGATATAGAATTTTATTTCTGTGGTCCTCCAATGATGAATCAAGCAGTATTGAAGATGTGTGATGAATGGGGAGTACCTCCTGAGAATGTTGCCTTCGATGATTTCGGAGGATAAAATACTTTAAAACTCTTTCTGATTTCTGGAGAGGTTTTTTGTTTTGAATCCTGTACTTTGATCATATGAATATAATATTTCGAACTTTCCAAAGCTTATTCATTCAATGTATTATATATGTTGTGCTATTTAGCTCGTGCAGTAATGATGTTGCCTTAGAATACAAAAAAAGTAATCTCAGGAAAGTAATTAAAGGCCGTGCCCAAGGAACTACTTATTCCATTAAGTATTTTTCGGAAGATACAATCGTTAAAAAAGACATCGATTCTATTTTAAACGAGATTGATTTCTCGATGTCTACTTGGAACAAGGAGAGTATAATTTCGAAATTTAATTCTGGTCAGGATTCTGTATTGTTGGATAAGCATTTTATTAGTAACCTTAGTCTTTCCTTAACTTACCACCGAGCCACTGAAGGATCCTTCAACCCTTTAGTAAAGCCATTATTAGATTATTATGGGTTGGGATCGGCAAATGAAAATACATTGTCAATTGATACGGGAAAGATTCAAGAACTTTTGAAATCACTTCAATTAGACTCAGTTAAACTATTCAAAGGTTCGAGAGTTTGTAAGATAGATGAGCTTATGTTAAGTTCGAATCTTAGTGAATCAGTTAGACTATTGCAAACAGGTTTTCGTAAGCAATTTGATTTTAATGCAATAGCACAAGGCTATTCGGTTGATATAGTAGCTGATTATTTTATTAATTCTGGAGTGAGTTCTTTTTTAATAGAATTAGGAGGAGAAATGTACGCCAAAGGAATCCACCCATCAGGTGATAACTGGCTAATAGGAATAGATAAACCATCTTCAGAAGAGGAAGCAAGATCAATTCAAGCAAAGTTGAGAGTATTGGATAAAGCAATTGCTACATCTGGGAATTATCGAAAATTCACTAAAATTGATGGAGTCAATATTCATCATACCATTAATCCAACAACAGGATTTCCCGCAAAGAATTCGCTTCTCAGTGCTACTGTTGTGGCCAATGATTGCGCTACAGCTGATGCTTTTGCAACTGCTTTTATGGTTATGGGGCTCGAAAAAAGCATAGGTTTTCTCCTATCGGAACAAGGCGAAACATTAGACGCTTTCCTAATTTATGAAGGAAAAGATAGAAACTATAAATTCTACACTACACAAGGATTAGAAGAAATGCTTGAGATAGACTTGAACTAAATCTATTCCTCTTTTTGACACTTAGCATCTGGTAATGCGCCACAAAAACTGCAGGGTTGCCCATCTTCGTTTAACATAGGATTGTTTGACGCGCATGTTCCTGCGAATGTACCTTCTTTTTTAACAAGAATTTTAATAGCAATCCCTGCAAATCCTAATCCTAATAAGCCAATCGACAATAGTATTAATTTCATTGCACAAATTTAAGACATGCTTTGATTCCGATTTATGATAATTGTTAATTAATACGTAGATATAATTAAAAAAAAGAAGGAATATATTTTGTGTTTTTAAAAGGATAGTTACTTTTGCACACGCTTTGAAAAAAGCTGTTGTTATGAAGATTCAAATTATAAAAGTTTGGATTTTAAAATGGCCCATTCGTCTAGTGGTTAGGACGCCAGGTTTTCATCCTGGTAACAGGAGTTCGATTCTCCTATGGGCTACAATTTTTTTAAATAAAAAACAGGTATGGCAAATCATAAGTCAGCATTAAAAAGAATAAGACAGATCAAGGTTCGTAGAGAGCTTAATCGTTATGTTTTCAAGACTACACGAAATGCTATTCGTGAGTTAAGAATAGAGACTGACAAAAAAGTTGCAGCTGCATCTTTACCTAAGGTATTCTCAATGATAGATAAGTTGGCAAAGAAAAATATTATTCATTCCAATAAGGCTGCTAATTTGAAATCTAAACTGTCAAAAAAGGTTGCTGCACTTTAAGTAGTAGCTCGCACTAATATAAAGTTAAGCCTTTTTGGATTTCCCGAAAAGGCTTTTTTTTGCTATATAATCAACTAATTAAGATACAATTGTACATAACATCTTCTCAAAAGTTAACACATCCCAACAAACGTACTATTTTTGATAATCTAAAACAACAATTATGAAAAAAGTACTAATGGTTTTCATGTCGGCTGCAATGTTTATTGCATGTGCTGAAGGGGAAAAGAAAGAAGTGAAGGAAGAAGTTCAGGAAGTTACTGAAGAAGTAACTGTCGAGGCTGAAGATATGATGGAAGCAGTTGGTGATGAAGCATCAGATGCAGGTGAAGTTATGGAAGAAGCAGTAGAAGAAATGGATGCTGCTGCTGGTGAAGCTACAGAAGTCGTTGAAGAAGCTGCAGAAGAAATGAATAACGATTAGAAATAGTCTTTATTTCTTAATTTATTTAAAGCCCTTCACGAATTATCGTGAAGGGCTTTTTTTGTCACTTTAATTGTATGAAATCTTCCAAAACCTCCATTAAGCAATGGGCTGAAGACGATAGGCCACGTGAAAAATTCATTCTTAAGGGCAGATCCTCTCTAAGCGATGCGGAGTTACTTGCCATTATTCTTGGTTCTGGAAGCAGAAATGAGAGTGCGGTAGAGCTAGCTAGACGAATTCTAGATTCGGCTTCAAGCAGTTTAGTCGAACTAGGAAAATATAACTTATCAGAACTTCAAAGTTTCAAAGGAATAGGAGAAGCAAAATCTATAGCGATTGCTGCCGCATTAGAAATAGGAAGAAGAAGGAGGTCGCAAGAAATTAATGTAAAAAATAAAATAGCTTCTAGTAATGACGCTTTTGAGCTGCTACATGCCGAATTGAGTGATTTGAATACTGAAGAGTTTTGGATTATTTTGATGAATAGAGCTAATAAAGTAATAAAAAAAATCAGGATTAGTTCTGGCGGTATTAGCGGTACAGTAGCCGATTTAAGAGTAATTTTTAAAGCAGCAATAGATAATCTAGCAAGTGCTATTATATTAGCACACAACCACCCGTCAGGAAATTTGAAACCAAGTCAAGCTGATATTAATTTGACAAAAAAAATTAAGGATTCTGGGAATATTCTTGATATACCCGTGTTAGATCATATTATTATCGCGGAAAATTCTTATTTCAGTTTTGCAGATGAAGGCTTACTTTAGCGGTTCATGAATTTGGATATACTGGTTTATTCTCAGCAGCTAACACCACGAGTCAAGTACTCATTAAACTTGATTCTAAGAGATATTTTAAAGCTGACAGTTAGCTTTACGGATATTGAAAGCGTATTCGAAGGATATAATGGACCGAAATTCTCCTATTCCTATCGGTCTACAGGTAATGAGTTGAATTTCGTGCCATACGGGTTGCTTTTCGAAAGAGGTATAGAACAATTTGAAGTACCAGTGTTTGCAACGGATAAAGGAGTCGGCTTGTTTAGAGTAAATGACTCTCAATTTCCATTTGATTTATTTTCTGCGACGTTTTATTTGGCTGCACGATACGAAGAGTATTTGCCGCACGTCAAGGATAAGCATGGTAGATTTTCAGCAAAGCACAGTTTAGCGTATAATGCTAATTTTTTGGGATTACCAGTCATAAATACATGGGCTTTGGAATTGAAAGAAATACTGGAGAAGAAATTTGAGTCTCTTCGATTTCAAAAATCAAACTTTCAAATTGTTCCTACAATAGATGTTGATAGCGCCTTTGCTTATAAAGAAAAAGGGATAGTACGCACAGTAGCCGGGATTGCTAAAGATATTATTCAAACAGATTTTGTTAATTTGAAAAAACGTCTGAGCACATTGATTGGAAATAGTGAAGATCCATTTGAAGTTTTTGATCAGCTGATTGCTATTCAGAAAAAATTTGAGATGAAGTTTGTTTACTTTTTTTTAGTGGGTGATTATGATAAAAACGATAAGAATGTTTCTATTACTTCACGCAAATTTCAATCGGTCATAAAGCATGTAAATGATTATTCATTTGTTGGTTTACATCCCAGTTTTGCTTCAAATGATAATTCTGAGAAATTGGCCATTGAACTTACACGACTTTCAAAAGTGCTTCATTATCCTGTGAAATATAGCCGTCAACATTTTTTGAAATTACATCTACCCGATACTTATCGGAGTCTGATGGATCTAGAAATTACAGATGATTTTTCTATGGGATATCCGGATCACTCAGGATTTAGGGCCTCGATTTGCACTCCTTATTATTTCTATGATTTAGAGCTGGAAATTGAAACAAACTTATTGTTACATCCTTTTTGTTTCATGGAAGCAACCTATAAATATTATCATCCCGCTGAGCCGGAAAGTGTTTTGGTTGAAGCATTAAAGTTAGCAAAGGAAGTTAGGAAAGTAAATGGTGAATTCTGTTTCGTTTGGCACTCTGATTCATTGAGCCAATTGGATCCTTGGCAAGGTTGGCAAAATCTACTTTCTGATTTACTTCAATCTGTTAAGGAACTATGAGTAATTGGAGATTATTAAATCGTTCTGAAATAGAAGATCAGAAATGGAATGAAATGATTGCAATTGCTTCAAATGAGCATATATATGGCTATACGTATTATCTAGATATAGTTTCAAATAATTGGAAAGGATTAATATTCGGTAATTACGAAGCATTAATGCCAGTTTCGCTAAAATCAAAATTTGGGGTAAAGTATTTGGGCCAAATAAACCATATACAGCGGCTAAATACGTTTACTAACTTATCTTCTATTCCTTCCGTAAATAAGCTTGAAACGCTGTTATTAGCCTCCGTTAGCTATGTTGATATTGTCGTTCAGGAAAAAATATTTTTGAGCTTGTCTTGTGCAGAAAGAATCAATTTGATTCTTCCATTAAATCAAACTCATGAAGCTTTACGAAAGTTTTTTAAAACGAATACACAACGAGGTATAAAAAAAGCACAAAAATCAGGTGCTTATTTTAAGGAATCCGATAAAAACTCAATTGTAGAAGCAATTGAACTTTTCCAATCACAGAAGAACTATGGATTAAGCAAAGCTTGGTTTCAGGAATTAAAGTTAATTTCAGTAGCTGATTTTGCTGAGATGTATGCGATTGAGCTTCAAGGAGAGAATGTCGCTTTTGCAATGGTTTTAGTCAGTGAAAAAAGAGTCACATTAATCTTTACCGCATTGGGAGAAAAAGGAAAAGAAATAGGAGCAATGCCACTTTTGATTTCAGAGTTAATAAACAAATTTTCAAATTCAAATAAAACCTTTGATTTTGAAGGTTCTGATAACGATGGTACTGCACGATTTTATTCAAGCTTTGGAGCAATAGCTGAAAAATACTATCACTATCAATCTGATGGAATACTAAAAAGAACTAAAGAACTTTTAAAGGGTAAATAAGATGGGATAGGCCTCACGGCTTTTATTATTTTTGTGAAAACAAACAAAAAGAATAAAAGACGATGAAATACTTTGCATTTATAAGCGCCCTTTTTTTATTGGTTGCTTGCAGTGAGGAAAAAAAAGAAGTTACAACAGACATAGTTGAAAATTTGACTGAAATCAAATTCGAGAATGAGTTATATGATTTTGGTGAAATTACTCAGGGCGAAAAAGTAAAGTTTACCTATCAGTTTACTAATGTTGGTGAATCTGATTTGGTGATAAGTTCTGCCAAAGGAAGTTGTGGTTGTACAGTTCCAGATTGGCCAAGAAAACCAATAGCACCAGGAGAATCTGCTGAAATACGAGTAGTTTTTAATAGTGAAGGAAAAAACGGTAAACAGCATAAAAAAGTTTCTGTTATAGCTAATACGCAACCTAGTACTACTGTTGTTGCGCTTACTGGAAATATTATTAAGCCAGCAGCTGAAGAAACCGAAGCTGAAAATACAGAAGAAACAATTGTTGTAGGTCAACCAACTATAGCTACAGAAGAATCAAAATAGATTATATAATATGATATTATTACAAATTTCGGGAGGCGGTGGAGCCATGAATATGGTTTTTTTCGGTGCTTTAGCACTTGTTTTTTACTTCTTTATAATTAGACCTCAACAAAAAAAGGCAAAGAAGCAAAAAGAATTTAGAAAGTCTTTAGCTAAAGGAGATAAGGTGGTTACCATTGGAGGAATTCATGGTAAGATCAAAGACATTAATGAAACCACTATTATGTTAGAAGCTGATGGTGGAGCAAAAATGCGAGTAGAAAAATCAGCTGTTTCGTTAGATTTTTCTGCTGGTAACGCTACTGAAGCTGCGGCTGAAATAGAAAAAAACAAGTAATGTGTGGATGAGGTAAACCTACATTCTTCTGATGAAAATTCCCAAGTTGTTTTTGGGATAAGATTAGGTAAAAACCTCTCGGTATTTCTTATTTGTTTGTGTTTAACAACTGTGTTTTGGCTGTTAAATGCGTTTACAAAAGATTACTCGACAGAGTTAAATTTTCCGCTACGTTATGAAAACGTTCCGAAGAATCAAGTGATCGTAAATGATTTACCTGAATTTTTGACAGTTGAGGTAAATGGTTTTGGTTTTAAGCTGCTTTCGTTTTATTTGTTTGGAAGTCTAGATTCTCTTTCAGTTGACTATAATTCAGGTATTAAGAAATTTAGGACGGATGGGGATTTAAGTATTATCCCTAAATCTCGTTTAAAAGAGCTTGCGGATTCTGAAATACCTTCGGATATAAAAATTGAAAGCATTAATTTAGATTCGCTTAGAATTATTACTGATCCAATTACTCAACGAAGAATAGATGTTCGTCCAAACGTCGATTATACAATAAAAAATCAGTGTTATTTAAAAGATTCGATTTCAGTCATTCCAAAACAGATTCTTCTTTCTGGTCCAACTTCTTTGTTGAATAAGTTGGATTTTATTTCCTCTGACTTGCTTGTATTAGACGAACTAGAGAAATCTGTATCGAAAGATGTAGATCTGAATTTCCCTAAGAATTTTAGTTCAAGTACAAAGTATGTGCGATTAGTTGTTCTTGTCGATAAGGCAACAGAAAAAGAATTGACGGTGCCTATTGAAATAATAGCTGATACTTCAGGAAAAGAGATCAAACTATTCCCAAACTCTGTTTCGATTCGAGTGAAAATTGGGCTAACAGACTTTGATAATTTAAATGCTAGTCAGTTTTCTTTTATTGTTGAAGCGATGGATTTTGATATATCTAAAAAATATATGACGGTAAAAATGGTAAAGTCACCAAGTCATGTTGAGGTACTAAGTTACAGTCCTCACAGAGTAGAGTACATACTTAAAAACTGATTGTGATAGTAATTGGTCTAACAGGTGGTATAGGGGCCGGAAAAACGACTGTTTCTAGGCTGTTCGCTTTGCTGAATATTCCAATATATATTGCTGATGACCGTGCAAAACGAATTCTTGATATTGATGGTGAGGTTCAGAATAAAATAAAAACACTTTTTGGTGAAAACAGTATAGTTAATGGCACTGTTAATCGAAAGCTTATTGCGAGAGAATCCTTTGGATACCCGAAAATACTGGAGCAGTTAAATGCAATTATACATCCTGTGGTATCCACAGACTTTGAAAAATGGAAAACGGATAATATTAGCGCTCCTTATGTGGTTAAGGAAGCCGCCATTCTTTTTGAGAGCGGAAGTCACTTTGGATGCGATAAAATTATTTTAGTAAGTGCTCCTCTTGAAACCAGAATTGACCGAGTAATGAAAAGAGATGTCATTTCAAAAAGTGAGGTAGAGTCAAGAATCAATAATCAATGGGCTGAAGATAAAAAGAAGGCACTTTCAGATTTTTTTATTCGCAATGATGAAGAGAATTCTTTGATTTCTCAGGTTATGAAGATTCATAAAAAAATATTGAATGAAAATTCTTAGTGCTCAACAAAAAAGAACCGCAGATAAATTTACGATCAAGAATGAACCAATAAGTTCCATCGATCTGATGGAGCGAGCATCTAAGTCTTGTGTAAGTTGGATTCTGAAGAATTTTTCAGAGGAGTCTAAATTCCAAGTATTTTGTGGTACAGGAAATAATGGTGGAGATGGCCTTGCTATAGCGAGACTATTGATTGCAGAAAACTATAAGGTAGAGGTTTCGATAATTCGATTTTCTAAAAAGGACTCTAAAGATTTTGTAACTAACCTTGAAAGGCTTAAAAAGTTGTCTATTGAAACCGAAGATTATTCGGAATCTGATAAAATCAATATAAAAAGTGGCCATATCTTAATTGATGCTTTGTTGGGTTCGGGTTTGAATAAACCGCTGAAAGGACTACTTAAAAAGAGCGTTCAAGAATTAAATGCATCAGGAAAGTTTATTATTTCCATTGACTTGCCTGCAGGTTTGTTCATGGATACGTTGAACCAAAAAGACCAAATCTCTATTGAAGCAAATGTTTCATTAACTTTTCAGTCACCACCTCATAGTTTTTTTATTTCGGAAAATGTAAATCGAGTAGGTGATTGGAAGTTATTAGATATAGGGCTGGACAACAAGAGTATTGAAGATGCAGAATCAACCTATAATTATATTCAACCACAAGAAATTTCAGAAATTTTACAACCTAGACAAAAGCACAATTATAAAGGAAGTTTTGGTCACGCTCTAATGGTAGCTGGAAGTAAAACTAAGGGAGGTGCAGCAATCCTATCGGCAAAAGCCGCAATGCGTTCCGGTTTAGGGTTACTTACGATGGGGATACCTGATTCGCTTTTAATTCCGATGCAAGTGAGTTGTCCAGAAGCTATGTCTGTGTTACTTGGTGATGAAGAAATATCTTCGGTTCCTGCAATCGATGCTTATACTTCAATTGGAATAGGACCAGGAATTGGAGTTGGTAAATCCAGTACGAACTTTCTGAAGACTTTAATTCAGAATTGTAAAGTACCAATGTTGATTGATGCAGATGCACTCAATATTTTATCTGAAAATAAAACCTGGTTAAGTTTTATTCCTCAAAATTCAATTTTTACTCCGCATCTTGGAGAGTTCAAACGCTTAATTATAAATACTGAAGATTCATTTGATAGGCTTAAAGCACAAATAGAGTTTTCTAAAAAGTTTGAGTGCATTGTTATTCTAAAAGGTCCAAATTCACAAATATCACTTCCTGATGGAAGAGTATATTACAATTCGACAGGAAATCCAGGAATGGCTACTGCAGGCAGTGGGGACGTGCTCTCAGGAATAATTACAGGCTTATTGGCTCGTAGGTATCATCCAATGTATGCGGCAATACTTGGAGTTTATCTGCATGGTTTAGCTGGAGATATTGCTGCTGAAAAACTTGGAGAGGAAGCTATGAATGCAGGTGATATTATTGAATCAATACCTTTAGCATTTCAACTATTTGAAGCATAAAAAAAGGCGCTAATAGCGCCTTTCTTTATTAATATGTTTTGTAGCTATTACTTAGCAATACTTAAAAGCTCTACTTCGAAAACTAGAGTTGCGCCAGGGCCGATTTTTGGTCCAGCTCCTCTATCACCATAAGCCAATTCTGAAGGAATAAATAATTTCCATTTTGATCCAACCGGCATTAATTGAAGTGCTTCAACCCAACCAGGTATAACTCCACCAACTGGGAAAGTAGCAGGTTCGCCACGATCTACTGAACTATCGAAAACAGTTCCATCCATAAGCATTCCATGATAATGTGTTGTCACTTTATCGTCTTTGCTTGGTTTAGGACCTTCGCCCATTTTAATAACCTTGTATTGTAATCCACTTGCAAGTACAATTACACCATCTTTAGTTGCATTTTCAGCTAGGAACTTTTTTCCCTCTTCCTGAGCTTCTCCTGATTTTTTTTCTGCCGCTCCAGCAAAATAGCTATTGATAAATTCATTAGCGTCATCAGTCTTCATTATTGAATCGTTTCCAGCATAAACGTCTTTTACTGCTGCAGACATTGCAGCGGAGTTGATGTCATCTACACCTTGAGATTTTAAGTTGTTCGCTATGCTAATTCCTAATGCGTAAGATAGTGAGTCCAATTCGTTTTTTAATTCCATAGTTTTCGTTTCGGTTTTCGTTCTTTTCTTATCTTTTTTTCCTTTCTTACCAGCAATTGCGGTAGAAAATAATCCTAAGAAAACTGCTAATGTTATTATTCTAATTTTCATAATTATTCACCTTTTGTTATACCAAGTAACTCAACTTCAAATATCAGCGTTTCTCCAGGTCCAATCATTTGTCCAGCACCTCTTTCGCCATATGCTAATTCTGAAGGAATGAAAAACTTGTATTTAGATCCAACTGACATTAATTGCAGGCCTTCAACCCATCCAGGAATCACTCCATTTACTGGGAATTCTACAGGCTCTCCGCGATCAACTGAACTATCAAATACGTTGCCATTAACCAATGTTCCATGGTAATGAACCTTTACTTTATCAGTTGATGAAGGTTTATCACCTGTTCCTTCTTTAATGGCAATATATTGAAGTCCAGATCCAGTCGTAACTACGTCCGGGTTTTTAGCATTTTCTTCTAAAAATCCTTCAGAAACTGAGGCAGCGACTGCAGACTTTTCGTTTCTCTTTTTATCCATAAAAGCTCCAATTATGGCATTTGCTTCCTCGCCATCAATAAGAGCTGTGCTATCTAAAACATCATTAATTCCTTGTGCAATTACTTTTGGAGAAACGTCCCTTAACTGTTGTCCTTTCAGACCGTTTCCTACACTAATTCCAATACTGTAGCTTAAGCTATCCCAGTTAGTTGTCAAATCAGCTCCTTCCATTGAGTCGCCTCCTTCTTTACATGAAGTAAGTGCAGCTGCTCCGAGCGCTACAATTGCAAGTTTTCTTAAAATCATAATAATGTTTGTTACTAAAAAAAAAATTGAAGTTGCGAAGTTAATTATTCTTTCTGTTTACTTCAAACTAAGAAGCTTTTGAAATGGTAAAAACCTTGAAAATTCAGATTGAATTGGTTCAATTGCATAAAGTTGTACCTAAATCAACCTTTTTGCAAATTAATACGTCTTAAAACTTATGCTAAGCTGCACTAATAATAATTACTTTCAGCGTCTTAAAATTATCACATGGTAAGAATATTTTCGTTTCTGGTTTCCCTCTCAATTTCATTAAGCGCACTCTCACAAAATGAATCTACTCGTGTAGAGTTATTGAGTGGAACATTGGAAATAGAACATGTGATATCTAAACAATTGCTGAAAGGAGTAACTGAAGCTAATCCATTCACAGGCATAGCCATTACAAGTAATTTTATAAATAATGGTCAAATTAAGGTCTTGGCATCATTAGGTCTTTTCGTTGGAGATTATTTGGGCAATAAGGCATATTACGTAACAATTACTAATAATGTTGATCACGATCAATTGGTCGCTTTTGGAATTAACGGATTGTCTGATATTCCAGTTAATATGAAATTCGATCCTTCAATAGCTAATCATTCTAGATTACCGGAACACATGATTTTTGGAGCATCTGTAAGAGTTAATGCAGTTACTTTTTCTAACCTGAATGAAAAGTTAATTAAAGAAAAGCTTGTTAGAGTCAATGCAGAGGTAATTCGGTTTAGTGCAAGTGCTTCGAGTTATAGACTAGAAATTCCAGTAGTTAATTTGAATGCATTAGCCGAAATTGAATGTATTCAGTTTATCGAGCCAATAGATGAAGTAGGACATGCAGAAAATTATAAAGCGAGAAATGCTCAAAGAATAGGAGGGTTGACTAAATCTTACACTGGTTTAAGTAAAGAACTTGATGGAGAGGGAATCAGTGTTATGCTTCAAGATGACGGAGTAATCGGACCTCATTTGGATTATGCTGGAAGAATAGGAAAACAATACATAACTACAAACAACGGCGATCACGGAGATCATGTTGGCGGCACTATAATGGGGGCTGGGAATTTAGATCCATTGGCTCGCGGAATGGCTCCAGCGTCTACAATTTATGTTTACGGCGCAGCAGGTGAGGGATACCCCGGTTTTGATTCTATTGCGAGTCATTATGTAAAACACGATATTAAAATTACAAGTACATCATATTCAAATGGTCAGAACGCAGGCTACACAAGTTTTGCCCGTGAGTTAGATATTCAAACAGAGAATATGTCGTCATTATTGCATGTGTTTTCTGCAGGTAACGCGGGAACTGCAAATGGGGGTTGGTACAATATAACAGGGGGGCATAAAGTAGCGAAGAATGTGTTAACCGTAGCTAATCTGAATTATTTAGACGGTTTGACTAGTTCAAGTAGCAGAGGCCCATCAAGAGATGGTCGGATAAAGCCTGAAATTTCTGCGGTTGGTACTCAAGTTTGGAGCACAACTGATGTTAACGATTATGTTTTTAAAACAGGAACATCAATGTCTTGTCCTGGGGTTTCAGGAACAATGGCGGTTTTATACCAAGGATTTAAAGAAAAAAATAGCAATAATTATCCCGATGCAATTTTAATGAAGGGCATTGCCTGCAATACTGCTGATGATCTTGGACAGCCAGGACCAGATTTTAAATTCGGTTACGGAAGAATTAATGCCAGAAAAGCGTATCAAGTAATTAATGAACAAACTCATTTTTCAGGAACTATTGCAAACGGGAAAATAGATACACACCAAATTATTATTCCTGCAAATAAAAAATTGGCAAAAATAATGTTGGCTTGGAATGATCCTCGCGGAGCGGCTAACGCTGCAATACCTCTAGTGAATAACTTGGATCTCGAAATAGTAGCTCCAGGAAATCAAAAAACGCTTCCTTTTATTTTAGATATATCTAGCGCGGCAACACTTGATAACCCTGCTACGACTGGAGTAGATAACCTAAACAACATGGAACAAATTGTAATCTCTAATATGCCAACTGGTAATTATGAGATTATTGTTAAAGGTTCAGCGATTGCTCAGGGTCCCCAAAAATATCACGTAATATATTATTTAGAAGATGAAGGAATTGAATTAGAATACCCTACTGGTGGAGAGTCATTTGTACCCGGAGAAAATGAAGTTGTACGTTGGAGTGCACCTTTAAATCAAGGAACCTTGTTGTTAGAATTTTCACTAGATAGTGGTAAAAATTGGTCTACAATGATTTCTAATGTTCCTCCCGCTACCAGATATTATGAGTGGAGAATTCCAAATGCATTTACAGGAAAAGCAAGAGTTCGAGTTTCTTCGGCAGGAATGACAGCTTCTTCTGAAACATTTTCTATTTCGCCTCAGCCTTCAGGCATTAACATTACTAAAATATGTCCAGATAGCATGGAAATGATTTGGACTCCAATTTCTGGTGCGAGCAATTACAATATTTACACAATGGGAGCGAAATATATGGAGGTAGTTGGTACTCAAAATTCATCTCCTTACATATTCAAAGGATTAAACTATAATCCATTAAAAGAAATGCATTTTGCTATGGACGCTGTTACCCCAGATGGAACTAAAAGTCGCAGAACTCAATCTATAATTAAAGCTCCGGGCTTAGTAAACTGTCCATTAAATGCTGATGTAGAAATTGCGCAAATCACAAATGGAGCTGGTTCTGTGGTAAGTTGTGAGTCATCTTCAACAAGTAAGGAAATCGAGATTGAAATTAAAAATAATGAAAGTTTAACTTTTTCAAATATTGATGTTTTCTTTCAGGTAAATAATGATCCAGTTATAAATGAGACTTACGCAGGAGTTGTTTCTGCAGGTCAATCTATCTCATATAAATTCTCTACAAAAGCAAAATATTTACAAGGTTCGAACACGCTAAAAATTTGGTTGGTTGATATAAAAGACCAAAATAGATTCAACGATACTATAGTGGCAAATGTTCAAGTTTACTTGGATCCTCAAGAAAAACTTCCCTGTTATATCTATGATTTTGAACAACTAAATTTGTGCGGATCAGATAACGATTGCGGAGCTACAACTTGCGCACTTGGTGATGGTTGGATAAACGGAGTTAATGGTTCTGAAGATGATATTGACTGGAGAATTGATGCTGCAGGAACTCCAACTAATACTACAGGACCTTTTGTAGATCATACTTTAGGAAATGGACTAGGAAAATATATTTTCCTAGAAGCATCTGGTGGTTGCAATAATCAGGAGGCAATACTAATTAGTCCATGTATTGATTTAAGAAATGCTACAATACCTAAACTAAACTATTGGTATAATATGTATGGTGCAAATATGGGTGCTCTTCATGTGGATATTTTTAAAAATAATTCATGGACTAACGATATAACTCCAGTTGTTTCTGGAAACAAAGGAACACAATGGCTGAATAATGAAATTGATTTAGCTGCTCATAAGGGAAGTATAATCAGAATTCGATTTAGAGGTATTACTGGTGGAGGAATAAGAAGTGACATGGCGCTAGATGATATAACTTTTAAGGATAAAGCAAAGGCAGAAATTAGCTATGTAAATAAGGGAAATGGATTATTTGAATTCAAATCCGAAACTCCAGGTGGTTCGGATTGGTATTGGTTTTTTGGAAATGGAACAAAATCGACAATAGAAAACCCTACAGTTCAGTTTTCAGGTAGTGGAACTCAGTTTGCTTTCATGAGAGTCATTTCTTTCTGTGGAAGAGATTCTGTGGAGATTGAGTTTGACGTTGAAGCATCGTCAGTTTCAGGGTCTAATGTAAATATGAATGTAGAAGTATTTCCTATTCCTGCAACAGATAAGGTAACCGTTCAGTGGAATAAAAGTACCCTTGATGTTAGTTCAATTTCTATACAAGATATTAACGGTAAAACAGTAGTTAAACCTGCTACTGATCCTAAAGGAAGTCAGTGTAATTTAGATGTGAATAGTTTGGAGAGTGGAGTATATTTTATTCAATTAAAACACAGCAAAGGCATCGTAAATAAGAAGATAGTTATTCAATAACTATCTTCTTATTTAGTAATATTTCTTTAGTACTAGAGACCTCCAATAGGTAAAATCCCTTAGCCAAATCGAAGGTTTGAAAGCTGAGTTCGTTGGTTCCAGATTTTATGTTTCCTCGAAGTAGCTCAATACTTTTAGATCCACTAATAGAATTTATTTTCACGCTTACAAATTGGTCGGCAGTTGAATTGAATCTAACTTTAAATGCCCCATTGGACGGGTTTGGGTAAACTTTGCTGTTAGACTGTAATTTATATTCATTTAAACTGACTGGATTGTAAGAAGTATCAACTCCATCATCAGGATCATTAGCATCAAAAGGCACTTTAACTTGAACAATCCAAGCTGAACTTCTTCGATTCGATTTTCCATAATAACCGTTTAGCCAAACTTGTTTTGGAGAACGAAAGTTTCGTTGAATTCCAAAATAATCGCCCCATCGTTCATAGGTTCTGTCTCCGTTGGACGAACCATTCATATCCACTAAACTATCTCCTTCGACCAGCATTTTTGGTGAAGAGTAATTTCCCGATCCATCATAATAGACACAAGAAAAACCAGCATGGGCAGTTGCTGAAGTATGGTTAAATCCAATCACCGAACTTTGGTTTGAAGTTTTAATTCCAGTGTAAGCAATGTTCGGAAAGCCATAGTCCAATGTTCCTGAACTGATGTTTTTTAAATTAAGCGTTGGCACCGAATTCACATTTTTAATAATACCGTGATAAACCGCAGGTCTATTAGTGGACTTATCCATAGTATTTCCCACGAATTGAATTTGGTTGTTGTTATAAAATCCACCTAGAATTCTAGAATCATTGGTAAAGAATGTATGTCCATCTGCTTGGGTTGCATTTGTGGGTGTTTGATAAGTTTGATTTGCTTTTAAAGGCTTTACAGTTAGGTTTGGAGTTTTCCCGCGTTCATTATCAACTTCAATTAAGAAAACGGTATCACTTTCAACGACTGTCGTATCGTTCCATTCTACTGGCACCCCTCTATTCGAAAGAAAGTACATGTTAGGACCAGCTGGGCCAGCGCCAGTTTTAATTGGTCTAAAATAACGAACGGGTTTGTTGTCGTAATGAATTGAATCCCAAAGATTAAGTTCAAGGCTATCTTTTCCTGCAAACCCCGAATGTTTGTCAATTTGCCAAATAATGGTTCTATCAAAACCCTCAATCCAACCTTGTCCACTTTTTAGTAGGTTCACCGTATAAAAAAGCTCGTTTTTCGTCAATGCAACTTGAGGGTAATCAGTCCAAGTGTTGTTATTTAGTGGATTACCATCAATTTCATAAACATTCCAAGGGTCAGCAGGATTACTAGTTGTACTGAAGCCTATGACAGTTTTAGAATCATTTGGACCTCGACCACTAAGAAACAATAAAACGAATTTATTTTCCTCTGGATCATAAAGAATTTTAGGGTCAAATGGATTGGACGTTGTTAAGCTGCCCGCAAATTGCTGAAAGGATAACGTTGTCAAATAGGGGTGGGTATTAAAGCAAGGCGTATCTGCTTTAAGATCATGAGCATAAATCAAGCTATTCCAAGAAGTAATTAAATAAGCGTCATTTGAAAAGGCCATTGAATTGTCATTTGGACCGCCCCCATCATGCAATATTGCGCCATCTAACGGATGGTTCCAATAAGTTCCAAAGTCTTGAATTGTTTGTGGCTGGTCGGCTCTAGAAGCACCTGCCGATATTTCAAAATATCGAGGTTTATGTTGCTTCGCATATTTGGCCTTGGCTGCCATTAAATAAGATCGGTAATCTTTACCGTTTGGATATGGAGATTCTGGGATAGGTTTAATTCCTGCATCATAAAAGTTGGAAACTTGTCGAGGATAAAAGGTATGAGTTTTGGCAGCTTTTTTTTCTGTAATTCTAAAATTTTGTGCGACTCCTGAAATGGAGATAATGAATGCAAAAATTGCTGCTAAAAGGATCTTCATAAAACTTTTGTTTAAGCTTCAAATTTAGAAAGATAAATAGTGCGATTTCCTCTTTTTGTTTCATGGAAAATCTATCTACTAATCCAAATGATTGAACTAAAAATAATTCTATTGTATGACACTAACTATAGTAATGAATCAGTTATAATTTTACCTCTCTAAGACTCATTAGGTATGCATGATTAGCAAAAGAACTAAAGCCCAATCGCACCTTAAAATATAAAAACACAATCTTGCTGCTTCTGAAATGTGGAATTAATGTGCAAAAAAAAGGCTAATCGAAATGATTAGCCCTTTTCTTAAAAGTATAGTTGTTATTTCTTAAAGTGCAATAGTTAAACCTCCGTTTAACAAAGCTCCTCCTAATACACCAACTTCTAGATTAAGACCAATATTTTCAGTAAACATGTATCTAAACCCTAATGCAGATCTGAATGCGATAGGAACTCCTCCACTCCAGTCAGAATTTATTGTTAAATCTGGGTCAGTAGCAGACCATTTCCAGGAAGCGGTTCTGTAACCGATAGAGTTATTCCAATTCATTTCGAATCCACCTTTTTTTACAAATTCCCAGCTAGTTCTTAACATAGCTCTAATGACTGTTTGCTGGATTTTCTCTTCAAATCCTGTCAAACCATAATTAATAGTTGCACTTCTATTTGTGTAGTTTGCATCAATACCCAATGCGAATTTTGGCGCTAAGTAATATTGAAATCTTAGACCAAGGTTTCCTAATGTTTTTACCTCTACTACTTCGTCAGGAGTAACTGAAGATACTGCTCTGAAGATTATTCCTGTATGAGGTGGAAGTCCATGATACACATCAATTTGTATTTCTCCTTTTTCGTGCTGTGCATTTAATGTTGTAGAGTTAGAAAATATGACACAAATTGTCGCAGTAATAAATAATAATTTTTTCATTTATATTTTTTTAATCATTAATAATATGACGAAAGTACGTATCTTCAACTTCATTTTAAATGTCATTTATCGAAAATAAATTTCATATGACACAACCCTAGAGGTTAGTTCAAATATTCTCATGTTTAATAATACGAAGTGATTCTGCTTTTTTTTAACTCAACTATGTAAGTATTGGCTTTCTTTTTCCAACTCTAAAAATTACATTTGACCTACGAATAAATATAATACATAATATGTCAGACGATAAGAAAGTAATATTCAGTATGAATGGAATTACTAAAATAATTCCACCACAAAAGCAGATATTAAAGAATATTCATCTTTCATTTTTTTATGGAGCTAAAATTGGAATTATCGGTCTTAACGGATCGGGTAAATCTACTTTGATGCGCATTATCGCTGGAGAAGACAAATCATTTCAAGGTGATATTTCTTTTTCTGATGGCTATTCAGTTGGTTACTTAGAGCAAGAACCGCAAATGGACGATTCTAAAACGGTAATTGAAATCGTTAAAGAAGGTGTGCAAGAAGTGGTTGATATTCTAAAAGAATATGAGGAAGTAAATAATGGTTTTATGGATCCTGCCATTATGGAAGATCCAGAAAAAATGCAGAAGTTAATTGACCGGCAAGGAGTGTTAAGTGACCTTATTGAACAACACAATGCATGGGAATTAGATACTAAACTTGATATTGCAATGGATGCCCTGCGTTGTCCAGAATCTGATGCAAACGTCAAAAACTTATCTGGAGGTGAAAGGCGTCGAGTTGCACTTTGCCGTTTATTACTAAAAGAGCCAGATATTTTATTACTTGATGAGCCTACTAACCACTTGGATGCTGAATCGGTGTATTGGTTAGAGCAACATTTACAACAATATAGCGGGACGGTAATTGCGATTACTCACGATAGATATTTCTTGGATAATGTTGCTGGTTGGATTTTGGAATTAGATAGAGGTGCGGGTATTCCTTGGAAAGGAAACTATTCTTCTTGGTTGGATCAAAAAACCAAACGAATGGCACAAGAAGAAAAGACAGAAAGTAAACGTCGAAAAACACTCGAACGCGAATTGGAGTGGGTGCGCATGGCACCTAAAGCTCGCCAGAGTAAGTCAAAAGCACGTATTGCGAATTACGATAAAATGATGAATGAGGAAGGCAAAGACAAGATGGACAGTCTTGAACTTTTTATTCCGCCTGGCCCGCGTTTAGGGTCAGATGTTATTGAGTCTATTGATGTTTCAAAAGGCTATGATGATAGATTGCTTTATGAAGATTTAAATTTCAAATTGCCACCGAATGGCATTGTTGGAATCATTGGACCTAACGGTGCAGGAAAAACGACTTTGTTCCGAATGATTATGGATTTGGAAAAACCGAATTCTGGTGAATTTAGAGTTGGAGAAACCGTAAAGGTTGCATACGTAGATCAGAGCCATGCTGATATTGACCCTGAAAAAACAGTATATGATGTGCTTTCTGGTGGTGGAGATTGGATAGAAATTGGAGATACTAAAATCAATGCTAGAGCTTATTGCACCAAATTTAATTTTGGCGGATCAGATCAGCAGAAGAAAGTCAGTATACTTTCTGGTGGAGAACGAAATCGTTTGCATTTGGCCATTACACTTAAGATGGAAGCAAATGTCTTACTGCTTGATGAGCCAACGAATGATATTGATGTAAACACATTAAGAGCATTGGAAGAAGCATTAGAACATTTTGCAGGTTGTGCAGTTGTTATTTCTCACGATAGATGGTTCTTAGATCGTATTTGTACGCACATCTTAGCATTCGAGGGCGATTCTCAAGTAAAGTATTTTGAAGGAAGTTATAGCGATTACGAAGAGAACAAACGCAAGCGATTGGGTGATACTCAGCCTACTCGATTAAAGTATAAGAAGTTGGTGCGGTAGTTTTTGATTATCAGCTCCTTGGTAACGTCATTCCCTTGAAAAAGGGAATCTCTTCCGGTTTGTTATTTCTAGGGAATTCTGAATGACGGTGGTTTTTAATGTTGATTCTTTTAATTGAGTTGTCAGTTCTATTGTTTTTACGGAGCTAGTGGAGTTAAAATGTATCGAGAACACATTTTAATTATACCCATTGCAACGACAACTCGGTTATGCTAACTTCGCAATCCTCTCAAAAAATAGATTATTTATATGGCCAAGTTAAATACGCCAAAAGGAACAAGAGATTTTTTACCACAGCAAGCGGCGCGTAGAAATTATATTTTCGATACTATTCGAGGTGTATTTGATACTTATGGTTTTGCACCAATCGAAACTCCTGCAATGGAGCTTACAGAGACCCTTATGGGTAAGTATGGCGAGGAAGGTGATCGATTGATATTTAAGATTTTAGCGAGAGGTGAGAAACTGAAAAAAGCAGTTGAGAATAATAAAGTTGAGCAATCTTCAGAAGAAGCTCTTCGCTACGACCTGACCGTCCCCTTTGCACGCTTTGTTGTACAACACCAAAACGAATTGAGCTTTCCGTTTAAGCGTTATCAGATTCAACCCGTTTGGAGAGCAGATCGTCCTCAAAAAGGAAGATACCGTGAATTCTATCAATGCGATGTGGATATGATAGGTTCCAACTCTTTATTGAATGAAGTTGAGCTAACCCAAATCATTGCTGATGTTTTTGAGAAATTAGGTTTGCCTGATATTGCTATAAAAATCAATAATCGTAAGATATTGCAAGGGATTGCTGAGGTAATCGGCGAGCCAGAAAAGCTAATTGATATTACGGTTGCATTAGACAAGTTAGATAAAATTGGTAGAGAAAAAGTAGAAGAGGAATTAGTCACAAAAGGAATTAGCACTGAAGCAATTTCAAAGCTAGGCGTCTTGTTCGAGAACGTTTCTTTAGAAAGCGTTTCTGAATTTGTAAGCTCATCTGAAGTAGGGTTAAAAGGAATTGAAGAATTAAAAAATGTCATCAGTTCCTCTGAAAAATTAGGCGTTACTATTTGTGAATTTGATCCGACATTAGCTCGTGGGTTAAACTATTACACTGGTGCTATTTTCGAGGTAGTTCATCCTGAGTTCCCTTCAAGTATTTGTGGTGGTGGTAGGTACGACGACCTTACTGGAATTTTCGGATTAAAAGACGTTTCTGGAGTTGGTGTTTCGTTTGGAGCAGATCGTATTTATGATTTGTTGCTAGATAAAGAATTGTTTCCTGCTCAAGTTGGCTTAAGCGCTCAGGTACTTTTTGTTAACTTCGGAAATAAGGAAGCAGTACAATGTCAATTGTGGGCAAAAGAATTGAGGTCAGTTGGAATCCGAACAGAGGTTTATCCAGATTCGGCTAAGATGAAAAAACAAATGAAATACGCCAATGATAAATCGATTCCTTATGTGCTGTTAGTTGGCGATCGAGAAATAGAAGCACAAGAACCAACTGTAAAGAATATGGAGACTGGCGATCAAAACGCTATGTCAATTGATGCATTAATTAAACACATTCAATAATGGAAGTCTATAATATTTCAGGTTATCATTTAACGTTAGAAGTAATTGAAGAAATAATTGAAACCAAAGCATACATTGAGTTAAGCGATGGTGCAGTCGATCGTATAAAGATTTGCCGTGAGTATCTAGATCGAAAAATAAAAACAGCAACCGAACCTATCTATGGAATCAATACCGGATTTGGGTCCTTATGCGATACCACTATTTCAAACGAAGATTTGGGAGAATTGCAAAAGAATTTGGTAATGTCTCATGCCTGCGGAATGGGTTCTGAGGTGCCTCAATTGATTGTGAAGTTGATGCTATTGCTCAAAATTCAAGGATTGAGTTATGGTCATTCAGGTGTGCAATTAGCAACCGTTCACCGATTATTAGATTTTTATAATAACGACATTTTACCTGTTGTATATCAGCAAGGTTCATTGGGTGCTTCTGGAGATTTGGCCCCTTTAGCGCATATGTCTCTGCCTCTTTTGGGGTTAGGAGAAGTGAATTATCAGGGAAGAAGAATGGATGCTTCTGAGGTGATGGAAGAATTCGACTGGGAGCCAATTGAATTGCAAAGCAAGGAAGGATTAGCATTGTTAAACGGAACTCAATTCATGAGTGCTTATGGGGTTTACAACTTTGTAAATGCCAAGAAACTAAGTAATCGAGCAGATCTAATCGCTACTATTTCGTTGGAAGCTTTTGACGGAAGGGTAGAGCCTTTTGATGAAGACTTGCACATTCTAAGAAATCATACTGGTCAATTGAAAACTGCTAAAAGTGTTCGTCAATATTTGATGGGAAGTGAGATTGCGAAACAAGAAAAAGAGCATGTTCAAGATCCGTACTCTTTTCGTTGTATTCCTCAAGTGCATGGAGCATCAAAAGACGCACTGAAGTACATTGAAAAAACAATAGAAAACGAAATCAATGCGGTAACTGATAATCCAACGATTTTTCCTGAAAAGGATAAGATTATTTCAGGCGGGAACTTTCATGGACAACCATTGGCATTGGCTTCTGATTTATTAGCAATTGCTTGTGCTGAACTGGCTTCAATTTCTGAAAGAAGAACCTATAAGTTAATCTCTGGTGCGAGAGGATTACCAGCATATTTAATCGCAAAACCAGGGTTAGATTCTGGATTTATGATTCCTCAATACACTGCTGCAAGTATAGTTAGTCAAAACAAACAACTTTGCACACCTTCTTCAATAGATACCATTGATAGTAGTAATGGACAAGAAGACCACGTAAGTATGGGTGCAAATTCAGCTACCAAGTGCTACAAAGTAGTTAAGAATCTACAACGCGTTTTAGGAATTGAATTAATGAATGGCGCTCAAGGAATGGAATTTCGTCGTCCATTAAAATCTTCAGTTCGTATTGAAGAGTACATTGCTGAATTCAGAAAAGTGGTTCCTTTTGTTGAAGAGGATAGAGTGTTGAGCGATTTAATGCGAGAAGCGGAATTGTTTGTTTTGAAGTAGGCTGTTAGGTTGGTTACTCCAATCCTTCACCTTTAAAAACATACTCAATCATATTCGCCCCCATTTGGAGTGCTTGAATACGTTTGTTTTGAGGGTCGTTGTGCACCATTTGGTCTTCCCACCCATCTCCTAAATCACATTCGAAAGAATAAAAGCACAGCAAACGTCCTTTATAAATAAGGCCATAGCCTTTAGGATATCCATTGTCGTGCTCGTGAATTTTAGGAAGGCCTTTATTGAAATCAAATGATTGGTGGTAGATAGGGTGGTTATATGGCAATTCTATAAACTCCAATTCTGGAAAAATACGCTTCATTTGAGGTCGAATAAATTTATCTAGGCCATAATTATCGTCTATGTGCAAGAAACCTCCACCGAGCATATACTTTCTAAGACTTTCAATTTCAGTATCATTAAATATCACATTCCCGTGACCCGTAAGATGCACAAAAGGATAATTAAAAAGTTCAGGGCTGTTAACTTCCACAACAGCTTGTTCTGGACTTAAATCGGTGTTCAATTCTTTGTTACAAAACTTAATAAGATTGGGTAAAGAAGTTTCAAGATTCGCGTACCAATCACCACCACCGTTATATTTTAATAAGGCAAGTTGAGTTTGTTGAGCTTGGAGCCCAATTGAAAAAAGAATAATGAAAAGCGCGATTACTAGTTTCAATCCAATGTACTTATTAATGTTGTGGCGTATACTCCTGCTGTTTCTGTTCTAAGAATTGAATCTCCCAGACTAACGGTTTTATAACCATTTTCAAGAGCGAAGTTAACCTCTTCTTGAGTGAAATCTCCTTCAGGTCCTATCAGAATAGTGATAGCTTCCCGATTCTTAACTTCATTTAATAGCTGAGGGTTCGTTAAATGATCTGGGCAATAAGCGATAAGTCCATTTGGGTTGGTTTTAATGAATTCCATTACAGAAGTTAGCTCAGTAATATGAGGGAGGAATACTTGCCCCGATTGCTTCATAGCAGCGATAGCAATTTTCTCTAATCGATCTATTTTCAAAACCTTGCGTTCACTTTGATGACACAGAACGGGTTTAAGAGCATCAATTCCAATTTCAGTAGCTTTTTCAATGAAATATTCTATCCGATTTAAGTTTTTGGTGGGTGCAATAGCAATGGTCAAATGAACTGAACTTCGTTTTTCAATAGTTTGAACATCAAGAATAGTGACCTCCGCTTTTTTAGAATGTGCAAGGGTTATTTCTGCTTTCGCTTTTTTGCCTTTACCGTCTAAAATTAGCACTTTGTCTCCAACATTCTTTCGCATCACTTTACATAAATGCTTGGATTCTTCTTCGTTAAGAATTAAGATGCTATTATCAGGAAGTTGAGCATAAATCTTGTGCATGAAACGAAAGTAAATTTTAATTTAAAACTGAAAGTAATGTGCAAAAAAAACTCCTATCGATTTCTCGATAGGAGTTTTTTAAATATTATAAAATACTAATTATACGTTCTCAATACAAACTGGAGCAGCATTCAGAATTTCTTCATTTGCATTATCAGCGAATTGTTCAAAATTACTATTGAATTTTGCAGCTAGTACATTTGCTTTTTGGTCATACGCAGCTTTATCTTCCCAAGTATTTCTTGGATCAAGGACATCTCTATTGACATTAGGACATTCAGTTGGAAAACTCAATCCAAAAATCTCGTGAGTTTTGTAATTTACATTTTCTAAGTCACCTTCTAATGCAGCAGTGATAAGAGCACGAGTAATTTTTAAACTCATTCTTTCACCAACACCATAAGCACCACCAGACCATCCGGTATTTACCAACCAAACATTAACTCCACTTTCTTCCATCTTGCGACTCAACATTTCACCGTAAGCAGTTGGGTGAAGAGGCATGAATGGTGCTCCAAAACATGCAGAGAAAGCAGTCACCGGCTCTGTAATTCCAGCCTCAGTACCAGCAACTTTTGCGGTATATCCAGAAATAAAATGATATGCTGCTTGCCCAGGAGTCATTTTCGAAATCGGAGGTAAAACACCAAATGCATCACACGTCAAAAAGAAAATATTCTTTGGATTGCGTCCAATTGAAGGTTCAGCAATATTGTCTATATGGTATATAGGGTATGAAACTCTAGTATTTTGAGTAATCGAAGTGTCCGTGAAGTCTACCTCGTTTGTTCCTGGCTTAAATCGAATATTTTCTAATAACGCACCCGGCTTAATTGCTCTAAAAATATCTGGTTCTTTTTCTTCAGTTAAATCAATTGTTTTTGCATAGCAACCACCTTCGAAGTTGAAAACAGAATTTTCATCACTCCATCCATGCTCGTCATCACCAATTAATTTACGATTTGGATCAGCAGATAGCGTAGTTTTTCCAGTACCTGAAAGTCCAAAGAATATAGCTGTATCACCGTCTTTTCCAATATTAGCAGAGCAGTGCATACTCAATGTGTTCTTTTGGTGAGGTAGGATGAAGTTCAAGGCAGAGAAAATCCCCTTTTTTATTTCTCCAGTATATCCAGTACCACCAATTAATGCAATTTTTTTAGTGAAATTCAAAATTGCAAAGTTGTGTTGACGCGTTCCGTCAACAGCAGGATCAGCCATAAAACCTGGAGCATTTATTACTGTCCATTCTGGATCAAAAGATTTAACCTCTTCTTCAGTTGGACGAATAAACATATTGTAAACGAATAGGTTTGACCATGGGTATTCGTTTACTACTCGAAGGTTCATCTTGTATGCAGGATCAGAACATGCAATAGCATCTCTTACATAAATTTCTTTTCCCGAAAGGTAATCAGTTACCTTATTGTATAATTTATCGAATGCATCAGCATCGAAAGGAATATTGATGTTTCCCCACCAAATTGAATCTTCAGTAATAGTGTCTTTAACGATAAAACGGTCCTTTGGGGACCGTCCTGTAAATTCGCCTGTATCGACTGTTATTGCTCCTGTGCTCGTTTCCTTAGCTTGTCCTAAATCAACAGAAAGTTTACTTAGTACAAGTGGGTCTAAATTCCAATGTGCAGTAGAGTTCTTAATACCGTACGATTCAACTGTGGCATTATCTGCTTTCAGTCCTTGTTCGTTCATCATTTAAATTTTTACGATTTTGAACCGCAAATGTAGGGCTATTAATTATTTACCTTAACAATTTGTTAATTTGGATTGTTAACAATATGACCTATAATCGGTTGAAAAATTATGCTTTTAATGACTATACAATCTAATTGTTTTTGCTATCAAACACTAATGGTACAAATAACCTTAACCACCCTGATATCAGCAGCAATCCACCTATTGGGGTAATTGGACCTAACATTTTTAATCCAGATAGATCCAAGAATTCTTTCAAATTCAATAAGTAGATGGAAAATGAAAACAATATTATTCCAAGTGCAAAAAGTAAGGAGGCTTGTTTGATGTCCTTTTCTGAGAAATATGGATTCAATGCGGGCAGAAAAAGAATCACCAATCCGTGAATAAACTGGTATCGAATTCCAGTTTCGAAGCTTTGTAGCTGTTCTATGGATAATATAGGCTTTAGGGCGTGAGCTCCCATTGCACCAAAACAAACGGCGAGTAACAAACTCGCCGTTCCAATTATCATATATATTCTGTAGGGATTATTTGTTTTCAAGGAATTCATTTAAATCGTCAATAGTAAGTTCAAAATCAAAAGCATCGTTCACCTTGTAGTAGCTGGGTTGATCCAAACAGTAATCGTAAGCATATTTGGCATAATCAAGTTTTGATTCTTCGTAGGTGAATTTTTGCATTACTCTTTTAATTTGATCAGCGCTCAAGCAGTTGGCTCGTGTAAATTGTTTTGCCAACGTCATTTTAGAGTCTTCAAACGACTTAGAATCCATAGAAGCCAGTGCAGAATTTAGTTCTCCACTAGGCATAGGTGCATCACAGCCTCCATTTGATAGAGTTTCAACTCCACTTGGTTGTGCAGGTGCAGCTGGCATTGAAGTACTTGAATTGGAAGATGTTGTTACTGTAGTAGTCTCTGTTATGGTAGTACTCGCGTTACTCTCCATTCCAGATATTGAGGTTGAGATTCCAATCGATTGACCTCCAAGATTTACATTCATGTTTACAGACTCTGAATTCGCTGGACTACCAGCATTTATTGTTGTTGTCGTTACGGTAGTGCTAGTCGTGCTTTCGGGACTTGCTGTTTCTTGTTGCGGAGCGGAAGGGACGGGGTTGCTTACTGCAACAGGCTCTTCTCCATAGTTAATGACCGTTTGATTAGAGCTAGTTGCTGACGACGCAATTGGAGTTTCTCCCATATAACGTAGCTTATAAACTCCTTTGTTATTTAAAACTATTCGAGCCGAAACCTCATTGTTTTTAGTTAACGGGAAAGATTTTTTTAGCGCCGGAGTTTTTCCATCTACGAACAAAATACGAGTAGCTATGTATTCTTGATTAATTCCTTCCACTTTTACATTCGTCGTTGGAGTTTGGTTTTGCTGAACTCCATTAACCTCTAATATGAACTTTAATCCGTCATTGGAAAAGACGATCAAATTAGATTGTGCAAAAGTTCCAAGGGAAATAAAAAATGCTGCTAAGGTTGTAAGGATAAAATGTTTCATTTGTTTTGATTTATAAATTTCAAATTTATTTAAGAAAAAGCCATAAGTCATAAAATATGCCAAAAAAAATTCTTTTACTTGGAGCTGGACGATCCGCTTCTAATCTGATTAAATATTTACTAGAAAATTCCAACGCGTATGGTTGGGAGCTGACAATAGTTGAACGCTTCGCTGAATTTGCAAGAAAAAAAACGGAAGGTTATTCGAGCGTTACTATCATTGAGCCTGAAAGTGATGAAGTTTGGAAAAAAGAAATTCCAAAGAACGATATTGTAATTTCCATGTTACCCGCTAGGTTTCATGAATCGGTGCTGAAAGAATGTATTGCTCATAAAATACCTGCAGTTACCGCCTCATACATGACTCCAGAAATTGAAGCATTGTCCGATGAGGCAAAAGCTGCTGGAATTCCCATTATGATGGAAGTAGGAGTTGATCCCGGAATCGATCATATGTCTGCTATGAAGTTGATAGATCAAATAAGAGCAGATAATGGTAAAATGTTGCTGTTTGAATCCTTTACAGGGGGTTTAGTAGCACCAGAGAGTGATAATAATCCATGGAATTATAAATTTACTTGGAATCCCAGAAACGTCGTTCTTGCTGGTCAAGGCGGGGCTGCAAAATTTATTCAGGAAGGTCAATATAAGTACATTCCTTATCATAGATTATTTAGAAGAACAGAATACATTACCATTGACGGTTATGGTCGATTTGAAGGTTATGCTAACAGAGATTCATTGAGCTATAGATCTGTTTATGGTTTAGAAGATATTCCAACTATTTACAGAGGTACGTTTCGACGTCCAGGATTTTCAAGGGCTTGGGATGCTTTTGTTAAGTTGGGAGCAACAGACGATTCCTACCAAATTAAGGGTACAGGTTCAATGACCAATAGAGAGTTTATTAATTCTTTTTTGGCTTATAATCCACACGATTCTGTAGAGCTTAAATTAATGCATTATCTAAATATACCTCAAGATTCTGAGGTAATGGATAAACTCACCTGGTTAGGTATTTTTGATGAAACTCCAATTGAAATAAACAATGCAAGTCCTGCTCAAGTGCTTCAAAACATTCTTGAGAAAAAATGGTCATTAGAGCCTGGAGACAAAGACATGATTGTCATGTGGCATAAGTTCGGTTGGGAAACCGAATCTGGCGAGAAAAAAATGATGACCTCCTCAATGGTTGTAAAAGGTGATGATCAAACGTATACATCAATGTCTAAAACGGTAGGCTTGCCAACTGCCATCGCAGCAAAAATGATACTTGAAGGTAAGATTTATGAGCCTGGAATTCACAGGCCTATTCACAAGTCGATTTATGAGCCTATTCTAGCAGAATTAGAGGATTATGGTATTTCGTTTACTGAAAAGGAAATGAGTCCTGAGTTTTATTGGAAGGAGCCTAAGTAGCTGTGAATTGCAGTGCTGTATAATCGATCACCGTCATTCCGGAAGAATAGTTAAAGTTATCGATGAAGGAGCTTTAGAGAAATCTCTATCCGGAATCTGACGACTATGAGTTCTAACTTATGAGGAGGGAAAATAATCAAAATCGTTACCCATATTTTTGAATTTTCATGCAGATTTTAGTATTGCGCTTTCAGAATGAAGGTAGTGGTTATAGCGAAAAAAAAACGCTCCAAATATGGAGCGTTTTTAACATCAATATTTTTTTTTAATTAGATCACATCATAATCCACCACACATTTTTCTGAGGTAGGATGGGCTTGACAGGTTAGCACATAACCGTCTGCAACTTCTTTGTCATCTAAGGCATAATTCATTTCCATTCTGGCTGAACCTTCAATAACTTTAGCTTTACATGTGCAGCAAACAGCACCTTTACAAGAATAGGGTACATCGATTCCCGCATCAACTGATGCATCAAGAATACTATCGCCTTTGCTTGAAAGATCAAACTCAAACTCTTCATCGTCCATAATCACAGTGACTTTAGACATGATTTTGGCATTTGGATCAACTGTTTTTTCAGCAGAGGCAACTGGAGTTGTAAATAACTCAAAGTGAATATTTCCTTTGGCAATATTGCTAGCTTCTAACCATCCTTTGATATCCATGATCATGCTCTCAGGGCCACATAGGAAAAACTCGTTTGCATCAAGAATTTTCTCATGTTTTAAATCAATCTCGATACACTTTTCTTTTCCAATTCTGCCATTGAACAAAGGGTCAGCATTATTTTCTCTCGATAAAACGTCAATTCTTTTGAAACGACCGTTTGAAGAACCTACGAGTTGATTCAGTTGATTATTGAAAATGATATTAGCGTTATCGCGATTTCCGTAAACCAATACAACCTCCGATTCTTTTTCAACTGCAAGAATTGTTTTTATTATGGATAACAGCGGCGTAACTCCACTTCCAGCGCCAAAAAGAACATATTTCTTTTTTTGACCTTCAGAAATTTCAGTAAAGAAATTTCCCGCTGGAGTCATTGTCTCCAAAACATCACCTTCTTTTAATTCAGAATTTGCCCAAGTAGAAAATTTACCTCCTTCTACTTGCTTTATAGCCACTTGAAGGTTTTCGTCTGCAATAGGGCTGCTGCTTAAAGAATAAGAACGTCTTAGTTCTTCTGCATTTATAGATTGTTTGAAAGTAAGATATTGACCTTGTTTGTATTTAAAATGCTCTTTTAAATTCGCAGGAATTTCTAATGTAACAGAAACTGTTTCAGGAGTTTCTTGAGTTACTTTTTGTACTTTAATATTGTAGAACATAAACGTAGTTTGTACTATTTTTAAGGTTTGCAAAAATAGTATTGTTGTTCTTTAAAACAATTGATTCTATCATTGGTTATATATATGTGCGATGTGCCTGATTTACACGTTTGCATTCTTCATCAATATGGAGTGGAATAATTATTTAAAATTGTAATCTGATAAAACGAAAGTTCTATGGAAGATGTAAGTAGACTTGAAGCATTTCAAGCGAAGATAGACAGGGAAGAGAAAATCGAACCAAAAGATTGGATGCCAGATGCATATAGAAAGCATCTAGTGCGTCAAATGTCTCAGCATGCCCATTCTGAAGTGGTAGGAATGCAACCAGAAGGGCAATGGATAACTAGAGCACCAAGCTTAAGAGCGAAGGTAGTTTTGTTGGCCAAGGTTCAAGATGAAGCAGGTCATGGCCTGTATTTATACTCTGCCACTGAATCTCTAGGAATCTCTAGAGATGAATTATTGGAACAATTGCATACTGAAAAAGCAAAATATTCTAGTATTTTTAATTATGCCACGCTTAATTGGGCCGATATGGGTGCAGTAGGATGGTTAGTTGATGGAGCAGCAATTGTAAATCAAGTTTCTTTACAAAGGACTTCTTTTGGGCCATATAGCCGAGGAATGGTAAGGATTTGTAAAGAAGAAAGTTTTCACCAACGCCAGGGATATGAAATCGTTGCTGATATGGCATTAGGTTCTCCAGAGCAAAAGCAGATGGCTCAGGATGCATTGAACAGAATGTGGTGGCCTTCATTAATGATGTTTGGTCCTCATGATGCAGATTCTCCAAATACTGGAAATGCCACTAAGTGGAAAATTAAAAGAGAGACCAACGATGAATTGAGACAAAAATTCATTGATAAAACGATTCAGCAAGCTACTGTGATTGGTCTTACTGTTCCAGATCCAGATTTGAATTGGAATAAGGAAACGGGTCATTACGATTTTGGTGAAATTGATTGGTCAGAACTAAAAGAGGTGATAAATGGAAGAGGTCCTTGTAACAAACAACGACTAAAACATCACAGAGCAGCGCACGAAGAAGGTGCTTGGGTAAGAGAAGCAGCTAATGCTTATGCCCAGAAACAAAGTGACAAAAAGAAAGTAGCTTAACGCGAAAAAAACAAAATTATGAGTGCTGATAATCAGTTTCCTCAATGGGAAGTATTTATTCAAAGTAAGACAGGCTTGCCATTCAAACATGTAGGAAACTTGCATGCTGCTGATGCGGAATTGGCGCTTCAAAATGCACGTGACCTTTATACCAGACGGCAAGAAGGAACTTCTATTTGGGTAGTGCCAACTGATGAGATCGTAGCTTCTAGTCCAGATGATTCTGAGTCGTTTTTCGATCCTGCAGAGGATAAAATATATAGAGCAGCTACCTTTTATAATTTGCCAAAAGAGGCTAAGCACATTTAATGCAAGATCATGGATATTAATGAAGCACTTATAAAGTATTGCCTGCGCCTAGGTGATGATGCAATGATTTTGGGTCACCGATTAAGTGAGCTTTGTTCTAAGGGACCTTATCTAGAAGAAGACATTGCAATGACAAATATTTCTTTGGATTTATTTGGTCAAACTCGAATGATGTATACCACAGCAGGAGAGATAGAAGGCAAAGGAAGAACGGAAGATGATTTCGCTTATAAACGATTGGAACCAGAATTCCAAAATGTTCTGTTGGTTGAGCAGCCAAACGGAAACTTTGGAAATACAATGGCCCGTCAAATGGTTTTTTCTGTGTTCTATTATTATTTATTTAAAGAATTACAAAGCAGTTCTAACGAAAAACTAGCCGCGTTTGCGGCAAAGTCGCTTAAAGAAACAACTTATCATATGCGACATAGCTGTGAATGGATTGTCCGCTTAGGAGATGGAACAGAAGAATCTCATTGGAAGGTTCAAGATGCTTTAAATGAAATATGGAGTTATCGTCATGAATTATTTGAAAAGGATGAGGTTGATGAAACTCTAATTAGTGCTGGTTTAATCCCAGATACGGCAACTTTTAAATCAGCTTTTGAAGCTTCTGTTCAAGAAGTGTTGGATAGAGCTACAATTGAAGAAGTAGAAGAAGGGTGGAAATCTACTGGAGGTAGAATAGGGCATCACAGTGAATATATGGGTCACATATTGCCTATTTTTCAGTCTATTCCAAGAACATACCCGAATTCGAAGTGGTAATTTCGCTTTAGTGAGACTGCGTATTACGATTTGATGTACAGCGTATTGCGTAAAAAAAAGTACGGTCTAACGTTGTACTTAATACGTAATACAAAAGCGAAGTTTTAATTAAAAAGCAATAATTGTGTCGGAGGAAAAGACTGTATTAATATGGGAAATCTTACAGAACATTCCCGATCCCGAGATTCCTGTAATATCAGTTGTTGAATTAGGGGTGATACGAAAAGTAGAACTTTCAGACTCTGAAACGCTCATTACGATTACACCAACCTATTCTGGCTGTCCGGCCATGAAGGTGTTTGAAGACGATATCATCAAAACTTTAGAAGAAAAAGGATATCCTAAAGTAAAGATCAAAACCGTTTTTTCTCCAGCTTGGTCTACCGATTGGATGAGTGAAGTCGCACTCCAAAAACTATTAGACTTCGGTATTGCTCCTCCTCAAAAAGGTACTAATGATAAAGGCGTTTTATTCGAATCTGGACCTAAAGAAGTTCCTTGTCCACAATGTAAATCTGCAGAGACAAAACTGCTAAGCCAGTTCGGCTCTACCGCTTGTAAAGCTGCATATACTTGCTCTAATTGTGGTGA
>CAJVZZ010000006.1 GCA_913020435.1 uncultured Flavobacteriales bacterium | reverse complement strand
TCTTCGAGAGGAGGGAAAAATGGTATTGTGAACTTATCCATTATTTAATTTTATAAAGAAGTGTCGTATGAACTCATTTCAAGTGGGCTAAATAAACAATAAATAGTAAAGTTCAATTATACTTTAATGAATACAAAGCAAATAAAGGAACATTTGTTAAGAAATAAGGCAGCGGATTAATTAAAAAGTGAAAATATTGCTGATACTTTGCGGTCTAACAATGTTGAAGAGAATTTTAAATATGGATTTAGGTGAGATTGGTCGCCAAACCTTAAAAGGCAGCAGCTATTCCTACATAGGTGTACTGATTGGTTTTTTGTCCACGGCTGTTCTTTTCCCAAGACTGTTAACTCCAGCTCAAATTGGTGTTACGACTCTTCTTATAACCTATTCTCAGTTTATTTCTATTTTGGGTAATTTCGGATTTGGAGCGACAATTACAAGGCTTTTTCCCTATTTCAAAAACAATTCCAACGGACACAATGGAATTGTTTTTTTGTCATTAATGGTACTGTTTTTTGGTTTTTTGTTTAGCTCAATTGTGTACTATTTGTTGTCACCATTTATTGTCTCACAAGACGTTTCTAATAAATTATTTTTTCAGTTCTCGTGGTTGGTGTTTCCACTATCATTCTTCGTACTCGCTTTTAATCTTTTCGATACTTATGCCCGGGCAATAGGCAATGCTGTTACAGGTGCTTTGATTAAAGAGATCGTTCAGCGTATCCTGCTCCTTTTGGCGGTTTTGTCTTTTGGGTTTATTCCTTTTATTGATTTCGAGAAATTTATTTATCTCTACGTTACGGCCTTTATTGCATCTGGAGTACTACTTATTATTTATCTAATAAAAAAGGGACAGTTTGATGTTACTCCGAAGTTCTCGTTTTTAAGAAAAGGACTTAGAAAAGTAATCTATAGCGTTAGCCTTTATTCAATTTTACAAGGCTTTGGAAATATACTAGTGCAAAGAGTAGATACTGTAATGATTAGCTTTTACCTCACGCTTGAGGAAACAGGAATTTACGGAACTACTTTCTTTTTTGGGCTATTAATAGTAATGCCTGCAAGGGCACTAAGTAGAATTACGAGTAACGTTTTGGCTCAAGCAATAAAAGATAGAAACATGGAACGCGTAAATTCCATTTATAAAAAGAGTTCAATCAATCAGTTTTTAATTGGTACACTTTTTTTTATTGGAATTTGGGGAAATATTGACAATGTATTCGTAATTCTAACTGAGGAGTTTAGAGGAGGAGAATATGTGATTTTTTATATCGGTTTGTCTAATCTAATAAATGCTATTTTAGGAGCAAATGCCCAAATATTGCAGCTCTCTAGACATTATCGATACACGGCATATTTGCTTGTTGTTTTTGCTGTGCTTGTCGTGGCTACTAACTTCATTTTCATTCCAAGTTTCGGAATTATTGGTGCTGCAATGGCATCTTTTATTTCGGTTTTGATTTACAGTTTGATTCGAATTTATTTGGTTTACAATAAGTTCAAATTACAGCCTTTTTCTATCAAACATGTTTATATAGTGCTGATTGGATTAGTAAGTTATTCGGCGGTTTATTTTATTCCTGCGTTTGACAATTTTATTGTCGATATAATTATAAGAAGTAGCATAATCAGTTTGGTTTTCATAGGCATTACTATTGTGGTTAATGTATCGGATGATTTTAACGCAATGTATTCACAACTTCGAAATAAATTAAGGAATTAATCGATAGCCTTTAGGCTCATGTCAAGTGACTGAATCTGATGTGTGAGAGCACCAACCGAAATATAATCAACACCACAATCCGCATATTCACGAATAGTATCAAGCGTAATACCTCCAGAAGATTCTGTTTCCATTAGGTTATTCACTAACTCAACGCCTTTTCTAGTATCCTCAAAGCTGAAATTATCGAACATAATTCTATCTGCTTTTCCGTTCCTGAGGATTTGCTCAACTTCACTTAAATCACGCGCTTCAACTTCAACTTTTATATTCAATTCGTTATTCGCTAAATAGATTGCTGTTGCATTCATTGCTTCGTCAATTCCACCAGCATAGTCAATGTGATTGTCTTTTAGCATTATCATATCAAAAAGTCCAAAACGATGATTTACTCCACCACCATGAACCACAGCCATTTTTTCAAATACACGCATCCCTGGAGTTGTTTTTCGAGTATCCAAAATTTTTGAATCTAATCCTGCAATTTTCTTGACGTAAACTTGTGTCGTTGTCGCTATTCCAGACATTCGCTGCATATAATTTAAGGCAAGTCTTTCCGCTTTAAGAATAGATTGTGCATTACCATTAACCTTGAATGCAATATCACCTTTAGAAATTTCAACACCATCATTTAGGAATTGTTGAATCTTAAGTTTAGAGTCAATTAAATTGAATACGGTTTTCGCTACTTCAATTCCGCTTAAAACACCATTATCCTTTATTATTAATTGAGCGGACGATTCAGCTTCAGAAGGTATACTTGCTAATGCACTGTGATCACCTGAACCTAGATCTTCATTAATTGCGATTAGGATGTGTTTTTCTATTTCTGAGTTCATTATCAAATGATTTGAAGGCAAATGTATTGATTACATTTGGCTCCTTGATATGAAAATTAGAGTAATAACAGTAGGGAAAACGTCGGAGAAATACTTAATAACTGGTATTAGGGAATATGAAAAAAGGCTGTCAAGATTTGCCTCATTTAGTTGGGATGAAATCCCAGACATATCAAGCAGAGGAAAAACGTCTACGCAAGAATTAAAGGAAAAAGAAGGGGAGTTAATTTTAAAAAAACTAAAAACATCTGATATTGTAGTTTTATTTGACGCTGTTGGAAATCAGTATTCCAGTAAGGGCTTTTATACTTGGTTCGAGAAAAAAGCGCTTTCTGGAGTCTCATCATTAACTTTTATTGTTGGAGGAGCCTATGGTTTTTCTGACGCAGTATATGACAGAGCTAATGAGAAAATTTCTTTTTCTAAAATGACATTTTCTCACCAAATGATAAGGTTGATTCTTGTAGAACAAATTTATAGGGCATACTCTATCAAACACAATTTACCCTATCACCATTAGGTTTAGAACTTTTTTAAGAGCAGACTAATTCCTGATCTCATATCCAATAAATCTCTGCTTAAGGAAGATTTCATTTTTTCTATGTCAGGTTGACGCCTTTTCATATCTCCTTCACCAAGTGGAGGAAGGAATTCAATTTTAGATGTTGAATTACTTTCTTTAATAATTATCTGTGCTAATTCCAAAATGGTTGTCTGTTCGTCATTACCAACATTTACGACGTCGTTAACATAAAGATCTTCGAACATGCATCTTGATGTAAATTCGATGTTATCGTCGATGTAGCAAAAGGTTCGCGTTTGACTTCCATCACCATAAATTGTGATAGGATCATTTTTAAGAGCAGCTTTAATAAATTTTGACATTACAAAATCTGTACTTTGACGAGGACCATAGGTATTGAAAAACCGAAAAATCGTATAATCCAAATCGTATTCTTGCTTGAAAGCTTTGCAGTAGGCTTCACCAGCATTCTTTACAATTGCATATGGTAATCTGCTGTTTAATGGAGTTGTTTCTTCATGCTGTGGCAATTCAACCGGCTCACCATATACTTCGCTACTGGAGGAGTAGAAAACTCTTTTTACTCCAGTATTTTTACAAAGACCTAAAATATTTTTTATTCCAGCTAAATCCTCTAATACCATTGCTGGATTTGCAAGAGTTCTTTTAACTCCGACAACAGCAGCGTAATGAAAAACATAGTCAAACTGATGGCTAGTCATAATTGGAGCAATTTCCAAATAATCATTTACGTCACACTTTATGAATCGAATGTTATCACCTTTCGGTATATTCTTCTTTTTTCCAGTTAGAAAATTATCCACTACTACTACAAAATTTGATCTGTCTTCCGCAAGTTTTGCTGCTAGAGAGCCAGGAATAAAACCAGCCCCACCAGTTATAAGTATTTTAAGATTTTTCATTTTTTTCTTTTTCAAGTTGTTGTTGCCATTTCCAAGCTGAATTCATCATTTCCTTGAGTTCAAACTTAGGTGTCCAACCTAATTCCGATTTTGCTTTTTTGCTATTGCTATAAATGGATTCAACATCACCAGCTCTCCTGTCGCTTAGATTATAGTTCAACTTTAAGTTGCTTATGTTTTCAAATGTAGAAATTGCTTCTAAAACACTCACTCCATTTCCTGATCCAAGATTATAAAATTCAAGGTTCTCCAATTTTTCTTGCTCTAATGCATATTTAAGTGCTAAAATATGAGCGTTGGCGATATCTGAAACATGAATATAATCACGGATACAGCTCCCATCTCTAGTTTTATAATTTGCTCCAAAGACTTGCATTTCTTTAATAATACCAACAGCAGTTTGAGTAATAACTGGAAATAAATTGCTTGGTTTATTGATTGGGTTTTCGCCGATTAAACCGGAAGAGTGCGCCCCTACAGGATTAAAATAACGCAACGCGATAAGATTGGTATTTGAAACTTTAGAAAAATCTTTCAGGATTTCCTCTCCAATAGCTTTCGTTGCAGCATAAGGGCTCTCAGATTTAGCTAATGGAGTCATTTCATCGACTGGCAGAACAGCAACATTTCCATAAATGGAGCAAGAGGAAGAGAAAATGAGATTCGGAATATTGAATTTATCACAACATTCTAGAATATTTAAAAGTCCGGTTATGTTATTTTGGAAGTAAAGTAGAGGTTTTTCTACAGATTCACCTACAGCTTTTAGAGCAGCAAAATGAATTATTCCGTCCACCGGTCCAATTTCAGTAAACACATTTTCCAATGCACTGCGATCGCATAGGTCTATTCGAAAATTTGCAATTTTTTTACCAGTTATTTCCTCAACTCTCCTAAATGTGTCTGGGGTAGAATTGATAAAAGAATCGATAGATATTAACTCCCAATCAGTTGATTCAACTATGTCGATAATAGTGTGTGAACCTATATACCCCGCTCCCCCCGTAACCACAACTTTCATGACAACGAAAGTATTTAATCTTGACTAAAAATATAATAGCAATCAACTAAACTTTAGATTATGCTAAAAGGTCTTTTCAATTGATGAAGAATTAATTTTAATAAGTGTATTTGAAAAAACTTCGCTAAACAACTTTGATTTTAGTACAAAACATATTCATAACACTTTTACGGGCTCTTATTCTAGCTTTTTCTAGTTATTCTCAGCAGGTTGATTGGCTAATTGCAGGAGAAGGAACGCAATTGATATTGCGACTTAGAATACAAATGGTCAAATTATTTCAGGGTTTAATACTGTTTTGTTGGCTGGTAAAAACGAATTTTATACAATATTTTAGATTCCACCCTTGGGGTCTACATTTTAGAAATATTAATTGGTCAAGATTTAATTATTGAAAAGTTTGTAATAAAATAAATAGGCTTAATGGGAGTTATACATTTGCATTAAAGCATTGTCTTGAAGAAAAAAATAGTTTTTATGGGTGGAAAGCAAGTTGGATATACCAGCTTGTTTTTTTTGTTGGAGCAATCTGAAAAGCTTAACTTAGAAGTTGTAGCGGTTTTTGAGAACTCAAATTCGCCACTTTCCAATAAGGATCAAAGCCTTCAATTATTGGCTGATAAGTTCAATATTCCTCATTTTAGTGAGAAATCTCATTTGCTTGAACTAGAAGATGTTGATTTTATTTTTTCTGTTCAATACAATCAAATATTAACTGCTGAAGAAATTGCAGTTGCTAAGTCATTGGCAGTTAACCTTCATATGGCACCACTTCCAGAATATCGAGGCTGTAATCAGTTTTCTTTTGCACTAATTGATAAAGCTGAAGAATTTGGCACAACCTTGCATGTATTAGAGCCAGATACTGATGCGGGGTCAATAATTTTTGAAAAGCGTTTTAAAATCAGAGAAAACGAATTTGTTACAGATTTGTACAATCGAACATTAGGATTTTCTCTGCAGCTATTTCAAGAAAAACTAGAGCCAATTTTAAACCGAAACTTTCAATTAACTCCTCAACCAGAGTTGTTCGACGAGCGAGGGACAAGTTTTCATTTTCGAAAAGAAATTGAACAGTTAAAAAGGATTGATGCATCTTGGCCATTGGAAAAACAGAAAAGATATTTCCGTGCAACATTTTTTCCGGCATTTGATCCTCCTGTATTAGTCTCTGAAGAAGCAGAAATTCCACTTTCTTTAGATTGGTACAAAAAATTGAAATGAAAAAAATAATTTGTACCGTTACCACTGATTTGGTTTTTGATCAAAGAATGAGAAGGATTTGCACAAGTCTCTCAAATGCGGGATATGATGTGCTTCTTATCGGAAGAAAAAAGAAAAAATCTCCTGAGCTTACTGCTGAAAAACACAAGCAACATAGAATTGAGTGCTTGTTCGAGAAAGGTCCTTTATTTTATCTAGAGTTCAATATTCGTTTGTTTCTATACCTCATATCTCATAAAACTGATGCGGTAAGTTCCATCGATCTAGACACCATTTTAGCAGGAAGATTAGCAAGCATTATCAAGGGCTTTAAACAGACTTATGACGCACACGAGTACTTTACTGAAATGGAGGAACTGGCAGACCGAAGGCTGGTAAAAACCGCTTGGAAAATTATTGAAAAAATTACCGTTCCATTTATTAATCATGGCTACACAGTTTCGGAGGGTTATGCGGATTTGTTTAAATCAGAGTATGGTGTTGAATATAAAATAGTGCGCAACGCAACTGTATTGATTGATGAAATTCCGGATACTCCAAAGGAAAATATCATACTTTATCAAGGTGCTGTTAATTATGGAAGAGGATTAATTTCATTGATTGAGGCAATGCATAAAGTAAAAGGCACGCTTATCATTTGCGGTGATGGTGACTTATTTGAAATTGTAAAGAAAAAAATTGATGATGAACATCTCGAGAAAAAAGTAAAATTGCTTGGTTATATTCAACCTTTAGAATTGAAGCGCTACACAAAATCTGCAAAAATCGGGTTGACACTTTTTGAGGCAAAAGGATTGAGCAATAAATATTCAATGGCTAATCGTTTTTTCGATTATATGCATGCTGGAATGCCGCAATTGGCGATGAATTATCCTGAATACCAAGCGTTTAATAAAAAGTATGAAGTTGCTAAGTTATTGGATGATTTAGATGCATTTACGATCGCAAGTAGTTTAAATCACCTTTTAAAAGATGAAAACCATTACCAATACATTCGAAATAAAGCACTTGAGGCTCGAAAAGAATTTAATTGGCAGAATGAGGAAGCTCGGTTGATTTCCGTTTATCAAGAATTATTCGCTTAGTATTTATACATTTTCATAAAGTAGAATAGCTTCCAAATGTCGAATAGTCGAATATTGGGGTTCCGTCCTTTTAGATTTTTCTCAATCAGAGAAATAAATGGTTTGATTATATGAAATGCAAATATGGATAAGCCCATAGCATGAAGCGATTCATAAACGCTGATTAGACGTATTTCGGGCCCACAAATACGTTTGCTAAATAAGGTAGCAAGGTTTGATGTCCCTGATTTTGACTTTTCTATAAACGTTACTGCTGTATCCAGCCCTAAATGTTCTAAGGGGTTATCAATGTGAGAAAGGGGCGTCCCCATTTTAAGCAACTTCAGGCCAAGCAGAGTATCCTCATGACCGTAACCAACTATATCGTTATCAACAGGTAGAGAGAGGAATATCTTTTTATTAATCAGAAGATTACTTGCTACGAAATGACTAAATCGCATTCTATTTCTTTCTGATGCTGATTTTTTTTCTCGTTGGATTCCATATTTCCAACGCAATAAAAAATCTGGATTTTCTGGACGATTATTCGAATAGGTAATTCCTCCAATAACTACCTTTTTTGCTTTGTGTTCAACAAATTTTTGAAGGTAATTTGAACTCACAATTTTCATGTCGCAATCCAAGAAAATTAACGTTTCGTGTTTTGCTTTTTTAGCGAGTAACATTCGGATATTTCCTCGCCCAACATTTTCATTCAACTCCGAATATTTGACGAGATCCAACTTACTGATTAATGTATTTAGCTGCTTAATAGTGGAGTTGGTTGAACAATCGTCGAGACAAAGGATTTCAAACTTCTCGTCTATTAGTTGCTTGGCTTGATTACAAAGGTCGGTCACTAAATCAGTTATGTCTACATTGTAAATTGGAATTAAAATGGAGATCATAGCTCTGAATTAAAGGCTTTCTATGGCGTTCGATTCTATCAAACTACCATTTTCACACTTAAGTGTTCGGTCATGGTATAAATTCATTAACGAGTAATCATGCGTGGCCATTAATACCGTATTCCCTTTTTTACAAATATCAATTAGTAAATTTAGAATTCGGTGCGATGTTTCCGGGTCCAGATTACCTGTAGGCTCATCAGCAAGAATCAGATCAGGATCATTTAGCAATGCTCTTGCAATTGCAACGCGCTGTTGTTCGCCTCCTGAAAGCTGGTGTGGGAATTTAAAACCCTTGGTTTGTAAACCAACTTGTTCCAATACATCTTCGATTTTAGCTTTAATTTCTTTTTTATTTTTCCAACCTGTCGCACGTAAAACAAATTCCAGGTTTTTTTCTATCGATCGATCTGCTAACAATTGAAAGTCTTGAAATACGATACCAATGCGTCTCCTGAGGAAAGGAATTTTACTCCTTTTTATTTTTTGCAGCACTATATCTGCTACTATTCCTTCACCTTCAGTTAATGGTAATTCTCCATACAAGGTTTTGAGTAAGCTACTTTTTCCGCTACCGGTTTTACCTATCAAGTATACAAACTCGCCTTTATTTAGAGTGCAATTAACATTGTTAAGAACAAGGTTATCGCCTTGATAAACTTTTACATTCTTTAGTTCTAATATGGTTTCTGCGCTCATAATACAATGTATGTTTCAAAGGTAGCAAATGCAGATTACATCCTTAGTATTCAAAAGTGGTATTTGTATTCCTTTTGAATTCAGACCTTACATTTTCGTGTCAACAGATTTAGGTTGAAAACTTTGGACCGCTCAATTGAGGCCGTTAAGCTAGCGCCATACTTTTACTTATTACTAGATAGACTTTAATAGCGAGGATTAACAGCGTGCTGAAACACTTAATTACCAGTTTTTTATTTTTTGGATTTGTAGTGACATCAATGGCACAGCAAACACAATTGTTTCGTAATCCGATTCAGTTTTATAGGCTTGGTATTGAATATTTTGATAAAGAAAAATTCAGTTCTGCTCAAAAAGAATTTGAAAATGCACAAGAAGTAGCGGAATATCCTAATAGCGAGATTGCCGTAAATTCTGAGTACATGGCATCTTTATGTGCAATTCAGTTGTTTCACAGAGACGGTTCAATGCGTTTGCGAGATTTCATACGCAATCACCCAGAGAGCCCTAAGGTAAAGGATGCGCATTTTCAGTTAGGAATTTACCATTATAGAAAAAGGGAGTATCAAGATGTTATCGAATGGTTTGATAAAGTAGATCCATATGACCTGACTAAAGAAGAAAAGTATGAGTATTATTTTAAATATGGATACGCTAATCTTAGGAAAAAAAACAATGAAAAGGCATCTCGAGCATTCTTTGAAATAAAGGACATTAATAATGATTACTCTACACCTGCTAAGTATTATTTTGCTCACATTTCCTACTTAGATGGGAAGTATGAAACTGCTCTTAAAGAGTTTCAGAAATTGGAAAATCACGAGAAATTTGGTCCAATTGTTCCTTACTATATAACTCAGATTTACTATAATCAAAAGAAATACGAAGAGCTTTTGGAATATGCTCCACCACTTTATGAAAAAGTAATTGAGAGGCGAAAACCTGAAGTAGCTAGGCTTATTGGAGAAGCACATTACTATAAAAAAGACTATGAGTCGGCATTGCCTTTTTTAGAAACTTACGAAAAGGAATCAAGAATACTGAATAATGATGATAGGTATCAATTGGCTTACACTTATTATAAAACGGAAGACTATAATAATGCTTCTAAATTATTTAGTCGTTTGAGTAGTTTAAAGGATACAATGGCTCAGTTGTCAGCTTATCATCTTGCGGATTGTTTTATGAAAACAAATCAAAATGTTTATGCTCGATCGGCATATAAAACTGCTTATGAGCTAGGTTTTGATAAGAAAATTGAGGAAGATGCGATGTTTAATTATGCCCAATTAAGTTATGAACTATCGCTTAATCCTTATCAAAAATCAATTGAAGTTTTCAAGAATTACATTGATAAATATCCTAATTCAGAGCGTATTGATGAAGCATATCAATATCTACTTGCGGTTTATTTGACCACAAAAAACTTTGATGCAGCTTTAACTTCAATAGATAATATTGAGAATAAGACTCCCAAGCTAAAAGAAGCTTATCAAAAAATCAGTTTCAATAAGGCTACAACTCTTTATTCTGAGAGGAATTATAGTGGTGCAATGTCTTATTATGATAAGTCCTTGCGTTATCGATTAGATATGAAATTAGCTGCAAATGCTATTTATTGGAGGACCGAGGCTAATTATAGGTTGCGGAATTATGATGAGGCGATTATGGGTTATAAATCATTCATATTTCAGCCAAGCGCAATTTTAACTCCTCATTTTAATGAAGCAAATTACAATATAGGATACGCCTATTTTAAATTGGAGAAATATGCTGAAGCTACTAAATGGTTTAGAAAATTCACCTATTCAACTAAGGGGATTGATTCTTTGAAAATGAATGATGCTTTTTTAAGAATTGGAGATTGTTTTTATGTTCTAAAGCAATACGGTCAGGCCATTAACTTTTATGATAAAGCGGAAACACTGAATCAATTCGAAAGTGATTATGCATTGTTTCAGAAGTCGGTATGCTTAGGGATTGTAAAAGATTTTGATGGCAAAATTGCGAGTCTTGAAAAACTAGTTACAAATAATCCAAGATCAACGTATATAGATGCCGCCTATTATGAATTAGGCAGAACTTATAACATACAGGGTGATGATGTAAAAGCGCTTGAACGATTCAATTCTGTAATAGCTTCTAATGCTAATAATATTTATTTAAAAAAGTCTTTAATAAGCTCAGGATTAATCCATTATAATAATGGTAAAGACAATAAAGCTATTGGGGTTTTTACTAGAATTGTTAAGGATTATCCTACCTATAAAGATACTAAAGAAGCACTTACCGTTTTAAAAAGTATTTATATTGAGCGAGGGCAAGTTGATGAATATACTAATCTAGTGGCGGGTTTAAGCTTCGTTGATATTTCCCGATCCGATTTAGATTCATCAGTTTTTGATGCTGCAAGAACGAGGTATTTTGAAGGGAAATGTTTGGAAGCGATTGGTTCGTTGAATAATTACTTAGATAAATTTAAACCAGCTATCTTCAGTGTGAAAGCAAATTATTACTTGGCCGATTGTGCCGAGAAGGAATTACCTGCAGATTCGGCTTTGGTATACTATGAAAAGTTAGCGCAGCTTCCTCCAAACGAATACAGTGAACTTGCTCTTTCTAGGTTATCAAAATCCTATTACGATAAAGAAGAATTCAGTATCTCTCTTTCATATTATATGGATTTAGAATTGGCAGCAACCAGCGGTAGGAGTTTGAAGACTGCCATAGAAGGACAATTGGATTGTGTGTCAGAATTGGATACTAATGCTTTAGGTTCCCTGTTGGGGGAGAACTATATTGCTCAGGGGTATAGTGAGCTGCGCTATTTAGCGATGGCTAAAATGTTTAGAGCAAGAGTGTTTTTGGAAGCTGGGAAGTCGGAGGAGGCACTGCCCTTCTTGAATTTTGTTAAGGATACGGTTGCAACTGAAATAGGAGCCGAAGCAAAGTATTCTATCGCCAAGATTAATTTCGATAAGGATAGTTTGAATGATGCAGAATCTCAGGTTTTTGAGTTGATAAGTCAAATTCCAGCTTACGGTTATTGGGTTGCAAAATCGTTAATTCTTTTGTCTGATATATATCTGGTTCGAGAAGATTATTTCCAAGCCAAAGCTACCTTGAACAGTATAATTGAAAATTATGATGGCGAGGACTTGAGACAAGTTGCGAAAGATAAGATTGAAGAAATTGATGCCATCGTAAATCCAAAACAAGAAGAACCGGAGGCTCCAGAAATGGAAATTGAATTGGATGAATTTAATATCGATCATGACGAGATAGAGAAATTATTTATTGACGAAGAGGAGGAATTGGAAGATGAATAAAACTCTAGTTTTTATAATATTTGCTGTAATTTTTAACTTTGGAGCTTATGCTCAGCGTTCAGATGAGGATACCTTAAAGTCTGGTGATGTATATATCGTGAGAGAGTATCAACCCAAAATTTCTGATGCATTTAAGTTGAGTAATAATCCGAAAGTGTTGGACACAATAATTAATATCAATCAACAGGCAGCATATAATGTAAAAGATGTTCAAGCTGAAACTGAGTTTCAGACAGAACCAATAAAGCCGGCCAAAATGAAGGGTGAGCCTTTAAGTAAATTATATCGGGCTTATGTTTTGCTAGGTGCTGGTAATAACCTTTCTACTCGTGGAGAATTTGTACTGAACTCTATAAGATCTAGGAAATGGGATTATGGATTGAAGGCATGGCACCACGGTTCAAATGGAAATGTTCCAGAAAGAGGAGCATCAAATTTCAGTGATAATAAAATAGACTTGTACGGCAAGAAATTTTTTTACAATAAAATATTAAGTGCTAATCTCAACTACGGGTTAAATACGCTGCATTATTATGGATTTGACGAAGCCTTATTTCCAGATATAATTCTTGAAAATGAGCTATCTAAAGACAACATAGCAACCTCCTACCAGAATATTGCACCTGAGGTTAATTTCAAAACTTACTTCAAAGATTCTACAGCTATAAATTCGGAGTTTAATCTGAAGTTCACAAACTATACAAATCGTGCTAATTCGATTGAAAACAATATTAGATTAGATCTTGATTTAGATCGATATTATGATGATAATTTTGCTCAGTTGGGTTTGTTTCTCGATTACAATCAGTTTAGGTTTGATCCATTAGTGGGAGGAATTATACCGGAATTCTCCAATACTATTTTTGGTTTCAAACCACAAGTTACGGCTGGTCAAAATAAATGGAAAGTTACTGTTGGAATTGAGGGAAACATTAGTTCAGATACGCTTACTGATTTTAATATTTACCCACATTTATATGCTAAATATGACTTAGTGGAAGGTTTGTTAATTCCCTATCTTGGTTTAAGAGGAGGGCTTGAACGTAACAACTTCAAATCGCTTACTCAAGTAAATCCATATGTGAGAGAGGATATTTTGACAAATAATAGAAATAATAGAGTAGAGGTTTATGGTGGCATTAGAGGGCAGTTTAGTTCGAACTCTTCTTATAATGTAACAATGAGCCATAAGATAGTAGATAATATGCCGTTGTTTGTTAATGACTCAACTTTCTACGGAACTGTTTCGGCTAACAATCAGTTTGGAGTTGTTTATGATAATGTTCAAATCACACAAATTGGAGCTGAGTTTGGATTACAGAAAATCAACAAATTCAATGGTTTAATTCGAGGTGATTATTTTGTTTACAATCTTGAAAATCAGAAATCTGCTTGGAATATGCCCGACTTTAAAGTTACTTTGAGTGGTTGGTATGATATCAGTGACAAGCTAGTTTTTACAGCTGATATTATTGCTGTATCAACTCGATCATCATTTAGTATTAACCCTAATGATGGGTATGATCTAGGTGGTGGGATTTATTCCAAACAATTAGATGGATTAGTAGATTTAAATCTTGGAATTGAATACTTCTTTACAAAGCGATTTACTGCTTTTATTCGCAGCTATAATTTAGCCAATCAGAATTATCAGTTTTACAATCAATACAATACTCAAGGTATTACTATTATCGGTGGAATTAGTTACTCATTTTGGGGTAATCGAAAGGGGAAATAATACACTACTTTCCTGTTAATTTAATGTTGATAAAAACAGGGTATTTAGCCAATTGATTTATCATTCCAGGACCCTTAAGAAATATCTTTGTCTGAAGCTGTTAAAGTCCCCATTAATACTGGATGTGTAGACCTTTTTAATACCAAAGAAATTAAGCTTATTTATGAGTGACGAAAAGAATGATTACGGTGCCAATAACATTCAGGTACTAGAAGGATTAGAAGCGGTTAGAAAAAGACCTGCGATGTACATCGGTGATGTAGGTGCTCGGGGTTTGCATCACTTGGTGTATGAAGTGATCGATAATTCTATCGATGAAGCGCTTGCTGGTCATTGTAATGTGATTGATGTTTGGATTAATGAAGACAACTCAATTACAGTAAAAGATGACGGTAGAGGTATTCCTGTAGATCTGCACGAAAAAGAACAACGGTCGGCTCTTGAAGTTGTAATGACTGTATTGCACGCAGGTGGTAAGTTCGATAAAGACTCTTATAAAGTTTCTGGTGGATTGCACGGTGTTGGAGTTTCTTGTGTGAATGCATTGTCTATTAAGTTAACTGCGGAGATCCATAGAGATGGCAAAAAATACATTCAAGAATATTCGAAGGGTATTCCTGCGTTTCCAGTAAAGGAAATAGGTACGACGGGTGATAGAGGGACTATTGTTACTTTTTTGCCAGATGATTCCATCTTTGAAACGGTTGAGTACAACTATGATACGCTTGCAAATAGAATTAGAGAGCTTTCTTATTTGAATAAGGGGATTCGTCTTTCTATGACAGACAGACGAGTTACAAATGAAGAAGGTGAGCACCCTCGGGAGGAGTTTTATTCTGAGGGCGGTCTTAAAGAATTTGTTCATTTCCTAGACGGAAATAGAAATCAAATTATAGATGATATAATTTACATGGATGGCGAAAAAGGTGGAATTCCTGTTGAAGTTGCCATGGTCTATAATGAGACCTATACTGAGAATATCCATGCGTATGTAAATAACATTAATACACATGAAGGCGGCACTCACCTTGCTGGTTTTAGAAGAGGACTTACAAATACGCTAAAGAAATTTGCTGATGATTCTGGAATGCTTCAAAAACTGAAGTTCGAGATTAGCGGAGATGATTTTAGAGAAGGACTTACAGCAGTAGTTTCAGTTAAAGTTCAAGAGCCTCAATTTGAGGGTCAAACGAAAACTAAGTTAGGTAACAGAGAAGTAACAGCACCCGTTTCTCAATTGGTGAGTGAAATGCTTCAAAACTACTTGGAGGAACATCCAAAAGATGCTCGTACAATCGTTCAAAAAATCATTCTTGCAGCCCAAGCTCGTAATGCGGCTAAGAAAGCGCGTGAGATGGTTCAGCGTAAAACTGTTTTAGGTTCTAACAGCTTACCCGGTAAACTGGCTGATTGCCAAGAGCGAGATCCTGAGAAGTGCGAAATCTACCTTGTTGAGGGAGATTCTGCGGGTGGAACTGCTAAGCAGGGTAGAGATAGAGTTTTTCAAGCTATTATGCCGCTTAGAGGAAAGATTTTGAATGTGGAAAAAGCAATGCCACACAAAATCTTTGAAAACGAAGAGATTAAAAATATTTATACTGCACTCGGAGTTCGTGTAGGAACAGAAGAAGATGAACGAGCACTGAACATGACAGGGTTAAGATACCACAAAGTGATTATCATGTGTGATGCGGATGTTGATGGATCTCACATTGCAACATTGATTCTTACTTTCTTCTTCCGGTTTATGAGACCACTAGTAGAAAGTGGTTACATCTACATTGCTACTCCACCTCTTTATTTGGTGAGAAAAGGTAAGCAAGAGAAATACTGTTGGAGTGATGCAGAACGCGATCAAATGATTGGTGAATTCAAAGGTGCTGGAAATGAAAGCTCTGTAAAAGTTCAACGTTACAAGGGTCTTGGAGAGATGAATGCTATCCAGTTGTGGGATACTACAATGAATCCTGAATTTAGAACTTTACGTCAAGTTTCAATTGATTCTGCTGCTGAGGCAGACAGAGTATTTTCAATGCTTATGGGGGATGAAGTTCCACCAAGAAGAGAGTTTATTGAAAAGAATGCGAAATACGCTAATATCGATATTTAGTGTTTAAATACATACTATAATTTGAAAGTCTTCTCGAGAAATTGAGAGGGCTTTTTTTTTTAAGAAATTGTAATATTACTGTAATGCTGAATTTGTTTCAGCAATTCAGTGGTTATAAATTATTTCTATAAACTCAAAATTACCAATGGTTTCATTAGGTACAAACTCATATGTGCTTTCTGGTGATTCAGGTATAGCTAGTAGTAAAAGAATAAAGAAAAGGGCATAAAAAAGGCCTTCCAGAAATCGGAAAGCCTTAGTTTTAATTTATGAAGATTAGCTTACTTAGCTTTATTCTTCGCTACTTTTGATGGATTGACAAATTTTGTTTTCACACATTCGCCAAGTACAATTACCTCTTTGGTTCTTGTGTATTCTTCAATAGCAGCTTTCATATCTTTTTCCGTGTCTCTTCGGATTTTGATACCCGATTTTGAACCTTTATTTCTAACTTCTAAATACCAGCCATCTTTAAGGCTTTTCGGTTTTGTAGGAGGTCTTCCCATAACGTAATCTATGTTTTCTTAACAGTTAAGGCGAATTTGTAAACGCCACTAAAGCGAATATATTGAATTCTTTCAAACAAACAAGATTTAGTTGGTGTTATTAGTGAAAATTACAGTTTTAATCAGTGATATTAAGGTTTAAACCAGTATAAAACTCTAAATCCTCATCGGGAGTTATTTTGGTTATTACAGCAATTTGACTGACAAGATATGAAAGGTGCTCGCTAATATGAACAGCAACTGAAACCCATTTAATTTAAACCCTCGAATCGAATAGTATTTTCAAATTGTTGAATGTTTAATTGTTCAATAACCTTGTAAGGTTCTATTATCGAATGCGAAATAACTTGATGCAGTTCCTTTTTATTCATTGATTTACTGCTGCTGAATTTCAGATCTCTATTGCTATTATACTTTGATTGTGTAAATACATGAATACCATATTGACGCATGTTTCCGGTTAAATGCAAAATTAAATTACCGATCGCATTCGTCTTTTATTTGGTTTTGACCATATCTACTCTTCATTCAAAAGATTAAGACATTTCTCAATTCTAGGTAGGTTTTCATATAAACGAAATTTGATTTCATTTTTGAAGGGTTCAATCATGATTTAATGCGCTCTGTGCAATGCAGGTGTCTGTATATTTTAGAAAATGGGGTATTAATCCTGTATTTAAGGTATGGATGTGTACAAGAGAAGCCTCCATATAATTGCCAGTTTTTATACTTTCTCCTTTGTAATATCCAAGTATAATAATTCTATTATTTATTGATAGAAGCTCTTCAGGAAAAGCAGCCCAACCTTTTCAATATTTAGCAAATTGTCCAAAAACGTTTTTAAATATTTCTTTAGATCTAACATAGGTTCCCCCCATTTGGAAAACCTTCCATTTGTTTCCATTCAATATCCGAATGAAATAAAGCGGCTATTTTTTCTCCTTCTCCAGTTTTTAAATAAGTCTACAGGTTTTGAATAATACGTTTGTTCCCGTCCATATTCTCAAAATTAGTCAAATGGATTACCTTTAACATACGCTCAAGAATTAATTAGATTCGCACTATTATGAGGAAGGAAAAGGTATTTGTGAAAATTCGCTCCGAAATTGCAGCGGGAACAAGAGGAGCAAGTTTAGGAATTGATGCATTAGAAATAGCCGCTATCAATGATAAAAACACGTTATTTCGTGATGTTCATTCAGTTGAATTAGAAGATCAAAACCACTTACTTCATGAAAAAGTGGATACGCCTAATGCGATTCGAATCGAAGGATTAAAGAAAGTGCTAGAGACATTAATGAACGGTGTTAAGGGAGAATTGGAAAAAGGAAAATTTCCAATTGTACTCTCAGGTGATCATTCTAATGCTGCAGGAACTATAGCGGGAATAAAAGCGGCAAATCCTGATAAAAGAGTAGGAGTGATTTGGGTAGACGCTCATGGGGACTTGCACACACCTTACACTACACCATCTGGAAATATGCATGGTATGCCAGTCGCTATATCATTAGGAGCTGATAATCTGAAAAGTCAAATCAATGATATTTCTGAAAAGGAAAAAACGATTTGGAATGAGCTTAAAAACCTTGGAGGGATTCAACCTAAAATTCTACCTTCTGATATTGTGTTTTTTGCTGTACGCGATACCGAAGAGCCTGAAGATAATTTAGCGGAGGAACACAATATCAAAAACTACAAAGTAGAAGAGATTCGATACAGAGGATTAGAAGTTTGCTTGAAGGAAGCTGAAGAAAGTTTGAGCCAATGTGATGTTATTTATATCAGCTTTGATGTGGATAGTATGGACTGTGATTTAATTTCATACGGAACCGGCACGCCTGTCCAAAAAGGATTGGATGAAAAAGAAGCTTATTCTATTCTTAAGTACTTCTTAAGCATAGAAAAAACAGCTTGTATAGAGTTTGTAGAAATCAACCCTTTACTAGATAATAAAGGCAATAAAATGGCAGAGACTGCTTTCGGAATTCTGAATAGATTAGTTAGCGAAACTAGCTAGTCCAATTCTTGAATTTCCATTTTTAAAGCCTGCCAAGTTGAATTAGAAATAGCTGAAGTGTATTCTTCAGCATTATTAATTTCAGCGATAATATACTCAGCTCTTTCTTTTGAAACGGGATGCGTGCTTATCCAAGACAGGCTTTCTAGTAATCCCCTTTCTTCTCCAGCTAATAGGTAAAGAAAGTTGGCCAGAGGTTCAGGGTTTATGCTGGCGTTTCTTAGATATTCAATTGCTTTTAAGTCGGCTTCTTTTTCAAGAGATCGGTCAAAAGCTAGAGAAGACAATATTTTACTTCCTTTTTTAATTACCTCTCCGCCGCTTCCTGATGCAGCTGAAAGAAGAGCAGACAATCCTATTTCTTTCACTAGTTTTTTCATAACATGGTTGAGTTCAATGTGAGCAAGCTCATGACAAATTACTCCGGTAACAGCATCTTGATTATCGTTATGAGTTATAAGCCCAGTGTAGATAATAATATGTCCACCCGGCAGGGCAAATGCATTAATCTGAGAGTTGTGAAGAATATGCACTTTAAATTTATCCTTATTCAGACCGTTTGTTTCGCAAATTTTTTCGATGATACTGTCAACCGAGTTCAGTATAATTTTATTTGATACTTCAATTTCAGAGCTTTTAATTGATTTCCAATAAAGCTTTCCGAGTTTATCTTCCGTTCTAATTTCATTTTTTTTAATTTCAAATAGTTTCATCCAGCTTATCTGATTGAGTAAAAACCAAACTAAGAAAAAGCTAATTACAATTAAAACTGACTGGAGAAATGGTTTTTTTATTTGTTGGCTTTGCATATTAAGTTAGTTATTTCAGAATAGAACCACCACGTAACATGTTTTCCTTTACGAGTTTGAATTGCAGTGTAAACAGTGGCAATAAATTCAGAAAGGTTGAAAATAATGGCAGCCAATATGAAGGCAATGTATTTATTAGTAATCTCCTCAGCTGTAAATGCAATAGAAACGGACCACCAAAACCCGTAACTATTTACAAATAACATTGAGATTTGTGAAAGAAGCGCCTGTGTGCAATGCCACCTTACGAAATAGGTTCCGTTTTTATTTCCCATATAAAACGCGAAGGTTGCAATGAGGTTTATAATAGGTAAAGGCAACCCAGCTATTATAGCAACTAGCGACATTAGGTAACTGTTTGAAGCCTTTTCAGATTCATGTTCACCGGGCTCATAATCAAACTCTTTCGTTGCAATCATAGATTTTTATAAATATTCCACACCCAATTGCATAAAATCAAAATAATAAGAGGAATAAAGACGATCTTCTTATTTAGCACTTTTTCAACTCGTAAATAGAATTGATGAAGCGTTTCTTTTTCTGTAAATAAGTCACCAATTAACCAGACAGGAGTAATTAGCATTATAACTGAAATTACTAGCCCCATAGGATTTGTAATTATTCCTTGAATAAAATCTCCTTTTAGAATCGAAGAAACAGAGCGAGTTGCTCCGCAAGAGGGACAAGGTAGTGATGTTATTTTCTTAAAAATACAAACCTCCAAAGCTGAGCCAGAAGTTTGCATAACTGTACTCGAATAAAAAACCCAGCTATAGCCAACTATCAGTAATATCACCAGCAAAAGGTAAAGCTGTTTGCTGGAAATTGTCACGATTAAATTACCGTTTGGAGTTTTTCATTATTTTTTTCTCTGGTAGCACCCATAATCATGAACAAATCAATAATCGCCCATACTCCCAATCCACCGCAAGTAAGCAGTTTTCCTATTCCTAATCCTGTATCGCCAATCATAAAACGATCAATTCCTAGACTTCCAGCAAGCAATGAAACAATAAGCATTGTAGTTGGATTTTTAAACTGAAGTGTTTGAATTATCGCCCATTTCGAGTCATCTACTTCCAATAACCGATCTCTTACTATAGCAACTTGATGACTTTCGAAAAATTTTCCATTAGCTATTATGAACATATCTACTCTTTGTACTTCCATTATTTTGGGTGTTTTAGTTAATTTAGAATGCAATATAATTAGGCTTGATTTATTCTAAATGATTGATTTACAATTATATTAGTTCGAAGTTATCACTTTTTATTGAGTTATCATGTAGATTGCGTAGTGATTTTTTATTTCTCAACCTGAAGAATCCTGCTATAATTCTTGTTAGATACGTTGAGCGACCCCTTTCCATAAATGATTTGGTGACACATAAAAAAAGTCTATATAATTTCTATTTTCAATAATTTCTAAGAATTAACTTGTGCTATTAAGTTTTTTTTCCACACTTCATTTTTAGCAAGGTCTATTAATACTTGAACAGCGGATTTTTGGGCTATTCTAATTACAATTCTTTAAAAATCAGGAGTTGTCTTCACAACTTTTTTTTAGGAATCCATAACTTTTGGTTGGAGTAGATGTGTTTGTTGACGATATTGATAAAAATCCTGATGAAGTTGCAAAACGATTGAAACAAACGACTTAGAGTTACTGCTGATAACAAATCGTGGGGTTAAGGTTTGGCCAAACGGTTTCGATGAAACGTATTGCACAAATCACTGGAGATGTAGATTCATGCCAAAAGATAATTCTTCAATTAAAAAAGCGGATATCATAGCGGTCCTGACTATGGCTCTAACTAATAATGTTGATGTGATTAAAACGGAGAACTTATATGAATTTGATGGTAAGACAGGTTATTCATTAGGTCAAGGTCAATAAAAATTAGATTTGAGTATTTCGGGGTCATCTTTAAAGCAATTTCTCATTTGAAACCAATATCCATGTTCCATAGCCCTTACTTTGGTTATTTCATCTCCATGCTTTAAGTATTAACTAATCGGAGAGTGTCCGTAATGACCATCTTTACCACCGGCCTTAAATAACTTTAAAGGCCACCAATTGCTAATTTTAAATATGCATTTGCCTTTGTTAAATATTAGAAATAGCCAGTTATAACTCTATGATGAAAAAAATAATAAGGTTCTTTTTTACAGTCAATTAGTTATTCAGGTTTACAATATGTTTCTTTTCCACTTTCATCTATAAAAAGCACATTTGAAATAAACAAGATTTCTAGAACTGATACTATTGAAAAAATTGTTTGTTTAGAAAGGAGAATTTGTTTTTGCAATTTCCCTTTAGTAGGTTTTAAATGATAATTCTCGGTGCATAGATTTTACCAATCCATCAGCCAATCCCAGTTTTGGGACGTGAATTTCTGAACCTTCAGTCCATTTCATGATGCATTGAAAAATGAGTCCAGCATGAACAATTACATCAGCTCTGTCAGGATGCAATCGATGGATCATAATTCGCTGCTCATAAGTCATACCTGCAAGTTCATCAACAACTTCTTTTAATTCGTCATACTTAATTGCTTGCCAATCTTGTTTATTTAAAATCTTGTAGATTTTATTTATGTTTCCGCCAGAACCGATTATTTCAAGACCATGATGGTTTTTAGTGATTTCCTTGAGCCAATCGTGCATATCATCCCATTTTGCCTCATTTACTTGGTCTTTTAAAAGTCTAATGGTTCCTATATTAAATGAACGGCTAGCATGCATTTCGCCTTTTACAAAAAGACTGATTTCAGTACTTCCACCACCGACATCTACATATAAGAAGTCATGACTAGCGGAAAGTCGTTCTTGAACGTGGGTACTGCGAATTATTTTAGCTTCTTCGTCTCCAGTAATGACCTCGATATTGATTCCAGTTCTAGCTTTTACTCCTTCCACAATGGCTGGACCGTTTGCAGCATCACGCATTGCACTTGTGGCAGTTGCTCTGTATTGATCTACTTTATGAACTTTCATTAAGTGCTCAAATGCAATCATTGTGCGCTCAAAATCAATTGCTTTTTCTTGAGAAATTTTCCCGTCCATAAAAACGTCTTCTCCTAGTCTTAAAGGAACACGTGTAAGTGAGACTTTTTTAAATGTACTAACTCCATTTTCGGTAAAAACATTTACTAGTAATAACCGAATTGCATTTGATCCTATATCAATCGCTCCGTACTTTTTTCGTTTCAATTTCTATTGATTTTCTGAATAGTATTTGTAAAATTCCATTTGCGCTCTGGTATTAGCTTTTTTATCAGTTTTTCGATATTCATTTTTTGAATTACCATCTATTTGACGTGCCTTTACATTATCGCTCCATTGCAGATCAAATATAAAACGCAATTCTTTCTGAATGTCTCTGTCATAGATGGGGCAGGTAACTTCAATTCTTCTATCGAGGTTTCGTTCCATCCAATCGGCCGAACCAATAAAATATTTTGGTTCGTCATTATTGCAGAAAATCATAATACGAGTATGTTCCAAATATTTTCCTAGGATACTAATTGCTTCAATATTTTCACTCAAATTTTTTATTCCTGGGCGAATGCCACATATTCCGCGAATGTTCAGCTTTATTTTCACTCCAGCTTGGGAAGCTTGATAAATCTTATCCATCAAATCAGGATCGATTATATTATTGAGTTTAAGATGTATAAAAGCATTTTTCCCGATCTGAGCATTCCGTATTTCTTGATTAATCATTCGTACCAATTGGGTTCTCATGTTTAATGGACTCACTAATAGATGCTTGTAATGGTATGGAGTAAAATTCCCTTCCAACAATTCGAACATCCTACGAACTTCATTTGTGATTTCTACGTTTCGAGTTAAAAGCGAAAGATCACCATAAATCTTTGCGGTAGATTCATGGAAATTTCCGGTTCCTACGTGAGCGTAACCGACTAATTTATTGTCTTCTCTTCGACTGATATAGCACACCTTAGAGTGTACCTTAAGTCCGCGATAACCAAACAGTACAGTTATGCCTTCATCAGACAATAGGTTGGCAAATTTGATATTATTTTCTTCGTCAAATCGAGCCTGTAGTTCGACTAAAACAGTGACATCTTTCCCATTTTGTGCTGCATTGATTAATGCATTTATGATCCTAGAGTTTTTAGCTACACGATAAAGTGTCATTTTAATAGAACGAACCTTAGGGTCAATTGCTGCTTCTCTAAGAAAATCAATAAGATGATCGAAGGTTTGATAAGGATAATGTAATAAAATGTCTTTTTTCTTTATAGCATTTATCACACTAGAAAATGGAGCTAAGTCTTTGTGCCGAACAGGTGGCGCTTTTTTAAACTCTAGCAACCTTCCTCCTATATTAGGAAAATTCATGAAATCTTTAAAATTGTGGTATCGGCCTCCAGCAATCAGATTATCAGAAGAACCCAATTTCAAACGTTTTCTAAGATATTTTAGCAGAGATTCCGAAATTCTCTCATCATACACAAAGCGAACGGGTTGTCCTTTTTTTCGATCAGAAACCCCTTCTTGCATTGCGTCTAAGAAACTTTTGGAGACATCTGCATCTAAATCTATCTCAGCATCACGAGTCAATTTTATTGTATATGCTTCAACCTTACAGTAGCCATACATCCCAAATAGATAATTCAGGTTGTGACGAATTACGTCGTCTAACATCATTACAAAACGATCTCGACCTTCAGATGGAAGCTCAACAAAGCGTGGCAGAGATGAGGGAAGTTCAACGATTGCATATTTACCTTTATCGGTTTCCTTGCGAATCATGTGAATTGCGAAATAGACCGACTTATCATTCATAGTCGGGAACTTTCGGGTATTCGAAATCATTATTGGAACCAATTCGGGGTAAACATTTTTTGTAAAGTAGTCTTCAACGAATAATTGCTGATTATCATTCATTTGTTTTTCGTCCAACAAATAAATATGCTGGTCTCTTAGACTATTTATAATTTCATCATAAATTCTATAAAATCGCTTTTGTTGCTTTATAATGGTTGATTGAATTTTTTCTAATAACTGTCTTGGGTTTCCTTCAACAAGATCAAAGTTTGTTTTTTCTAGTTGTATTCTGCGTTTCACGGCAGCCACACGCACCCTGAAAAACTCATCCCTATTATTTGAGTAGATCCCTAAAAAACGAAGGCGCTCAATAAGCGGGTTTCTAATATCTGCAGCTTCCTGAAGTACACGTTCATTAAAACTTAACCAGCTTAATTCTCGGTTTACAAATCTTTCAACTAGCTGTTTTGGCATACTTTAATTCCTTTGTTTCTTGACGGTTAAAGTATATCAATTGCTCTAAATCAGCAAATTGAATTTGACTCCAAGAATCAGAGTGAAATTGTATTTTCATAACCGCTGAAGTTTGTATTTTATCAAGCGGAATTCTTAGGAAATCATTTACAAAATCTGTCAATGTTGGATCATGTCCGCAAATCATTATTGAGTTTAGATTATTATCAAATGATTTTATCAAATCAAAAAGCCCTTCTTTTCCCTGTTCATAAATTGAGTTTCTTATTTCAATTCCGTTCTCTGGAAAATCTAAATATCGAGCATGGATTAAAGCTGTATGCGTTGCTCGCACTGCTGGGCTTGTATATATAGCATCGAGTCCAGGCGCAGTATTTTTCAATCGTTCCGAAATTTTTTGGAGTGCAATTATTCCACTAGGTTTTAATGGGCGGTCAACATCTGTAATTTGTTTGTTTTTCCAGCTTGATTTTGCATGTCTTGCTATGTAAATTGTTTTCATTCAGTTAATTTAACCTGCAAATCAAGATAAAGAAAGCCAATAGAATATTAAGAGTACATTAAATAAAGTACAGCTCAGTCTTACATTCTCCGGTACAATCCCTCAATATATTCCATTGAAACTTGGCTCTTCCAATCAGGACCAAAGGCATGGTTCCACATATGTTCCAATCGAATTGCAATTTTAGCCATTGCAGTAATTTCTTTATCGGTCCAATCTTTAGAGAGGTTTTGAGGAAGCTCAACATTAAAGCGCTCCAGCATTCCATGAAATTCGTCAACAGCATCTCCGTAAACATCTTTCAAGTGATTAAAAGCCAGGCAATTCGCATAACCATGTCTTGTTCCAAAAACAAAACTTAATCCATAGGATAATGCATGACAAACTCCAACCTCAGAGTAAGTCAAACTCAATCCGCCGAACAAAGAAGCAAGCATTAATTTCTCGTCATTCTCAGGATTTTGACCAGCACTTTGTCCTAAGAAAACTGCTTTGCAAAGTTCAATAGACTGATCTCCGTATGCTTTTGAGAAAGTATTGTATTTGATTCCAGAAGCACTTTCAATACAGTGAATATACGTATCCATCCCTGTGAAAAACCACTGGTCATTTGGAACAGATGCCGTTAAGGTTGGATCTAAAACTACTTGATTAAAAACGGTCCACTCACACTTTAATCCCAATTTTTTTTCTGGTCCAGAAAGAACTGCGGTCATAGAACATTCAGCTCCAGTTCCTGATATTGTAGGAACACCACAATGATAAATACCAGGCTTTTTGATCAAGTTTAAACCTTGGTATAGCACTGAAGAGCCTTCGTTCGTGACCATAAGCGATAAGGCTTTAGCTATATCCATTATACTGCCACCACCAATTCCAATAATACCAGAAGGCAGACCTTGATCCATTAACAGTTCGTCACGTAATTCATCTATTTGAGATGTTTTTGGCTCATCATGACTAGCATCTATAAAATAAACGCGGTCATTTTGCTTTGCTGGTATTTTATTCGCCAATTCTTTGCCCTCAAAATAATCGTCCACTATAAAGACCATGTAACCCTTGTTGTCGACTCTTCTTGGTTCAATGATTTCACCTAGTTGCAAGAAGCTACCGGGACCATAGCAGACTTTACCAATGTTATTGAAATTGATGTGTTGCATCTCCGAAATTATAATTGTGCGTTTGCGATTGCAGTTTTCATATTTACTGCCAATTCATTCATTTGTTCTTCAGACCATTGAGTGCTAATTCCAAGAGAAATTAGTTTACCAACAACCTCTTGAGATTTTGGTAAATCTAGATTATTATAATCTTGGGGCAGATCCATTTTGTGTAAATGCAGTGGAGCAGCAGATTTTAAATTTTTCAAATGATCCCATTGATTGATGAAATGATACATGTTAGTGTACCAATAATTGAACCCACCAATTCCCATTTTTCCAAATTCAGCCATTACTTTTTGAGCAATTTCTGTATTAGGTAAGAAGAAGTTTAAGAATGTTCCACTGTCACCATCTTCATCCGGAATTGGTCTAAATGAAAGACCAGGAGTGCCCGCTAAAAGAGATTTTAGATGACTTTTATTTTTACGATTTACGTCTCGTATCGTATTTATTTTTCGCATTTGAGCCAAACCAATAGCTGCATGCAATTCACTCAGACGGTAATTAAATCCAAGAATATGATGCTGTTCCATACCACGATTTGCACCAAGGTGATCGTGACCGTGATCTGAATAAGAATCAGCTAATCGATAGCAAGCTTCGTCATTAGTAACGTATAATCCACCTTCGCCAGCTGTAGTAATTTTAAAAAAGTCGAAAGAATAAGCACCAGTTTTACCAAAAAGACCAACAGAGGTGCCTTTGTAAAAAGCTCCTAAAGCTTGACCTGCATCTTCAATAAGCACAAGGTTATGTTTATTACAAACCTCCATTATTTCATCCATATTAGCAGCTGCACCGCACATATGTACCAAGCAAACTGCTTTTGTTTCTGGAGTAATTGCAGCTTCAATTCCAGCAGCTGAAAGACACAAGTTCTCATCAATTTCTGCAAAAACAGGAACACCTCCACCAAATATGACGCCCTCAATAGTAGCGATGTAAGTGAACGGAGGAACGATAACATGATCTCCATAACCAATACCTGCACTCGCCATTGCACAAGCAACAGCTGTTGATCCACTAGATACTGCATGCGCGAACTTTGCGCCAGTAAAATTCCGTACTTCAGCTTCTAGTTCTTTAGCTTTCCAATGACCATTTCTTATGTGCTCATGATTGTATCTAAACAAACATTTTGAGTCTAAAACGTCCATTACTTCTTTTCTTTCCTCGTCTCCAAAAAGTTCTAATCCCGGCATAGTATCGTTGTAATATGTGATGAATTTTAAGAAGGCAAAAGTAGGATAATCTTTCTTCTATCTTTGCCACCTTATTCCAGATAATATGAAGGCTATAGCTATTATTCCAGCGCGTTTTGGAAGTTCAAGATTAGAAGGTAAACCATTAGTAGACATTTTGGGTAAACCAATGATTCAGAGAGTTTATGAGCAAACGGTAAAAGCAATTCCAACTGTTTTTGTTGCAACGGATGACGAACGTATTAAGCAAGTAGTAATCGACTTTGGCGGAAATGTGATAATGACATCAGTAGATCATGAAAATGGTACGACCAGATGTTTGGAGGCATATGAAAGAATTACTGAGAAGCTAGATGAGCAATATGATGTAATTGTAAATGTTCAGGGTGATGAGCCAATGCTCGAACCTGAGCAGTTAAGCGAGTTATTGAAACCTTTTGATAATCAAGATGTCAGATTTTCAACGTTAGTAAGTCCCGTTAAATCGGTGCAAGATTTATTTAATGAAAGTGAAGTTTTTGTAGTCTTTGATAGAAAGAATAGAGCGATGTATTTCAGTCGTTCAGTTATTCCTCATATCCGAGGGGTTCATCAAACACATTGGTTGGAACATCATACTTACTTTAAGCACGTAGGATTGTATGCCTATAGTTATAGTGCTTTAAAAGAGTTTGCTAATTTACCCAGTTCTAAATTGGAACGAGTTGAGTCCTTAGAGCAAAACCGTTGGATAGAAAATGGAAATGATATTTATGTTGAATTGACCTATCATGATACCATTCCAGTTGATACAATTGATGATTTAAAAAAGGTGAGATTATTATTAAAAGAACAGCAATAATTTAATGTCAAATTACAGCAGTTTAGAGATACTTGTAGGACAATTCAAAAGTCTATTTTTGCAACGGATATCAAATTGAAAGAATGTCAAGTAAAATTGTAAAAGTTGGGGATATTGATTGTGGTTCTGATGAGCTATTTCTTATCTCGGGTCCATGTGTTATTGAAGATGAGTCTACAATGATGAAAACTGCTGAGAAACTAAAAGAAGTTTCAGAGAGCATGGACATTAAAATCATTTATAAATCTTCATTTGTTAAAGATAATCGTTCTTCTTTAAAATTCTATAGAGGACCAGGTATAGACGAAGGGTTGAAATTACTTCAGAAGATTAAAGATCAATTTGGTTTTACGATACTTTCTGATATTCATACTCCGGCTCAGGCTGCTCCGGCAGGCGAGGTGCTTGATGTTATACAGATTCCAGCATACTTGTGTATGCAATCGGAATTGTTGGTTGAATCGGCAAAAACAGGCAAAGTGGTTAATATAAAGCACGGTCAGTTTTTAGCTCCAGAGAATATGATTAAGCCAGTAGAAAAAGTTTTAGAATCGGGCAATAATCAAATTATTTTAACCGAAAGAGGTTATACCTTCGGATATAACGATTTGGTTGTAGATCCAAGAAGTTTTTATCATTTAAGACAACCTGGTTATCCAGTTGTATTTGATATCACACATTCTATTCGCAAGTATGGAATTCCAAGTGCAGATCCAAAAGGAGGCAACCGAGAGTTTTTACCAACCATTGCAAGAGCTGGTGTAGCGGCTGGAGTCGATGGTGTCTTTATCGAAACTCACCCAGAACCAGAAAAAGCGCTGTGCGATGCAGCAAGTCAATTATGTGTATACGATCTTGAGGAGTTTTTAAAACCTTTGATTGAAATGCATAATTTAGAAGTTCAATACAGATAATAATAAGTACAATACATACAATACCAAAAAAATGGAATTATATTTAGATTCGGCAAACATAAATGAGATAGAAGAAGCGTTTAAATTAGGCTTCTTAACCGGACTTACAACAACACCTACTTTTATGCATCGCGATGGTGTTACTGATATTGATGGCTTGATTTTAAAGCTAGCTGATATGGTTCCAATACTTCAAGTTGAGGCACTAGGTCAAACTGCAGAAGAAATTGTTGCTGAAGCTCATCGTCAGTTAGAAATGGGATTGAAGAAAGATCGTTCGGTTTTTAAAATTCCAGTTTCTTTAGAAGGGGTTAAAGCTTGTAAGATTCTTACAGATCAAGATATCATGGTGAATGTGCATTTAGTGTACACATTGCAACAAGCCTATATGGCAATGGAAGCAGGTGCAACTTATGTGTGTCCTCTAGTAGGTCGCCTGCAAGATCAAGGTCATGATGCTCTAGAATTGGTGAGTCAATGTGTTGAAGCTGTAAACTATTATGGTTACGATACGAAAATCATGTTCTCATCTGTCCGTTACCCAGAGCATATTAGAAATGCTATAAATGCTGGGGTTCATGTTTGTACTGTTCCTTGGAAGGTAATGACCCAATTGACTGAAAATAACTTTACTACTTTAGGTACAGATCAGTTTTTTGAACACACAAAGTTAATGACCAATAATGTAAAATCTGCGTTGAGAGACGTAAATCCAACAGTTTCTGAGTCTTTATCTATTCCTGATGCTATCCTAAAAATGACTGAATATGGATATGGTTCTGTAACAGTGCTTGATGCTAGTGGAAATATTAAAGGAGTATTTACTGATGGAGACCTTAGACGGTTAATTGGATCTAAAGGTGATGCAGTGCATGGAATGAAACTTTCGGACATGGAGTATGGAACACCAAAATCTATCGATGCTGGTGCTTTACTAAACGACGCAAATGATCTTTTTAAATCTACTCAAGTAGATACTTTGTTGGTAACTGAAAATGGTAAACCAATTGGAATGCTAGATATTCAAGATTTGGCAAAGTAAAATTTGAACTATGGATAATTCCTTAGAACACACACAGCATATTTTTGAAACAAAAGGCGGGGTTTTTATAATCCCGCCTTTTGTTTTAGCACAAAAATTAAAGAACATTAAAGCTATTTTGTTTGATTGGGATGGTGTTTTTAATGAAGGCAATAAAGGCGGTGGAAATCACTCAGGGTTTTCAGAGATTGATTCGATGGGCACAAATATGTTGCGATTTTCTACTTGGTTAAAACAGCAAAACTCGATGCCCATTAGTGCAATTGTAACAGGAGCAAATAATGAGGTGTCATTAGATTTTGCAGCGAGAGAACATTTTGACAAAGTTTACTTTGGTTTTACGGATAAAAAATTAGCGCTCAAGCATTTAATGGAAGATTGTGGTCTGAAAAGCGAAGAAATTGCGTTTTTTTATGATGATATTTTGGACCTGTCTATTGCAAAGGAAGTGGGCGTGCGAGTCTTTGTTCGATCTGATGCTAAGGTGGCGTTTTCTGAATACGTAAAACACTATCAATTGGCCGACTATATTACCGCATATAGTGGTGGAAATCATGGTGTAAGAGAAGCTTCTGAAATGCTAATGGAATTAAATTTTAACTTTGTTAAGTGCGTTGAAGAACGAGTCGCTTTTTCCGATACCTATGCGAAATATTTAGAAGATAGAAATAGCAGGTCAACAGTTTATTACACTAAGAATAATGATGGTAAAATCACTGAACATTATACTCCTTAAACTACTTTATGTTTAGTATTCTGATTTCCAAAATCAATAAAATAAGTTTATGGTAGATTACGATCCGCACAGCTGGGTAAAACTCATTTTCAATAACGACAGTAAGAATATTTTTAAGCAATTATGGCCGCCAATGCTTACGTTGCTTGTTTATACAACTGTGGTTGTTTTTGTTTTCAATCATTTTTTCAATTTTCACTATCCTGGAGGTACAGCCATTCACTCTTTACTTGGAGTTGTACTTGGATTGTTTTTAGTTTTCAGAACCAATACTGCATATGATAGATGGTGGGAGGGCCGAAAACAGTGGGGTGCGCTGGTAAATTGTTCTAGAAATACAGCCATAAAGTTTAATACCTGCCTGCCAGAAAGTCACAAAGACGATAAAGAGTTTTTTGCAGTTATGATTTCCAATTTTGTTTTTGCAATGAAAGAACACTTGCGAGAAGGGGTTAATATGGAAGAGATTCAAGATTTGAAAACTGGTGATTTTAAAAATGAACTGGAAACAAAGAATCATATGCCTGCTTATATTGTTAATTGTATGTACAAGCGCTTAAATGAACTACGATCATCAGCGATTATTAGTGCCGAACAGTTTTGGATAATTGATCAAGAGATGCAAGAATTTTTAGACATATTAGGAGCTTGTGAGCGTATTAAAAACACGCCAATTCCTTATTCATACAATATGTATATAAAGAAATTTATTTTTACGTATTCTGTCACTCTTCCTTTTGGTATAATGAGTATTACTCATTATTGGACGATTCCAATTACGTGTATATTATTTTATTTACTAGTAAGTACAGAGTTGATTGCTGAAGAAATTGAAGATCCGTTTGGAATGGACGATAATGATTTGCCAACGGATAGTTTAAGTGGAAAGATCAAACGGAATGTTGAGGAAATTCTACTTTCCAATTAATTTCCAGACAGAAACTTTGAAATCAACAAGTGCAAGTATTGCTGGTTAACCTCTACAAAGGTTCTCTTTTTTGAAATCTTCCTTTTTATAGGATTGAAATATTGATAAAATCAGAAGTACTAGAATCGAATATTTCAAGAGCTGGATTTATATTTAAATACTAATAAATAGTTTCTGGTTTGGAGGAACTAATTCCCTTCGTGACTTTTCCTATTATTGTATTACCAAAAAATAAAAGACTATGAGTACAGAAAGAAAAGTAGGTTCGGATATTGATATAGCGCAAGCGGCTAAAATGGAGCACATTAATGATATTGCTGCTAAACTAAACATTGGTGTTGACGATTTGGAGCATTATGGAAAGTACAAAGCAAAATTGCCGTTGAACTTAATTGATGACGCTAAAGCAAAACAGAATAAGTTAATCTTAGTTACTGCTCTTACACCAACTCCTGCAGGAGAAGGTAAAACAACCGTTTCTATTGGACTTACTGAAGGGTTAAATAAAATAGGTAAGCAAGCTACAGTTGTGCTTAGAGAGCCATCTTTAGGACCTGTATTCGGAATAAAAGGCGGGGCTGCAGGTGGCGGCTATTCTCAAGTAGTGCCTATGGAGGATATAAACCTTCACTTTACCGGAGATTTTTCTGCTATCGAAAAAGCGAATAACTTGCTTTCTGCATTGATTGATAACAATATCCAAAGTAAAACCAGAAGCCTAAATCTAGATCCACGATTGATTTACTGGAAGCGTGTAATGGATATGAATGATCGTTCATTAAGAGATATTACAATAGGATTGGGTGGTGCTGGAAACGGTATTCCTCGTCAAGATGGATTTAATATAACTCCAGCTTCTGAGGTTATGGCTATCCTATGCATGAGTAATGATAGACAAGATTTAAAAGAGCGATTGGGGAATATTTTCGTTGGCTTTACAATGGATAGGAGCCCAATTTATGCTAGAGATTTAAATGCTCAAAATGCAATGGCTATTTTATTGAAAGATGCCATTAAACCAAATTTGGTTCAAACGCTTGAAGGAAATCCTGCAATTATTCACGGTGGACCATTTGCAAATATTGCACAAGGAACTAATACGATTATCGCGACTAAAATGGGATTGACATTGAGCGACTATGTAGTTACTGAAGCTGGGTTTGGGTCTGATCTAGGTGCTGAAAAATTCATGGATATTAAGTGTGGTTATGCGGATCTTAAACCAAGTACAATTGTATTAGTTGCTACTATAAGAGCACTTCGCCATCATGGTGGAGCGGAGAAAGAACAATATGGAGCTGTAAGTTTAGAAAGAGTACAAGCAGGATTTCCAAACCTTGAAAAGCACATTGAAAACGCTAAGCAATTTGGAATTACTCCAGTAGTAGCAATTAACCACAGAACGGGTGATGGCGAAGATGAAATCAAATTTGTGCAAGAAGCATGTGCTAAAATGGGCGTTAAGGCCGTTGTAAGCATGGGTTGGGCAAATGGTGGAGAAGGAACTTCGGATTTAGCAAGAGAAGTTGTTGCAAATATTGAAAATGCAGGAAACGCCTTTAAACCACTTTACGATTGGAATGCTACGATTGAAGAAAAAGTAGAAACCATTGCTAAGAAAGTTTACGGAGCCGATGGAGTAGACTATCAAGGAAAAGCTTTAATCGATTTGAAAAGGTTGTATAAGCTTGGATTAGATAAACTGCCTATTTGCATGGCGAAAACTCAGAAATCATTCTCAGATAATGATAAATTAATTGGACGTCCAACAGGATTTAGAGTTACAGTGCGTGAGATTGAATTTGCAGCAGGAGCAGGGTTTATAATTCCGATTACTGGAGCAATGATGCGTATGCCAGGTCTGCCTCCTGTGCCAGCATCAGAGCATATGGATATTGATAATGATGGAGTTATTTCTGGATTGAGCTAATTATCTGAAATAGAATTGAATTTAAAGGCCAGCATTTAGCTGGCCTTTTTTATTTAACCTATTACTGTCTTCCCAATATTTCCTACTTTTGCCGCCCTAAAATAATTTGAATTATACACTTTAGAAATGAGCAATTTATCTCAAATCGAAAACCTACTTGGCGATCAAGCTGAATATTACCTAGGTCATACTTCCAAAACAATTTCAAAAGAGAGTATCGCTGCTCCGGGTTCTGAATTTCTTACAGAACACTTCATAGGTTCAAACAGAAGTAATCAAGTATTGAATAATCTTGCTAGACTATACAATCACGGAAGATTAGGTGGGACAGGTTATGTTTCCATACTTCCTGTAGATCAGGGAATTGAGCATTCGGCTGCGGCTTCTTTTGCACCCAATCCAAGATACTTTGATCCAGCGAATATCGTTGAACTGGCAATGGAGTCAGGTTGTAATGCTGTAGCCTCTACATTTGGAGTTCTTGCGCAATGTTCACGAAAATACGCACATAAAATTCCATTCATTGTTAAGTTGAATCACAATGAGTTTTTGACTTACCCAAAATCATTCAATCAAATCATGTTTGGTTCGGTTGAAGATGCATGGGAAATGGGAGCAACTGCTGTAGGTGCAACTATTTATTTCGGTTCAGAAGAATCAGAAAGACAAATTCAAGAAGTCGCTGCTGCATTTGAAAGAGCACACGAACTTGGAATGGCAACGATTCTATGGTGTTATTTGAGAAACTCGGGTTTCAAAAAAGACGGAATAGATTATCATACTGCGGCTGATTTAACTGGTCAAGCAAATCATATTGGAGTATCTATTCAAGCAGATATTATCAAGCAAAAATTGCCTACCAACAATGGAGGATACAATGCTATTGATGTTGGAAAAACACATCCAGATGTATATTCTAAATTATCTTCAGACCATCCAATTGACTTGACTCGTTACCAAGTAGCAAATTGTTATATGGGTAAAATTGGCTTAATCAATTCAGGTGGAGCCTCTGCTGGCGCATCTGATTTACAAGATGCTGTTACAACTGCCGTCATTAATAAACGTGCTGGTGGTCAAGGATTGATTATGGGACGTAAAGCGTTCCAAAAACCAGTTTCAGAAGGAATTCAATTGATTCAATCGGTTCAAGATGTCTATCTTGATTCGAAGATTGATTTAGCTTAAAAAGTTTAATCTTATAATACTATCGAATGAGTAGTTGGTTTAAGAGGGCAAAACAAGGAGTTCAAACTCCGACAAAAGAGAAAAAAGAGACACCAGAAGGACTTTGGTACAAGTGTCGCTCGTGTAAAAACGTAATGACATCCGAAGATCATTCTGCAAATTATTGGGTATGCGATTCTTGCAGTTATCACGAAAGAATAGGTTCTATCGAGTATTTCCGAATTTTATTTGATGAGAATAAATTCACTGAAATCAATAGAAATCTTTCTTCTGGTGATCCATTGACTTTTGAGGATACAAAGAAATATGTCGATAGATTGAAGTCTTCAAAACGTAAAACAGGATTAGTAGATGCCGTGAGAACTGCTCACGGTAAATTAGACGGTCATGCTGTGGTTATTGGCTGTATGGACTTTAATTTCATTGGGGGATCAATGGGTTCCGTAGTGGGAGAGAAAATCGCTCGTGGAATTGATGAGGCTATAAAAAAGAAGGTTCCATTTATTATGATTTCAAAATCAGGTGGAGCAAGAATGATGGAAGCGGCGTTTTCTTTGATGCAAATGGCTAAAACCAGTGCGAAATTGGCGCTACTTGCTAGAGCAAAATTGCCTTTTATTTCAATTTTAACTGATCCTACAACGGGCGGAGTAACCGCATCATTTGCGATGTTGGGAGACGTTAACATAGCTGAACCAAGAGCATTAATTGGTTTTGCTGGACCTAGAATTGTAAAAGAAACGATTGGGAAAGATTTACCAGAAGGATTTCAAACCTCTGAGTTCTTGCTAGAGCACGGGTTTTTGGATTACATCGTGGATAGAAAAGAATTAAAAAATAATCTTTCAAGTATGCTAACGATGCTTGAAAAATAAGGTGGAATTAATTCCTTGTTTTGTACTGGGTTTTATTTAAATTTGCAGCCTTCAAAAATGAGGCAATAATTTATTGATTGATATGATTTTAACGTCAGAAAAGAAAAAAGAAATTTTCAAAGAATTTGGTGGTTCTGATACCAACACAGGAAGTACTGAAGGGCAAATAGCGCTTTTTACAAATAGAATTACGCATCTTACTGGTCACTTAAAGCAAAACCATAAAGATTACGCTACCCAAAAATCTTTGATTGCATTGGTAGGAAAAAGAAGGTCACTTCTTAATTATCTTAAAGCAAAAGACATTGTTCGATACCGGGAATTAATATTAGAACTCGGTATGAGAAAATAATTTATTTGAAAAAGGCATTCCTAACGGATGCCTTTTTCTTTTTATATTCAACTACAACCAACCTTATAAATTTTATATACACAATTATATGAGTCAAATAGGAAAAAACTATTCGTTCGAAATTCAAGGACAAGAGGTTACCATAGAAACTGGTAAGCTGGCTACACAAGCCGATGGATCTGTTGTAGTAAAATGCAATGGTATGATGTTATTAGCAACTTCTGTTTCAGCAAAAAGTGCTAAAGAGGGTATCGATTTTATGCCCCTTACGGTAGATTACCGTGAAAAATTCTCTGCTGCTGGACGTTTTCCAGGCGGATTTTTAAAACGAGAAACTAGACCCGCAGATTCTGAAATTCTTACTTCAAGATTAGTAGATAGAGCACTTCGTCCATTATTCCCAGAAGATTATCATGCGGATACTCAAGTATTGGTTTCGTTAATTTCTTCTGATGGAGAAACACTTCCAGACGCATTTGCATGTTTTGCAGCTTCTGCTTCTATTGCAGTTTCTGATATTCCATTTCAAGAGCCTATCTCTGAAGTTAGAGTAGCGCGTATTGATGGAGAGTTTAAAGTTAATCCTACCAAATCGGAGATGGCTAGCGAAGGACGTGACATTGATATTATGGTTGCTGCTACAGCAAACAGTATAGTGATGGTAGAGGGTGAAATGACTGAGATTTCTGAAGCAGAAATGCTAGAGGCAATAAAAATCGCTCACGAAGCAATTAAAATTCAGTGTGATGCTCAATTGAAGCTAGCTGAAATGATTGGTGGTATTCCAACAAAAAGAGAATACAGTCATGAAACACATGATGCTGATTTAAAAGACGCTGTAATGGCTGCTTGTCATGACAACTGTTATGAATTAGCTAAAAAAGGTACTTCAAAACAAGAACGTGGAGAAGGATTCAAAGCAATACGAGAGGCATATAAGGCTACTTTATCAGAAGATCAATTAGCAGGAAACGAATCTTTAATTAATACTTACTTCCACGATGTGGAGAAAGTAGCGGTTCGTAAAATGATTTTAGAAGATAGAACACGTTTAGATGGTCGTAACCTAGATGAGATTCGTGCAATTTGGTCAGAAGTTGATTACTTACCAATGACTCACGGTTCTGCAATCTTTACAAGAGGCGAAACTCAATCGTTAACTTCAGTTACTTTAGGTAGTAAATTGGATGAGCAGAATATTGATGGAGCAATGGGTAAAGGATCAGAAAAATTCATTCTTCATTATAATTTCCCTCCATTCTCTGTAGGTGAAGCTCGTCCAATGAGAGGAACTTCAAGAAGAGAAGTAGGTCATGGTAACTTGGCTCTTAGAGCACTTAAGCCGATGGTTCCTACAGGTCAGGATAATCCTTACACGATTAGAATTATGTCAGATATTCTTGAGTCTAACGGTTCAAGTTCAATGGCTACTGTTTGTGCTGGTTCAATGGCATTAATGGATACAGGAATTAAAATTAAGAAAGCAGTATCAGGAATTGCTATGGGTTTAATTACTGACGGAGAAAATTTTGCAGTATTATCTGATATACTTGGAGATGAAGATCATTTAGGTGATATGGATTTTAAAGTAGCTGGAACGAAAGATGGTATCACTGCTTGTCAAATGGACATTAAAGTTGGTGGTCTTTCTTACGAAATTATGGAACAAGCTTTAGCGCAATCTAAAGCAGGACGTCTTCATATTTTGGGTGAAATGAACAAAACTATTGCTGAAGCTAAATCTGATTACAAGCCACACGTTCCACGTATGGAGCAAGTTGTTATTCCTGGTGAATTCATTGGTGCGATCATAGGACCTGGTGGAAAAATCATTCAAGAAATTCAAGCAGCTACTGAAACAGTTATTACAATTGAAGAAGTAGATAAAAAAGGTGTTATCGATATTTCTTCTGCAAACAAAGAAGGTATCGAAGCAGCAAAAGCTAGAATCAAAGGAATCGTTTCATTACCTGAAATTGGTGAAATTTACCAAGGAAAGGTTAAGTCAATTCAGTCTTACGGAGCATTCGTTGAAGTACTTCCTGGAAAAGATGGATTGTTGCACGTATCTGAAATTGATTGGAAGCGAGTAAATGACGTTAACGAATACTTTAAGGAAGGTGATACCGTTGAGGTGAAACTAGTAGATATTGATAGCAAGACTGGGAAGATGAAACTTTCAAGAAAAGTTTTGTTGCCAAAACCAGAAACTGCTAGCTAGTACTAATAACTTTTTATAAGTATGGTAAGCCCCGTTCCGATAGCAATCGAGACGGGGCTTTTGTTTTTATAACTTTGCCGTTATGAAGCCTATTATTGCCCCCTCAATGTTAGCTGCAGACTTTGGAAACTTGCAGCGAGATGTAGAAATGGTTGACCGTTCGGTTGCTGAATGGTTCCACATGGATGTTATGGACGGAGTATTCGTTCCAAACATTTCTTATGGTCCAGCGATTATTAAAAAAATGGCGAGTTATACCGAAAAGTATATCGACTCACATTTGATGATTGTTAACCCTGATAGGTACATTCAGGATTACAAGGATGCAGGAACACATAATCTGACAGTGCATTATGAAGCATGTACACATTTACACAGAACAATTCAAGCTATTAAAGCTGCTGGCATGCATGCAGGAGTTTCATTAAATCCACATACACCAGTTCACCTATTGGAGGATATTATTCAAGATGTTGATCTAGTTTTACTGATGTCGGTTAATCCTGGTTTTGGTGGACAGAAATTCATAGAGAATACTTTGAGTAAAACCGCTAGATTGAAAGACCTGATACTTCAAAAAAATAGTTCTGCGAAAATTGAAATTGATGGCGGAGTCAATACAGAAACGGGAAAAAGATTGGTAGAAGCTGGAGCTGATGCGTTGGTTGCAGGTAGTTTTGTTTTTAAGTCAAATAACCCTGAACAGACTATTAAAGAATTAGCAAATTGCGCACAATAAATGGTGAAAATTAATAGGACGTTTTACGTGGTATTTCTGCTGTTTTTTGTGGCGTGCAGTACCGTTCCAATTACTGGAAGAAAGCAATTGAAACTAATTCCGAATGGACAATTACTTCCAATGAGTTTTGAGCAATATACTCAAGTATTGTCCGAAAGTGAGTTGAGCACAGATGAGGAACAAGTTGCCATGATCAAAAGGGTAGGGCAAAAGATTCAAAAAGCTGCTGAAGATTATTACAAAGAAAATAAACTAGAAAAGGACCTTGTAGGTTACGATTGGGAATACAACCTAATTGTCTCAGACCAAGTAAACGCCTGGTGTATGCCGGGAGGAAAGGTTGCGTTTTACACGGGTATCCTTCCAATTTGCGAAGATGAAACGGGTGTAGCAGTAGTTATGGGTCATGAAGTTGCTCACGCACTAGCAAATCATGGTGGAGAGAGAATGAGTCAGGGAATGATAGCGCAAATGGGGATGGGAACTCTTGGAGCTGCTATGGGAGAAAACCCTACCTTGACAAAACAATTGCTTTTGCAATCGATTGGAATGGGAACACAACTAGGTGTTTTGAAATTTTCAAGAAGCAATGAATCTGAAGCCGATCATATTGGTCTTATTTTAATGGCTAAAGCGGGTTATAATCCTCAAGCAGCTACTAGTTTTTGGCAACGAATGGCAGCATTATCTGGAGGACAAGCTCCACCAGAATTTCTTTCTACTCACCCTGAAAGTGAAACTCGTGTAAATGATTTACAGGCGTTAATGCCAGAGGCATTAAAATATTATAAGTCAGAGAATTAATAGAAGATTCTAGCTTATTATTAGTGAGAATATCACTGGTCATTCTTCTAAAGTAGACATTAGCGATTTTGCATTAGGAATTTATGCCGCTCAAATTATTGATAGTGCAGGGTGTTTATCCAAAAGGAAGTTGGTGATAGTTGAGTAATGAATAAGAACAAGCTTTTTTGTAGTTAACTTTTGTCTGTTGCTTTGAACTCCGCAAGGTTTCAGTATCTCAACTATTTATGCAATTGGAGATTTTGAAATGAGTTTAGGGTCATAGGTTCTGTAATTGATCACCATTATTCAGCTGCATATTCTGTTAGATACACGTATCGTTCCGTCAACATACCATTTTTAGTAATCGATGCTCGTTTCAGAATTTCATCTTTATCACCATTAATTAAAGCTGGAAAGATCTTTTTGATAAACTCTTCACCAAAATCCATTGAGGCATCTTTTGGCAATTCACAGGGCAAATTATCTACAGCCATCACTGTGATTGCATTTTGGTTGTCATATGCAACCTCAGATTCGGATTGAGCATTATAGCCATAAATTGGATTTGGTATAGTTGAAGGACGAAGAGTACAAGCTACAGGGCCATCGATATCACAACTGACATCTGCTACGACTTTTAGATTGAAATCAGGATGTTTTGCTTCTTCTCTAGTGAAAATAAAAGGAGATCCATCTCCCCAAAAATGACAAGCGATATATAAGTCAGAGTTTGAAGAAAATCGTGCAAAATCGCTTTTGTATAATTCTGGAGAATTGAAAAACTCTCTAATACTTCCTTCAGAGTTATCGTTACGCTTGTTGTAGTCGGTAACCTTTAACTGACAGTATACTGGATCATTTCCCGTATAACCTATATATTCTTCAACTTCAAGTTTTTGGATGTTCATTAAATCTAAAATCTCCATTGCTCCATGAGCAACTCGACCGTTACCAGTCAGAGCTATTTTCAGTCCTTTTTCTCCAAACTTCACTTTAGAAAGTTCACCTTCCATTTCCACGCGGTCTTCACATAAATAGGCAGGCTTTAAGTCGAAAGAATGGTTTCTTTTACCCAAAGCCCAAAATGCATTGTAACAACCAACGATGCCAGCGTAACGACCAAAACCAATCAACCTTCGGTTTTTTGAATTCACTAAACATTCGTAGTCCATTAATTGAATGTTTTTTCTTAAGATAGTTTGAAGTAGTGCTTTGTTGTAGGGCTGCATTTTAATCGTATGCGAGAAGAAAAAGTATTTTTTTCCTTCAATTAAAGCTTCTTTCGGAACCTCTTTTACGCCCATAAGAATATCGCAATCCGTAACATCAGTCACGACTTCAATTCCGAGATTAGTGTATTCTGTATCCTTAAATCTTCTAATATCACTTGATTCTATAACGAATTTGACATCCAAATTCTCCTTGTTTAATTGAGCAACTTGAGTAGGTGAAAGAGGCACCCTTTCATCAGGTGGAGACTTGCGTTCTTTAATGATTCCAATCTTTAACATAGGGCTTTTTATAAGGACGGTAAAAGTAGAAAGATTGCTGTATTTTTGTAGTTAGAACGCATGTTCTTTTAATAATAATGGGGCCGACTGGTTTTGACAGCATGATGAAGAGTTGTGTAAGCATGTCGGGTTTTGCAAGACTATCCGTAACAAGTGTTGCAACGTTTTAGTTGGCGAAAACAACTACGCACTTGCAGCTTAATCCGAATTATAGTAGGATGGCTTAATCGGTGCACTAGGTGTATCGACAGGTATCTTCTCACTAAAGCTCGCCGTACGCTTTAGTGAATATGGAGATTCATTGAGGAAGGCTAGTGTGCAATCTGCTTCGAATTGTATGCGAAATTTAGAAGATAAGCTTGAGTTTGGTTGCTTTTTGCCGTGCTCAAGTCGAAAACTAATGATAAGCTAAGCATGTAGAAATCTTAATTGTTCCATGTTTGGACGCGAGTTCGACTCTCGCCGGCTCCACTAGATGATGAAACCACTTCGCTTTGCGAGGTGGTTTTTTATTTCAACTTCGTTGTCAAGCTAGCTTGAGCAAAAGAAGAGGGAATAAAAAACAAAGAATCGCATAGCGATTATGTTTTTATCCACTTATCGGGAAAGGTCGAGAAAGCCGCAGGCACTCTCGTATTGAACTTCGTTGCCAAGCTAGCTTGAGCAAAAGAAGAGGGAATAAAAAACAAAACACATTTTCAGGAATGAATATTTATACATTTCCTCAAACGTGTTTCCTAATCCAACGTTTCGAAAAGAAGAATTGCCACAATCGGAATGGACGCAAGAAGCTCATTTGGCTGTTGCTATTTGGTATGTATCAAAACTAGGTTTTGAAAAGGCATTAGCACTTGTATGAAATCGAATCACGAAACACAACATTTCGGTTGGTACTATAAACGATGATAATGATGGCTATTATGCAATCATAACTAAGTTCTGATTAATGATTTCAGATCAGTTTTTAGAAGCTCAAGATCTAGAAGACCTAGAACGAAACACTAACGATTTTATAATATCCTATTTTAAAAAAAATAATTTTCAATTGCAGTTTTATTCAGAAGAATTGTTGATCTCAGTTAAGGCTCGTCATAATTGGGTAGAACCTAATCTAAGGCCAATAAAGTCTATTAATTGTAATTTCAGAAAAACTACTTTTGCGAAACATTACAGGAGGTTCTATGGATATTTTATTTCAAGCATGTGGTTGGATTGGAGCAGCAGGATTGTTGGTTGCTTTTTACTTGAATTCTACCGGGAAAATTACTGCTTCTGATAAATCTTATCAGGTTGCAAATTTAGTAAGTGCGGTGCTGCTCACTTTAAATGCTTTCCACTTGGGTTCTTATCCATTTATTATTATAAATGTGTTTTGGGCTGGAGTTGCTCTATTGAGTTTGGTAAAAAGAAGGTAATTACTATTGTGATGAACGGTTTGTCCTTTTTTGAAAATCTCGTTTCTTGAATTCAAAGTCCATTAATGATTAAATATTATTTCCAACTTCAATTTACAAGACAGGTTCGGAAACTTAGAGATTTTGGCGTGAATCCAATCTTTGCGTCATTGGCCATATTAGCATTATTTGTTATTGGCTCTAATCTTTTAATGGCTAAAACAGAATTTGGTGGGCATATTCTTTTAATTGTCTCAATGAGCTGGTTGTTTCCTTTGACCGTAAAAAGGCGAAATGATTTTCTAAAAAGCTCAATGAGTTTGATTCAATATTTCAGAATTAGAATTATTGAAAACACCATTATTTCAATTCCGATTCTTATTGTGTTCCTAGTTTTTCAAGAATGGATTTTGATTATTACGCTTCTTTTTTTATCAACGATCATTGCAATACGAGTTTTTAGTTTTTCTTCAAATTATACTTTTCCAATTCCAAGACCTTTTTCTGAATTTCCATTTGAGTTTTCGGTTGGATTGAGGAAAACCTATTTAGTAATACTTGGATCATATATATTACTATTTATTGCTATTAAAGTAGGAAACCCAAACCTAGGCGTTTTCTCATTATTGCTTTTACTGCTAACTTGTATTTCGTTTTATGGTATACCAGAGAATGAGATTTATGTTTGGGTTTATAAAAGCAATGCCAAAAAATTCCTATTTCATAAAATGAAATTTGCGGTATTTTTTAGTTCCTTGATTATTGCTCCTACTTCAATTTTTTTGTTGATTTTTTTTAAAGCTCAAGTTCTCATTCTTGCTTGTTTTATCGCCTTAGGTTATGTATTCCTTCTAGTCGTGATTTTGCTTAAGTATTCTACCTTCCCGAGAGAAGTCCCACTTCCTAAGGGTCTTTTAGTAGGTTTTTCTCTGCTTTTTCCCCCGTTATTATTAGCATTGATTCCATATTTCTACAATCAATCAATAAGAAGTTTAAAAATAATTTTGCATGATTAAAATATTAAATCTTAAAAAGGAATTTGGCGAAAATCAAGTCCTAAATGGAGTAACTGCAACTTTAGTAGAGGGCAATGTTTATGGTATTGTTGGTGAAAATGGTTCGGGTAAAACAACTTTGTTTAGGTGTTTGGCTGGAATTGAAAATTATAAAGGTGAAATCGAGTACGATGGAGGAATGCTAAAAAATGAATTAGGATTACTGTTAACTGAACCTTTTTTTATGACCAAGATTACTGGCTTGGAATATTTGAAATTTATGTGTCAAGCTCGAAGTATAGACCCTGATAACCTCTTAGAAAGAAATGTTTTTGATCTTCCACTTAACCGATATGCTGAAACTTATTCCACTGGTATGAAGAAAAAGCTTGCTTTAACGGCAATTCTATTGCAAGAGAATAGTGTGTTTATTCTTGATGAACCTTTTAATGGTGTTGATATTCAAAGCAATATATTGATTTCTGAGATTATTTTAAAATTGAAAGCACTCAATAAAACGATAATTCTATCGTCACACATTTTCTCTACGTTAAGCGATACATGTGATCAAATTTTTCTTCTGAAAAAAGGGAAATTTTCGAATCCAATTTTAAAGCATGAATACGTTGAATTAGAGAAGTCAATGAAAGAAGAAACTGTTTTGAAACGTTTGGATAAGTTAGGCCTTAAATAGTTCAAGAATTTTTCTGTTTAACAAAGCCAATAATACTTACGGAAACTTATTTCTCTTAAATAATCAATTGGGAATTAGAGAGAAATCAACTGCCAATGTTACCAATTCAACAAAAATACCCAGCCCTATCAACAAGATGAATTTTGTTTGAATAAAGACCGCCTATACATCGAATTATTTGCATTAAAAAATTCAGAGTATAATGCGAATTCAGTATCTAATTGTAGTTTAGATATAGAGCTGTGGAGTAAAGATTAAGATAGATTCTATCCTTTTAGGAAATATAACGCTGTGTTAAGAATACCTTGGTTGGTTGTGTTCATTTATTTTTAGTTTTCTTTTTTAAACAGAAAACCCAATCCCATTCGAGTCAACATTTTCTTTTCGAAATTCCAGAAAAATTTAAATTGACCAAAAAGAAATCCAACTAGCGGAAGTGTTGTTTGGTAAATTGGGAAAATCAATAAAATTCTAATCGGAAGATAAACCAGCCAACCGTTTTCTTCCGGCGAAATACCAATAAATTCAGTAATTGGCTTTGCAACCCAAGCTGACAATGAGCCATTTATTGAAAAAACGATGATAATCAGAATTACCTGAAAATTGGAAGTGATTCCCCACCGCTCTTTTAATTTGTCCATGATACAAAAGTAACCACTGAAGATAAAGCTGCAGTATAAAAAGAAAACAGATTTATGGTTTGTGAAAATCGATTAGTCCTTCCAATGGTGATTTAAGAATTTGGCCTTTTTCAATATTCCACTCACCAAGTACATCAGTAATAATGTTTTCAAAGTGATACGCAATTGAGCCTACCAAATGCAAAGGGACGTGCATTGATTCGGGAAATTGAACTACATGAAATTTTACAAACTGGGTAAAACAGCGGTGTAATAATTCTTTGGTATACTGGTGTTTGCTGTGTTGCCCTAAAAATTGCACATAAGACGCGATATATGCGTTGGGAAGAGGAGAATTATAAACCTCATCAATTAATTGAGCAGGTGACAGGTTATAGGTTTCACGGAAAGATTCTAGTAGATCACTTGGAGCAATTTCGTATAAAATATCCCTTAGTAAAACCTTGCCAATATTACTACCAGCGCCTTCATCGCCTAATAAATAACCCGGTGACGGGTGTCCGTAATTTATTGACTTTCCATCGAAATAAACGCAATTTGATCCTGTTCCAATTATGCCAACTACACCAGGTGTTTCGCTACAGGTTGCATTTACAGCCGCTTGAATATCATGATATATAGTTACAGCAGCTTTTGGAAAAGAAAGCTCTAACCCAGAAGAGATAACGGCATTTCGCTCTGGTGTAGAACAACCAGAACCATAAAAATGAATTTCAAGGTCTTTATTGCTTTTCTCTGAGAAGAATTCGTGCTCATCAATAGTTTCTATTACAGTTGCTGAGTCAACAATAAATGGGTTAAGCCCAATAGTGGTGAGATGTTTTTGATGAGAGTCGGAAACTAAAACCCAATCTGTTTTAGTTGAACCACTTTCTCCTATTAAAATAAGTTTAGACATACTAATTGGTTAATTTTTTTGAAGAATAAGGCAACTTTTTCATTCTCAGTCGCTACGATATTTTATCCTTCTTTTCTTAATCGAAATTCGACTGTTTCGAGTAGCATCTTTTCATTTTCTACTGCTATTATTTTAAGGCCTCTCAAATGGCGAGTCTAGATTGCGAGATTTGAAAACATTATTAAAATCGACTAAGCTGACATTTCTTCGAATATTAACTAAAAGAATCAGGAAACCTTAATTTTTCATCTTCCTGAATGGTGCTAAATTAATAATTTAGTGATGAAATTTAATTCTGTTTATAAAAAAATACTCATTTTTTAAAAGATTGCAACAACGTAAATTGACTATGTATTCTTTGCTACGGCTTAAACTCGTCGATATTGAGTTTTTGTTTCTCGTAATTATTTTGCGCGAGATCAAAGTCATTTTATGAGGTTCTACCATATATTATTTCGGAATGTTCAGTTTCATTATTTTCTTGATACCATGCATTGTGGCACACTGTAAGTAGCTTCGAAATAGACTATATCGAGCGTTTAACATAAGTTGTCGAATTACTCGTCACTATAGAAATCAAGATCATCGATATCATGTTTTTGATTATCCAATGAAAAAAAACCACGATAATTATCAATTCTGTAAAAGCTATTGTCTGGTTTTACGAATTTATATTGCTTTGAGGTCCGATTAAAATTTCTGAGTCAATTAACATTTGGAGTAAGACCAGTTGTTGTCAAGAATAATAATGGTTAATGCGTTAGTAGTAAGTGATTTGAAGCACCAATCGACTAAACTTAAGGTTAGTAAACTAGCCAGAATAATATTCCTAAAATCTATCATCTTTTATCCGTGATGCAGTATTAAATACAACCGCATCCTAAATGGACAGAAGAGCTCAACAACCTAAATTCTAGAGTAAAGGGAGCCTTTCTTTAAGAGCATCCTTGTAACTTCTTGAAACTGGTACTGTATACCCTTCCAGATGGACTTCGCTTTTAATCACTTTTTGAATTTTATCGATACGTACAATATATGATTTATGGACACGCATGAATTGATCATCTGGAAGCTTCAGGTCCATCGCTTTCATAGTACTTAAAACAGTGTATTTCCCATGCTTAGAATGAATTCTAACATAATCCCCTAATGCTTCGATGTAAGTAAGTTTAGTGAGGTCTATTTTTATTAGTCGACTATCACTCTTTACATAAATCGTGTTTTTATCGGTTTCTTCAATTCTAAATGCATTGTGGATTTTTTCCGCTCGATCAACAGATTTAAGGAAACGTTGAAACTTTATTGGTTTTACAAGATAATCGGTAACATCATGCTCGAATGCTTCAATTGCATAATCAGTGTGACTGGTTATGAAAATTACTTGAGGAATGTTTTCAGTTGTTTTTACCAAATCAATACCATTGATTTCAGGCATATTAATATCCAAAAAGATAAGATCGACTTGTTTAGAATTTAAAGCTTTATGCAACTCACTGCCCTTTGAATATGAGCCTACTAAATTTAATGAACTGGTATCTTGAACAAACTTTTCGACTATAGTTCTGGACAGTTTTTCGTCATCTACAATTACACAATTCATTCTAGTTTATAGTTTTAGTTAGTATTGTTGAATCTTAATCCAAAATATTAATCAATTGTAAAGAATTATTAGTTGAAATCCTATTCTAATGACGGAAAATATTAAAATGCTTGTTCTTGAAATGAACCAATCTACTTTTAATCAAATAAAAAAGGAAGGGGAACGAGCAAACATTGAGCCTTCACATGTTATGGCTGGGCTCTCTGCAATTGGATTGTTTAGATCAAGGAACTACAAATTAGTACTTATAAACGCGGATCAATTTTTTAAACCGGAGGAACTCAGAAAAACAATGACTTTTCTGCGTTTTGTAAATAGATCAAACGATACTGAAATAGGTGTATTTGGAGCTGATATTTCTCCAAGTATACAATTAATGCTTCTAGATTTTGGAGTAAAGACTTTCTTTAGTTCCAATTTCACTCAAACCGAGCTTACTGCATTTTCTGATAAGGTTTTAGGGGAAAAAAATTTCATTTCTATTTTAAAACAGAGGGAGGCTAATTATTCAGGAACATTTCCATTAGATGTGGAGAGCGTTATTCAACTGGCAAATAACGATTCAGCATTTGTTCAATTAGTTTTTAAAACTTTTGAAAAAGAAGTTCCCGAGTATTTTAAAGAACTAGAAAAAAGTATTTCAAGTCGAGATAAAATAAAGATTTCTCAAATAGCACATAAGGTCAAGTCACCTTTGCATATAGTTGGTGTGAAAGATTTTATTTCTTTAACGGAAACCCTTGAGAATGAAATGGAAAAGGAGTTTCCAGACTGGAATATGGTACATGAGGCAGCCGGAAACTTAAATGAAAAGTGTAAATGTGCCCGAATAGAGATTCAGAAAATTCTGTAGGAGATAAATTATCTTCTTAATTCAACAGCACCGATGATCTTCTTTATTTCATCAGCTAAGTTGGTGTATTGGATTTTGTATATGTAGCTTCCAGAAGGAGCAGGATAACCATTAAAATATCCATCCCAGGCCTCTTCTTTTGAAGAAAGGGTGTTCACTAAATCGCCGTGTTGGTTATAAACCAAACATGAGAATTCTTTAATATTTTTTGGAATCACAAAGAACGTTTCATTTCTTCCATCAAAATTTGGAGTAAAAGCATTTGGAATAAAGAATTCTCCTTCTTCAAAAACTTGAATATCTTTTTTAATTGAAATACCCTCGCAACCTAAAGCACCTTTTGCAATTAATTTAATTTCATGAGTTCCTTGCTCATTATATAAAATACGTGGTGTAGTTTCATTAGAAAGTTCTGTTCCTAAATCCCATTTGTAGGAAACAGCATTTTCACTTTCGTTAAATATTTCTATACTGAATGGTGCAGTTCCAATACTTGGATTTACAGAAAAACGAGCCGTTACAAATTCAAGTTCAGTTTCTATTTTGAGTGTTTTTATTAAACCATTATTTGACTGGTAAATAATTTTATAGGTAGTGTTTTCTATTGGTTGAACCCAAATACCATTATTTTCAAACTTAACAACGGTACTTTTTGGTGTATAGGATAGGATGTCTTTTTCAGCAAAATCAATCTTAATGAACTTGGCTTCTCCATTACAAATTACTTCACTTTTAGTTTGAATGATAGGTTCAAATAGCGGTTCACTAATTTGCAGTTTATTTTTTTCGTCAAGATTTTGTTGGGCAAAGCCAAGGAAACCTATTCCTAGAAATAATAGTAAAGAAGCTACTTTTTTCGTTTTCATCGAGCAACTAAGGTAACATTTCGTTTGATTCTTTCTACCCCATCTGTTTAAAAAGTACCATAAACTGTTCGTATGTGTGGCTACGTTTTATGAATAACATCTCTGGATTTGTGAAGTTCCAAAAACACTTCTAGTATTTGCTCCTAGCTCTTTTATAGCTTACTATTGCGATCCTTAAAATCGCTACATTATGGAACAAATTGCACCTTATAAACCAATTAATAAAGTTAGGATAGTTACTGCAGCATCATTATTTGATGGGCACGATGCAGCCATCAATGTTATGCGCCGGATTATTCAAGCAACTGGGGTTGAGGTAATTCACCTAGGGCACGATAGAAGTGTTGAAGAAGTAGTGAATTGTGCAATTCAAGAAGATGCAAATGCAATTGCGATGACTTCTTACCAAGGCGGGCATGTCGAGTACTTTAAGTACATGTACGATTTACTGAAAGAGAAAAACTCTACCCATATCAAATTGTTCGGTGGTGGAGGCGGGGTCATTCTTCCTGATGAGATCAAAGAATTGCACGAATATGGAATTACCAAGATATATTCTCCTGACGATGGTCGTTCTCTTGGTTTACAAGGAATGATAAATGACTTGGTGAAACAATCAGATTATCCACTTGGAGGTGTTTTAAATGGTGAATTAAAAGATTTATCAAAAGAAAATACACCCTTAATTGCTAGATTAATTTCTGCTGCGGAGAATTTTCCAGAACAAACTAAAACAACCTTGGATGAAATTCATGAAATGGCGAAATCTATAGATACGCCAGTTTTAGGAATTACAGGAACGGGTGGTGCAGGTAAATCTTCGCTTGTCGATGAATTGGTAAGACGGTTTTTGATTGATTTTCAAGATAAAAGTATTGCAGTTGTGTCAGTTGACCCTTCAAAGCGGAGAACCGGAGGAGCATTGTTAGGGGATAGAATTAGAATGAATAGCATAAACACGAATCGTGTTTATATGCGTTCTTTGGCAACTCGCCAATCCAACTTGGCTTTATCAAAGCACGTAAATGAAGCATTGCAAATTATTAAAGCTGCCAAGTTTGACTTAATTATTCTTGAAACATCGGGAATTGGCCAATCGGATACGGAGATCTTGGATCATTCAGATGTTAGTTTATATGTAATGACACCAGAATACGGTGCAGCTACTCAATTGGAAAAGATTGATATGCTCGATTTTGCAGATATCATTGCGCTGAATAAATTCGACAAAAGAGGTGCTTTAGATGCTATAAGAGACGTAAAAAAGCAATATCAACGCAATCACACTCTGTTTCATGATGATATAGATACTATGCCTGTTTTTGGGACAATTGCTTCTCAATTCAACGATCCAGGGATGAATACGTTGTATAAGAAAATAATGGAGAAATTGGTTGAGAAGACAGGAACTCAGTTGGAAAGTTCATTTGAAATTACCAATGAAATGTCTGAAAAAATTTACATTATTCCACCCAAAAGAAACCGTTATTTGGCTGAGATTGCAGAGAGCAATCGCTCCTACGATCAGTGGGTGAATGATCAAGCAGATATTGCAGAAAGCTTATATGGACTGCAACTCAGCATGAATACGCTAAAAGATTCTGCGATTGATGATAAAGATCGTCTGATTAAAAAACTACAAGAATCCTATGAAACCGTAAAGCTTGATTTAGATCCTCGAAATCTGAAAATAATAGAGGAATTCGAAGAGAAAAAAGCAAGGTATAAAGCTCCGGAATATATCTTCAAAGTGCGTGATAAGGAATTGAAAATTAAAACCCATTCAGAGTCTTTATCTCACTCTCAAATTCCAAAAGTCGTATTACCAAAATATCGCAGTTGGGGTGATATTCTTAAGTGGAGTCTGCAAGAAAATGTACCCGGAGAATTCCCTTATACTGCTGGACTATTCCCTTTTAAAAGAGAAGGTGAAGATCCAACGAGAATGTTTGCTGGAGAAGGTGGGCCAGAAAGAACAAACAAACGTTTTCATTATGTGAGCTTAGGTATGCCCGCAAAGCGACTTTCTACTGCTTTTGATTCGGTAACCTTATACGGTAATGATCCAGATTTTAGACCAGATATTTATGGTAAAATCGGGAATGCTGGAGTTTCTATTTGTTGTTTAGACGATGCAAAGAAGTTGTATTCAGGGTTTGATTTATCGAATCCAATGACTTCGGTATCTATGACAATCAATGGTCCTGCACCAATGTTGTTGGGTTTCTTTATGAATGCAGCAATTGATCAAAATTGTGAGAAGTACATTAAAGAAAATGGCCTTGAGACAGAAATCGAAGCAAAGATTGCTGAGATGTACAAAAAGGCTGGGGTAACTCGCCCTAGTTACCAAGGAGATTTACCAGAAGGCAATGACGGACTAGGTCTTGTGTTAATAGGAGTAACAGGTGATCAGGTTCTTCCGCAAGACGTTTATAATAAAATTAAAATCGAAACTTTAACCAAAGTTCGTGGAACGGTTCAGGCGGATATACTAAAAGAGGATCAAGCTCAAAACACGTGTATATTCTCTACGGAATTTGCATTGCGTTTGATGGGTGATGTTCAGGAGTATTTTATTACAAATAATGTACGAAACTTCTACTCAGTTTCTATTTCAGGATATCATATTGCCGAAGCTGGTGCAAATCCAATTACACAATTAGCGTTTACACTTTCCAATGGGTTTACTTACGTAGAATACTATTTAAGTAGAGGAATGGACATCGATAAATTCGGTCCAAATCTATCGTTCTTCTTTAGTAATGGAATTGATCCAGAATATGCGGTAATTGGTCGTGTTGCTCGACGTATTTGGGCAAAAGCTCTGAAAATGAAGTACGGAGCAAATTCTCGTGCTCAAATGTTGAAGTATCATATTCAAACTTCGGGCAGATCATTGCATGCTCAAGAAATTGACTTCAACGATATTAGAACTACTCTTCAAGCTCTGTATGCGATTTATGATAACTGTAATTCACTGCATACCAATGCTTATGATGAGGCAATTACAACACCAACGGAGGAGTCTGTAAGAAGAGCCATGGCAATTCAATTGATTATCAATAAGGAATTGGGATTGGCGAAAAACGAAAACCCACTTCAAGGTTCATTTATAATTGATGAATTGACTGAATTGGTAGAAGAAGCTGTATTGCTGGAGTTTGAAAGAATTACTGAAAGAGGTGGGGTTTTAGGTGCGATGGAAACGATGTATCAGCGTTCTAAGATTCAAGAAGAATCGTTGTATTACGAAACCTTGAAACACAATGGTGAATTCCCAATTATTGGGGTAAACACTTTTTTAAGTTCTAAAGGTTCTCCAACAGTATTGCCTCAGGAAGTAATTAGAGCAACATCTGAAGAAAAGGAATACCAAATCAGTATGCTTAAAGAACTGCATGAAGGAAATGCTCATAAAACTGATGAGTTGATTAAATCAATTCAAGAAGCTGCTATTCAAAATGAAAATATTTTTGAACTATTGATGGAAGTAACAAAGTACTGTTCTTTAGGTCAGATAACAAGTGCGTTGTTCGAGGTTGGTGGACAGTATAGAAGGAATATGTAAGTGGTTTTATCTCGTTGATCTCAAAGATATAACTCACCGTCATTCCCGTGAAAACGGGAATCTCTACAACTATTGTTTAGTACGAAGATAGCTTTGGTCAGCAAACTCCTCCAGCTGCCGTCATTCCGTAAGCATAGATGAGTTTGCCGACGAAGGAGGTTTAGCGAAACTTCAATACGGAATCTAAATCCGATGTGTGCAGATTCCTGATACCTATTTCAGGAAAACTTCATGTTTTGTTCAATTACAATGCTGGGTTGACATTGAGTAAAAGTTACGATCCACTATTTCTCTTTCCTCTTCAATGCAAGCAATCTTATTAAATAACTCAACCCAAGCGCTGCCATGAAGCTACTAAACCAGAAAGCATATTTAAATCTAGTGACATCATTGTCGTAAATTTCTGCTCCAAAAATCGACCCTAGAATGACTCCTAACTCCAAAGCTATAAACATAGTAGACATTCCTTTTCCTCGGTTTAATTCATCTGCAAGATCGACTGTCCATGCGAACAGTGTAGGGGAATTTATTCCAGCTGCGATTCCATAAATAGCTGCGCTCATATAAAACAGTTGAGGTGTGTCAGAAAAGCCAAGTAAAATTGTTGAAGCAATGAGCAAAGTCATTCCAATCATCATGATTTTTTCTCTTCCAAATCGATCACTTGCTTTTCCTGCAAAAAGTCGGGTGACTACAGAAGCAAGCAGTGTAGCGGTAAAAAATAAGCCTCGATTACCTATGCCTAAATGATCGCTTAAATCTGGTGTAACCGTTAATACTGTTCCAAAAGCATAAACGCTCAAAAACATTATAATTGAAGGCTGTATAACCCTTGGTTCAACAACATCTCTTGGATGAATCAACAATAAACTAGGTTTGAATTTAACTTTATCCTGCAGTGTTTCCTTCATTCCAAAAAGCACCAATACTGATAATAATGCAGTAAAGGATGAAGCATAGAACATAGCGTTTAATGAAAACTCCATGGCAATATAGCTTCCAATTGCTGGGCCTGCAGCCATTCCAATACTTCCCGCAACGCCAAGAATACCCATTGCTTCGCCTCGATTTTTACTAGAAACGATATCCGCTAAATAGGCCGTTGTTCCTGTTGGTTTAAATCCTGTACTAAATCCATGCAGAATACGCAAGAATAGGAATCCCCAAATGGTGGTGAAAGCTGGATATAATAAACCCAATGTGACGCAAACCAATGGACCAATAATCATAACGGGAATTCTGCCAATGGTATCGGCTAACCTTCCCGAGAATGGACGGGAAATAAGAGCTGTACTTGCAAAAAGACCTATGATTAGTCCTTTGTAATCTTCTCCGCCCATGGCGTCCAAATAGGAGGGGAGTTCAGGAATAATCATATTGAAACTCGCCATAAAAAGGACCGAGCTTGTGCACAATAACCAAAACTGAAAAGTGTAAAAGGATTTTTTTTCTCCCATAATTTTTGCAAAGAAAACCTTATTTATTTTCCACTTCTTTCTGAAATGAGATAAAGTGGTTTCCAGTTGCCAATAAATGCTAATTACGATGTTAAAACTGCCAACAATGTGCGTTAACAAATGATTTCCACTCTTTTAAAACCCGCTAATTCTAAAACTTAATTTTGCAACGATATGGGAAGAATAATTGGCGTATTTATTTTGGTTTTTTTCGTTAGTTCTGTTTCTGCAGGAAAACTAGAAAAAGGCTACCAAGCACTAAAAATTCATAACTACTTTAAAGCAAAAGAGTTATTTGAGAAAAGCTATAAAAAAGATACGTCAGGTGCGGGCTATGGTTTGAGCATAATCTACTTACGTCAAAACAATCCTTTTCACCAACCCGATTCGGCTTATAAATTCATTCTTACTTCTGAAAAGGCATTCTTACAATTGGACGACAAGAAAAAAGCAAAGCTTTTTGTCTTGGGAATTGATTTAATGGAGATTCAAGAGCAAAAAGAGAAGGTGAGTCAACTTTTTTTTGAAAATGCAAAACGGGAAAACAATTCTTTTGCCCTAAATACATTTATAAAAGACCATTCTTGGTCGAAGGATATGTATGAGGCGGTTGCTTTTAGAAATCGAGTGGCTTACCGTGAAGCGAGCAACGAAAATACATGGCAAATTTTTCAGGCTTTTTTTACCGATTATCCAGAGTCTAAACAGGCAGCAACTGCACGTCATAAGTACGATAGGTTATACTACGAGGACAAAACTCAATCTAAGAAAATAGCTGATTTTAAGGCTTTTATAAAAGACTATCCTATGAATCCATACGTGGGTGAGGCGCAGGATGAAATTTATGCTCGAAGCACAGCAAAAGAATCTTCGAAAATGTATCATGATTTCATAGTTCAACATCCGAATAATAAAAACGTAAAAGAGGCTTGGAAAAGAGTTTATATGCTCTCGGTAACTCAAAATGACCCCACACAAATTCAAGCCTTCCTTACTAAATACCCAGATTATCCTAATAAAAACGAGATTCTGCTCAATGTTGAATTACTAAACGAAGACTTTTTTCCATTCAAAAATGGGAACCTTTGGGGCTATATCAACGATAAAGGCAAGGAGAAGTTAAAGCCTAAATACGCATGGGTGGAGCCATTTAGTGAAGGATTGGCAATGGTAGGAAAAGGAGAATTTTCAGGTTTTATAGATAAATCTGGAAATGTAATTGTGCCAATAACGTATGATGATGCGGGCAATTTCATCAATGGCTTTGCCTGGGTTCAAAAAGGTGATTTTTATGGATTAGTGAACAACCACGGTCAATTAGTTTTGCCTGCTCGATACGATAATGTTGGAGAAATGCAAAATGGATTGATCCGAGTGCAAAGGGAAGGAAAATATGGTTACTGCTCTAATGATATTAGTTTGAAAATTGCCTTCCGATTTGATAGAGCTAAGCCTTTTGAAAATGGATTTGCGATAGTTTCTGAAAATGGAAAAAAAGGGTTAATCGATCAACTAGGGAATTATGTGTTACAACCAGAATTTGATTGGATTTCATTTCTAAATGATTCTTTGCTAAAGCTTAAGATTGAAGCTAATTATGGCTTATTGAATTTGAAATTAGATACGATTTTGCGATTCAATTATCAGTTTGTAGGTGAATTGTCAGAGGGTAAAATAATGATAGCTATTGACGGTAAATATGGATTTGTAACTGCACAAGGAGAAAGACTAATTGATTTGAAATATGATTATAGTCAGTTGGTTGGCGTAAATAACGAATTTAAGAATGGGTATAAAGAGGTTCGAAATGCAAAAGGTCTTTTCGGAGTTATCGATTCAAATGGAGAGAAAGTATTTCCGATTATGTTTCAACAGATCGGATTATTCATTCCAAATGGATTGACGGCTGTGATGAGATACAATAAGTGGGGTTATGCTAACCAAAGTGTTAAACTGAAAATCAATTATAAATATCAGTATGCTGGCGATTTTGAATTTGGTTTGGCCAAAGTAAAAATCAAGGAGAAGTTTGGTATCATTAATTCTGATGGGAAGTTCGTTATTCCAGCTGAGTATAGCGAAATAGAGGGCTTTGAGCAAAACCTACTCCGGGTCAAAAAGGGTGGATTTTATGGTTTAATAAATCGAAATAATGAGGTAGTGCTTTCCGTGAAGTATGAGAAAATTGAAGAAATAACGGAGACTCTCATTTTGCTTCAATCCAATGAAAAGCTAGCTTATTATAACTTAAATGACAATTCCTTTGTTTTTGTGGAGGCTGGTTTTAATCTCCAACCTGAGGTGGAAGAAGTTACTACTGAAGAATAAAAAGTTCTCGATACACTTCTCCTTTCGTTTGAAGCACTCGAACTGACATGGGTATTTATATGAAAGTAGTAGTTAATAATTAGTGTCCATTCGAGTGGTTTTCTGGAGCTTTAGGAAGAAAATTGTATCGAGAATTAGCGAAGCTTCAATAGGTAATCTAATTCCGTCAAGATAGATTCCTGATATCTATTTCACGAAAACTTCATTCTTCGTTTTGTTCAATTACGATTCTGGAATGACGGGAATAAAATGAATGGTATTCGATTATTTTTTTTGAAAATCATCCAAACTCTAATTCGTCTTGAGGTGTTCAAATAGCACCCCAATAAAATGGTTTATTTGTAATTCAATTCTTATTCATGAAAGCACTTCTAATTATAGCCACTATTCTGTTGAGTTTGTCAAGTCTAGCCCAGCAGGATTATCTACCAAAAACACCATCAAATTCTTTTTTAGATTATCAAAAACAATTTGACGATTGGAGACAGAATATCGATGAAGATCAAAAAGGATATAAATGGCACATGCGCTGGTTAAACTTTACTGAAACGAGAACTGGAGCTTATGGAAGATCGGTTTCAATTAAAAGTTACTTAGAAGCATCGGCACAAGTTACCCTGCAAAAAGGACCGAGCTTTGGTTCTAGAGCATCCGACTCAACTTGGGCTCCTGAAGGACCAGATACTTTGACTGGAGCGTATAATTCAGCTTCGAGTCACGGAGTTGCAAGGGTAAACACGATAACATTCCATCCTACAGATACCAATACCTATTGGGTAGGAGTATCTCAAGGTGGAATATGGAAAACAACCAATAGTGGAAAAACTTATACACCAATGAACGACGGGCTTCCTATTCTGCGAATCAGTGATATTGCGGTAGATAAAAACCATCCTGATACATTGTATGCTTCTGTATGTGATTACGCTTACATTGGAATTGCACTAAGTACAGATGATCGAAAACGAAATACACATTACGGAGCTGGTTTGTACAAGAGTTATGACGGTGGTTTAAGTTGGAAACCAACTGGACTTACCTACCAACAAGATCAATACGATTATTCCTTGATTCGACGAACTTTCGTAAACCCTAAAAACTCCCAGGAGTTGATTTGTGCGGGAGTAGAAGGAATTTTAAAATCTTTAGATGGAGGTGATACTTGGACAAAAAAACACAATGGATTGATTTGGGATTTTGAGCAAAACCCATTAAACCCCAATACGTTATTCGCAAGTTCTGGATATCTCTATAATCTTGGAATTGGAGAACCTAAAATGATGGTGTCACATGATTTTGGGGATACTTGGAAAATGATTGGCACGGGTCAATTTAATGCGAGTAAGGCTATGTCGCGGGTAGAATTAACGATTTCTAGTTTAGATACGAATTATATGTATGCTGTTTCTTGTGGTAAAGATCAAGGACTGTTTGGTTTTTATAAAAGTATCGATGCAGGAAGCACCTGGACTCAACAAATAAGCGCTGCAGTAGGACCCAATATTTTGGAATGGAGCGAAGGCGGAGGAACGGGAGGTCAAGGAGCTTATGATTTGACCATTTATGTGGATAAAAAAGACAAGGAAAAGGTATTTGTTGGAGGTGTGAACATTTGGGGAACGGACGATGGAGGCTTAACTTGGGATGGTTGTTCGTATTGGTTGAGGTATTATGGTTTTACGCCGCATGCCGATCAACATTTTTTGACTCATAATCCACTGGACAACAAGTATTACATGTGCAATGATGGGGGAGTATTTAGAACAGATTCTATTTTAATAGGATCGTGGAATGATGCCAATAATGTAGCAAATTATGAGTTTCCGACCAAATGGCAGGACGTCTCCAGTGGTATGCAAATTACCTCATTGTATCGCGTTGGATTGTGTGACAGCGTTCCAGGTTATATCATTTCTGGTGCACAGGATAACGGAACTTTCTATAGAGATGATAAGGGGAAGTGGATGAATATTACTGGTGGTGATGGAATGGATGCCGTAATTCACAGGGCTGACCCTAAACAAGGAATTTCCTCCTCTCAATATGGTCGGTTTTATAGATTTTACACTAATGGATCATCGATCTCTAATTTTAATGCAAACCTTGGCGGTGCAGGCGGTTGGACAACTCCAATTGAGCAAAGTCCAAACATTCCAGGAGCATATTATTTTGGGACCAATAACATTACACACAGTTCTATTGCAACAGGTACAAGGAGGTTAGGAAACATTCCGGGAAGTACTAACGAACCCATTTCTGCATTTGCAATTTCTGGATTAAATACACAACATTTAATTGTAGCCAAGCGACCTTACTTTTCAAATAATGTGAATACCAAATTGTACTATACAGAGAATGAAGGCGCAGTTTGGACAGATATAACGCTAGGTTTACCAGATAGTTTGTACTGCACTGCAGTGGCCATTGATGATAGAAACCCAAATATTGTTTGGGCAACTTTTGGAGGTTTTTCGCAAGGTCAAAAAGTTTTTCGTTCAGATGACGGTGGAAAAACGTGGGTTAACATGAGTAAGAACTTACCCGATGTTCCTGTGAATACGATTGTTCAGGATCTTCAATCGAAAAACAATACACTATACTTAGGTTGTGATGTCGGTGTTTATTATATCAACGATAGTCTAGCCAATTGGCAGCTGTATGCGAAATCATTTCCAAATGTAATTGTGTCTGATTTAGAGATACATATGAAGGATAGAAGATTATATGCTTCGACTTTTGGAAGAGGAATATGGTCTGTTGGTGCCATAGATACCATTCATATTTTTCCTATGGACACCACAAAAGAAGATACAGTAATTGAGGAGCCTGCAGTGTTTGTTTCTGAGATTTTCAATAACGCTCAATTCACTTTATTCCCCAACCCGAACAGCGGACGGTTCCATGTAAAGTCTTTTGTTAATGAGAATATTGATGTTCAAATCAGTATCGTGAGCGTAATGGGAAGAACGATTTTTAAGAAAGATGAATCCATTGAAAAAGGACAGTTTGAACTCAGTTATCAATTGGATTTAGCTGATGGAGTTTATTTTCTAAGGATTAATGGGGAAGGAAAATCTAAGGTGCAGCGTTTTTTAGTAACGCATTAAGGTAATTGATTGGATATTGAAAGAAGATATGCATGTACCATTTGTAAATGGTTGTAAACGGTTTTATCGTTTAAGTATTTGATTATTAGAAATTAAAGAGATAGCTATATTAATTAAATCTGAAAAAGTATAGTGCGGATATAATACATGTACTTTACACAATTGTTATGCTTAATTAGACACAATAACTATTCTTATATGAAAACAAGAAATTGGTTAAAAGTTGATGAGAAACCATTAGAACCTGGAATTCCTAATAGTCCAAAGGCAATTACAGAAAGTAAAGATATACCCGGAGAAATAAGAATGTTTCGTGGTACCACTACTCTGGCCTATGGCATAGATGAAATTACGGAGGCTATATGTGAACCCAAGGCACGTATGAATTGGGTCGAGCGCATGAAAAAAAAATATTCTTATTGAAGGTAAACCCAATCAAGGAAAATGGCTAAGCTATGAATCCTATGGTTTGTCATGGCCTATTAGCGACCGTGACTATGTATTTCAGTAGACATTAGAAAAGTCAATGTATGAACAAAAGAATAAAACTATAGTCAAAGTATCATCTATAGAATACCCTGACTACCCAGAGAAAACTGATCGAGTAAGGGGTGAATTGCCAACCTGTGTTTTTACACTTGAAGCGGCAAGTGAAAAAGAAACTCATCTCGATGTAATGGTTCAAGTTGATCCAGGTGGAAGTATACCCGGTTTTCTAAAAAACATGATTCAAAAAGGTTGGGCACTAAAAACCATGCGGGCACTTAATGGCTACCTGAAAAACCACTAGAATTAAGCACATAAATTAGAAGAAAATCACAAACTTTTCTTGCGAAAAAAACAATCATAACACTATGTAAAAGTGCATTAAAACGCATTTTATATAAACCGCTAGCAATAATAATCCGTAACGAATAAGTCTACGAAATCTAGTTTTACCGATAATCATTTTGACAATTCTCTCTTGCTCTGGAAATAAGGGGAAAAAAGAGGTTTCTCAATCTCTTAAAAACTATAAGAAAGCTATTTTAATTCAAAATGCAGATAGCACCGTGCATTTTGTCAGCAAGAATACGTTCATTACACTACCTAAAACCACAATAGCAACATACTATAAGCTCATTCATTACACATTAATGTATTTCTCCATGAGCACTTTCAAATGATGCAATTCGTGCCCAATAATAATATAGCCAGCTGCACGTGCAGATAACGGGCTTCCTGAGGCAGTTCCGATTCTTTTGAGATCAGCATCTTTTAAATAACCAAAAAGTGAAACGGTAAATCTTCTAGTTTGGCGATAAGCATTTTTTAATTCTTCTAAACTTAATTTTTCTTTAGCAGCAATCGCTGCATATTCATTTTGATCAAAACCGGGTAATGGCTGAGATTCACCACGTGCAATAGAAAACGCACGGTAAGCAAACACAATTTCAGTGTCAATAATGTGCTGAAACAATTCTCGAATTGTCCATTTTCCGTCTGCATATGCAAAATCAAGTTGTTCCTCTTCAAGGCTAATTAGTATCTCCATCAGAATGAAACTATTCATACTAAGCTGTCTATCCAATGGTTTGTCCTCAACCTTTGAAACGTAAGTCTCGTAGTATTTAGCGTATTCTGATTGTTGAGGTTTATGCATGTGTTTTAAGTTTTATGTGAAATAAAAACACCCTTTAAATAGCTGATTTTAAAGGGGTTTAAATCTTTTTTTTGGGAACGTAAATACTTTACGTTCTCAGACAGTTTCTTCGCTTCGTAATAAATAAACAAGGATATGAAAAAGAACGAAAAAACAACAGTAAGACCAGTAGGAATGAACCCTAGAGTTTGGGATGTATTGAAAAAAGTAGCAGCCGAGCTTTGGAAAGAACACGATAAAGGTATATCAGTTCGACGTCAAGTTATGATATCCTGCAAAGAGTTTTACGAAATGCTTTTAGATACAGAAGGAAATTTAATTTTAGACAATAAGGCATTGATTCGATTTGCGAATAATGGTCATATCAAAACGTGGAGCAACGAATTATTGATGGAAGCAATTAATTTAATGAAGCACGGCGCTATTGATGCAGCGATCGAAAAATTAAAATTGCACTTGTCTCTTGATACAAAATCAGTAAGTGGAAGATTGCAGTTAGCCGATTGCCTTAAACAACAAGGATTGTATAGAGCGGCATTAAGCAACATAAATGAGGCCGTGCATATTAAGCCTAATGCTGAAAGTATTTATATTCAACGTGCTAAATTGTATTCTCACTTAGATCAAGATGGCAGAGCATTGAACGATTTGAATTTTGCATTGCTATTAAATCCAAACAGCTTTTCGGCTTTAAAAGGAAGAGCATACTTAAGGATTGCACTAAAAAATATTGATTTGGCGATTGAAGACATGGAAAAAATGGAGACTTTAATTCCAAGTCATACAGAAACGCTAATGCTAAAGGGGACGGTATTGTTCGAAGAAAAAAAGTGGCCTAAGGCATATAAAATATTTAAAAGTGTTCTTGCAATGGAGCCACATAATGCTGAGGCAATTGTAAAACTGGCATTGATAAAGATTGAGTTTAAAGTTGAAGAAAAATCGGCATTGAATGATTTACAATTTGCTCGTGCTTTGGGACATCCAAAAGCAAATGGTTTGTTGGCTAATTTGTTATCAAAACGTCAGAATCATAGAAAGGCTGCATAGGGCTGAGAGAATAAGATTGCGTTATTTTTGAAAAGTGGCTAAATCGATTCATCAACTACTGAAATCCCATTGGGGATTTGATTCCTTTAGGAGTAAACAAGAGGATATTATTGAATCGGTAATGGCTGGAAAAGATACTTTAGCCTTGCTTCCAACTGGAGGAGGTAAATCGATTTGCTTCCAAATTCCAGGCTTGTATTTAGGTGGCTGTACCATTGTTGTATCGCCACTGATAGCATTGATGAAGGATCAAGTTCATCAGCTTAAAAAGCTCGGAATTAATGCAGACTGTCTGGTTTCAGGAATGTCGAAAACGGCAATCGATCAGGCATTGGACAATTGTATTTATGGAAATACCAAGTTTTTATATGTATCGCCAGAACGATTAAAAACTGAACTTTTTTTGGCGCGGTTACCATCTATAAAATGCAATTTGATTGCAGTTGATGAAGCGCATTGTATATCGCAATGGGGCTATGATTTTAGGCCAGACTATCTCGAAGTTGCTGAAATAAGAGAGTTCCTTCCAAACGTCCCAATAATTGCTTTAACAGCAACGGCGACACCATCAGTAGCCATTGATATTCAAGAAAAACTAGTATTTAAAAGTCCAAACTTGATTCAAAAAAGTTTTGAAAGAACCAACCTAGCATATATCATCAAACAAGAAGAGGATAAATTTTACCGTCTGGAGCGATTGATTCAAAAAACAGGCGGATCAGGAATTCTCTACGTTCAAAATCGAAGAAAAACAGAGGAATACGCTCAGCTTTTAATAAATAGAGAAGTTTCGGCATTGGCTTATCACGCTGGGCTTGATCTATTTCAGCGATCTGAAGCCCAAGAAAAGTGGATTAACAATGAGGTTCAGGTAATTGTGGCAACTAATGCATTTGGAATGGGGATAGATAAACCTGACGTGCGTTGGGTCGTTCATTTCGATATTCCAGAAAATCCAGAATCGTATTTTCAAGAAGCGGGTAGGGCAGGTAGAGATGAAAAGAAGTCCTATGCTGTTCTAATGTACGATCAAACTGATTTAGCTGCACTGGAGCAAAGCGTGTTGCGAAAATATCCTTCCAAAGAATTTATTCGGAAGGTATACGGCTGGTTTATGAACCATTTAAAAGTTGCTATAGGTTCTGGATTAGAAGAGTTTCACGATTTTGATTTGGTTTTGTTTTGCAAAAAATACAAGATCAAGCAACTGGATGCAATGTCGGCGCTGCGCATTTTAGCACTGGAGGGTCTACTTAATATTCCCGATGCAAGCTTTGAGCTTTCTAGAGTAAAGATTAAGGTAAGCAGGCGCTACTTCAAAGAGGAAGAGTCTAGAGAAAGTCAGATGTTTGATGTCTTACTTCGATCCTATTCCGGACTATTTGATTTTCCAACGGCCATTCGCGAGCCAGAATTAGCGGAGCGATTGGATTGGAATTTATCTGAAGTTCAAAAGGTGCTTCGTTTAATGTCAAAAAAAGGGATTGTTGACTATCAAGAATTGTTGGAATCCACCTCGGTTCTGCTAACTCAGGAACGTTTAAAAAGCAATGAAATAAACTTTAAACGCGCTAATTATAATACCTTAAAAAGTAGAGCGATTGAACGGTTTAAAGCGATGAAGCAATTACTGGAAAAACGCGATTGCCGTTCAAGAATGTTACTGGAGTATTTTGGTGAAGTTTCTAATAAGTATTGTGGGAAATGTGATTATTGCCTGAGCATAAAAGAAAAAGTTGGAAGCTCTAATTCTTTTATAACAATTGCAAATTCGGTTCTATTTCATCTAGAAAATTCAACTGCACTAATGCACGACTTGATGGAAGCTCACTCTAAATATGATGATGCTCTTATAATAAAAGTGCTAGAACTTTTGGAAGAGCAAAAAATGATATGTGTTGACGGAGATATTGTGTCTTTATCTGGGTCGTCCTAGTTCAAGTACTTAGCAATAATAGAATTAAGCAAACCATCTGGAAGTTCTTTTCCTATATGCTCCTCCATTGTATTAACAAGATCATTTGTTAACGCTGGCTTAATGGCTAACTTGAGTCCCACTTCATAGAGGAACTTTTTTTCCTCATCAGTAACTATTCCATCAATTACCATAAGGTAAAGTAACTGGTACATGATTGTCATGCGGTGTTTTTCTGATTTTGGCGGATTAAGAGGGTAATCTGCCCCATTTTCCCAAATGTATTTTAGTTCATCTTCTGAAACACCCAATTTTTCGCGCATTTCTTCAATGAAAATTTCTTCATCATTGTCTATATCATTATCGGACTTCGACATAGATACAAAAAGTGCTAGCATTGACTTTTTGTTGTAGTGCATTTTTTCAAACGGGTCTTGCATAATTGACTTTATTATTTAATCATTGCGTCATTTAGCTCTTCAACATCAAACTTAATATCATCCTCTCCAACCTGATCAAATGGATTTTCTATATGTTCTTGAAGGTTATCCAAACTCACTAAAATTACACTGTACAAAACTGCGATTACATAGCCGATTCCATGTGAATAGTCAGAAAAAGTACTCGCACTGAATGGACCATAAAGTATAGGGAAGAAATAAATAAAAACTTTACTGTAAGCACGCAAGGTTATAGGCGTTCGATAGTAGAAAACATTCTTCATAATACCATAAGAAACAATCATTTTACTTACATATTGATGTAAACGTGAATTCTCACTTCCGGCACTGCCATATTCTTTGAAATCTGCAACTCTGGCCGAAAGATTTGAGAATCTCGCGTACATTTCTTGTTCTTTCTTTTTCGCTTCTTCTGGATTTAATAAAAAGTTGGCACTCATATTTTCAAACAATGCATTTATTTCAACCTTAACTTCAGCTGCGATTTCTGGTTTATACGGTTGCACCCATTCTCGCACTCCAAAGTAATAAGACAGTGCATGTGCCTTAAGGTCAGCGTATTGTTGTAAAGCAAACTCTCTCCTTTTATAAGCGCTATCAATTGAAAAAACTATGGGAAATACGATTGCGATGCTTATGAGATAAAGCGGAAACTCAGCTTTGATTTCGTATATATTGCATAAGTATGCTGCCCCCAAGGATATTAGTGAGGTTATTACAGTCTTATAATTAATAATTAGAAAAAAACTTTTAAAAATCTTCATTGGCACTGTTATGTGTTCATTAATACACCGCAAAGTAAATCTTTTAATCAACTGAAATAATCTGCCTCTTTTTGTACTCGACTAATTTATATTTGAATCAAAGAAAAATACATGATTCAAATCCCTGAAAATATTGCTGAATTAAAAAGTTACAAGCCTGGCAAGCCTTTGGATCAAATCATAAAAGAACTTCAGCTAAAGGAAGTTGCTGTTTTATGGAACAATGAAAATAATTTTGGTCCTTCTCCTAAAGCAATGAACTATGTAACCACTTCGCTTTCTAATTCACACTATTATCCAGATCCAGTATGTACAGAATTACGAAACTTACTGGCAACTAAGTGGAAGCGGAAATTTGAGGAGGTTGCTGTTGGAAATGGAAGTGAATCTATTTTTAATAATTTGTTTAATGCGTTTTTTGAGAATAGCGATGAATTATTGACCTGTTCTGGGACTTTTGTTGCGGTATATATTTGGGCAAAAGCGAATAATGTGAAGGTTCAAACAGTTCCTTTGGCAGAGGGTTTTGGCTTCGATTTAGATGCTTTATATAACGCGATTAACGATAAAACAAAGGCGATATATTTATCAAACCCAAATAATCCTACTGGATCAATGATTTCAGAAAAGGATTTAGTGGAATTTATTCGAAAAGTCCCGAATGATATTTTAATCATTGTGGATGAAGCATATTACGAATTTGCTCATGATTTATCTTCAGATTTCCCAAATAGCGCGAGCTACGATTATGAAAATGTATTAACACTGCGGACTTTTTCAAAAGCATATGGTATTGCAGCAATACGAATTGGTTATGCAATTGGTCACGAAAAACTAATAGAGGCCATAATGAAAGTAAAGTTAACATTCGAGCCATCAAACCTTGCACAGGCAGCAGGAATTGGAGCCCTTAGCGATACAGAATATTTAAAGAATACAATTGAAAATAATTCAACTGAGATCAAAAAATATTATCAAACTTTTGAAGATCTTAACTTGAATTATACACCAAGCTTTGGAAACTTCATAATGCTTGATTTAAAAAATGAGGAAACCGTTCATTTTTATTTTGAAGAGTTAATGAAATTAGGAGTGTTTGTGCGCCCACTCAAAGCTTTTGGCCTTCCGCATTGTCTAAGAATAACAGTTGGAATTCCACGTGAAAATGAAATGTGTATAAATGCTTTAAAGGAAATTACCAATAAAAAGTAATTATTCTTTAACGATTTTGTGGTTTGACACTTGGCCGTTTTCGAGTTGAAATCGCAAGACATAGGTTCCATTATCCAAGCTTTTAATATCGATTTCATTTGAATCGTTCATTTTGAAAGTCTCAACTTTTTTACCTTCAATGGAGAATAAGGAAACCGACTTGAATTCGACTAAGGTCTCAATTTTAAGAATTCCATTTGTTGGGTTCGGATATAATTGTATTGAGGATTCAGTGGATAGTAAATTCGACATTGAGTTTATGGAACCTTTAAAATATTGATAGTCAAACTCCCATAATCCACGACCAAAAGTCCCAAACCAAACTGAATTTTCATTTTCAAATGCTTGAACACAAGTCCAGTTTCTTGTTGGTATGTCGTTGGTTAATAGCGACTCCCATTCTTCAAATTTTTCTGAATATACGTATGGACCGTTCTTAGTTGCAACAAATAGGAGACTATCGTTTTTGACACTTGAAATTCCAAAAACTTCAGTATTTTTTAATCCACTTCCTAAAAGTTTAAAGTCTTTTCCGAAATTTTGGGAGTAATAAATACTGCCATTCCCATTTCCTCTTCCTCCAACATAAACCAATCCTGCTGTAATTGGTGATACTAAAATTGCACTTCCAAATTTCCTGTTTGAAAGCAGTCCATTGAAAAATGCTGAACGTTTCCATGTCGCGCCAGCATCAGTAGACCCGTAAAAGTTTCCCTCGTTAGTGATTACATACCAATTACTATCATTAATTTCTGATATTTCAAAAGCCGAAATAAACTCCGTTTTAGATAAATTTAGATTGAAGTTCTTATTCATGGGTTCCGCATTAATATCGGTTCCATCGTAGCTCAATTTATATATATAGCTTTTTTTGTCTGGATCATTTTTAGGATATAAGCCTGAACAAAATGCTTCAGTTGAAATGTTAGGGTGAGCTTCTAAAATTGGTTTATTACCACTAAGCGTTAAACTATCAGAGTATGTCCAGCTTGTTCTATAGAATCGATCAGTTAAACTCGATACATAACCAATCTCTTGTTCTGAAGCAGCCCATAAATTGTTGTTTGACTTGCTACTCTCCAATCCAAAATTACTACTCCATGCAATGTGTTCCGAGTTAATAGTACTATCAGAATTGTAATTTTTATAGGTATGCAACCCTTGAGATTCCATGGAAGTGTAAAGCTTAGAAATGTTGTCCTTTAGAATCTTCAAGTCATAATGATTGCCAATTTGAATTCCGTTGGGAGTAAGATTAATCACGGTATTAAATTGATCTTGACTCAAAAATAATCCCCCATCCGAGGCAATTAAAAATATTTCAGATTGACGTACATTTTTAAAAGATTGAATAAAGTTTATTCCAGGGTGCAGTTTCGAACTTTTGTTGACTAAGAAATCGTTCAAAGTGTTTTGAACTGACCAGGTTTTCGCGGTATCTGCTGATTTATGAAAATCATATCCTCCAACGAATAAGCTATTTATTTTCGTGCTACTTGCAGAAAAGGTATGAGGAAGTCTTGATTCAAATGAAATTTGAGATTTTCTTTTCCAGAAGGAATTACTGTGTTCATATTGATAGACCGAGGCCCCTCGACATAGGTAGAAATTATAATTACCATTAGAAAATGAACCTGAAATTCTAGCTTCTCTAAATGAAAAAGCAGGAACCTTAGAATGAAACTTAAAACTATCTGTGAATACATTATATATTGATAAAGTGTCTACATACAGTATGAGTAAAGTACTATCATTTCCAATGGGCTTGGAGATGTCGTAATTATTTAAGGCTAAAGGAATAGGTGAATCGAAAGTTTTAATCTTATTGAAACTAGTCCCATAATCATTAGATTCATAAAGCGTAACATCTGCTTGACCTAATTTTTCTTCTAGCAAGAGTAAAATGTCTCCATTACCAGCTTGAACCATTTTTTGAACGGTAGCAAATCCTTCAATAGCTTTTAAACCAATACCAGAATTCCAAGACTTTCCTAAATCTTCAGAATGGTAATAGAATCCATCTCTTGTAACTACATTTAAATAGGTTTTTCCGCCAGTTGAAAATCGGCTGAAACCTGCTATAGGATTATCAAATATATGCTGAGGGTTTAGTAATAACCAATCTATTGCAGACTCTTTAGTTGTGAAAATATACCCTTGTGTAGTTATAAAAGTATAGCTAGAATCATAAGTATCGTATTCGGCAAAAGCAACTTGTCCCGCTTGATTATCTATTCCTCTTGCAGACCATTTTCCTTGAAATAAAGTATCTCCAAAAATTGTAAAAGATTCAGAACTACGAGATTCTTGTGCAAAGGAAAAATTACCATTTACCAATCCTAAAAAACAAATTAGTACAGCTAGACTATATTGGCTGTTTAATTTCAAATTAAGTTGTTTCTTTTACTGGAGCTTCGTATTCAAATAATTCTTTTTCTTTTATTCTATCCGCTACTGCTTTTGGAACCATTCTTTCCCAGCCATCTTTGTTTTCATATATCAGCTTAAGAACATCATCAGAAAAAATATTCAGTATGCTTTTATCTGCATTCACAATATCACAAATCTTATTGCAAGACTTTAAATAATTCATTAATCCTAACAAGTGACTTTCCAGGTTTAAAGACTTTGTATTAATAAGTTGGTTTGATTCTGCATCAATTGCAGGATATACATAAAGCTTGATATTATTTCCAAATCCTAAACCAAATGCTTCTAAAATTCCACCTTGCAGATTTTCGTAATACTTTTCTTCAAATATAGTTTTGAGATTTGAAATTCCAAGAATTACTCCAATTTTACGTCCGCGGGTAATTTGAGAAAGATAGTTTACCACCTTGTAATATTTCACATAGTTTGAAATCATTACAGTGTGTCCTAACGAACATAAAATATCTACTCGGTCCAAGAAATCTTTATCAATGATTGCTCCTTCTGCGCTTAAATCCTTCAGAGTCAGTTCGAAAACAATTCGAGATCTATCTGTATCAACATCTTCTTCTTTTTCAAAAAGCTCTTTTCCCTTGTTTAACATGTCAATATTTACGTGTGTAATCGGTCTAAACCTTCCACGCATAACCAAAACATTCTTTTTGTACAAGTATTCTGCTGGTTGAAGTAAGTTTCCGTTGCTACCAAAAATGGTTGCTTCTGTCATACCATATTTAACCAACCTAAGGGCCATAAGCCTGTTGTCAATATGTTTAAAATCAGGACCTTTAAGACTAAACATATTAACCTCTAGGCGATTATCTTCAACGTTGTCCAGTAATGATTTTAGGAAAAGCTTAGGATCGTGACTGAAGAAATAACATGCATAGAGAAGGTTTACTCCAAGCACCCCTAGAGCATTTTGTTGTAATTTTTGGTCATTGTCGTGCATATTAACATGAATTATGCACTCATTTGGTTCCGTCATGGGTTTAAGCTGGAACCTAACACCTAGCCAACCATGCCCCTCATTAGTCTTGCTGAAGTTTAGAACTTCAACTGTATTTGAAAATGTAAAGAATCGAGTATGTTTTGACCGAGCATTTAATTTTCGAGTAGTAAGCTTATACTCAAAATTGATCATCTGCTTCAGGCGATCTTCGCTTACATATCTATCAGATTCGCCATAAATGAAATCACTGATTTTCATATCATAGGCAGATAATGAAAATGCAATTGTTCCAGAAGCACCTCCAGCACGATAAAAGTGATTAGCCACTTCTTGTCCAGCACCGATTTCTCCAAATGATCCATAGATATCTCTATCCAAGTTTATTTTAAGCGCTTTTTCTCGAGTACTTTTTACTCTTTCAACTGACATTAAGTAAGGTTTAATTTGTTATTGACAAATGTCAAACAATATTACACTAGTACTAACGCAATCTTACGATATTAAGTTTGTTGATGTAGATATTAGTTTCGTATTTTTTCCTTTAAAACTTCAGGGATATCTTCCTCACTTTGGCCAATTTGGGTCATTAGCGTATTTAAGATTTCACCAGGCAGTTCTTCACCATTAAAACGGATTGGTTCCTTAAATGTTAATGAAATATTGGTTCCTCTTTTTTTAAGCATAATTCCGCTTTTATTGAATGCTTTTCTAAAACCATCAATTTGAATTGGAACTACTATGGGTTTATTGTGCTTGATAATATGTCCAATACCTTTCCGCCCCTTTGCATATGGAGTCGTTGTTCCTTGAGGAAAAGTCACCAACCACCCACTATCCAGCGCTTGAAAAATATTACTCAAGTCTCGCAGATCCACTGTACGATTTATGTCTTTTCCTTTTTCTCTCCAAGTTCTTTTAATTGTAACCGCTCCAGTATAAGCCAGAATTTTTGAGAGAATGCTGCTATTCATGGTTTCTTTGGCAGCAACGTAATAGAAGGTCGTTAGTGGATTAAATAAATAGAATGGATTTTTGACGGTTTTACTAAAGCCATTTTTGTTTGCGCAAAAAGCCATATACATTAAAACCACATCCATAAAATAGGTTTGATGGTTACTGACAAAAAGTACATTTTCTTTTGGAAGCCCCTTTAAATGGTTCATTCCTTCAATACGAGCTTTATTTCTGATTACCAATCTATAATAGCCAATGAGGCCTAATATCATGATAAGTAATCGTTTTAAAAGCACTATTTTACCTAAAGCATCTTTACGTAATACTGGCATAAGAACTGCTTAATCTTTGAATTTGAAATTTTTATGTGTAAAATCCTTGAAGGTTTCTGCAATGTTAATAAATTTGTAGACTGCGCAATTTATTTTAGTAACAGAAAAATTATTTTATATGCTTCAAATTCTCGACCGTTTTCGCGTTAAATTTAAGCACCTTGAAAAAAAAGGGCTTGTTATAGAAGGTATGGTAGTAGTGGATCATGCACGTAGACAAAATGCTATTTCTGTTTCTAAACCTTTCGTTTTTGATAATAGGTTAATTCCAAAAAAGTTTGACGGTCTTACGGTAAAAAAGAGAATTAATGGCGAGCTTCCTAAGGAATTTCAAATTGATAGAACTCAGCCAGACTGGCATAAAGCTGAATATATATGGGCTCCAGAGCGATTTGAGCTTTATGTTGAACGCGCTTTTTCTGAAATTAAAAATGCCTTAGGTGACGAGATTCAATCACCAAAAGATGCATTAGACGCATTGTGCTTTGGTGATTTTGAAGAGCATGCTCGAAAAGCAAAAATGCTTATAAGACAGGGGAAGGTTCCTGCATGGAACGGCAAGCAACCACAAGTTTCGGCTTAATATTCTTTTAGAGTTTTTTCCAGTACCGTTTTTATTTCAAGTTTCAATTCTAATGGTTTTAAAACTTTTGCGTGGTTCCCCCATGACATTATTTTCTGGGTTAATTCCGGAGTGACATATATTTCAAAACTAAATACTTCTCCATCAGAGTTGTGAGATATTGATTTTTGAGAGTTGTGAATAGGTTTTGATTTTATATAACCAGCAGAAAATTGCGAAAACTGAATTTCAACTTTTTGATATTTATAATTACCAGTGGTTATGCCTACCGAATATTTGAAGAAGTCTTCACGTGAGAAACTAGAAATAATTTGAAATTTGTGATTTTCTAAGATTACCTTTTCAATTCTGTCTAATCCAAAAGTTTTGATTTTAGAACTCTTTGGCTCAAAAGCAATTACATACCACCTATTTTCATATTGCTTTAAAAGGTAGGGCTCAATCTTTCGAAATGAACTTACACCAGCTTGAAAGCTTTTATATTCAATTGAAATAGAGGTTTTTTGTTTTATTGCTTTAAAAATAAAGCCCAAATGCTCTGATCCAGCTGCTGTTGATCCGGTCTCAAATATTACCAGCTGATCTATAGATTCATCTTGAATGTTATCGGTTAGTTCAATTCTATCCATTAGTTTTTCTATAGCACTAGAAAACTGGTCAAAAACATTGATTTTTTTAAATTGAGAGAGGGTATGCGCAGCAAATTTCACTGCTTCAATATCATCTTCATTCAATGGCAATTTATCAATAGAATAGGAGGGTTCGCTATAGAAATAACCTCCAAGATCACGACTGAATTTTATCGGTGCCATGTATCCTAATCCTTCTTCGTTTCGCATAGCATAGAGGTCTTTTTCTACCGTAGAAATCGAAACTCTTTCTTTGAAGCTATTGTAAAGGAAATCTTCGCAAGCTTGCCTAATGTCTTCTTTCGAAGGATAAGGTTTGTATTTGTTGCGAATGCATTTATCTATTACTCGATAACGGAGCAGTGCGTATTTATTTGCTGGCATAGAACTTATAAATTGTGTTGTCCAAACATATTTATTAATTATTCAAAAAGCTGAAGCAAATGACGCAGATAATTGGGGACCTATTCTATCTTTGTTTTGTTTAGATTAAATCTAAATAAGATTTATGAATGTTCTAGTAGCGGATACAAGTGTTTTGTTTAGAGAAGGGGTGAAATCGGTCCTTGCTCATAAGTATGATAACCTTACTTTCAAGGAAGTAGATTGTGATTCAGATTTTAAAAAAGCGCTAAAAAAAGAAGTCTTTGATATTATTATTTCAGATCCTGTTCATGTAAAAATTGGCAGGGTTAAGGACTTTGATAAACAAACCAAAGCTTGTGTAATAAGCATAAGTAGTGAGCTTTCTCGTCCATTCATACTTACAACACTTCAAAACGGTATAAATGCTTGCATCACTAAAGACTGTAGTGAGGAAGAAATTTTAGAGGCGGTTGAAAGCGCAACTAAAGGCGAAAAATTCTTTTGTAACAAAGTACTGGATAGCCTAATTGATATAGAAGACTTCGAGCTTAACTGTGATCCTACGATTTTGACCAAACGCGAAATTGAAATTGTGCAATTAGTTTGCGATGGGTTTACTACTGCTCAAATCGCAGATGATTTAAGCTTAAGTAAGCACACAATAAACACACACAGAAAAAACATAATGGGTAAGTTGCATTTTAAAACCCCTGCTGAGCTGATTCGATACGCTATAGAGACCTCCTTGGTTGTCATAAAGACATAGAAAAGCCCCTGATTTTTATAAAAAAGGGGCTTCTCAAATATTGTGTCTATTTATAAAGCTGGGTCTGGAGCATCAACAACGTTTGCTTTGATAAATAAATTCCGAACTCTTGGTTCTGTATTAGAAGTAATAGCAACTGTTTTGGTTTGAGAACCAATTTGAGTTCCTGGAGAGTATTTTACTTTAATTACCCCTTCCTCGCCTGGCATAATAGGTTCTTTTGGAAAATCAGGAACAGTACAACCACATGATCCTTGAGCATTTTCGATTAACAACGGTTCTTCACCAGTGTTTTTAAACGTAAAAATGAAATCATTTTCTGAGTGTTGCTTTACAGTTCCAAAATCGTGCTCTTCCGTTTCAAAAACTACTGCTGTATTCGCAAATTGGCTTTTGTTTGCCGATTGATCGTTTGCAGGAAATTTAGCATTTTCAGCATTAAACTCGTTAGGATCGGAAGTAGGTTGCTGTTGAATTGGGTTCGGCGCTGTAGTTGCTGATCTTCCAATTTGAGGGCGTTTCCGTTCTCTACTTTTCGACGATTTAAAAAAGGTGCCATAAACGAGGGTCCCCGTTAAAACCGCTAATAATCCAATTTTCGTAAGTTCTTTCCAGTCGTTCATTTTTATTGTGTTTTATAATTCACTTTCAATTTATCAAATGTATCATCAGAAAGTATATCTACGGCTTTTTTAAATGCATCATCTTCTGAATTCAGAGTTTGGAAATACGAACCTGCGTTAAATAAGCCTCTTGCCAGGTATGCTTTCAACAAATTTGTTATTTCAACTTTAGATTTCTCTAAATCTTCTTCAACTTTTTCGACCTTTTTCTTCTCACCATATTTAATGAAGTCGGCTAAAAGTTCATCCGAAACAACGAAGTTTTTCGCAAATTCATATTTATCATTGTAGGTCCTAGACAACTTGTTTCTATTTTTGTCCAAATAGCTCAATGAAAAGGTATTAAATACTCCTTTTCGAAGCAGATTCATATAGTAATCACTTCTTGTACTAGTATCGATAGGCACAAAGACATCGGGCATTATTCCACCACCACCGTAAACGGTTCTTCCGTTTATTTTAGTGCTGAATTTTAACGAATCAGGCATTTGAATACTATCAGGGTTAGTAAGTTCTCCACTCTTAAATCGTTCATTAATATCATTTCGATATGCTTTTTTCCCTTTATCATAAGGCTTTTGAATACATCTGCCCGATGGAGTGTAGTATCTTGATATGGTGAGTCTAAACTCTGATCCATCAGGCAGAGGAAATGGCTTTTGAACCAATCCTTTTCCAAAAGAACGCCTGCCAACAATCAACCCTCGGTCCCAATCTTGAATTGCTCCAGAAACGATTTCACTAGCACTAGCCGAACCTTCATCAATAAGAATTACTAGTTTTCCTTTTCTAAAAGAACCTCCTCGAGATGATAAAGCTTCATCTTTTTGCATTGATCTACCCTGGGTATATACAAGCAATTTATTGTCATTCAAAAATTGATCCGCTAAAGAAATTGCAGTACTCAAGTAACCGCCCCCATTTCCCCTAAGGTCTAAAATTAAATCTTCCATTCCTTCTTTTTGCAGAGCTGAAAGCTGTGCATTGAATTCTGCAACTGTATTTCTTGCGAAACGAGTCACTTTGACATAGCCAATTTTTTCATTTACCAGGTAACCCTCTTCTACACTGTAAATTGGGATTTTATCTCGTTTAATATCAAAACTCAGTAATTCAGTTTCTCCGCTTCGCTTAATTCCAACATTTACGATGGTACCTTTTTTTCCTCTTAGGTATTTAACTACATCAGAATTGTTGATTCCAGTTCCAGCAACAGTATCGTTTTCTATTGTTACAATTTTATCACCACTCAAAATCCCTAATTTTTCGCTTGGTCCACCCGAGATAGGAGACACAACTAATATGGTATCTAAAAATATATTGAATTGAATTCCGACGCCTTCGAATTTCCCTTGTAATGGTTCATTCATTTTTTCCTTGTCTTTTTTAGGGATATAAACTGAATGAGGATCAAGGTCTGCAAGCAATCGTACTATTGCATCATCCACCATTTTCATTTCATCGACAGAATCAACATATACAGCCGAAACTACATTGAGTAACTGATTGAATTTTTGACTTGCTTCTTGATTTGTGCTTTGTGCACTAGAAATGCTGGGGAATAGGCTATTAAATAATAGTGCAGAAACTGCAACAACGTTTTTGTATTGAATCATCTTTTATTTTTAGATTTAACAAATATAGTATCGCGTGTGTGCTTTGAATTTATAAGTCTTCACTATTACATAAGTATTGTTAACGAATAAAACAGCGGTAACTGTAACTTACCGGCGGTTGAAATGTACCAGCCTTTCACAAGAAATCAATTAAAACTTTAATGATGTGACTTTCAGTATATTAATGAATAATTCGAACGGTATATTGTTTCTAACTAGTGTAAAAAAGATTTAAGTTGTCTTAACTATTTCTTGTGATAATGAAGTCATATTGAACTATTTATTGTGGTTACTTTTGCTGAACGCTAAATAAAATTCCGTGAAAAAAATACTTACACTACTAATCACAATTTCCCTTTCTACCTTATTATTTTCCCAAAAAAGTACTCTTAGCGGATATATCCGTGATGCTGAGACAGGCGAAGAAATGATAGGCGCTTCAATATTCATAAAAGAATTAAAAACAGGAGGTGTTGCTAATCTATATGGCTTTTACTCAGTTAGTGTAGAACCAGGTCAATATACTATTGAATTTTCTTTTATCGGCAGTAAATCAATTACTGAACAAGTTGATTTAACTGCTAGTCAAACAATGAATATTGAATTATTGCCCAGTGCGGCTAGATTGAATATGGTTGAAGTAGTTGGCGAAGCACAAAATAGAAATGTTGAAGAAGTACAAATGAGTACGATTGACCTGAAAATGGAAACCATAAAAAAGATTCCTGCTTTAATGGGTGAAGTAGATGTTATTAGAGCAATTCAGTTATTGCCAGGGGTGCAGAGTGGTGGAGAAGGAAGTACTGGTTTTTTTGTACGAGGTGGTGGTTTAGATCAAAACTTAATTCTATTAGATGAGGCTCCGGTTTATAATGCATCCCATTTATTCGGAGTTTTTAGTGTTTTTAATCAAGATGCTATAAAAAATGCGGAGTTGTATAAAGGAGGAATCCCTGCAAGATATGGCGGAAGACTTTCAAGTGTGCTGGATGTTAGAATGAAAGAAGGAAACTCAAAAAAGACTAAGGTTAGCGGTGGAATAGGTATTATTAGTTCTCGACTTACGATTGAAGGTCCAATAGTTAAAGACAAAATTTCATATGTGATTTCAGGTCGAAGAACTTACGGAGATTTATTTTTAAAACTGTTACCTGATGATAATCCAGCTAGTGATGCGCAATTATTTTTCTATGATTTAAATGGAAAGGTAAATTGGAGAATTAATGATAAAAACAGAGTATTTATTTCTGCATACACTGGACGTGATGTTTTAGGCGCTGGTGACTTATTTAAATTGGGCTGGGGAAATCAGACCGTTTCTGCTCGTTGGAATCATATTTTCAATGATAAATTGTTTTCAAACTTTACAGGAATTTACTCGAATTTTAATTACAATCTAGGAGTACCCTCTGGTCCAAATGAATTTGTTTGGACGAGTAAAATCTTGAACTATAGTTTTAAAAATGATTATACCTATTATTTGAACACCAATAATACAGTCAAATTTGGTATGCAATCTACTTACCACACTTTTAAGCCAGCATCAATAGAGCCTGGAGGAGATAATGAATCATTTAATAAGGTCGAATATTTTAATCGGTATGCTCTAGAAAATGGAATTTACGTAAGTAATGAGCAAAAGATTGGTGGAAGGTTTACACTACAATATGGTCTTCGTTTAAGTTCATTTAGCAATATTGGTCAAGATACTGTCTATACCTATGATAATGAATACAACAACACAGGTTTTGATGCTTATGAGTCGGGTGATATCTATAATACGTTCGCAAATTTGGAACCGCGTTTTGCGGCGAAATTCACTATAGATGACGTTAGTTCAGTAAAAGCGTCATACAATAGAATGACGCAATACTTGCACCTAGCAACTAACTCTACGGGAGGCGCCCCGTTAGATGTATGGATGCCAAGTTCTACCAATACTGCTCCTGGTGTTGCCGATCAAATTGCCTTAGGTTATTTCCGAAATTTGAATAAAAACATGTTTGAGACTTCTGTTGAGGTTTATTATAAGGTGCTGCAGAATCAGATTGATTTTGCAGATAATGCCAATATTTTATTGAATAAACAATTGGAAGGGGTAATCAGACAAGGTGGTGGTGAGTCATTTGGGGCTGAATTTTATGCAAAAAAGCAAACGGGAAAACTGACTGGTTGGATTTCTTATACATTAAGTAGAGCAACTCGAACGGCAGATGGCATAAATAACGGCAATGCTTATTTGGCCAATTATCACAGGCCTCACAGTGTTAGTATAGTTGCTATGTATGCATTAAATGATAAACTAGACTTATCTGCTACATGGGTATATAATACTGGTACTCGGCTAACAGCTCCGACTGGAAGATTCAATTATGGAGATAAATTAGTCCCAGTTTATTCTGATCGCAATGCTTCCAAAATGCCAGATTATCACCGTGCTGATGTTGGGTTAAATTGGAAATTAAGTGATAATGACCAGCGGTGGAAAAACTCATTAAACTTTTCCATCTATAATGTTTATGCGCGAAAAAATGCCTTCGCAATCAATTTTGTTGACAATGAAGTGAATCTTCCAACTGCAAGAATGACTTATTTATTCAGTATAATTCCGTCAATAACCTGGAACTTTGAATTTTAGAATTATGAAAATCAGAATTTTTTTACCGATATTTATTATTGCTATTTCCGCCTGTTCATGTACAAAGGATATTGACTTTGATTTGAATGAGGAACAAGAACGAATAGTTATAGATGGATTTATAACAAATGTAAAGCAGAAGCATTTGATTAAAATAACAAGGACAACATCTTTTTTTAAAACGTATGCAGAAGTTCCTGTGGCTGAAAATGCTAACGTGGTCTTGTCCGATGGGGTCGAAAGTTACTTGTGTATTGAGGAAACACCGGGAAATTACTATACAAGCGAATTAGCTTTTGAGTCAGATAAAAATTATACACTTACAGTTGATTATGAGGGTAAAACATATACTGCTTCAGATTATATGAATAGCACTAATGATATCGATACCATTGTAACATTTGAAAGCGAAGATCTTAGTTTTTTAACCGGAAAAATAAAATTGCTTGCTTCTATAGCTGTATTTATTCGAGAAACTGAAGGTATAGGTGATTATTATCTCTGGAAATATCAAGTAAAAAAGCCAGATACTGCATATAAAGATATGACTCCAACATTTACAGATTGGATATTCTTTCCTGATGATTTCATAGAAGGTAAGTCTCCTCCAGATGGTTGGGTGTTTTTTGATAAAATCCCAACTTCAGAAATAGTTCCAGGTAGTATAGTTAGAGTACAAATGTTTGGTATTTCGAAGGGGTATTATGATTTTCTAGTTGGATTGCGACAACAAGTCTTTCGAGGTGGACTATTTGATGGACCACAGGCGAATATTTCTACTAATTTTAATAATGGAGCTCTAGGCTATTTTGTAGCTGCTTCCGAAGATATTGCTTACACAACGAAGGAATAATGAAAATTGTTCTAATCCAACTACTAATTTTCTCATTATTAACCCATTCTTCAATAGGTCAAGTTGATCCCAAAACGACGATAGACCCAATTTATGGTATACAGGGATATAAGTCTTTGGTTGCCTATTTAGAAGGTGATTCAATACGCACTTGCGAAGAAAAGCCTTGTGCTGGTCATGTTGAGGATTTTTATACCAGTGGTCAAGTGCTTCACAAAGGATTTTATTTGAACGGACAATTGCAAAGTTTTAAAAACTTTTTCCCTAATGGGCAAATTGAACGGAAATTTGGAATAGTTGATGAAAACCATTGCAAGCTTCAAGTTTTTTACAAAAGTGGAGCAAAAAAATCTGAGGTAAAGTACGGCTATGGAAACGTGAAAGAATGGGTCGATTATTATGAAAATGGAAATGTGGAATACGAAGAGAAGTTTGACAAAAGCTACGAGTTTGTAATTTTTAGAGATTCTTATTATGAAAATGGAAACGCTCAGACGACCATGAAGTTTGAGAACAAAAAGGACCATACTTACTTCAAAAAAGAATATCATGAAGATGGTACTATGGCCGCTGAAGGGCTGATACACTTCTTTGCTTTAATTGCTGATTACCGTAAAATAGATGAATGGAAAGTATATAACAAAGGTGGGAAGCATATCAAAACTGAAGCCTATGTTAACGGAAAACTAAACGAAGTAAAGTCGGTTGATTAGTAAAAGGCAGCCACTACAAATTCCAGCCAAACAACTTATCCAAGATCTTATTTGGATAATTGAAAATCCCAGCCTTCTTCATTTTGAAGTATTAAATGAATTAACAATAGAACCGCTTTCAGATGCTCAAGAACTCAGAATTATTCAATTGGGTTCTTTAGAAATTAAGTCCTATAAACTCGGATTTTATTTTGAGGCATTGATTCGTTTATGGATTCAGGTTTCTGAGAAATACACGTTAAAAGCAGCTAATATTCAAGTTCAAAACAATCAACAAACACTCGGCGAATTTGATTTTATAGTTGAAAATCTGGAAGAACAAAAATTTGAGCATTGGGAAGTAAGCATTAAGTTTTACTTATGTCACCAACCTAAATTAGAATTAGAAGGATGCTGGGGAACACAGTTGAAAGATGTGTTTCATGGCAAGGTTTCTAAGCTGAAAAATCAGCAACTGCAACTCGGTAAATCTCAAAATGGAATTAAAACCCTCAAAGAAATAGGAGTGAAGAGTTCTGTTTCCAGAGGATTGCTAAAAGGAATGCTATTTTATAATGAGCAATTAGGGCAATTTGAAAATGATCAATTAAATCCATTTTCAACTAAAGGGATATGGATGTATCATTCAGCATGGGGTAATACTTCGGAAGGACTTTTCGTGGTGCTTAAAAAGCCTTTTTTATTCAGCTTGAATAGTTATTCGAAAGAAGATATTTTGTCCAAAAAGGAGATTCAAAGGCTAATTGAAAAAAATGAAAGTCCATTGATGTTAGCTCAAGTAGATGAAAATGAGGGAGCTCTTTTGGAGGTATCCAGGTGGTGGCTGCTTCCTGATTAATGTTAATAGAAATAACCTTAAATCAATTCTGAAACTAACTCATTACAACAACTCTTGAAAGCTTTACAGATTTCTGTAATAGAGCGTTTAATTGATGTGCATTAGACTGAATTTCAAGAAGAATTTGATTGAAAGTAATCATTCAGATTTGATCAATCAAAATTTGTTTCAATCAAATCGTACTTAACTTTTGTGGTGGAAATGAACCTATCATTAGTGTATTTAACTACACCTTTATCTGAAGAAATAAAATAATTCGTAATGACATCACCTGCGTCGTTAAATTGCACCCAATGACATTTCTGAGGGTTTCCTTGGTAAAAAAGAGTTGTATCAATGCTCATTACTTCAAAGTTTTTTTTGCGATCACCAACTTTGGAGTTAGCTTCTATAAGCACATTTGATTCTTGATTTATACTAAACGAATTTGTATCCAAATAAATATTACCATAAAAAGGACTGGAACTTGAATCCAGAGTGAAATGGTTTGGAGTATTAAAGCCCATAATTGAAAATTTCACAGTATCGACTATTGAATCTTTACTTGGAGTATAAGTAATAATACATTTTCGATAGGTGAAATTTCTACCAGCTTTCGCAAATGAGAGTATCGGAAGTTTTGGTGATGGTGGTTTTGTTGGAGCAATAATAGTCGAGTCGTTGGTCTCAGCCTCAGGTATAGCAGGTAATTCAATTTCGTCTTTTTTACAAGAGCCTAATGCTAAGGTTACGATTATAACTGCAAGAATTATTTCTTTTGAAATCATAAAATTAATTTGGAGCGATGGGGGAGTACGGATTTTCTAGATATTTATTGTTTCAATCCTAATTCTTTCCCTTTGTTAATCATAAAGTCAAAAGCAGCTTCATGTTCATTTGGAATTTCACCATCTAAAATCGCTTCTTTTATTGCTTTTTTTAAATCGCCGATAGCTTTGCAAGGTTTTAAGTTGAACGTTGACATGATTTCTTCACCGCTAACAGGTGGTTGAAAATTCCGAACTTGGTCCTTTTCCTCGATTTCTTTCAGCTTTTTGCGTACTTCTTTAAAGTTGTCCTTATAGCGTTTTACGCGCTCTTTGTTTTTTGAAGTAATGTCAGCTTCTACTAATAACATAAGGTCGTCTATGTAATCTCCTGCATCATGTAGCAATCTTCTGACTGCGCTATCTGAAACTATATCTTTGGATAAGGCTGCTGGTCTTGAACTTAGGTATACAAGTTCTTTTACATACTTCATTTTATCGTTCATAGGTAATTTCAAACGCTTGAAAATTGCAGGAACCATTTTCGCTCCGCGCATTTCATGGCTGTGAAAAGTCCAACCTATTTCTTGATCAAAGCGCTTGGTTGGAGGTTTACCAATATCATGTAATAATGCAGCCCATCTTAACCATAAATTAGAACTCGTTTCTGCAGTATTGTCAACCACTTCAATCGTATGGTAAAAGTTGTCTTTGTGTGTTTGGCCGTCAATTTCGTCAACGCCTTGAAGTGCATGAACTTCAGGTAAAATCTGTTTCAGTATACCTGTTAAATAAAGCAATTCTAAGCCAACCGACGGTTGTGGCGATTCCATTATTTTATTCAACTCGATGCTTATTCGTTCGGCAGAAACGATTGAAAGTCGCTCTTGATTCGTAACTATAGAATCAAAGGATTGCTCGTCTATTTTAAAATGTAATTGGCTCGCAAAGCGAATAGCTCTCATCATTCTAAGCGGATCGTCAGAGTATGTTTGGTCTGGGTGCAGTGGCGTTTTAAGAATACCAATATCTAAATCTTTTTGACCGTCAAAAGGATCAATCAATTCACCGAAATCTGCACTATTTAAGCTGATGGACATTGCATTGATTGTGAAATCTCGTCGCTCTTGATCCTCTGCAATTGTGCCGTTTTCAACGATTGGTTTTCGACTCTCTGATCGATAAGATTCTTTGCGTGCTCCCACAAACTCTAGTTCATAGTCGTCAAGCTTGATCATTGCTGTTCCAAAGTTTTTGAAAACCGATAAACCTCTAACATTTTCTAGTTTACTGGCAACTTTTTTTGCGAAGTCAATCCCGTTTCCTTCAACGACTATGTCAATGTCTTTATTCGGTCGTTGCAATAAAATGTCCCTTACGAAACCCCCAACTACAAATGTCTTTATTTCAGATTCGCTTGCAGTCTCATTAAGGACCTTGAAAACGGGATGATGCAACTTATGCGTAAGATTCATCACTGTCGAATTATTTTAATTTCACTTCCGAGTCCAACTTTAATAATCGATGAAGGTTTTTTTGTGCCCTTTGGAAACCCATTTTGACTGACAATATAATCGACTTGTTCTTTTATTTCTTGATCAACCTCTTCTAATGTAAGTGCAGGTGCATTTCCTGAAATATTGACTGAGGTGCTTACGATCGGTTTTCCAAACTGGTGAATAATTCGATGCAAGGGGCCTTCTTTAATCATTCGAAATGCGGCAGTGCCGTCTTCAGCTGCTACACCTTTCGCTAAGCCAATAGCATTTGGAAGGATAAGCGTCAGTGGCTCTGCGGCTTCATCAAATAAATCCCAGGCAATTTCTGGAACATCCTTAATAACTTTATTTAGCATCGCATCAGAACTTACAAGGCAAACAAAGCTTTTGGACGTGCTACTTTGTTTGATTTTTACAATTTTATCACAAGCTTCCTGCTGGGTTGCATCACAGCCTAATCCTAAAATAGTATCGGTAGGATAGAGAATGACTTTACCTTCTTTTAATGTCGTGATTGTTGTACGAATTTCTTCTTTTATATCCATTAAGCCTGTTTGTAAATTGATATAAGTTGAGCGGCTAGCTCAGCTTCTTTAAAATTCTCTAAATGATTGGTCGCGGCTAATTTTAAGCGATTGAGTATTTCCGCATTTTCCGTTAGCAATTTAATTGCTTCTCCAAATTCCTCTGAGTTATTCGGATTAACATAAAATGCAGCTTCGCCACCTGCCTCTTTAAAGCAACCCGCTTTATTCGTAATAACGGGAGTTCCTGCTGCTATACTTTCTAGAACAGGAATTCCAAATCCTTCAAAAATGCTAGGATATAAGCTAATTTGAGCCAATTGGTATAATTCTTTGAGCTCTTCGTTATTGGCGTTTTCAATAAAAATGACCCTATTTTTCAACTGATTATGTTCTGCTATTTCACAAAGTATTAGCTCTTTATATTTCGTAGGGCGTCCGACAAATACAATTGGAATATCAATATTACAATTGACTAATGCTTTAAGAATTTGCAATCCATTTTTGCGTTCTTCAATAGTTCCTACGCAAATGATAAAATCTTTGGGAAGGTTATATTTTTCTCGAGTTAGGTTAAGGTTTTCTTCCGATGATAATTGATAAAAAAGAGGATTGCATCCTTGATAGATTACCTTGATTTTTTCTTCAGGAATATCATAAAAAGTCATGATATCTTGTTTGGTAGTTTCGCTTACTGCAACCACAGTATTGGCAACAGAAACAGCATGCTTAAATTTTTTATCATAAATAAAACGATCTGGAGCCTGGTATAACTCCGGAAATCTTTTGAAAATTAAATCGTGAATGGTAACGACTTTATTCGCTTTACTCGAAGCTATTCCAAACGGAAGTTCGTTGCTTAATCCGTGGTAAACATCAAGATTGAACTCAGTTACTTTTTTACTTCCTTGAAATGATCGCCAATAAGACCTCCAAGCGTTTTTAGGTGGAAGTACTTCTTGAATGGATTCATGGGTATTCAACTCCCATTTATCACTCCCTTTGGGGTTGAATAATAGGTAAGAGGATTCTGGAAAATTCTCAGCCAAAGTTCGTATTACGAATCGACTGTAATTCCCCAATCCACTTGCATTGTGAAATGCACGTTTTGCATCAAATCCTAGATTCATTTATATTGCTACGTCGTATTCTCTCAACGCGTTATTTAAGGATGTTTTCTTATCAGTGCTTTCTTTTCTCTTTCCAATGATTAATGCACAAGGAACTTGGTATTCTCCAGCAGAGAATTTTTTTGGCATTGTTCCGGGAATTACCACGGAACCTGCTGGAATTCGACCTTTATAGAAGATAGGTTCGTCTCCGCTTACGTCAATAATTTTGGTGCTTGCTGTCAGTACCACATTCGCGCCTAGCACCGCTTCCGATTCTACTCTTACGCCTTCTACCACAATACATCTTGAGCCAATAAATGCATTATCTTCAATAACAACAGGAGCTGCTTGCAAAGGTTCTAAAACTCCGCCAATACCAACACCACCACTCAAGTGAACATTTTTCCCGATTTGAGCGCAAGAACCAACAGTGGCCCATGTGTCGACCATAGTTCCTGAGTCCACATATGCACCGATGTTTATGTAAGAAGGCATCATGATTACGCCCTTGGCAACGTAAGAACCGTATCGAGCAATTGCATGAGGCACAACACGAACACCTTTTTCTTTATAGTTTGTTTTTAAAGCAATTTTATCGTGAAACTCAAAAGGACCAACTTCAATGGTTTCCATTTTTTGAATAGGAAAATACATAACAACAGCTTTTTTAACCCATTCGTTTACTTTCCATGTACCATCAGCTTTTGGTTCAGCAACGCGCAATTCGCCTTCATCTAGCTTTGCAACTACTGTTCTAATAGTTTCTTGATATTCTGATTTCTTCAGTAATTCCCGGTTTTCCCAAGCAGATTCTATTTTTTCTCGCATCGTTGCTAATTCTTTTGGCAAAAGTAGGATTTGAAGCTAATATTCGAATACTAATCTTGAGTTAACTATATATCTTTGCAAAGTAAAATTATGGCAAGAGTTATGGCAATAGATTATGGAACAAAACGCGTTGGAATTGCGGTGACTGATTCATTGCAAATCATTGCAACAGGATTGACGACTGTAAGTTCCGCGGAAGCGCCTCAATTTATTTTTGATTATACTCAGAAGGAAGAAGTTGAAATGCTTGTTGTTGGTGAGGCAAGACGTTGGAATAATGAACTGAATGATGTAGAAAGAGATATTCAGTCATTTTTGAGTAAGGTTAGGAAATTACTTCCTGATCTTCCCGTTAAAAGAGTTGATGAACGATTTACTTCAAGCTTAGCAATGGATAGTCTTATTACTAGCGGAGTAAAGAAAAAGAACAGACGAAAAAAAGAACTGCTTGACGAGGTAAGTGCTACTATAATTTTACAATCTTATTTATCTGCAAAAAATATATTATGAAGTTGCCCATTTATGCCTATGGACACCCTGTTCTTAGAAAAGAATGTGAAGAGTTAGAAGAAAAGGATCCGGCTGTAAAGCAAATATTAAAGGATATGTTTGAAACTATGTATGCTGCAAACGGTGTAGGCTTAGCAGCACCACAAGTCGGTATGAATATCAGAGTGTTTATTGTTGATGCAACTCGATATGCTGATGATTATAAAAACTCTAAAGATCCAGAAGAACGAGACGAATATGAAAATCTGAAAGATTTCAAAAAAGTATTTATCAATCCAATTGTCGTTGAAGAAACTGGTGATGATTGGGCATTTGAGGAAGGTTGTTTAAGTATACCTGAAATTAGAGCAGATGTGAATCGACCTGAAAATGTAACGATTGAGTATTTTGATGAAAACTGGAAATTGAAAGAAGAAACCTATGAAGGTTTTGCCGCAAGAGTTATTCAACATGAATATGATCATATCGAAGGAGTGCTATTCACGGATAAAGTTAGCCCGATTAAAAAAAGGTTGATGCAAAGGAAGCTTACGAATATTAAGAAAGGTAATATTGATCCTGGTTATAAAATGAGATTTGCAAAATGATGAAACGAGTAATTATTCTGATAGTTCTAGCAATTGCATTTGGTGCATGTGATAATTCTGAAGGTTCAAAGCCGAAACAGCTTACGGCTGAAGAAATAAAGAAAGAGGCTTTTGATGAAATTATGGCAATGGAAAAATCATTGATGGCAGTTCAGGGAGGGTTTGTGGACACTATGAAAGCTTCAAAACTTTCCAAACTCTATTTCACGTATTCACTCAATAATTTAAAGGACAGTGTTTCCTCTGAATTCATGTTTAAATCGGGTGAATTACGAATGGGTATTGGCCAGTTTATTAAAAGTATTGAGATTTTTGAGCAACTAAATAGAAGTTTTCCTTCGAATGATAAAGTCGTAGAGACTAAATATTTGATTGCATTTATTTATCATAATTACTTGAATAATCTTGGAATTGCAGAAGCTAAATATCAAGAAGTGATCGATAAACATCCGGATCATATTTTGGCACAAGACGCTCGAGTAGCAATTAAAAATCTGACTCTTTCGGATGAAGAATTAATTCAAATGTTCGAGAAGAAAAATGGAATTTAACTCTTAAAATCCAACTTCCATGTGGAATCTCCACATAAATACATTTGCTTTAGTCCCGAGGTTATCAATGTAAGTTCCATCGGTTTGAATTTTAAACTTATGGTTAACGATATACTTTGAAAATGCAAGAGTGTATTGATTGTTTTCAGTTAGTAAAGTTTCAGAATCTGGAGTTACATTAGTAAAACGTCCAACTGCACCCCAGCCTGATTTTGTAACATAGCCTGCTTGACCATTAAAGCCATAACCAGTTGTAAAAGTTCCTGTTATTGTAGGGTCAAGAAATTTTTCTTTCCTTCCGTAGGGATCATTTGTTTCCTTTTGAATAAACTCAGAGAATATAGAGAAACCTTTAAATTTAAAAAGTATATCTGCCATGTAACTATGCAACGAACGTTGAAATTGAAGTTCCGTTCCCCTTTGACCTTTCGATTTTGATGCTAGATCATTCAAATCATATGTTGCACCAAAAGCAATTTTAGGTTTTTGTTCGTGCTTAAGATCAGCTAGGAAATAGTCTCCTTTACTAGAAAAATTACCCATAGGTAAAACTTCTATCCGACCAGTATAACACAATCCTCCAGAATTTCCCACCGACCAATTCCGTCCTTCACCACCGCTAACGGAAGCAGCTTCTCGAATCACCGTTTTACCTAAATTTATTGAGTGCCTTAATTGAAGCCCCATATCTCTGTCAACATTAAAAGCAGAATTTAATGCACTTCGATCTACTGTTTCTAAGGCTTGAGATGAAACAACTCTTTCTCTATTCCCTGGTAGCTTAGTTTGGCCAAACCATATCCATAAGTTTTTTCCTGCGTGGTATTTTAAGACAGCGTCAAGCAATAAATTACTACCACCGCCGACATCAATATTAGATTGCCCTACTTCAATCTTATAAATAAAATCAGGATTTAGTATCCATCCATCAAATTTGAATCGGAATCGTCTAACTAATGCTCTCGTTTCTGCTGGTCCGTCTTCTGGAGCGGTAACTACTACAAGATTTTGCATCCTTAGCCCAAATTTCACATAGAAAGAGCTGTCAGGGCCAGTAAAGCGGATTCCTTTTGCGTATTTCTCTTTGGTAAGTTTTGAAATTTGACCAAAAGAACCAACTGAAATTAATATTGAGATAAAGAAAACGAGTACTTTTCTTAACATTATAGATATGTAGGGTTAATATGTGCTGCAAAACTATTAGAGTTTTTTTCTAAGTTTTAACGTAATCTTAATGTTTACATAACCTTAATGTATTTCCTTAGGTTTTACGGGCTATTCAGGAGGAATGGGTTTTTAAATGTTAAAAAGCCTAACATTTAGTTAACATTGAACATAATTACTGGGTAAAATCCTAAGGTATTTTTGTGAAAAATCTGGTCATGGAATTTGGAGTATTTGATGCGTTAAAAGTAGTGGGCGCCCTAGGGTTCTTTATCTATGGGATGAAGGTGATGAGCGAAGGCATTCAAAAGGCAGCAGGAGCTCAGCTTAAAAAAGTTTTGGGCACTATGACTAGGAATCGCTACTTAGGAGTGCTTTCTGGTTTTTTGATTACTGCGTTGGTTCAATCTTCTTCTGTAACCACTGTAATGACTGTGAGTTTTGTGAATGCAGGTTTGCTTTCACTAATTCAATCGGCAGGAATTATGATGGGTGCAAACATTGGGACAACCATAACCGCATGGCTGGTTTCTATTCTTGGTTTTAAAATAAAGATTGCCGCTATGGCACTACCAATAATTGCTGTCGCTTTTCCCATGATGTTTATTCGAAAGGGTAATTGGCGGTTTTGGGCTGAGTTTTTAATTGGGTTTGCATTGCTCTTTATGGGGCTGGATTTTCTTAAAAGTGCTGTGCCTGATATTAAACATAACCCTGATATATTGCAGTTCTTACAAGCTTTTGCAAATTGGGGATATGGTTCTTATTTTATTTTTATTGCAATAGGCACAATTTTAACGATTGTAGTGCAGTCTTCAAGTGCATCAATGACAATTACCTTGGTGTTAGTGGCAAAAGGTTGGATTCCTTTTGATGTAGCTGCAGCGATGGTTTTAGGAGAAAATATTGGTACAACAATTACGGCTGAGTTGGCATCAATAGTAGGAAATGTGCATGCGAAACGTTCGGCAAGAATTCACTCATTATTCAATATTATTGGAGTAACGTGGATGTTATTGATTTTTCCGTTTTTCCTTCAGTTCGTAGAGTTTGTTGCTATGGGTATGGGCTTTCCTTCTCCATTGCAATGGGGCAATAATATTGATTTAGCTAACTTGAATGAAGATGATATGAAAACACGTGTTACATCTGTTACTTATGGATTGTCGGCATTTCATACTATGTTTAATCTAATTAATGTGGTGGTGTTAATTGGATTCGCTCATAAACTAGCTGCAATAGCAGAGAAAATGGTAAAGCCAAAAGATGAAGATGATGAGAAATTTTCATTAGAGTATATTGGTGGTGGTGTTATGGCTTCCGTGGAATTATCACTTCTAGAAGCCAAAAAAGAGATAAGCAATTTCGGGAAAGTTATTGCTAAGATGATGAAACATTTAGATCTGCTTCTTTTAGAAACCGATGCTTCTGTTATTCGGAAAAAGCTAAAAAAGATACATAAATATGAAGATATTGCTGATCAGTTAGAGGTAGAGGTAGGCCAATATTTAATTAAACTCTCAGAAACTGAATTATCCGAAAAAAGCTCTATTACTATCCGAAGTATGTTAAGTGCCATTAACGATTTGGAAAGAGCGGCAGACGTAATGTATCAAATGTCTAAGGTGATTGAGCGTAAGGTTGAAGAAAAGGTGTGGTTTACACCAGAGCAGCGCGAACATTTAATAGAGCTTTTTCTGAAAGTAAATGAGGCTATCTTAATCATGCAAGATAATCTTGATGGATCTTATGCTAATGTTGAGAAAGATGATGCTAGAAAAGTAGAAGATGAAATCAATTACCTTAGATCTAAGTTTAGAAAACAACATCTCAAGAGTATTGAAAAAGGCGATTATAATATAAAAGCTGGATTGATATTCGTTGATTTAATATCTTCAGCTGAGAAGTTAGGTGATCATATCTACGATGTTAATTCTGATGTTAGAGGGGATTCAGTTTAATTTTAAGCTCTTTTATTAGGAACCTTTCAAGTTCTTAAATTATCATTTGCTGTGTCTATTGTCTTGAAATCAGAATAGGGAATTGAAAGTAAAAATCTGCGATTTGTATTCAAACATCCTTATAATGTTTTAGAGTTATTCCAACGCTCTTTAATACTATTGTACGAACTTATTTTTAATCAAGTTTCTTGTTATGCTTATATTCTTAAAACGTTTTGTTATGATCGTGTTATTTGTAATAGTTCTGTTTGCCATAGGCGTTACTGCATTTGTTTCTTTTTCTCCTCAATTTGGTCAAAAGCCCGAAGGTGCCGATTTAGAAAGGGTAAAACAATCTGATCACTATGGAGAGGGTGGATTTGAAAACCTTATTGAAACTAGCATGGATATAAAGCTTTCAAAAATACCTGGAATGTTGTTGGCTTTTCTTTCACCACCAAAAGGAAAAAACCCAAGTAAACCCTTACCTACTGATTGGGAAGAAGGCAATGAAACTCATGTGGATTCATTAAGCTACATAACTTGGTACGGTCACTCTGCAGTTATGCTTGAAATTGATGGAAAAACTATTTTCATTGATCCAATGCTTGGAGCTTCATCTGCTCCCGTAGGTTTTATGACCCAGCGTTTTGGTTATGAAGAACCGATAAATTTTGAAGAATTGCCTCACATTGATGCTATCATTATTTCTCACGATCATTACGATCATTTAGACCATGAGTCTATCTTAAAGTTGAAAGATAAAACGGATCACTTTTTTACAGCACTCGGTGTAGGATCTCATCTAAAATCTTGGGGCGTACCAGCAGAAAATATTACTGAATTAGATTGGTGGCAAAATGCAGATTTCAACGGATTGACATTTACAGCAGCACCTTCTAGACATTTTTCTGGAAGAGCTATTAATGACAGGAATAAAACACAATGGGCGAGCTGGGTAATTCAAGGTAAAAAAGACAATATCTATTTTAGCGGAGATGGTGGCTACGGAACTCACTTTAAAGAAATAGGCGAAAAACTAGGACCATTTGATTTTGCCATGATAGAATGTGGTCAGTATAATGAGGATTGGGCAGCAATACATATGATGCCTGAGGAATCAGTTCAAGCAGGTATAGATGTTAAAGGAAAAACACTTATGCCTATCCATTGGGGAGCATTTGATTTAGCACCACATGTTTGGCAAGATCCAATTCTAAGGTTTACTAAAAAAGCAATTGAAGAACAAGTGAGTTATGTGACTCCAGTAATTGGAGGACGATTTGCAGTTGGAGCTGATTTGCCATTAGAGAAGTGGTGGGAATAAGTACCTTTTCTTACCATTTATTAAGCAACTGAAATATAAAGAGTGATATAGTTTTGCCGGCTAATTTAAAATGATGGTGTGGAAACCCAAGTGTGTTAAGGAGAAAAGTAAATTTAAGATTAGTCTGTGTGACTCTATTGAATTGATACATGAAGAACATTGGAATCAAACCAATAGTATTGATAATATTTATCTCTCTATTCCATACTTAAAGGCTATTGAAAGTACGCTTTTAGATGAGTTAAGCTTTCGTTATTTGCAATTTTACGATGAAGAAAACAAACCTCTAGGAATCGCAATTGTTCAAATTGTGTCTGTAAGGGATAATGTTGAAAATCACGATGCTATTTTTTGTTCTGTTTCCGAGAATATTCGTAAAAAATTATTGAAGACGATTGATGCAAAGATATTGGTGTGTGGAAATCTTTTCTCTTGTGGAGAAAATGGCTATGCCTTTGAAAAAAGTATATCTAGTGAAGATACCATGCAAATGCTCAATGATGGTTTAAAGCGAATTAGAGAGTCAGAAAACATCAATGACAATCAAATTTCTTATTATTTACTTAAGGAGTTTTGGCCGGAATCTTTTCCTCAAAGTGATGCATTGCGCAAACACGATTTCAAGGACTTTATGATTGATGTGAATATGGTTTTGCCCATTCATAAAGAGTGGAAATCTTTCGATGATTACCTTGCTAGTATGACCACCAAATTCAGAACCAAGGCAAAGAGTGCATTTAAGAAGTCTGTTGAACTTACACACCGGCAGCTTTCCGCAAACGAAATAGAAGATGACAGTGCAAGAATTCAAGAGTTATTCGATAATGTAGTCGATCAATCTGAATTTAGTTTGGGTGAATTAAAGGCGAATACATTTATAGAGTTAAAGAGAGCTATTGGCGATAAATTGAAGTTCACTGGATACTATTTAAACGAAAGACTAGTAGGTTTTTGTTGTGCCACTATTTTAAGCAATGGGAGCGTTGAAGCTAATTACGTCGGATTAGATTACGAAGTAAATAGGTCAAATGCATTGTACCAGAGAATATTGTACAATATGGTTGCTTTTGCCATAGAGGAGGGATTAAGTAAGATTCATTTTGGTCGAACTGCAGAGGAGCTTAAAAGTACATTGGGTGCTGTACCAATGGACATGAAATTATACATTCGACACAGGAATAAATTATCGAATCAGTTGTTGAAACCTATCATTTCCTCGATAAATCCAAGCGAGTTTGAATTGAGAAATCCTTTCAAAGCAAACTTTACCTTTGGCTAATGGATTCGTTAACACAAATTGTACTCGGAGCCGCTGTTGCTGAGGTAACGCTGGGTAAAAAAATAGGGAATAAAGCCATGCTTTGGGGAGCAATTGCTGGAACGATTCCCGATCTGGATGTCTTGGCTAAGCAGTTTACCGATATTGTAACTGCTAATGAAATGCACAGGAGTTTTTCCCACTCCATATTATTTAGTGTTCTGGCGGCACCAATATTTGGTTGGCTGGTTAGCAAAATTTATAGAAAATCTAAAGAAGCAACTTGGAAACAATGGTCTTGGTTATTCTTTTGGAGTTTAATTACACATCCTTTATTGGATGCACATACCACATGGGGAACGCAGTTGTTTTGGCCTTTGGATTTAAAAGTTTCCTACCAAAATATTTTTGTTGCTGATCCTCTATATACCCTTCCATTTTTGGTTTGCACTGCAGCTGCAATGTTCTATCACAGAACAAATCCTAGAAGAAGTTCTATCAATAGACTAGGAATAATTTTGAGTACGAGTTATATGGCTCTTACCCTAGGTTTAAAGGGGTATACCTACTTTAAATTTGAGGATAGTTTAAAAGCACAGGATATTGAATACAATGAGATTTCTAATCGGCCGACACCTTTGAATAGTATTCTGTGGACCGCAAATGTCGATGCCGATAGCAGCTATTTTATTGGATACTATTCCATTTTTGATACTCAAGATGAAATTTCTTTTAATCAATTAGATAAAAATCGAGATGATTTTAAAGAAATAATGAAAGAGGAAATAGTTCAGCGACTTATCAAGCTGTGCAAAGGTTGGTATATTATTCAAATGACAGAGGAAGGATACGCTTTCAATGATTTACGCTTTGGCATGTTCTCATTTGGAGAAGAAACCGAGGAGTTTGTTTTTCGATACGATCTTATATACGTTGACGGAGTTCTTACCGTAACTCAAAGACAACCGGAAATAGATAATGCTAAAGAAATGTTTGCCATTCTCTGGTCTCGACTTAAAGGGAATTAGCTCATTGTCATTGTCACTAATGATTCACAATTTACCCATCTGAGTTTTCTCCCAGGTTTCAGAGTATCAGATTAATATTTACGCACATGGGCTTATTACACTACCCAGGTAGACCAATAGTAATTATTCAATAACCAGCATTTACCAAAATATATTTAAAGCTTCTTCTTTTCAAATAGTGTACTTGTTGCTAAAATCGGAAGTGCAAAAAGATCCCTGCCAGAGGCTTTCATCCAATCGGTCCCAACAACTTTAGGGTGATACTGTAAACCCAACAATCATAGGAGTAAAAGTGGCTAATATAATTGTTAACTATTTGATATTTATATTTTTATGATTTATTTTGCTAGAAAATATAGAATAAGTCTCAAGGCAAATCCTATCATTACAATTCCAAAAAACTTTGTGGTTTTTTCAAGAATTTTTGGCTTTAAAAAGGGTTTGATCTTATCTGCCAAGAGCACCTTCAGTAGATCAGTGGTAATGATTCCAGCTAATACTCCGATTAAGTGCAGTTGAACTTCAGTTGGAGTTGGATAAGATTCTTTTGCAAACACAACTATTCCTGCCCAAACCACAAATACGAATGGGTTAACGAAGTTGACAAGGAAACCTTTAGTAAACGAAGAAACTAAATTGAGCTTTGAAGCAAATACGACTTCACTATTTGGTGGTTTTTGGAGTAGATATTTCATACCCATCGCGATTAGAAATAGTGCACCAATTGCAGCTATAGTGTAATTGAAAGAGGACGGTAATTCAACGCTATTTAGTCCAAAAAAGTAGATCAGAATACACACGACATCGCTTGCAATAATTCCAAAGGCGACCATAGTTCCTGATAATTTACCAAACCGTAAAGCACTCTGAAGTAGGGTGAAAAATACGGGACCAATGAAAACAATCATTGCCAATCCAATTAAATAGCCTTCAAGAAATACCACAAAACAAAGAAGGTTATTTAATATATAATGTAGGATGATTTTTAAGGTTACTTTTGCCGCCATTTTTGAAGACTCAATAGCATGAAAAGAATCATACACAACTTTACCCTTAATCCGAAAAACGATATTTTATCTGGTCTTACAGTTGCCCTTGCTTTAGTGCCTGAAGCAGTTGCATTTTCTTTTGTTGCCGGAATAGATCCTTTAGTGGGATTATATGGTGCATTTATGATGGGAATTGTTACTGCATTATTTGGAGGACGTCCAGGAATGATTTCTGGTGCTACTGGAGCAATGGCTGTAGTTATGGTGCATATGATTCAACAGGGAAATCAAGTCGGTTTGGCATTAGATCAACCTATCGAAAATCTTGGATTACAATGGCTCTTTATCGCTCTGCCTATTGTGGGTTTGATTCAAATATCTGCAGGTGTTTTTAAGCTTGGTAAATTTGTCCGATTGATCCCACATCCAGTGATGATGGGTTTTGTAAATGGTTTGGCAATTGTAATTTTCTTATCTCAATTAGGGCTTTTTACAGAAACTAGTAATGGGAATACTCAATGGTTACAAGGAAGTTCTATGTTTATAATGCTAGGACTTGTTGCACTTACAATGGCAATAATGCATTTTCTACCAAAACTTACTGATAAAATACCAGCTGCACTAACTGCAATTATTGTAGTTGCCAGTATTACCATTTTTGGTGGATTGGAAGTGGGAACGGTGGGTAGTTTTATTAAAGATGGTGGTGGTTCAGGTTTAGAAGGTGGGCTGCCAACATTTCAAATACAAATTTTCAGTCTATTAGATACTGTTGAAGGACATTGGGGACTAGTAATATCAACTGCATTTTTGCTTGCTGCTGTAGGTCTTATTGAGTCATTAATGACACTGAACCTTGTAGACGATATTACCGAGTCAAGAGGCAGTGGAAACCGAGAGTGTATTGCACAAGGCGGAGCTAACATTCTCAACGGATTATTTGGTGGAATGGGTGGTTGTGCTATGATAGGACAATCAATAATCAATGTAAATTCTGGCGGTCGTGGTCGTCTTTCTGGAATAGTTGCAGCTTTAGCTTTATTAGGTTTTGTATTATTTGGAGCTGGACTGATAGAGCAAATTCCCTTAGCTGCTTTAGTTGGAGTTATGTTTATGGTGGTTATTGGCACTTTTGCTTGGAGTAGTTTCAGAATCTTGCATAAGATACCAAAGGCCGATGCATTTATTTTAATTGCTGTTTCGGCAATTACGGTGTGGCAAGATTTGGCTATTGCAGTAATAGCTGGTGTAATAATGTCAGCGTTGGTTTTTGCTTGGAATAATGCAACTATGATTAGAGCACGAAAAAGAATTAAAGAGGACGGAACAAAGGTTTATGAGATTTGGGGTCCATTGTTTTTCGGTTCAGTGCAAAACTTCAATTCAAAGTTTGATGCTAAAACAGATCCTGATAGAGTAGAGATCGATTTTATTGAAAGTAAAGTCACTGATCATTCAGGAATTGAAGCAGTAGATATTTTGGCTAAGAAATACTTGAGTCTAGGCAAGGAATTGCGTTTAACGCATTTAAGTCCTGAGTGTAAAGTACTTCTTTTAAAGGCAAACCCTAGTTTACATGAGGTAATTGAAAGTTCGATTGATGATCCTAGATATTACGTCATGACAGATGTTATGGATAGTGAAGTTTAATTAAAAGTCTATCTAACATATTAGAGTAAATTACCAGATTGTAATTCTTAAATAACAGTTATAAAGGTTTTAAGTGTACCTTCAAACTTGCCGAAGTCCTCGTTATACAGGAAGACTTTATGCTTTTGAAAATCAAAAGTTCCCTCTTCTTTAAATCACTTTTTACTTTCTGTAATAGTTAGGTAGTAATTGTTGCTTCTGGTTGCTTTTACATCAAAAAAATAGGTTCATTTTCCAGCTCTTACTATGTGCTCAAAAATAGCTTCATTATTTCTTGAGTGTCGAACGTTTTCAATATCGTCCATAATTTCTTCTAGATTAGAAACAACTTAGTTGAATAACCTTTGTTTCAAGTTTAAAAGTAATAATAACTAACTGAAAATCAATTAATAAGACAGGATATCTTAGTTTCGGACCAACGTAACGTTTCCTTTGTAGCTTGTTCCGTTTACTGAAAGGGTGAAAAAGTAAACACCTCCAGCACATTCAGCACCAGTAAAAGTTCGACCATCCCAAATGTGAGAATTTTCACGTGATTCAAATACAAGTGCTCCCCAACGATTAAAGATTCTGATTTCTGAACATTGTTCAAGTCGGTTGCCTAATCTAAAATCAAATAAATCATTTATTCCGTCACCATTAGGGGTAAAAACGTTAGGGATTTTTCCAGTAAAATAATCATCAAACTTAACTGTAGCTGTATCAGAAGAATTAACGTCAACACAACCTTCAGCACTAGTTGCTGTTAAGCTAATACTAAAACCACTTTCATATGGAAATGTAAATACAGGGGATTCTACAGTACTAACTGGCTCGCCATTAAGTGTCCAGCTAAATTCAGTAGCATTTTCAGACCTGTTAAGCGCAGTAACCGTAGTGTTATCACAATCTGCTTGAATCTGAAGATCGAATGCAGATTTAACCAACCCCGTAACAAAAACATCTACAAGAGCGCTATCTGTGCAACCAATAGTATCCGTAACCTTAACTTGATAAATAATACTACTATCTACAATTACTTTAGGATTGGGAATAGTTGGATCGGAAAGCCCTAATGCTGGAGTCCATTCGTAAATGAATGGCGGAGTTCCAAAAGTGTCATAAAGGTTTAATTGAATGGTGTCATTAGAACAATCAGCAGTTACATTGTTGATTTTGAAGGAATATATTCTAATATCAGCGGTATCAGAATTAACGCAACCATTTGTATCAACTCCTAATAATAGATAGGTTCTAGGTAATGTAAATGTGCAAATTGGATTCAGAGCACTAGGATTATCCAAATCAATGTTTGGACTCCAAACAAATCGAGTTGTTGAATCTCCAGTTGGAGAGCCTCCAAGTCGAATAGTTGTAACAGTGTCTGAACAAACAATAAGTGGATTTCCAGCATCAACTATTGGTAGTGCTTTTACGTCAACAATAACTGTATCTGAAGCAGTACAGCCAGCCTGAGTTATTCCTATGACTATAAACTCTGTAAGAGAGTCTGCATTACCTACTGGAGTAGGACTATTTGGTTTATCCAACAATGTTGCTGGAGACCAAGAATAAGTACTTGCTCCAGTTGCCACTAATTGAAAAGGTATACCAGCACATTCAATGGTATCTTTTCCAGCATAAACATTAGGCGGAGCCACTACGTTTATAAATAATTTAGAAGTGTCTATACAGCCATTAGTGTCAGCTAGAATTACATCATAAGTTGCGCTAACTAATGGGGCAATGTTTAATTTAATTCCAAAACCACCTACGAGAACTGCAGGAAGTGGATTAATTAGAACACTTGCTAAAGTTCCTGTTGAGCTCAGCGTATCAATTTGAACAGTATCACCCATACAAACCTCATAGGGGTTTCTCGCAAAAGTTACTGTAGGTCTTTGTTTCACTGTAACCAATACACTGTCAATCCCTCCACATTTTCCATTAACGGTATTTACTATATACATTCTGGTGGTATCAGAAAAGGTGGCTGGATTCGCCAAAGTAGAATTATTTAATCCAGCAACTGGAGTCCAAGAATAGGTGGTATTGAAAAGAGGAGAAGTAGGATTTCCTCCTATTTGAACGGTATCAGGAGCACAAAGTGTTATTGAAGGGCCTGCCTCAGTCGGAACTTCTCCACCAACTTCAATATGGATTGAATCAACAGCATCACAGCCAAAGAAATTCGTAATAGTTACAATATATGTAGTATCGACTCGAGGAAAAACATTTGGTTCCGCAACAGTTGTATTTGGCAATATGTTATAGTTGGGAGACCATTGGTAGCTTCCAGCACCTAAAGGTACAGGAATTTTTAATGTATCTAGATTACACAAGAAAATCGTATCAAAAGGTATTAATATCTGAGGTATAGTTTTCACGTCTATATACTGACTATCGGTGGCAGAACAAAAATTAGCATCTGTTCCGATTACTTTATACAAAAATCCAGTATTCGGTTTAATTATGTGCGGTCCCGCACCAGTTATACCTGCAAAATTCCATGTGTATTTATCTCCACCAGTGGCTTGAATGAAAGTTGTGTCTTGCTGACAGATTGTATCTCTACCAAACAGTAAATCGACAAGTGGAATACTGTCTACTCTTATTTTTATCGAATCGTTGAATATACAACCTGCAGGTGTAGTCATTGTTACAAAAAATGTTGTTGTATCAATTCCTGTTGGAGTATAAACTGGATTTGAGTCAGTTGCACTGCTCAGATTAGCAGAAGGAGTCCAATTAAATATTGCATTTGGAACTCCGGAAGGTATTCCCCCTAAAATGTGAGTTAATCCAAAACAAATCGAAGAATCTGCACCTGGATTTAGGTCTGCTTGTTCATCAATTGTTACCAATACCGAATCTAGCGTTGAACATGCATTGCCGGGATCTTCAATTTTCACAATAAACAACTGATCACTGGTGATATTGGTAATTGGGTTGGATATAGTGCTATCATTTAGTAAACTACCAGGTGACCAAGTGTATTTTGTGCCACCACTCGCTGCTAAAGTGACTTGATTTCCTTCGCATAATGTGGTGTCATTGCTTGTTCTGGCTTTTGAATTAACTCCTACACGCACTATAATAGTGTCAATAACGGTACATTTTCCAGTAGTATCTGTTACCGACAAAAGGAAATTAGTAGTTGTATTAGGAAATGCTTTTGGATTTGATATTGTATCATTATTCAGGAAATTTCCTGAACTCCAAACAATAGAATAGCCACTTGGTGCAGTTGGATTTGTTGTATTTCCTCCAAGAATAACGGTATCACCAAGACACATTAACGTATCTCTACCAGCATTAATAGGAAATGTTGCTACAAAAACAGCTTTATCTATGGTATCACCAATACATCCTGTCGCATTAACTCCAGAAACCTGGATGTTTCCTCCAGGACCATTGCCCCAGTTTACAGTGATAGCTGGACCCGTTCCACCAGAGATAATACTTCCCCCAGTAACTGTCCAATTATAAATTAAACCAGGTATTGTATCTGTGGTATAAACGACATTGGATGTACCTGAGCATAAACTGGAGGGGCCACTAATGGTTTTAGGAGTTTTAGCAGGGTTCACCAAAACAGAAAAGACAACACTATTTTGATTTGGAACACAAGCAGAATCAGCAACTGTAGCAGAAAAATAATATTTAGTTGGTCTTCCTTGCTCACAGGTTGTCGGCCAACAAAACTGTTGTTTAGACTTTCCAGGAGTGAAAATTGGAGTTGATAAATTGGCCGCTGGTTTTGTAAAATTGGTGTCAAATATTAAACCTTCAACTCTATATAGATAATCAAGAGGAGAACCACCTTTATCTTCAAATTCAATATCAAAACACAAAGTATCGCCAGCATCAATTTCAAAATCTGATTTTGCACTTCCGACTAGTTGCGGTTGAGTTTTATTTGTATCGTTACAATTTACAAAAGGAAATTGATATTCTCGATGCACAACACCGACGGTTTTGCCATTTTTATCGATCTCAGTAACCTTTATACCTACAACATAATCTCCCGCTTGAGAGGCGCTCATAGTTGTATATCCAGTTAGACCATTTAACGAAATTGTTCCTAAAGTACCAAGTGGCTGTTGAGCAGTATATCCTGCATTGTAATTAACTACATTAGGAGTGAAAGTTGTGTAACCCAAAGTGTAATCATTAGGAGCAGCATTTCCATCAAACGGTGCATAAAATGCATAATTTAATAAGTCACCATCAGGATCTTGAGCGATATTTAGCACACTGTTAGCCTTGTTAATACATATAAACGGAAAATCAAAGTCTCTAAATTTTGGTGAAGTATTCTTGGTAGAAGTAGAGGCAGTCCAACTGTGAATTAATGAACCATCAGTTCCTGGTGCAATATTTAAATTTACCACGGAGGCCGTTCGGCAACATCGATCGTACATAAAGTGATATCCGATAAAAGTGGTAGGAACTGTAACCGTTCCAAAATAAGTTGTTTTATAAATGCAAGGGCCTCCAACAACACAACCATTTGGCAGGTTACTTTCAAGTTTGAATGAATCTATTAAAGCCAAATTAGCGGTAGCCTTTTGTGTAGAAAGTGGAAGGGTAGTTGCATTTAAAGCACCTTCATGCACGCTTATTGCAGATGTCGCTTGTGGGAAGGCTCGTCCCCAATTTGGAGAATTACAGTCTTGATATAAGGTTAACGTAATTGCATATTCATGCATTGTACCGCCCATTGTAGACTTTACATAAGCATACGAAATATCGCCACCGTATAGGTGGGTCGCCTTGGCTTGATTGTTAAAAGCTAAGAATAAACTTACCGAACAGATAAGGATTAAAAATTTAGTGCTCATTTAATTTATTATAAGCTTTTTAGTGTAGCTAGATTTACCCATATTAATTCTTAAAAAGTGAAGGCCTGAAGGGAAACCTTCTAATTCTAATTGTATTTTTTTAGTCTCTCCAGATATTATTTCATTCAAATATAGAATTTGTCCTTGAACTGAAATTATGGCAACTTCAAACTTTTGAACAGAAGACAATGGAAACTCAATGTTTACTAAGTCTTCAGCAGGATTTGGATAGATCAATATTGATTCTTTAAATGTAACAAAGTCAATCCCAACACCGTCACCACCATTTTTGCCGCTTGGTGTGCAAAATCGTTCATCAACTTCTATGTAACTAGTTTTTGTTTCAACATCATTTCCAATGCTATTACTAGCGGTTAGCTTTACTGTAAATATTCCTGAAGCAGCATATTGATGCGCTGGATCTTTGATAATACTTGAACTACCATCTCCAAAATCCCAAGACCAACTTGTTGGAGAGTTACTTGAGTTCTCACTAAATTTAATTAGGCCTAAGCAAGATTGAACCGAATCGGCACTAAAGCTCGCAGTTGGAGCTTGAGGTTGTGCTGAAGTATCACCAGTAATTATTAATCCATAATCTTCAGCTTGTCCATAGGTTGGATTTGTACAAGCATTTGGATTTGTACCTAATATATCACTCATAACCCTCATCCTAAGCGACTTAAATTGAATGCTTGTAGCTGGAATAGTTATCGTTCCTTTATGGAGACTATCGCTTCCAGAATAAAATACTTGTTCAGTAGCAGGATCTAAAATTCCATCATTGTTGTAATCTATCCATACATAGACATCTTCAAGATTTAGCGAGCCAGTTTTGATCTCAATATTGTAGGTTTTATTCTCTACTAGAACTACTTGTTGTGCACAACTAAAGTCTTCGTAACCAACTCGACCATCTTCAGATTTATTGTTTATCGATTCGAAAAGTACAGAGTGAATACCATAATATTCTCTATGTGAGTTTGTTACAGGTATGCAAGCGATTTTTACTGCATCAGCTAGTTTGACCGTGATATAAGAAGTCTTGGTGGTATTGTCTGAACCATATAGATTCGATGTGATCAATTTGACGGTGTACGTCCCACTGGCAACATAAGTGTGTGTTGGATTTTGAAGCGAACTTTGATTTCCGTCACCAAAATCCCAAGTCCAAGAGGTAGGAACGTTTGTGGAAAGGTCTACGAAATCTACTCTTCCATCACAAGACTTTAAAGTTGCGGTTTCGAATTCTGTAACTGGAGGGCTAGTGTTTAGTGATACTACAATACCATAATCTTCCATTTGACCATAGCTCAGATTCGAGCATGCGTTAAAACTCGAGGATACTGGGGCACTCAAGGTATAGACTGCAGCAACCCTTATTCTTAGAGGGGTGCCAAGAACTACATTAGCTGGAACTCTGATTGTTGCCAAACCTGATTTTTGATCATCTTGAGATAAAACCAATTCTGTAGAATTACTAAAAAGTCCATCATTGTTGTAATCTATCCAAGCTCTAAAGTTTTGATTTGCAGGTGCATTCGGAGCTGAAATGGTCATCTGATAACTCACACCTTGAGAGGCGGATCCTTGAATACATGATAAATCCTCAAAACCAGCAGTAGCATCGGCACTGGGATTATTTATAGTTGTAAAGGAAAAATTTGTAACACCAAAACCTGAATTTACTGAACCTGTCGTCGGTGAACATGACGCTCGTTTTAAACCACTTGCATTGTAAGTAATCAAGTTGGTTTTAACTTCTTGCTTTGAACCAAAACTATTAGTACAAGTAAGCTTAACAGTATAGGTTCCCGTTGCAGTGTAGGTGTGCGTTGGATCTTGTAAAATAGAGGTATCTCCATCTCCAAATTCCCAAAGCCTTGTGGTAACTTGATTGGGAGTAATATCTTGAAATTTGACAGTACCGTCACAAGTGAAGGTTGTGTTTGAAGTGAAATCTGTTAGTGGAGCGATTTGAGAAGCTTTAATATCGACTAGATAGTCTTCAGATTCTCCGCGATTAATCGTTGAACAAGATTCTATTGAGCTAATAGTTGAATTTCGTTGGCTTCTAACACGCATTCTTGTTAATCCAGTTAAGGTTGAATATGGGATTAGAATTGAATCCGTGAAAACAGTATCCGCTTTTGGAGAACTCCAAACAAATTCACCTACATCGTCGAAGTCATTATCCTGATTGTAATCAATCCAAATAGCAAAGCCTTGCTGTCTATTCACTGCAGTTCTTGAGGTAATGCGCATATAGTATTTCTGGCCTTGTGTAATTGTTGTTCTGAGTCCAGTGCTTGAGTATGCGTTTCCTGGGTTAAATCGAGAACCGCAGTTTGTTCCTTGGGTATTTAAATTTGAAATAGTGTTGAATTGGAAATTATCAATGTAATCATCAAATACACAGTTCCCTATAGGTGTGCAATACTGAGCGGAAGTCGTATTGACAAAAAACAAAAAAGTTGATAAAGCAATAAATACACGCATTGTTTCTAGATTTTGGGGTAAAAATACGATAAGCGAAGCTCATATAATGAACCTTATAAGCTTCACCTTATAAGACGACAGTTTTAATTAATAGTTGGCTGAGCTTTTCTTCTTGATAACTCCTTGGTTATCAAAGCTAATTCACGACCCATTTGACCTGCAATTGAGGTGTTTTCTCTGGCTCGGCGAATGAGGTAAGGAAGTGTATCTCGAACCGGACCATAAGGAAGGTATTTAGAAACATTATAGCCTGAATGGGCAAGGTTAAAACTAATATTGTCAGACATACCATACAGTTGTGAGAAGAATATTCCTCTGTAAGAATTTTCTAATCCTTTATCAGCCATTAATTTGCAAAGTAATTTTGCACTGTCTTCGTTATGGGTTCCAGCACATAGTTCCACTTTTTCGATATTATCAACCATCAATTTTAAAGCTGAATTGTAGTCGTTATCTGTTGCAGACTTATTAGGTTGCATAGGAGTTGAGTAGCCGTTATTTTTAGCTCTTTCGTTTTCTTTTTCTAAATACGCACCTCGAACTATTTTAGCACCTAAAACAAAATTTTGCTTAGTCGTTTTTTTAATTAATCCTTGAAGGTATTCAAGCCGATCGTGGCGGTACATTTGAAGAGTAGTAAAAACAATTGCCACTTTACCATTATACTTTTGCATCATTACCTCTGCCAGTCGATCAATGGCAACTTGAATCCAAGTTTCTTCAGCATCAATATAAATTTCAACATCATTGTCAAACGCTTTTTTACAAATGGAGTCTAGACGTTTTATTACTTGATTATATTCATGCTTTTCTGCCTCGCTTAATTGTGAATTTGCAGATACTTTCTCTAAAATAGAAAAGTTTGCAATTCCAGTAATTTTTAAACAAGTCGTTGGAACCTTTGCATATTTTTTAGCATTAACAATTAACTGAAGTAACTCATCTCTCACATAATCAAAATCAGACTCTAATGATTGGCCTTCAACACTGTAATCTAGAATTGCTTCAATATTATTTTTTTTGAGTAATTCATAGGTTCCAGTGCATTCATTAATTTTTTCTCCTCCACAAAATTGCTTGAAGATCGTTTTTTTAATAATCCATTGAACAGGAAGGCGCATTTTTAAAGCGAAAGTGGTCAGATCCGTCAGAATATTGACCAAGCCTGGGCTTCCCATCAATTTGAAAATTAATCTGGTAAACTTTAGTTCTATAGTTGATTTAGACTTAAAAGCAACTTCGGTGTTGCTAAATGATGGAATATTGCTCATTCAGTTCGATTTAAAATCCTAATAATTCATCCATAGTTTGTTGACTCACACTGTGGTAGTTTGGTCTTGCTTCTTTATAAATTTCTTTAGCCATTGATAACTTTCCTGATTCCTTAAGAGCAGTGTAAGTTGGAGTCAAGAACTTACGTCTTCCAACAGAAACTAAAAAGTCTTTCATAACTTGATTTGAAGGCACGTAGTTGTTTTTGATAGTGTGCTGAAACCAAGCCGCTAGAACTTCAGAGTTCCCAGATTTGGTGAATCTAAAAGCAGTATCCAATTCTTTCATTTTATCGAAAGAAAGCCCACCAGGCAAAGTTCTTATGAAGTGCAACCATTCATGTGAAGACCAATCTGTGGTTTCCAACTTTTTAGCAGCTGCTCCGTTTTTCCAAGCTTCAATTTCAGCATTAACCAATTCAAATTTATTACTGTTTGGAGCAGGCAAATTATCAGGAAGACCTTCGCCATAAATCCATTGATCAGCACCGATTGAAGTATAAGCGGCAGAGTCTAATAAATTAGTTTTAAGGTGGATAATGAATGCTTCTGTAGTCATTACTTTAAAAGCATTTCCCTGAAAATAGTCTTTTAGAAAGACGTCAAATTTTTCTCGTCCTACAGTGTTTTCAACTAATCGTAAAAAGAAATAACCCTTTTCATAAGCAATATCGGACATACCATCATCTGGGTTACGACCATCTAAGTTTAACTTCAAATGAGTATCTTCCGGTTGATTTTTTTCCATGTAATCGTCTACCGTTTCCAACAAATCTTGATAACCCAATTGAGCTAACATTTCAGCATAATCTTTTCCGTAAAGTGATTCCATTATTCTTCTTTCGAAGTACACTGTAAATCCTTCATTTAACCAGAAATCATCCCAGGTTGCATTGGTAACTAAATTACCACTCCAGCTATGCGCTAATTCATGAGCAACTAAAGCGGTTAATGAGCGATCACCAGCAATAATAGTAGGGGTAGCGAAGGTCAGGCGAGGGTTTTCCATTCCTCCAAAAGGGAAAGAAGGAGGTAGGATAATCATATCATAAACTTCCCATTGGTATTTACCATAAAGTTTTTCTGCTGCTAGAAGCATGTCTTCCATTTCAGCAAATTCGTAAGCTGCTTTTTCCATTAAAGTAGATTCAGCATAAATTCCTGTATGGGCTCCTAGTTTTCTGTAATCTACATCTCCAATAGTCAATGCCATTAAATATGCGGGAACCGGTTGCTTCATTGAGAAACTATAAATTCCTGTTTCATTTTTTTTGGTAGGGTTTTCTGCACTCATTAGAGCAATCATGCCTTTTGGGACTGTGACTTCTGCCTCATAAGTAAAACGGATTCCGGGTCCGTCCTGAATAGGAAACCAACTACGGGCTAAAATAGCTTGCGATTGTGTGAATAAGAAAGGAGTAGTCTTGTTTGCAGTTTGCTGCGGACTTAACCATTGAACTGCAGCTGCAGTTGGATTGGTTTTATAATCAATTTCAACTTGTTTTGCTTCCTTTGCTAACTCAACTGTTAATGGTGCACCTAAAAACTCATCCGTTGCACCAATTTCATATTTAGCTACTTTTCCATCAACCCGAACAGCTATAATATTCAAGCTATCTTTTGTGTCAAAAATAATTTTTGAGGCTGATTCAGCAGTTTTGATTTTGTAAACTGCAGTTGCAGTGATTGTTTTAGTCTCGAAATCAACATTTGCAGTCCAATCAAGATGAGTAATTACAGCTTCTTGAGGTTTTGCATAAGTGTGCTTGTCTTCAAACTTTATCATCGTTTCTTTTGCTTCTTCTTTCTCTTTTTTTACTGGCTTGTCTGCTTTGCACGAAATTAATCCAGTAATTAAAGTTACTGCTAGAATTAGATAGCTTAATATTCTCATTTTGAATTTTTTATTAAAATGAACAACAAAATTGTAGTCAAATATAGAATTGCGAAATTGCGAAATGTTTTTTAATCGTCTCGCATTCAAAGCTAATTTTAGAAAAGTAAATTCTTGAAAGTTTTTTAGTTGTTAGTTGAATTCAAAACTTTAGGTTTGAATCTGCAAAAATTACCCATGAATTCAAACATTGAATCACAATTAGAGCGATTTAAATCTGGCTTTCCATTTATTAATTTGGATAGGTCAGCGGTTTTAGAAGATGGTATACTTTCTTTTTCTGAATCAGAGACAGAGTCATTAATAACTAGTTATGATAAAGAAAAAAAGGATTTTAGGATTTTAAAGTTTGTCCCAGCAAGTGGTGCTGCAACCCGAATGTTTAAAGAGTTGTTTGCTGGAGTTGTTGAATTAGAAAACGAGAAATCGTTAAATGCTGCAGCTACAATTTTCATTAATAATCTTCCAAATTTTGTTTTTTATAGAGCATTGAAGGAATTATTGTCTAGTAGTTCCGAAGTTCTTGAAAATCCAACTGAAGTAGCGAACCAATTGATCATTTTAAAGACAATATTGTATGATAATGGGCTAGGGTTTGGAAGTAAACCAAAAGGTGCAATTCCTTTTCATGAAGTTAACGGTAATGCAGAGACACCCGTTTTTAATCATATTTTAGAGGGCCTTTCTTACGCAGGGTCAGAAAACAAAGTTCAGATCCATTTTACCATTTCCAACGAACACGAGAAGCTATTTAATGATTTGGTGGATAGGTATTTGAAAGAATTTCCAACCGTTGATTTTAATATTCATTTTTCAAACCAATTACAAGAAACGAATACGGTAGCAGTTAATTTAGACAATCAACCAATTTTAATTGAGGGAGAATTTCTAATGCGACCATCTGGGCATGGTGCATTGTTGGAGAATTTAAACACACTTCATGCAGATTTGGTGTTTATCAAAAACATTGATAATGTTGTAAAACCTGAATTAGAGCCTGAAAGTTCGAAGTATAAGAAACTATTAGCAGGACTACTTTTAGAAAAGAAGAAAACGATTTTTCAGCTTTTGAATGAACTGGATAAGGGCGAAATTATAGCTGCAATGGCTTTTGTTAAAAAGGAATTTGGACTAAATATCACCGATATTGAAACATTGAAACTTGCTCTAAATCGACCCATTCGAGTTTGTGGAATGGTGAAAAATACAGGAGAACCTGGTGGAGGTCCTTTTTGGGTAAAAGATATGGAGGGGAATTCTACTTTGCAAATTGTTGAGAAATCTCAAATTGATATAAGCGATAAGAAGCAGTTAGAAATATTACAAAATAGCACGCATTTTAATCCCGTAGATCTTGTTTGTTGGTTAACTGACTTCAAAGGAAATGCGTTTGAATTGCTGAAATACAGAGATGATGAAACAGGTTTTATAACTGAGAAATCATTTCAAGGAGCACCTATAAAAGCTTTGGAGTTACCAGGTTTATGGAATGGTGCAATGGCAGATTGGATTACTTACTTTATTGAGGTCCCTTTGCACACGTTTAATCCAGTAAAAACAGTATTGGATTTACTGAAACCTAACCACTCAGCTTAGAACATCGTATTTTCATCACTCGGTTGATCTGCTTCATGTTCTACGTCAGATTCCGTTTTTTTTTCTATTAATGGTTTAGCTTCTGTTTTAGATTCTAGTATTTCTACTTCTCGTATAAAATACTTGGTGTCACCGAAGAACGCCCACTGATAAAATTTTTCTTGATAAAACAGCTTCACTCTTTTTTGCTCATCAGCAGCTTTACTAATTTTATCTAGGATTTCATCACTTCCTCTTTCAACTGAAAAACTCCAAATTGTTGAGGCAAGTCCGCCCTCTCCACCAGCAGTGACTCCACCTGTATGCAATTGACCTTCGCGAGTTTTAAAAATAACACCTCGTTCACTCATTTTTATTATCGTACCTACTCTGTAGCCATTGCTATAAACTGCAAAAAAGAAGAAATACACTCCAATACCAAGCGCCAAGATTAAAACTATAACAGAAATGATTTTAAATTTTTTCATTAAAGTGTTTTTAGAAAGTTAACTAATTTTTGAGTAGCTAATCCTCGATGACTAATTTCATTTTTGGCTTGTGGACTCATTTCGGAAAATGTTTCCTTAAATCCAACAGGCAGAAAAATAGGGTCATAACCGAACCCGCCTTTTCCTGATAATTTTTCAGTTATTACTCCGTCAATTTTTCCCTCAAAAAATTCGGACTTATGGGCTGACATTTTCAGAGCAATCACGGTTTTAAATCGAGCAGATCTATCTTTTTTACTTTTTAAATTTTGTAATAAAAGATTTACGTTATCGCTAAAAGAGCAATTGGGTCCAGCATAACGTGCACTGTATACTCCAGGTTCTCCATTGAGTACTTTAACTTCTAAACCGGTATCATCTGCAAATACAGGTTTATTGAAGCGTTCGAAAATATATTCTGCTTTTTGCAACGCATTGCCCTCAATAGTGGGTTGCGTTTCTGGAATTTCTTCATTAAACCCAATATCGTTTAGACTTAATAATTTAAAATGTGATCCAACAATAGCTTGAATTTCCTCAAGCTTATGAGCATTGTTTGTTGCAAAAATGATTTCCATAATACTATTTCTCAAAGGTATATTTTTGGCAAATGGGCTTTCCTGTTTTTCTAAAATTTAATAACGACAAACATTTTTTTAAAATCCTATCGAACTCTGAGTTCGAAGAAATTACTGTGATAGGAGAGAAATATGACGTATTTCTTTTCAAAGCAGAGATTTATCCAGATAAAGTTAGAATTCAAGATATGCTTAAAAATGAAAATAAATTCTGGGAGTCAATAACTGCAATGGATTATCAGAAATTAAGATCTAAGGTTAGCATTAATCCTTCTTGAAAATCATTTCTTGGTGAGGAATATTATCTTCCAAATACTTTTTTCCTGTTGCCACAAATCCTAAACTGGTGTAAAATTTATCTAGATATTGTTGAGCGGATATTTTTAAAATACTTTCATTAAACTGTATTTTGAAATCTTCTATTGCGGCATTCATTATATCAATTCCAAACCCATTTTGGCGTTCTGATTTTTTGACAACTACTCGTCCAATTTTTACAATATTTTTTTCCGGAAGCAGCAATCGTAAATAAGCCACTATTTTGCCATTTTTTCGATATAAATAATGGATAGAAAGTTGGTCTAAATTGTCACATTCTTGATAAGGACAATTTTGTTCAACCACAAAAACCTCAGTTCGCAAATGCAAGGCCTCGTATAAGTCTTCCTTAGATAATTCGCTATAAGTATATTGTTCAATCATCGATTTACGCTTTTAATTTCGGCATTTTCAGTATATACTAAATAAGCTTTTACCGGTCTTTTTTGCATGACTTCAATATTGTTTTTGTACTCCAAAATCTGTTTTTCATGAGAAGCTTCAGGCACTCCTGTTTTGTAGTCCATAAGAATTACGTTTTCATTTCCCATTATTACACAATCGGGTCTAATAATTTTCCCATCAAGTGCTGTCATATCGCGCTCAAGGTATCTTTGGCCTGGCGTATCGAATAATCCTTTAAAAATTTTGTTATTGAACAAAGATTCAAATTCACTTTCAATCTTTTCCTTTGTCTCGGAATCAATTGTGTTTAGTGAAAGTCTTGTTTTTAACTGGTTTTTATACTGACCTGAATTGGCTACGGAGCGCATTAGTTCATGGACAAGATCTCCATATTCTGAAGGAGATAAGGCAGTAATGTTAGTTTTGACAGTTGGCGCAATCGCAATATTCTCTATCCAGTTTTCGGTATAAATAGTCTCTAAATTCTCAGTTTCAATTGCAGGAGATTTATCCTTTTTAGTGTTTTCTGGGGCAATTAGTTCACCTAATTCAAGAGCGTTTTTTTCTTTATTGAATTCTGGATACTGTTCAAGTATTGGCTGATAAATAGACCGCATATCTGACTTGGAACGCTTGTACTCATGGGCAAGTATAAATAATGCGTTTTCCGCTCTAGTAAATGCAACGTAATATGTATTAATTGAGTCGAGCCAAGTTTTTGCTTTCTCTGACTCATAAATTTCAGAAAACTTTGTACGCTCTAATGTCGCAGATGAGTTTATTAATCCAAAAGGTAAACCAACATCTAAATAATCTGAATTTACCCAGAGTTTAGCGTCAGATTTTACTAAGGTATTGGCAAACGGAAATATGACTGCAGGAAATTCTAGTCCTTTTGCTTTGTGGATGGTCATTATTTTGATGGCATCTTTGTTTTCCGGTAATTCTAAGCTTGTTTTTTCCGCTTTTAATTCAATCCATTTAATGAACTGAGAAGCAGTATTTGCAGGATGTTTTTTAGAGTATTCTAATGTTTTTTCTAGTAACAATATAACATAAGGAGAAGGTTTTTTGGACAAATTAAATATTCTGCAAAGTCCAAGTAGCTGCTGGTAAATAGTTAGTCCCTGAATTTCCCCAATTTTATAATCAACACCTAAAGAAGCTAGTACCAATGCCAAATTTGTTTCGGATTTATCTTCAGTAATGCTGCTTAAATAATCGTGTACATGTTCACTAGCTATCTTTCCTAATTTACTTAATAATAGAATGAGTTGAACTGATAAATTGGTTTTTATAGTTTGCTCATTTTTAGTAAGAGTGCCATTTAATTGAGCGTGTTTGAATGCTGTATGCAGCAAAAGTGAACTGGGATGGCTAAATAGTAATAATCCTTCGCTAGTTACAATATCAATTTTAGGCTCTAGATATTGACTCAATGCACTTATTTGCTTATTACTTCTGCATAGAATTGCAATATCACCTTTTGAATAATCAGCATTAAGTAGTGTTTGAATTTTATTGAAGACAGCATCGAACATCCGTTCTTCTTGAGAAAGTTCTTCTTCTAATTCATTTTCTTCAATTTCTGCTGGAATCAGAGAGTAATTTATGTATCCGCTTGTATCTTTCTTTTGAGGAACTTGTTTTACCGATTTATAAACGTCAGCAATCAGTCCGCCTTTTAGTTCCGCTAATCCAGAAAAGAAATTATTATTAAAATTGACGATTTCTGCGCACGATCTCCAGTTAGAATCAAGGGTCTTATTATCGATATATTGCTCTAAGAGAGAACTTCTTTCAATAGTCAACTCATCAGCATTGGGATCTGTTATTTTAGGCAAGTAAACAAATTGATCAGCATCTCCGCCGCGCCAGCGGTAGATGGCCTGTTTAGCATCACCCACTATTAAGCTTTGACCTTCAGTTGACAATCCATTTTCAACCAGAGGCAATAGATTGTGCCATTGCATTTTACTAGTATCTTGAAATTCATCCAATAAAAAGTTCCGATACCGATTACCTAGTCTTTCATAGATGTATGGAGACGGCTCATTGCGGACCACATTGGCTATGTTTCTGTTAAAGGTGCTTATTGGAATTACATTAAGCTCTTCAGTAAGTTTCTTGAAGTTTTTTCTGACTTCTGACAGTAAACCAACACCATGTATGTTTTTAAGAAGCGCCTTTAAAACAATCCACTTTTCAATTTCTCTTTCACCGAATTCTAAGCCTTTATTTATGAGCAAAGCAAATTCACCCTGGCTTACTGCTATCTTTTCTTTTTGATCTGCTGGAGCTTTGCCCATTGACCAATCCTCTTTATCCAACATTTTGATAATACCCGGGTTCGGGAATTTTTCAAAGGTTGACAGAGAAAGGTTTCGAAGAAAAATTGTCATACTATTTTTTCCCCCAAAAAAATTAAGAGGGTCAATATCATGAGCTTCTAACAAGTCATAACCGATTTTAGCTAAAGCTTTAGCTTCAATTTCTATTTTCGATATTTTTTTTCTTATGTTTTTTAGAATAATCGTGAAATCTGAAAGTTCTAATTCGCTGAGTTGATCAATTAGAAATTGATCATTTTCATTTAAAGTGATTTTCGAAAAATCGATAAAATGTCTTTTAATATTCCAGCTTTTATCTTCGTTTAGCTGTGAAATAAGGAAATCAGTTAGCCATTCAGAAAGTACTTCGTTAGTAGTAGATTCTTCTAGTAATACATTAATAGATTCTTCTAATAATTCAAGTTCATCCAACTCTACCTCGGCATTTGATGATACACCTAAATCTTGCGCAAAAGTTTGTATAAGTCGATAATTGAATTTATCAATCGTGCTAACTGAAAAACTTGAATAATTGTGCAGTATGTAATTTAATAATTTTTTAGATCTATTCTTTATTTCTTTTTCCGATAGATTTAGTTTTTTTGATTCAATAAGTGCATCAAGTAATGCCAAACTCTTTCCAGAGACATTTTCTTTTGAAAATGCACTTAAGCTTTCTAAAATACGGTCTTTCATTTCTTGCGCTGCCTTGTTGGTAAAGGTTAGCGCTAGAATATTTCTTACTAATTCTGGTTTTTTAGAGGCTAAAGCTAGCGTTAAAAAATCCTTTACTAGTGTAAAAGTTTTACCTGAACCTGCTGATGATTTGTATACTGATAGTTGCATGTGAATTATAAGAAGACCGTCTGCTAATATAAGTTTTATAGCTGTTCAAATTCATTAATTTCGTTTCTAGTTAATGAAAATTCTAATCCTTATTGTATTTTTTATTTCAGCAATTTTAAGCTTAAATGCTCAGGAGGCGCTAACGACTTTTGGTATTACTTACAAGCCAATGCTTTCCGGTGGTTTTATTAACGAAAGTGAAAACGTAGAGAGCGAGGGTGGTGTAAAATATTTAGTCCCAAAACAATTCGGTTATAACCTTGGAATGGTCGTTCGGAAAGGATTTAACAAGACATTCAGTTTAGAAACAGGCATTACATATACGCAGAGAAATTTTTCACTTCAAGTGAACGATGAGTCTAGAGATTTTGATTTCAGACAGGATTTTGGAGTGGTTGGTTACGAATTACCAATTCTAGGTTTGGTCTACATCCAATTGGATCAAAGGATATTTATGGATGCCTCATTTGGTGGGGGACTGGACATTTTCCCAAGCGATGTGGCATTGTTTTCGCCTGAAAATCAGGTGGTAATGGAAGGGCGCAGAAATAGCTGGGTGCTTGCCTTCTTATCGGCAAATATTGGCTGGGAATATCGAACTCCTAAATCAGGAATCTTTTATATTGGTGGAACATTTCATCGACCTTTTGGGCCTATTTATAGTTACTTGATGGAATACGATTATGATGCACAAGACCCCCTCGTGCAGCCTGTTAGATTGCTTCAAATAGTTAATGGAAATTATTTAACACTCGATTTTAGATATTTTTTTCACGAAGACCCAGAAAAGAGATTAAAAAGAAAGAAGAAAAATTAGTCTAGCTTTTTATCCAAAAGAAAGGTGTCAATAGCACTAATACGTTAAATAGCTCTAGTCTTCCTAATAACATCAGAAAGGATAAAAACTATTTTCCAATATTAGGAATTCCAGCATAGTTATAAGCAGGACCAACAGCTCCTAATCCTGTACCAATATTTCCTACAAATTCGATTGAAGCGCCAATTGTAGTTTCAAAATCGAGTCCCAAGCTTGCCATAAAAACTGATCCGAAAATGAAGATTATCAAATACAGTAAGAAGAAGGAAAGAATATTAAAGACAATTGCATTAGATACTGCTTTGTTGTTCAGTTCTACCGGAATGATTGCAGTTGGGTGAATAAGCTTTATGAGCTCAAGGACACTATTTTCGAGTATGACAAGTTGTCGAAGCACTTTTACTCCTCCAGTTGCGCTGCCAGTTGAAGCAACCAGTCACTTATGTGTATAGTAATATTGATGTTCGTTGTTTTAGAGTCAGTTATAGCGATTAATAAATCGGAATTTTTATTCCAGCTTCTAATAGTGTGCTAAATCATTTAGCATAGCTGTGATAAATGAGTACACCAGTATGTGATTCTGCGTCTTTTAACTCCTTTTTTATCAAGAATAATTAGGATAATATCAAAATATTCATTGGCAAGAAGTTTAGAAAGATGAAAACCAACCTCAGTAATAATAATTTTTATTCAGCTTTCTTCATTTTTTTCGCAGAAATAAAAGGTTTGTCTGTTTTAAAACCTTGTGAATCAAATAAGTTTTTGATGTATTGAAACCTTAAAAAAGCAGACATAATGTCTAATGGAAATCTACTTTACCACCGCTCAAATTATAAAAAGCGGTAACTATTTCAACTCCGTTATTAGCAACTGCATCACTAATGATTTTGGAGTTAGTAATAAGAGCTGCTGCTTGATTTTCAGCATTAATATTAACAACATCATTGATGTTCTTTGAATTTGATTGATTGACAGCAGGCGCAATAAAACTTAATAAGTGATTTAAATTTGGGCCATTATCTCCGCCCGCAATTGCTGCGCCGCAAGCTCCACATGATTCGTGGCCTAGAACCATAATTAATTTTGATCCTAAATGCGCTACAGCGTATTCAATGGATGCGATAGAGGATGGGTTTGCAGTATTTCCTGCAACTCGAATCACAAAAATGTCTCCTATACCTTGATCAAAGATTAATTCCGGAACAACACGAGAATCTGCACAACTCAAAACAATTGCAAAAGGGGACTGACCTCCTGTTTGGCTAACTCTACGATTACTATCTGAGTGATTGTGTAGCATTTGATCAGCTATGTACTTTGCATTTCCAGCTTTAAGATTGATTATTGAGTCTTGTGCGTTCATTATTATTCGTTTTTCAAAAAGATAAAAATAAAAAAGCCTCCCGAATCTCGAGAAGCTTTTTAAAATATTATTTAACTAGACTACTATTTAGAAAATTTAAAATATTCAGACCCACAAGTAGCAATATAAACGCCTGATTGCAAGCTGTTAAGATTGTGGGTATGCACTGTATTTGAAGAAATATCAGATGCAGATGAAACAACCTTACCCGTTAAATCAAATATTTTCAGATTAGAGACTGTATTTCCAGTTGAAATAATCAGTTGGTTATTTGAAAAACCTATGAATGAAGAAATCTTTTGGTTATCAGCTAAAGAAAGCGCATTCTTTGGATTTCCATTTTCATCTAAAACAACAAATCCTTCAGTGCTAGTTCCTGTTTTTCCGCTAGCCTCCACTGTAATGTTTCCTGAGACTGCGGCGCTAGGAACAGTTGCAATTATAGTGTTTGCTGTAGCGCTTTTGATAACCGCTATCTCTCCATTAAATTTAACCATGTTACTTGCTGGATCCGCTCCAAAATAAGAACCGTTAATGGTAATATCTGTTCCTGCCTTACCTTCTTCAGGAGTAAAGTTTGATACGGTAATCACTCTATCCCATATTGTATAAGTAGCGCAGCCTGTATCGTTTGCAGTAGAACCACCCATGTTTTGTTTAGACCAAAAAATTGGCCAAGCACAAACCTTAGCTGATGCAATTGCAGTGCTAAATATTTGGTCTTTCTTAAGCATCATTTCAGCTGTATTAAACCCAGCAGTTGGTACTAAATTTTTACCGACAATTGCTCCTAAATTCCCAATTGAGATACCGTTAACAGAAACGCCAAACGAGACAGAATCTGTTGTGCTTACTGGGGTTCCAGCATAATTTTTGAATATTACACCTAGGTATACTGCTTCATTTAATAAAACGGTATCATTTGTAATCTTTTGCCATCCTGTATCGACGTTTGCTTTTACCACAATACTTTCAACGCCCAAATCTTGTGCCGATATGCTCATAGCCAAGATTGCGCTTAAAACGAGTAAACTTATTTTTTTCATAATAATTTGATTTAAGTGTTTTTCCAAATTTACTGATAAGTTGAATAAATAATTCAGTTATAACAAATTCAATGGGCGATATTTATAAACCTAAAACTTGTTTCCGCAATTTGAGCAGAATTTCTGCTTGTATTCGAGCGCAGTTTTTTCGCAGGAATTACACTTATCTAATCCCTCTTGAGGTTCTGTCTTATTCTTGTCTTGTGAACCCTGTATATTTAAGGATACAATTCCAGTCGCTATTATAGCATAGGCTATTATCATTGCAAATGCGGCAATCGCTTGGCCTAAGGTTGTTTGAGGGGCAATGTCTCCATATCCAACAGTAGTCATCGTGACTATTGCCCAATAAATACTTCTAGGGATACTCGTAAATCCATGTTCAGGTCCTTCGATTAAAAACATTAATGTTCCAATAAGAATATTAATGCTCAGCACAACACCAAAGAACACTATGATTTTTTGACGATTTTGTTTAAAGCCTTCCATTAAGGCTGTTGCTTGACCTACATAGGTAGATAATCCTAAAATTCTGAATACTCTTAATAATCTAAAAGTTCGAATAGTCTGAAGGTAGTGAGAGCCTGTCATAAAAATTCCTAGATAGGTTGGGATAATCGAGAGAAGATCGATAATTCCAAAAAAGCTTATGATATATTTTAGAGGATTGCGTGCCGAATAAACACGTAATATATATTCCGCACTAAAGAAAATAGTGAACCCCCATTCCAGTCCATGAAGTAATTTCCCATAACTCATAGCTATTGATCCGACGCTATCTAACATTAAAACAGCAACACTGGATAGAATAAAAAGCAATAAAATGATATCGAAAGTCTTGCCAGCAATAGTCGTATGACCGAAAATTATTTCGTGAATTTTATTCTGTAAATCTGTTGTATCTCGATCTTTCATAATCACTTCACAAGTATAATGAACTTGCACAAATTGAACCCAGAAGGTAAAACGTAAAAAGGGACCAGAGGGTCCCTTTTTACATGCGGAATTAATTAATTATTAACTACAAAAACACATTTATTCCGCAAGTACCATTACTTTATTTTTAAGTACTTCGACGACACCGCCTGATACCTCAAAAGATTGCTCACCATTAGACGTAGTGATAACAATATTTCCTTTTTTAAGTGCTGCGATCATTGGAGCATGATCATTCATAACTCCAAATGATCCATCCTTTCCAGGAAAATTAGCAAGTGTAGCTTCACCATTGAAAATACTCTTGTCCGCTGTTAATATTTCTATTTGCATAATAATGTGCTAATTAGTAGAATGACACTAGTCCATTGCAAGCATTTGCTCACCTGCTTCAATAGCTTCTTCAATGCTACCTTTTAGGTTAAAAGCTGCTTCAGGATATTTGTCAACTTCACCGTCCATAATCATATTGAAACCTTTTATTGTCTCGTCAATAGAAACGAACACTCCAGTCAAACCAGTGAACTGCTCAGCTACATGGAAAGGTTGAGAAAGGAAACGTTGAACTCTTCGTGCTCTGTGAACAGCTAGTTTATCTCCTTCTGACAATTCATCCATTCCTAAGATTGCGATGATATCTTGAAGTTCTTTATACCGTTGTAATATTTCTTTTACATCTTGGGCACATTTGTAATGCTCTGCTCCAACGATTTCTTCAGTTAATATTCTTGATGTAGAATCTAATGGATCTACAGCTGGATAGATACCTAATTCGGCAATTTTTCTTGAAAGTACTGTTGTTGCATCCAAGTGAGCAAACGTAGTTGCAGGAGCAGGATCAGTAAGATCATCTGCAGGCACATAAACCGCTTGAACCGAAGTAATAGAACCGTTTTTTGTAGAAGTAATACGCTCTTGCATAGCTCCCATTTCAGAAGAAAGGGTAGGCTGATATCCTACTGCAGAAGGCATACGTCCAAGCAATGCTGATACCTCTGAACCCGCTTGAGTAAAGCGGAAAATATTGTCAATAAAGAATAGAATATCTCTACCCGCTCCGCTTGCGTCACCATCACGGTAGTACTCAGCTAAAGTAAGACCTGAAAGTGCAACACGCGCACGTGCTCCTGGAGGTTCGTTCATTTGACCGAATACGAAAGCAGCTTTTGATTCTTTTAATTGAACAGGATCCACTTTAGATACATCCCATCCACCTTTTTCCATAGATTCCATGAATGCATCACCGTATTTAATAATGCCTGATTCAAGCATTTCACGAAGTAAATCATTTCCTTCACGAGTTCTTTCTCCAACACCAGCAAACACAGAAAGGCCATCATGTCCTTTTGCAATGTTGTTGATTAGTTCTTGGATAAGTACTGTTTTACCAACACCAGCTCCACCAAACAGACCAATTTTACCGCCTTTCGAGTATGGCTCAATAAGATCAATTACTTTAATACCAGTGAACAAAACTTCAGAAGCTGTAGATAAATCCTCAAAGCGAGGTGCTTCTCTGTGAATTGGGCTACCATTTGTTTTGTCAATTTGGCCAATACCGTCAATTGTATCACCAACAACATTGAAAAGACGACCATTTATTGCATCACCAATAGGCATTTTGATAGCAGAACCTGTAGCGGTTACTTCTAATCCTCTTCGAAGACCATCAGTTGCTTCCATCGATATAGCTCTAATGGTATCTTCACCAACATGTTTTTGACATTCAAGAACAATGGTAGATCCAGTTTCAGTTGTTACTGTTAGAGCGTCATAAATATTAGGAAGCTCAGAGCCTTCAGAATTAAATGTTACGTCGATTACTGGCCCGATTATCTGTGAAATTTTCCCTACTAGTGCAGACATTTTTTTGGAATAAATTGTTATAAAACCTTGTGTTAAAATCAGCTGCAAAAGTATAAATTTCAGAACTAAAAATTATAGGACTTTCAATATTTATATATGCCTATTTTCGTTAACTGTATTATTATTGTTAATTACTCTATTATTATGCTGAAAATCAACAGAGTAGCTAATTATTATCGTTAATAAAAAACATCACTTTAAGGTTTGAAAGTTTACTCGAATATTGAAGAATTTGAACCTGTAGAAAATTTAGTTGCCACTGTTGGTACTTTTGATGGGGTTCATCTTGGTCATTCTTACATTTTGGATCGCCTCAAAACTGAGGCGGAAAAGAGAAATGGTACATCCGTTCTATTAACGTTTTACCCCCACCCAAGAATGGTTTTATTCCCTGAGAATAACGATCTGAAAATGTTGAATACTCAAGAAGAGAAGGTCGAGTTGTTGGCTAAGTCTAACTTGGATCACTTAATTATTCATCCATTTAGTAGAGAATTTTCAAGACTAAATTCAGTAGAATTTGTAAGAGACGTTCTCGTCAATCAGTTGGGGGTTTCAAAGCTGATAATTGGTTACGATCACCATTTTGGGAGAAACCGAGAAGGAACTTTTGACGACTTATTGGAATTGGCTAATTTGTATGGTTTTGAAGTTGAACAAATTGAAGCACAAGAATTTAAAGATACTCAGGTAAGTTCAACAAAGATTAGATCTGCTATTCAGAAGGGGGACATGAAAATGGCAAGACATTTATTAGGCTATCCTTTTTTACTTTCGGGTAAAGTTGTAAGGGGTGCAGGAATTGGCAGAACGCTTGGATTTAAAACAGCAAATATTGAAATTAAGGATCGTTTTAAAATAATTCCGCCAAATGGCGTCTATGCAGTTCACGTAAAAATCAAGGAAGAAGCATATATTGGTATGTTGAATATTGGCATTCGTCCATCCATAAAGGATCAAGGTGGAATAACAATAGAAGTACATGTTTTTGGACTGGATGAAGAGTTGTATGGTCTTGAAATTAGTGTAGGCTTAATAGAGAAAATTAGAGAAGAACAGAAATTTGAAAATATTGATTTACTTAAACAACAATTGGAATTTGACAAAGCGAAATGCGAAGCTATTTTGTTTTAGCTTTTTCACGTTATTTTTTTCAACTCATACTTTTGCTCAAGAGCTTTTTTCTTTGGAGCAACTTGATTCTGTAAAGGTTTTTACTTCTTTGGAAGATGCAATTAAAAGTCCATTAGAAGTCTATCGCCTAGAGCTTAAGAAGCAGAAATTAAAAGAAATTCCTGAAGAGGTTTATCAATTTAAAAACTTACAATATCTCGATCTATCCAGAAATAAGTTGGATACGTTTCCCAAACAATTAGCTACTTTATCAAATTTGGTGGTGATTGTTCTCAATAGGAATTCTATTAATTATTTAACTGAGTCTATCGGTAGCTTTAAAAATTTGGTGGTTTTGGAAGCGAGCAATAATTATTTGTGGGAAATTGATAAATCGATTGGGGATTTGAGAAAACTTGAAGTACTGGATTTATGGGCCAATCGATTGATAAATCTTCCAGAATCGGTGCAGGAGATTAAATCATTGAAAGTGATTGATATGAGAGTAAATCCAGTAAAAAGAGAAGTACAAGAGGAGATTCAAGAGTATCTACCCAAATGCTTGATGAATTTCTCATATGACTGTAAATGTTATTAAAAAAAAGTATTTTGGTGTTTTACCTCGATAGAAAATCTATCAGGCTGTTCCGAAGTATATTTACTCAATATTGAAAAAGTATATTTTCATATTAATTTTTACGCTATCAATTCAAGCTACTTACGCTCAGCACTTTGATAAAAAGAAGTATTGGAAAAAGTACCGTCACGAATTAGTTGGTGGTGTAGGTCTTTCGAATTATTTAGGTGAATTAGGTGGTGGCTCAGGCAAAGGGAGACCTTGGTTATTAGACATGGAGTTTTCTCAGTTTAGAACGTGCTACAGTTTATCCTATCGATTCAATATAGCCTATCGTTCGGCACTTCGTGTGTCAGGTTTTTATGGTCAAGTCAGGGGAGCTGATGAATTATCTGGTGACGATACTAGAAAATATCGTAATCTCTCTTTTCAATCAAAAATTTATGAAGGTGGCTTTTTATATGATTTCTTTATACTGAGAGCTAAACCAGGACATTTATACAATATCAAGGGTATTCAGGGAATGCGAGGTTTCCCAATAGAGGTTATTGCATACGGAGGTGCTGCATTGTTTTATTTTAACTCTAAATCTGATGGCACTCCCTTAAGGCCATTAAGAACAGAAGGGCAGGGATTAGAAGGTGGCCCTGCACCATATTTACCATTTTCAATTTCTTTCCCTGCTGGAATTCAAGTTAATTATACCTACAAAATGTGGTTGAAGTTTGGATTGGATATTAGCTACAGGTATACGCTTACTGACTACTTAGATGACGCAAGTACAGTGTATTACGACAATACAAAACTAGCTCAAGAAGTTGGAGGCTCATCGGCATCTTATGCAGATAGAACAGATGGAAGTAATCCTGGGTGGAGTTCTACTGGGGCTCCCAGAGGAAATCCAAAGAATAATGATCATTATTTCAGTATGTCAGCAATCGTTAGTTATAACTTCGGTAACTTAGTAAGCAAGAAAAGCAAACGACCTGGTGGTTCGCACTCCTTCAAGAAGCGGGGAAGAAGGGCTAAATTTTAGAGCTTACTTCAATTTTTCGTTGTTTTTGTGTCGGTCTTTATCGCGCTTGGTTTTGTTGTCCATCCTCTTATTAAATGCTTCTGTTAAATCTATTCCTGTCTGATTTGCAAGACAAATAAGCACAAACAAAACGTCGGCAAATTCCTCTCCTAAATCCTTGTCTTTATCTGACTCCTTTTCGCTTTGTTCTCCATATCGTCGAGCAATAATTCGTGCCACCTCTCCAACTTCTTCTGTAAGTTGGGCCATATTGGTCAATTCATTAAAATATCGAACACCGATAGTGTTTATCCATTCGTCAACCGTTTTTTGTGCTTCTTCTATTGTCATTTTATAGCATTTAATTGTTTTGCAATTGATTTTGCAATAATAGTTCTACCATTTTGGTTATAATGTTCAGTTGGGAAGTCTCGATCAGTAAAATCAACATGACGCACCTTTTCAAGATTGTCAATTACCCAAACACTTGCAGTTGGATTATGATAACGAGCAATTGCGAAATCTCTATTTGCTTGAATTAATGCTGTTAAAGAATCTCCAATTAACCGCCTAGCTTCATCCATGTTTTCTGGAAGTACATGTAGTATCAGTTTTAGATTTTTAGATTTCGCTAATTCAACAATTTCATCGAAGTCTTTGGTTCTAGAGTGATTGTCATTAATAACGAATGCAAAACTTTTCAAATACTCTAAAGAGATGTTAGCAATAGAATCGTTTGTTGAAAACCGCCTTTCATTTGAATACCAATTTTTTACGGTATTTTTTGGGAAAAGATAGGGTAGCGGCCAGGATGAAAAGTAGGCGTTTCTTTCTTGTTCTAATTCTTTTTGTGTTCGAATTGGATAAAACTTTAGAGATCCAGTTAATCTTGAGATTAGCACAGGATTTGGTTTATACAACGCTGTATATTTTTGAAGTAGATTTTCATTTATACCGGTTAACCATTTAGGGCTAAAACTTCTGATGTTGAACGACACTATAATTCCTTCTATTGTATTTTTTGGAATGTGTTTTATCAATTGTTTGAAAACTCCGGCATGATGAGCTCCTCCTGCAATTGACTTAACACTTTTAGTACAATAATTCATAGTTAAAACACTAACTCTACTAGTATCAATATCATTTATTGAATCAAATGTATAGTCGCTACTGGCAGAAAAAAACAAATAATCGGCATTAACTGATCGGTTAAGTCGATACAAAAGAAATCCCTCTTTTTCTAAAAAGCTTTGGTAGAAATACCGTTTATAAATAGCTGATGTTGCAATCGCTATGACCGCAAGCAACAATATTCGAAGTCCTATTTTTTTTACTATTTCCATTAGAATTGAAAATAGATAAACGGGTGATTTGTTGTTCCTGCAAACGAAAGAATAAAAAAGATAATTACTCCATAACCACTCCATCGCACAGCAAATGGAGTTCGATTTAAAACAGAGTTTACAGAATCGGATTTAAATAAAAGTTCAAGCATTATGAAAATGATAAATCCAAAAACTAGTTCAAATGGCAAATCCAAATACTTGTTAGAATACATCGAATCAGCCCCAAACAAGACTTCCATTGCGTTGCTAATATCCTCGGCTCTGAAAAATAGCCAAGCGAATGAAACAATTAAATAGGTTTTGAGCCAATGTATCGGTTTTAAAAAACTGCGATTTGGAACTTTAATGCTGCGCTCAATTAAGTAAAATAGACCGTGAATAGCTCCCCAAATAATAAAAGTATAATTGGCTCCATGCCATAATCCACTTAGGATAAAAACCACCAAAATATTTCTAATCCAAATGACTTTATTGACGTTGCTTCCACCAAGTGGAACAAAAATATAATCTCTAAACCAGGTGCTTAGACTTATGTGCCACCTTCTCCAAAAATCTTGAATAGATTTGGCAAAGTATGGAGTTTTGAAATTCGTTATGAGTTCTACCCCCATGCAACGAGCCGCTCCAATGGCAATTAATGAGTAACCATAAAAATCAGCATATATCTGCCAGCCAAACCCTAAAATTCCTGTCCACCTTGTTATCAATGAATATTCCAATGGAGATTCGAAAACAGCATCCACAAGTGGCGCAATATTATCGGCAATAACCATTTTAATGAAAAACCCATAAAGCATTAATCGTGCACCGTGGCAGAGATTTCTATAGGTCAACTTATTATTTGCGAGCAATTGAGGCTGAAGATGTTTAAATCGTTCTATGGGTCCTGCAACCAATTGAGGGAAGTAGCTAACGTATAGGGCAAATTTCCCTAAATGCTTTTCAGGCTTTATTTTATTTTTAAAAATATCAATGGTGTACCCCATTGTTTGAAAGGTGTAAAATGAAATTCCTACGGGTAAATCAAAGGCCAAAAATGAAACGATTTGGTTCTTTCTCCATTCTGGAATTGGAGCAATTGGTAAAGCTAAATTTGCTAAAAAGGACCCGTACTTGAAAAAAATAAGTAAACCTAGGTTTAGTCCTAAACTTAAAAGCAGGTATTTCCACCTTTTCTTAGGATCAGTATTCTCATATAATTGCTTCCCAACATAAAAGTCGACCAACGTCGAAAGAGCAATTAAACTCAAAAACTCAACTTTCCATGATCCATAAAAGATATAGCTTGCCGCAAGAAGCAGTAACCATCTCCACTTATATTGAATTGCATAATAAAGTGCAATTACAATTGGGAAAAAAACAAGAAATTCGACAGAATTAAAAAGCACTTATTCCTTGTTTTTAGTATCTATAATTAGTGTGATTGGACCGTCATTAATAAGCTGTACTTGCATCATTGCTCCAAATTTACCAGCTGCAATATTTTGGTTTAATTCAGTATTAAAAAGCTGCTTTGTTATTTCATAAAGTTTATTTGCAATCTCTGGACTTGCAGCTTTAATAAATGAAGGCCGATTTCCTTTTTTAATTTTAGCATGCAAAGTAAACTGGGAGACTAGTAAAACTTCCCCTTTAATATCTTGAAGAGAATGGTTCATATTCCCATTTTCGTCACCAAATATTCTGAGGGAACAAATTTTCCGAACCAACCATTGAGCATCTTCCTCGGAGTCTTCCTGTTCAATTCCTAACAGAATCATTAGACCCGTTTTTATACTTGAAATTTTTACGTTTTCAATGGTTACTGATGCTCCGCTAACTCTTTGAATAATCGCTCGCATACTTTATTTTTTGATGGTTATTGGTAGCTTTTTGATTATTACAATAGGCCCTAAGCAGAATGCTTGGTGGCAATTCATGCAATCGGTTATCAGCAGATTGTAATTTGAAATTCTATTGTTTTCAGTAGTGTTTTGATATGCTTTAAGTAGGCTAAGAAAAGAGTTTCCAAAAGCTTCAAACACTTTGTCATTATTAGAATCATCGGTTTGTTTTACAGTAAGTAAATTAGCATATTTTGATATCCAATCAATAGAAGAGTACTCTTTGTTTGTAAGTAGTTTTTTTTCTGCTTTTGTATCATTATACAAAGTTCGCATAAGCACTGACAGCTCGCTTCTTTTATTGGGGAAATTCGTATTTATTAATTCTACAGCATCAATGATTTCTTCTTTTGATTCATGGTTTGAATCACTGCAGGCATTCAAAAATCCAAGGATAAAATAAAGACTTAAAATAATAAAGGACTTTCTATGCATGCTTGTAAATTTAACCTTTAATTATTTGAATTACAGTAATATAAAATCACTGTAATTCAAACTAAACTTTACTTATTTCTATTTCAACAAACTTAGAAACTGGAGTTTGACTTTTATGAGCAAAGCTCTTTAAAGGTACAAGTACATTTGCCTCGGGAAAGTAGGTTGCCACACAGCCTCGAGCTATATCATAAGGAATAATTTTAAAATTGAATGCTTCTCGAACTTCACCCATAAAATGACTTTTGAGATTTACGATATCAAGTTTCGCAAAGCCCAAATTTTTCATGTCTTCTGGATGGATAAAAACTACACGTCTTTCATTAAATACTCCACGATAGCGGTCATCCATTCCGTATATCGTTGTGTTATATTGGTCATGTGAGCGAATGGTCATCATAATCAAGTTACCATCTTTCACTTGTTGGTCGGGTAGTGGGTTAACGGTAAACCTAGCCTTATCCGTAGCAGTTTTAAATTGACCTTCTCGAGCCCCATTTGGTAAATAAAACCCACCCGATTGTCTCACTCTTGTGTTATAATCGTCAAACCCAACTATTGTTGCTTCAATATGATTTCTTATCGCATCATAATTAACGACCATTTCTGACCAGTTAACTGGCGAATTATCACCAAAAGTAGAATTGGCAACTCCTGCAATAATGGCTGGCTCACTTTTTAAATTGTTAGATGCTGGAGGAAATTTCCCGGTACTTCTGTGTACTATCCCCATTGAATTTTCTACAGAAATAAACTGTAAACCGCTCTCTTGCGTATCACTTTCAGTTCTTGAAATGCAAGGCAGTATGATGGACTCAATACCTGGAATAAGATGTGATCGGTTCAGCTTGGTAGAGACATGCACGGTTAATTGACATTTCTGAATAGCTTCAGCGGTATATTCTGTATCGGGAGTTGCAGAAACGAAGTTTCCTCCCATAGCCATAAAGATTTTTACTTTGTTGTTGTGCATGGCCTCAATACAGTCGACAACGTCATAACCATGCTCTTTAGGCGTGTTGATTCCGAAATGATTGTCTAGACTTTCTAGAAATGCAGTTTTAGGTTTCTCCCAAATCCCCATAGTTCTATCACCCTGCACATTACTGTGTCCACGAGCTGGGCAAGTTCCTGCACCTGGTTTTCCAATACTTCCTTTAAGAAGTAAAGTATTTACAATTTCACGAACATTTTCAACACCATTCTTGTGTTGAGTAATTCCCATTGCCCAGCAGATAATTATTTTTTTATTATTGATAAGTAAGTCTGCAAATTGCCTTACTTGACTTTCTTGAACACCACTTTGTTTGATGCAATCCTCATAACTAGTTGTTTCTAAGTCAGCAATTAATGTTTCGTATCCGTCGCAATTTTTTTCAATAAAATCTAGATCAAATACAGTTCCTGGATTGACTTTTTCGGCTTCTAGCATAAGTATGCAGGCGGCCTTTAATACGGCGACATCTCCATTTATTTTTACCTGTAAGTACAAATCCGTTAATTTCTCACCGCCTTTAATCATTGAGATTGGGTCTTGTGGATCTGCAAAAGCTTCATTACCTGCCTCGGGTATTGGATTGATACTGACAACTGTTCCTCCATTTGTTTTGCACTTTGCCAATGCAGACAACATTCTAGGATGATTGGTGCCTGGATTTTGCCCCATAACAACAATTACTTCAGCCTCATGCAAATCTTCTAGTTTAACCGATCCTTTGCCAATTCCAACTGTTTCACCCAAACCAATTCCGCTGGATTCATGGCACATATTTGAGCAATCGGGTAGGTTATTTGTACCAACTTGGCGCGCAAAAAGTTGATACATATAGGCTGCTTCATTACTTGTTCTGCCAGATGTATAAAAGGCAGCTTCATCTGGACTATTTAGAGATTTGAGTTGATTTCCAATTTTATTAAATGCAGCGTCCCATGAAATAGGCTTGAAGTTTTTGGAGCCAACTTCTAAAATCATGGGTTCAGTAATTCGACCTTGCTTACCAATCCAAAAATCGGATTGTTTGCTGAGTTCTTCAATGTTGTTTTTCCTGAAGAATTCAGCATCGACTCGTTTCACAGTAATTTCTTCTGCAATTGCTTTTACTCCATTTTCGCAATATTCTCCGAGGGTTGAACGTTTACCATCAGGATCAGGCCAGGCACATCCCGGACAATCAAAGCCATTTTTCTTGTTCATTCGGCTCAGAACCTTTATGCCTTTAAAGAGGCCGACTTCTCGCTTCAAATGTTTTAGCGAAGAAATAACAGCAGGCATTCCAGCTGCATAATTCTTCTTCCCTGTCAATCTGATTTTTCCAAATTTATCAGCAGGTACAGCTGTAACAAATCTCTTATTTAAATTACTTTTCGTCATAATGCCTTTAAACTAGTAATCGATATTAAATCAATAATCTGGATTGACTCTTCTATTTATGTAAATAGCCAAATAATAGTCACACAAACAAATGTAACAAACGGACTATTATCTATGGATAAACTAATAGTGAGTTTAAGAAATAGAATGCTGCAAATAGTGTTTTTACTTATGTTGCGTCGTTAATGCTAAGTTATACTTTCCATTTTCCTTAAGATATATGGAATAACTTTCCTTTAAAATTGAGCGATTCTGAAACTATTTCCCCAGAGTATAAATTGGTTTCTTAGGGTTTTCGGATGCAAAGGTGAAACCAAGGTGTAATTAAAAAAAATGCTTTGCGCTTTTTTGCCGTTTGAATTTGGTGTCTGAAATTCTACCTTAGCAACATAAATAAATAATAAATAAAAGGAAGGATGAACGTTTATGTTTTAAAAGGTTTGACAGAAGTTGGTAAAGGAATAGTCTTAGGGTTGTCTATTTTTTTTGTTAGTTGCGAAAACGCGTCCGATACCCATAAAAATGAATGGCCGCAAGAATTTTATCTTGCTAAAAAGGCATGTTATACTCGATATTTTTACGAAAATATGGTTAATAAAAATCAGGAATACGAACTATATTGCAACGACCATTCAATGCTTTCCTTAACAAAAACGCCGGATTCAGTTTGCTATGATGACGGAATGGAAGAACGTGAGTGTTTAACCGCATCTGCTTTTGAAGAACGATTTGGTGTCCCTGAAGAACTTACTCGTATCGACCACCGCACTATAACCTTTGATTTAGACACGGTAAAGGATTGGAATAGGCGATTGGATTCAAATAATTTAGATAGCCCAAATAATGGCATAATGCTTTCTTTGAATATTAGTGTTGGGGAAAAGCGATTATACAGTAAAAACTATAATTGCAGCAGAATAAAGCAATTTGATCCAGGTTTGATATTCGTTTATCAAGCAGCATCAAATGATAGTATTTATTTTATTAATGGAGAACCAAATTGTTTGGTTCTAGAAATGGAATATTATGATCAAGATGGCGAATTTGGTGGATGGGAGCAATTTTCCAGTGATATAAAAGCCCTAAGAGTAGTTTATTAATTAGTGGACTTTTCCTTTGAGTGATTATCTATAAAATCCGCTAACTGTTCAACGCCTAATTTCTTAGCAATAATTTTCTTATCCTTATCCAAAACATATACTTGCGGTGTAGAATATATGTCATATATTGTCCTGAAGTTCAGGCTATTAATGGTTGTTTTATCTAAATATTCATAAGCATTTTTATTGATTTCTGGGGTATCTGAAACGTTTATGAATGTAAGCTTATTTGTCTTTACAAATGTTTTCATTCCTGCAACATCTAATTCTGTACAAACACCAAATACTTGAATACCCTTGGACTTATAATCTTGGTAGAACTTCTCCAATTTAGGGGTAGATTTTTTACAATGACCACAAGTAGGGCTCCAGAAATAGAGAATAGTATACTCTGCTGGTAATTTCAATAAGTCATGCCATTTACCAGTAGTGTCAGGTAAAATAATGTTAGAAGCCACTTTACCTAGTAGCAAAGGGCGTAAAGTTGAAGCTCTATCATTTATTTTTGCAAGACCAGCACTATCAACCCAATGAGCTTGTTCTTTTGTGTAATAATTATCAGACATGTGCACAAACACACCATCCATTCCCATGATCTTAGAACGCTCATAAAAATTTGTATTCCAGTGTACTACGTATTTAAACATTTCCTTGCTTGGTCTAGCGCGTTCAACCAATTCATCAGCTGCTTTGTTAATAGAGTCGGGCATTTGAACAACTAATTTAGTCATGTAATATTCTAATTTTTTAGCAAAGACTGGAGACCGAAGTAATCGCTCGTCAGTAAAATCAACATTTTCTAAATATTGTCTTTTATATTCTTGGAATTTCCATAAATCAAGATTAGCCCCTTCTGGTAACTCAGGAGTTTCAGGTACAACAGGTTCTTGAGAAGTCAAGAAAATTTTTGCTGTAAAGGTCCCTTCGTGAGTCTCTATAAATTGCTTTTTATATTCATTTACTTCTTTATTTATCGTTTCTAATTTTGTTTGCTCGGCTTTGATTTCGTCCGGTTTTGGATTTAAGGTATCTGCTTTCAAAATTTCTATTCTTTTTTGAATCGGAGCAGCTTGTTCACCTTTCGTATTCATTTCTTGCTGAAATTCGTAGAATAATTTGTTTTCTTCAGACTCCGATACTTTCATATCAGCAACCATATTAGCTCGCGTCGTACTTAGAGTCACACGAGGTTCATTTCCACTTACCACTATTTCAAAGTATTGTGATTTATCGGGCATAACGATTAGGTAAATTCCACCTGGAATAGAATCGGTTTCAAATTTGAATTTTCCTTTTTCTACAGCAAAAGCAGTATCGTAATAATATTGTTTTTTCCCGTAATAGTTTGCCAGAAATACTAAACTATCCTCTGAGTCAGAAATGGTAAATTCAAATTGATATTTTTTTGCTGGACTGGATTTCTCTTTTTTAGCAGCAATAGTGCTGGTTCCAAAAGCAATTAATACTAAAAACGTAACTGAAAGACTTTTTAAACTCATATTCGTTTGATTTTATTGAATGGACGCACCACCAGTTTACACTCGTCAAATTTGTAAGCTTAAAACTGGTTTTCAAAATGCTTTAACAATAGTTTAACAGCGCTATACTATAGTTCAGCGATAACCGTCTGTTTTCCAATTACTTTCTGATCCAGATCAACTTTTATTTTAGCATTTATTGGCAATAATAAATCTACTCTACTACCAAACTTAATAAACCCAAATTCATCACCTTGTCCAATTTGGTCATCCTTTTTTACAAAATAAACTATTCTTCTAGCTAAGAATCCTGCAATTTGTCTCACTAAAACAGATCCTTTAGAGTTTTCAAAAACAAAAGTAGTGCGTTCGTTTTCAGTAGAAGATTTTGGATGCCAAGCTACAAGAAAATTTCCGGGATGATACTTGGCATATTTGACTAATCCGGCCATTGGTGTCCAATTAATATGAACATTAAACGGAGACATGAATATAGATACTTGAATCCTTTCTTCTTTATAGAATTCATCTTCAAAGACTCTTTCGATAACCACTACTTTTCCATCAGCAGGACTAATTATTTGGCCATCATTTATTTCAATTTTGCGTTTAGGGACTCTGAAAAATTGAACTACTACCCCAAATATAAAAAGAGAGAAAGATCCAATTACTCCTCTTGCTATAGGGTCTTCAGATAGGAATGGAGTTAGTGCTAGATTAAAAACCAATAAACCAATAAAGGTAAATATCATGATTTTTGAGCCTTCTCGGTGTAGTGTCATAAAAACTAATCTAGAATCTAATAAATAAGTACACAATAATAAAAGGAATTGCCAAGATAAGGGCATCAAAACGATCTAGAATTCCACCATGACCTGGTAATATGTTTCCAGAGTCCTTTAAATTTAAACTTCTTTTTAGTTTTGATTCAATGAGATCGCCTGCTGTGCCTGCAATAGATATTATAAGTCCAAGAACTATCCAGTCAACCAAAGAAAGGGCAGTAGCAATAAAACTTATAAGTATTGCAAATCCGACACAAAAGAAAATTCCTCCTAAAAAGCCCTCCCAAGTTTTTTTTGGTGAAACACTTTCAAAAAGTTTGGTTTTCCCAAACTTCTTACCTATTAAATATGCCCAACTATCGTTTGCCCACATGCAGAAAAGGACCCCAGCTGTAATATGAGGGTAGAATTCATAACTAGGATAATACCTTGGGTCAATCATTAAATAATTCAACAAAGAGAAGGGTAGTGCTATATAAATTATTCCAATAATGGTATAAGAGATATTGATAAATGGATTTTTGTTTTTACGGAAAAGCTCAATTAAAAAGACCAAAAATAGTAATGGCATATTGTATACCAGAATGCTAATATCATCAAAAGAACCTTGAACAAAAAGAAAGTTAGTGGTAAACAACAAAATCCCACCAATAACACCTGTGATAGTCTGTGGGTTTCCTCCTGATTTTTTTATTAGGCGATAAAATTCAATTTGGCCTAACGTGCTAGCTAGTAAAAATATACAAGCGTAAGTATACGGGCTCGCAATTGTAGATCCGAATAGAACCACAATGAATATTGATCCTGTAGAGAGCCTTTGTTTAAGATCACTCATTAAGGACCATATTATTTATGATTTGAACAGCCTTGAAAGCATTGTCTTTGGGCACGAACACCTCTAATCCAAATTGCATATTAAGATGCAAATGCATAGAGTCTTGTTTATTTACAAAGGCAACTTGGATGTCATCTTCTGCAAGCCGTGCTTTTATCAATTCAGCTTGAATTGAATCATTCGTGGTAAATACCTTAGTCCAATTTACTTCCATAGGCTAAGGTTCAAATGTAGTTAAACCTTTTTTTCGGGAGCAGTTACATTTTCGGAAGTTGCAGAATTGTTTTCAACGTTTTCAGAGGCTTTTCCATTTTCTACTGTTTTCTTTGTTACTTCCTTTGTTGGAACTTTGGATTTATTGGTGGGTTTTTTATTAGGAATTCCATTTTCCTTTTCTGCCGCCTCTTTTTGTTTCCTTTCTTTACGCTCTTCCGCTTCCTTTGATCTACGTTCGTCTATGTCTTTTTCTTCTTGTTCACGCTCAATATCACGGTCAAATGTTCTTTTACCAAAAATTGTTTCCATATCCTCTTTAAAAATCACTTCTTTCTCAAGGAGCTGTTCAGCCAGAGCATTTAGTTTTTCTCGGCTTCCTTTAAGAAGTATCAACGTATCTTGATATGCCTTTTCAATGTACTTACTAACTTCTTCGTCAATAAGTTGAGCCGTGTTTTCAGAGTAGGGTTTTTGAAATGAATATTCGTTTTGACCTGAAGAATCATAATAGGATACATTACCAATTTTAGGATTAAGACCGTAATAAACAATCATTCCATAAACTTGCTTAGTTACTTTCTCAAGATCACTTAAAGCACCAGTTGAAATTTTTCCAAATACAATTTCTTCAGCTGCTCTTCCTCCAAGTGCCGCACATATATCGTGATTCAACTGCTCCTCAGTAGTAATTTGACGTTCTTCTGGTAAATACCAGGCTGCTCCCAAAGATTGACCACGTGGCACAATTGTCACTTTAACAAGTGGGTGAGCATGTTCTAATAACCAGCTAACCGTTGCATGTCCAGCTTCGTGGTATGCAATTGTTTTTTTCTCATTAGGAGTAATGATTTTATTTTTCTTCTCCAAACCGCCAACTACACGATCAACGGCATCAATAAAGTCTTGTTTTGTAACCTGTTTCTTTTTATTTCTAGCCGCAATAAGTGCCGCTTCGTTACAAACATTAGCTATATCTGCTCCAGAGAATCCTGGAGTTTGACGAGCCAATAAATCAATATCTAAAGAATCGTCTTTTTTAAGTGGCTTTAAATGTACTTTAAAAACAGCTTTTCTTCCGTGTAAATCAGGCATATCAACCATGATTTGCCGATCAAATCGACCAGGACGCAATAGTGCTTTGTCTAAAACATCTGCACGGTTAGTAGCTGCAAGAATGATTACACCGGAATTATTTCCAAAACCGTCCATTTCCGTAAGTAACTGGTTTAGTGTGTTTTCTCGCTCATCATTTGAGCCTTGCATTGAATTTTTTCCCCGAGCACGCCCAACGGCATCGATTTCATCTATGAAAATGATACTTGGTGCTTTTTCTTTGGCTTGTTTGAATAAGTCCCGCACACGAGATGCTCCAACCCCTACAAACATTTCTACGAAATCAGATCCCGATAATGAGAAGAATGGAACTTGGGCTTCTCCGGCAACGGCTTTTGCTAACAGTGTTTTTCCAGTACCAGGCGAACCTATCAATAGAGCACCTTTCGGTATTCTTGCACCTAAGTCAGTATATCGCTTTGGGTTTTTAAGAAAATCAACAATTTCTTTAACCTCTTCTTTTGCTTCTTCTTGACCAGCTACGTCGTCAAACGTTATTTTAACACTATCGTTTTCATCGAAAAGTCTGGCCTTTGATTTTCCAATATTAAATATTTGTCCGCCAGCACCGCCAGCACCGCCACCCATTCGGCGCATTATAAATAACCAAATAGCTACCATTACAGCAATTGGAATTAACCAGCCAAGAGCGTCGCGTCCCCAATTCTCCTCAGTTCGATACTCATATTTAAAATCATATTTCTTACTAAAGTTGTCCAGTTCTTCATCAAAACGTTCCGGCGACCCAATATTTAACTTAAAATGAGGACCGTAATTTGTGCCTTCTTCAGTGTTCGTGTTTTTAAGCTTTTGCTCATAATTTGGAAGAGCATCATTTTTTAGGTAAATCCTAGCGGTTTCTTTGTTAATAACTAAAACTTGTTTTACCTCGCTCTGCTCCACCATGGATCTAAATTCCTGCGGACTAATTGCTGGCAGGGCTGCATTCCAACTGAAAAGTAATTGAGACAGCAGAACTACTCCAATAATGGCGTAAATCCAGTAGAAATTGAATGGCTTTTTATCGCCTTTCTTCGTTGATTTTGGACCTTTAGCTGGGCCCGTTTGTTTTTTATTTTCAGACATTCTTGTTATTCGTCAATTAATTCAATAGACCTGACAGTTGCATCGGCCCAAAGTTCTTCTAATTTGTAAAATTCTCGTGTTTCTTCTTGAAAAATGTGAACTACTACGTTAGCATAATCTAATAATACCCAACTGCAATTGTCCATTCCTTCAATGTGCCAAGGCTTCTCGCTCTCTTCTTCAATTACAATATCTTTTACTGCATTTGCCAAAGCATTGACTTGCCGATCGGAACCCCCAGAACAGATTATAAAATATTCGCAAACTGCACTTTCGACTTTGCGTAAGTCTAATTCAATTATATCAATTCCTTTTTTGTCTATTAAACCTTTAAGAATCGAATTTGCGAGTCTACTAGAATCGGATATTTTAGTTGTTGTTTCCATGAAAAATTATAGTTTGCAAAAGTAACCATTTTATAAGGGAATAATAATGATGTGTGCAGGTCAAAAAGCCCCAAATTTGCATAAAGCTTAACATATATTAGTAGTGAAGATGAATGTTATTTGGTTGGATTCGATTGATTCTACAAATGAGGAGATGAAACGGAGGTTGAAGCATCAAAATTCTTTAAAGAATTTTGATGCTATCGTTGCAAATTTTCAGACAAATGGAAAAGGGCAGCGTGAGGCAAAATGGGAGTCTGATTATGGGAAAAATGTAACATTTAGTTTTTACTTTCAGCCCAATAATCTTTATGTTGTGGATGCTTTTAAATTGAATCAAGCAGTTTCAATATTAATTTCTGATTATTTAAAGAATTTAGGTGTAAAAGGTGTGCAAATAAAATGGCCTAATGATATTATGGTAAATCATAAAAAGGTTTGTGGGATATTAATCGAGAATACATTACTCAAGAATGAATTGTTACACTCGATTATAGGTATTGGTTTAAATGTGAATCAATCTACGATACTGTCAAGTGACAACTCAACGAGTATTTCCAATGAAATGCAAGAGTTCTTTTATATTAAAGTAGTAGTTGAAGAATTGATTGATTATTTGTACAAAGTCCAAAATTTTATCGATAGGCCAGTGCTTTTGAACAATAGATATTTGGATTTACTTCTAGGTCTAAATGAGGTACGAAAATTTAGTATTGACGGTAAGGAAATTTTTGGCGTAATAATCGGAATAAATACTGATGGAAGATTGAGGGTTTTGATCGACCGAAAAGAACAACTTTTTGAACAAAAAAAAATTCGGTTCTTGTTTGAATAGGGCACTAACTAATTGAACTTATCTTTAAGTTTTTCAGCCATAATATTAAAAAGATTAGTCAATGGACTTTTCGCCATCATTTCAATCATCATATTCATATTTGCATCAAAATCTAAATAGGCTTCAGATTTATTTTCGAAAACTTCTCTAATATGCAGATTCATAGTGAAGTCGAATGGATTTTTCCCATGAGAAATGATAGCAATTTTGGTAGGTTCTTCGCTTGAATCTATTTTCATCCCTATTCCTGACAAACCCTTTATGGTAAAGGAGCAATTGTCTTCTTCTCCTTTCCAATTTTCGACTTTTTCTTGCGGTAAAAGTTCAATGATGTTGTTCATGTTTAGGACGAAATCAAAGATTTGTTTGGGGTTGGTGTTTATAGCTACTTTATTGCTTTCAATGTGAGTCATTATTTCAACCAGTTTTTAGGGTCTTTTTTCCAATCTCGAAGCAATTTTGCGTCTATGGGAGTTATGTAATTTGTTTCGATTGCTTTGGTCAGCATAGAATCATAACTCGCTAATGTTACTAGCGGACATTTTGCTTTTTTGAAATTTTCTTTTGATTCGGCTAAACCATATGAAAATATTGCAACCATTCCTTTAATGCTACAACCAAAGTCTCTTAAAGCGTCAACAGCGTTTAAAGAGCTTGCACCTGTTGAAATTAAATCTTCAATCACAATTACGCTCTGTCCTTCTTCAACATACCCTTCAATTTGGTTTGACAAGCCATGTTCTTTTTGTTTTGAGCGAACATACACAAATGGAAGTCCTAATTCTTGTGCTACCAAAGCGCCAAGAGCTATACCACCTGTTGCTACCCCAGCAATTACATCAGGTCGACCATAATTATCTTCTAAAACCTTAACCATTTCTTGACGAATAAAGGTTCTGATTTTTGGGTAGGACAAAACTTTTCTATTATCGCAATAAATCGGAGATATAATTCCTGAGGCCCATGTGAACGGATCGTTTGGCTGAAGTTTTATTGCCTTAATTTGTAAAAGAAATTCGCTAACGTTGAGCGAAACATCATTAGAGACTAACATGAGATATAAGTATGGAATTGATAAAGCAAAAGTATGAAGTTTTCTTCAATCAGGTTTTACTGTTAGTCGAAGAATCGTTAAATTTAACGGAGGTGAGCGAAGTGTTAACCGGAGTCTCAGAATCTGAATTATTGTTACCGGAAAACTGGGAAAGTTGGTTGACTGCAGATCAACCATTAACGTTAAGGTGTTCTTGTGATTCGCCTATTGATGTGTTCAATCGATTTAAATGCCATTTTAAGTTAATTGAAGCTGCTGGTGGAATAGTTGAAAATGAGCTTGGCGATTTGTTAGTGATTTATCGAAATGGTAAATGGGATTTACCCAAAGGAAAGCTCGAGAAAAGTGAGAAGATAAAACAATGTGCTATCAGAGAAGTTGAAGAGGAAACTGCTGTTTCTGTTTCCAGTTGTTCTGAAGCTAGTTTTGAAATTACTTATCATATATATTATCATAAAAATAAGTTTGTTCTAAAACCTACCGTCTGGTATAAAATGACCAGTAAAACTAACTTGCAAAATTTATTACCTCAAACAGATGAGGGAATAGATAAAGTTGAATGGATTAAGCAAGATAAAGTTCTTGAGCTTTTTAAAGAAAACTCATACAGAAGCATAGTAGCATTGGTGGAAAAATATTTATCATTTTAAATTTATTGATTATGCAATGTCGTAAATCGTCTAGTTATTCTTTTATTTGATTTAATTCTTATTTCAGACCAATATTAACAGTCTATTGTCAATATTTTTTAGTTATTT
>CAJVZZ010000005.1 GCA_913020435.1 uncultured Flavobacteriales bacterium | reverse complement strand
CAATTTTCACGGGTAATAACTTTAAGCTAAATATTGCAAAAACAGGTTCCTTGTGTAATGCTGGTAAAGTAGGGTTGGAAGCAACAACTAATATTCCTAGTGCCTCGTTCCGTTGGAGCGACGGGTCCGCAATTATCAAAAGACAGAGACAAAACCAGGAATATACAAGGTATTTGCAACCTATAAATATTGCGATACTAAAGACTCTGTTAATGTAATCGGTTGTTTTGGTTTAGAAGAAATAGAAGTGGGTATAGAGACTAAACTTTACCCTAATCCAAATCGAGATATCATTCAATTAAAAATAGAAAACGTTAAAGAAGATATTTCAATTTCGAATCTGAAAATGGAATGATTGAGGCGGATATAAATGTGTCCCAATTGCCAGTAGGAATTTATTCGTTTGCAGTTTCAAATGCAACGGAACCGAATACCTGTCTAGTCGTAATTGAATAGATTTTTCTTGAAAATAAGCTTTCAAAAAGAGCGGTTAATTTTTTTAACCGCTCTTTTTATTTTGAGGCACTTCCAAATTTAACTTTGCCTCAAAAGTACTTTTGTCTTTATTGGATACGTCTATAGAATTTTTGAAAGGAGTTGGCCCAAAACGAGCCGAACTGCTGAATAAAGAATTGGGCATTTTCAACTATCGAGGATTATTGGAATATTACCCATTTCGATACGTAGACAAAACCCAATACCATAAGTGCAATGCCATTTCACCAGAGGAGTCACTCATTCAGATAAAAGGAAAACTGGGTAAAGTTCAAATTTCGGGAAGGCCTCCAAAACAAAGAATGGTCGCTGAGTTTATTGACGATTCCGGAACGATTGATTTGGTTTGGTTCAAAGGAATTCGATTTATAAAACCGACGTTAAAACCGGATACCGAATACGTAGCTTTTGGTCGACCCAATTTTTTTAATGGTAGAATAAACATTGCGCATCCCGATTTGGCGGAGTTCAATGCCGATGAAGAAATGCTGAATGCGAAACTTCAACCGATTTATTCAACTACCGAGAAACTGAGTGGACGAGGAATGAATAGCAAAGGCATCGAACGCTTGCAGAAGACATTGCTGGTTGATGTTTTTAAAGAAATTCAAGAAATACTTTCCGAGGAACAACTAAAAAAGTGGCACTTAATTTCAAGGCGAAAAGCGTTTAAGGAAGTCCATTTCCCCCAGAGTCCTGAGCTGCTACAAAAGGCCAGATGGCGGTTAAAATTTGAAGAGTTTTTCTTTATTCAGCTGCAAGTTTTGCGCACCCAAATGGCCAATAAAGCCAAGTTCAAAGGATTGGTTTTTGATCAGATTGGAGATAAATTCAACACCTTCTTTAAGCACAATTTGCCCTTTGAATTAACTGGAGCTCAAAAACGTGTTTTGAAGGAAATTCGCCTCGATTTAAAATCAGGAACGCAAATGAATCGACTCCTTCAAGGAGATGTTGGAAGTGGGAAAACCATTGTTGCACTTATGTCTGCACTTATGGCTATTGACAATGGCTTCCAAGTTGCATTGCTTGCACCAACATCAATTTTATCTCACCAACATTACGAAGGATTGCAAGAGCTGTTAGTTGGCTTACCAGTCCGTATTAAATTATTGACCGGAAACACGAAAACCAAAGCTAGAAGAGAGCTATTGCAAGATTTAGCCGAAGGTGAATTGGAGATCATTGTAGGAACTCATGCTTTGCTGGAGGATCGGGTGGTTTTTAAAAACCTTGGTCTTGCAATTATTGACGAACAGCACAGGTTTGGTGTTGCTCAGCGATCTAGACTTTGGGCAAAAAGCGCTGAACCAACAAGTCCGCCACACATGTTAGTTATGACGGCAACGCCAATTCCAAGAACCTTGGCCATGACGCTCTATGGAGATTTGGACGTTTCGGTAATTGATGAATTACCTCCTGGAAGAAAAGCAATTCAAACCATTCATAAAACGGATGCTGGTCGATTGGCAGTTTTTGGTTCAATGCGGAAAGAAATCGCAAAAGGAAGGCAAGTCTATTTGGTTTATCCATTAATTAATGAATCTGAACAATTCGATTACAAAGATCTAATGGATGGTTACGAATCTATTGCGCGCGCTTTTCCAAATCCAGAATACCAAGTTGCTATTGTGCATGGTAAAATGAAGCCTGCTGATAAAGATTACGAGATGAATCGTTTTGTAACAGGTGAAGCACAGATATTAGTGGCTACAACTGTTATTGAAGTTGGAGTAAATGTGCCAAATGCCAGCGTTATGATTATTGAAAGTGCAGAACGATTTGGACTTTCGCAGCTGCACCAACTTCGCGGTCGAGTAGGTCGTGGAGCAGATCAGAGTTTCTGTATTCTGATGACAGGAACCAAACTATCCAACGAAGGTAAAAAGCGTATGGAGATTATGGTGCGTACCAACGATGGATTTGATATAGCAGAGGAAGATTTGCGATTGCGCGGCCCTGGTGATTTAATGGGAACTCAACAAAGTGGATTATTAGATTTAAAGATTGGCGATTTAGCCAAAGACAATCAGATTTTGGTGGTGGCAAGAGAAGAAGCTTTGTTAGTGTTAAACGCCGATCCAAATCTTGCAAAACCGGAACACGGCCAAATCAATTTGCAATTCAGACGATTCTTAAAAGAACGACCGAATTGGAGTAGGATTTCATAATTCTTATTCCCCGGTAGTGAAGAATAATTTTGAAATAAACAATTACAGCCTATTATGATTGTGAATTCTTGCGTAATATCAAATTCTGATTTAATCCGCAACATCTAAATACCTTTGCCTCATGCCTCAAAAAGGAAAAGTATTATTCATTGATTCAGTTCACTCTATTCTAAGAGCTGGATTGGAGCAAGATGGCTGGGAATGTGACTGGTGTGTTGACGATTCCGTAGCGGAAATAAAGTCAATAATTGGTGAATATAATGGCGTTGTAATTCGCTCCAAATTCCCAATGAACCGAGAAATAATTGACTTGTCAACTAAATTGAAATTCATCGCTCGTTCTGGCGCAGGACTAGAAAATATAGATTTGGATTACGCTCAATCCAAAGGAATAAAGATTTTCAATTCACCAGAAGGCAACCGAGATGCGGTTGGAGAACAATCCTTGGGAATGTTGCTGAATTTATTTCAGAAATTGAACCAGGCGGATGCTCAAGTTCGAAAAGGCATTTGGGACAGAGTAGGCAATCGAGGGATAGAATTGAAAGGAAAAACTGTTGGAGTTATCGGTTTTGGAAATATGGGTCGAGCATTTGCTCAGCGATTGCAAGGTTTTGAATGTGAGGTGATTGCTTATGACAAGTACGTTCAGGGTTTTGGTAATGATCAGGTAAGAGAAGTTGGTTTAGCAGAATTACAAGAAAAGTCAGATGTCATCAGTTTTCATACTCCATTGACTGAAGAAACCCACTATTATTTCAATGCACCTTTTATAGAAAATTGCAAAAAGTCATTTTACCTTATCAATACTGCTAGAGGAAAAGTTGTTGAAACAGCCGCTTTAGTGCAGGGACTGGAATCAGGAAAGGTTGAGGGGGCTTGTCTGGATGTAATAGAATATGAGAGCAGCTCATTTGAGAATATTTTAGAGCGGAATGTTCCTGAACCATTCGAATATCTATTGCAAAGTGATAAGGTCTTACTCACGCCGCATGTTGCCGGTTGGACAGCAGAAAGCTACGAGAAACTATCTTTGTTTCTGCTAGAAAAAATTAGAGCCAACTTTTAAAATACAGACTCCTAAAAGTTGCCCACTATCTATATTTCTACTTCACCAAGAACTTTTTAAACTGTTGTTTCATTTCGTTACAGGTTCTTGAAAAACATGCCATGTTATGACGTCTTATTGTGTGATTTTAAAAATGGATGTGATTTAGAGCTGCCGGAGATCTTTTGCAAATTCAACTAGTTTGTACCCGTCAGCATTGATATCGTGCAAGAAGGTATCACTGTTTTGTTTTTGAATTATAAATTGATTTTGAAAGTGCCCTACTTCCTTAAGCATGTCTTTCTCTTCTAAATGAATATAGGTTACTTCTTCTAATCGTTTTGTAAGGAAATTTAACGCTTCATCGTAGAAGTTTAACTCCTTCTTCCACATTTCGTGTTGTATTGTAGGTCTCTCATATATATTACTTTTTCTTTCATGATATTTAGCTCTAGGTATCAAATTTAGATGCCAAAAGCTGGCTTGAATATGAATAATATCAGCTAAGAGAAGTTCTTTTATTCGCTAAGAAATGAATGGAATACGCGGCAGGTAACTTTTGGGTTACTTTAGTTTTATTTTCTGACCAACCTTTATTACAGCCCCTTTTTCAAGGTTATTTTTGCGTCTTAAGCTACCAAGTTTAACACCATACATTTGGCTGATTCTCCAGAGGTTATCGCCTTTTTTTACAGAATATATTTTTTCGTTCCCATGAAATTTAAGTCGCTTTGGCTGCAGGTAAATTGTTATTTCTGTAGGAATTTTAGCTTTCTTTTTTAGACCATTGTAATGGCATATTTGCCAGCGCCCCATGTTATAGCGTTTAGCCAAAATATCAGGAGTATCACCAGCCTGACTTTTTACAAATTTGATATTGTTTTTAGAAAGTAAGATTTGTCCATTCCTAACCTTTGTTTTTGCGTTTGGAAGTGGAATCTTTCCTTTTCTTTCTGAGGTTCCTGTTGTTGTGATTGGGCTCCCCGAACTGCCTTTTGAGCTTGCTCCAAGCGTTTTCATATCGCCTTTATCCATTTTATCGAATTTGTACAATTCGTTTTCTTCAATCAATCGAATCAATAGATCCGGATACTTTGGATTGGTAGCATAACCAGCTTTTTTAAGACCTTTTGCCCAGCCTTTATAGTCGGTTTCTTTTAAGTCAAATAGAAAGGCGTATCGCCTGTTTCGGTGCAGAAAATCGGAGTGATCTACGTAGGATTCATATACAGTAGCGTATACTCGAAAGCATTCGTCCTTAGCATCGTCATCCATATAATACTTGCCTCCGGTCCAGCTAGAATGGCATTTGATTCCAAAATGATTGCGTGCTTTTTTTGCCAAACCAGAGTTACCGTAATCGCTTTCAAGCATTCCTTGAGCTAAGGTGATACTTGCAGGTACACCACTTTTTATCATCTCAGCAACCGCATCTTGATCAAACTTTTCTTTGTATTGTGTTGGAGTTTGACGAGTTTGAGCAATACCTAGATTACTCAAAAACAGCAGCAAAAGCATCAGATTTGTACGCATCATATTCACGCACCAAAATTATTGCCAAGCTAGTTAAGCACTCGATAAACTGTTAGGTATTGCAAACACCTGAGTGTTGACGTTAAAATTACTTTTGCTTCATGATAGAGTTTAAGTCGTTAGGCAAGTCAACGGGTAGTAATTCCTCTTGGAAACTAACCTACAATGCCCCATTAACGTTGAGTTTTACGTTGATTGCGTTTGTTTTTTTAATTATGAACTATATTACGGGAGGATTGGTAAATGCGGCGTGCGCTTTAACTCCAGATCTTTCATTTATTGGTTTGTACCGTTATTTGACCTATGTGCTCTGTCACGCAAATTGGGCACACTTGGCTAGTAATTCGCTCTATTTACTAATGTTAGGTCCTTTGCTTGAAGAAAAATATGGAGCAAAAGAATTACTCTTTATGAGTTTAATTACCGCCGTAATTACGGGGCTAATTAATACGTTTTTGTTCCGTCAAGTTATTGTAGGTGCCAGTGGAATTGTATTTATGTTCATTATCCTATCGTCTTTAGTAAATATGAAGCGAAAGGAAATTCCACTCACATTCATTCTAGTAACATTTGTATTTATCGGAAACGAAATTGTAAACAGTTTAGGGAACGATAATATTTCCCAGTTCGGGCATATTTGCGGCGGACTCTGCGGTGGTGCACTCGGATTTTTGAAACGAAATGTTACTTAGTTTTTTCCAGTTTTGAAACCCTTTCTTCCAGTTTTTTGAGTTGGCTGTCTGTGGATGCAACAGCACCCAATGTCTTTTGAATAACCAATTTCACAGGAAAGTGATATTTAACTTTAGTGAGTTCTATTTCTGTTGAGCCGAGCGCTAATTTAAGATTGGTTTTTCCGCTTATATAATCTCCCAGATAGATTTGTTCGTCGGTTATTACAATGATTAAGGCGTTTGGCTTTGGCGCTTCTTCCGTCGAAACAATTGCTCCAAATGGGGTTAATTGGGTGCCTGTTTTGATTTTTACTCCAGAGAGTTCAATCCACATATTTCCATTGTTGGCGCTTCCTGGAAATGAAAACCGATACAAATCTGCCAAATTTTCCATCGCCTGGTGCAAAAGGTTTTGATTTAGAAGCTGAGCGGAACTCAAAAAATGGAGTTGTTGAATTGAATTATCAGTGATTCCCTTTCCTTTTGTGCTCGTGTTTGGAACCAAATCGAAATGGGTAAGTTGATTTACGGTAAGGTCTTTAACAAAAATATCATTTAAAGGAATACTAAAATATTTAGCTATTTCAATTACGACATCGATTTTCGGTTCGGCTCTCCCTTCTTCATATGCGCCAATTCGAGCACGATTAAGATCGAAGAGTTCTGCGAACTGACTTTGGTTCAAACCTTTTACAGTTCTTATTTTTCTAATATTAGAGCCTATCTTGGACATAATTTTGTTTTTTATCAGAACGCTAAGTACTAAAAAATTTATCGTAAATCAAAAATATTGCTAAAATTAATAGCATTGCTAAAAATATTAGTATTTTGGTCGAGTTATAATTATTAAAAACTAAAGAGGAGGAGCGAATTGAAAATTAAAGAAGAGTTGATTTATACACTAATAAAGGAGCGAAGTTTTATTTTTGGTAAGTGTAAATTAAAGCTCGTTTAAACAAGACAGATTATGGAAAATCACTTCAACAAGGTTAAAGATTATGTTCTGGATTTGGGTTATACAATAACATCAATGAATGAAGAAGACGGCATTTTGGTTATAGAAAATGAGTCTTACGGAATTAAAAATTGTGTTGTTGGTTGCGCTGAGCCAATATTAATCTTAGAACAATATATAACTCAGATTGAGAATGGATCAGTAGAGGTATATAGAAGTTTACTGCAAAAGAATCGTGATATTATCCACGGTGCTTTTGTTCTTGACGAATCAGGTACAAAACTGATTTTTAGAGATACTCTGCAAATTGTAAGTCTAGACTTAAATGAACTGGAAGGTTCTCTTAATTCGTTAAGTCTATTGTTGTCGGAGTATTCTGACGAATTAATTAATTTTTCTAAACTTTAAAAAAAAACTATTATGAGCTTATTTAAACGAATATTTACATTAGGGAAAGCAGAATCAAATGCTGTTATTGACAAATTGGAAGATCCAATAAAAATGACAGAACAAGGAATTAGAGATATGAAATCTGACCTTGAAAAATCTTTAAAAGCACTTGCTGAAGTTAAGGCAATGGCAATTAGAGCCAAGAATGAAATAAAAGAACAAGAAGATCGGTCAGCAGATTACGAAAAAAAGGCAATGATGCTTCTTCAACGTGCTGAGTCGGGACAGATTGATGCCGTTGAAGCAGACCGTCTAGCGGGTGAAGCGCTTACCAAAAAGACGGAGTGTGATAGTCATGTGGAACGTTCAAAAGCGGAGCAAATTAAGTTTGATGGTGATGTTGCAAAATTGGATGCTAATGTGAAAAAAATTCGTTCTAAAGTTAGTTCTTGGGAAAATGAATTAAAAACATTGAAAGCAAGAGTAAAAGTTGCTAGTTCTACCAAGAACTTGAATAAACAAATGGCTTCAATAGATTCTTCAGATACAATTGCTATGCTTGAGCGAATGAAAGATAAGGTAAATGAAGAAGAGGCTTTAGCTGAAGCTTACGGAGATATTGCAAACGAATCACGTTCTTTAGATGATGAAATTGATACAGCCATTGGAAACTCTAGTACTGCATCGAGCGATAAATTAGCTGAGCTAAAAGCAAAAATGGCTGCAGCTAAGGGATAGTTATTCATATAAAACACAAATTATTATGAGAGTTTCTTTAGGAACCATAGTAGAGATCATTTTTTTAATTGGACTGATCGTCGTTTTGATTTCGGTGGTAAAGATGGTGTGGTATTTTTTCACCCCAATTGTACTCATTTTGGTAGGATATTTCCTTTATAGGAAGTACAAACAAGGAGGGTTTTAGTGTGGAGGGTTTAGGATTACATATTCTAATGGAGTTTTACGATTGCTCACCAACAGTACTTGATGATGAAAAGCGTTTGGAAGAACTTATGTTAGAAGCTGCAGAAAAAGCCTCAGCTACTATTATCAAATCGGTTTTCCATAAATTTTCTCCTCAAGGTGTGACTGGTGTGGTTGTCGTAGCCGAAAGCCATTTAGCCATTCATACTTGGCCAGAAAATCAATACGCCGCTGTCGATTTTTTTACTTGTAATGATAAAATGGATCACGAAAAAGCACAATTGCATCTAAAAAATGGGCTTTTATCAAATAGAGAAGTGATAAAATTGGTGGCGCGAGGTACTGAAATTAGTGAAGATATTAAAAAGTAAGTAAATGGGATTATTAGATTTTTTTGGCAAGAAGAAAGCGATTAAAGTAGATTACAACGTTGCTGAATTGAATGTTGGATTTATTGTGGAGTATTTCATGAAAACCTGGGAGGTGAAAAAGGTTTACCATTACGATTGGGGAAATAACTTCGATTCAATTGAATACCTCCTTGATGCGGGTGATGAAAAATGCTATTTATCCGTTGAAGAAGAGGATGGCATTATATGTATGATTTCGAAAAAGATTGAAATGAGTGCTATAGATGCTAATTTAATTTCTCAAATTGTGAAACAAGATGATGCTCCGCAGCAGCTGGTTTATGAAAACAAAACGTACCATAGAAAAAGCTCTGGACAAGGATATTGCGGAGAAAACGATGATATTAAAGAAAATTGGTCCAAATTTGTGAATTGGGTTTATGAAAGCGGTGAAGAATTTATTTCAATTGATCGTTGGGCAGAAGAAGAGTTTTCTGCCGTGCAAGGATCGTATGTAAAAGAGTTCGAGTTTTCCAATATATTGCCAAAGTAAAATATGATGTCAAAACAGCTAAAACAAAAATCAAACAAGCCTTTTCAATGGTTACTATTAACCGTTATATCAACGTTAATCGTAAGTTGTGGTGGAAAGAAATTCGAAAAAACGCCCGTCGACAATTACATAGTAGAGTATTCTAAGGAGCAAAATTTTGCTATACTCCTCCAGGATATGGACGTTGAGGGAACCTTTTTCAAAACCCATAAACACAAGTATCAAGTAATTCTTGAAGATGAAGAAGGAAAGCCTTCCGAAAAAACAGGAGAATGGGTTGAGGTAGGTGAGAAGTATTTTGCTGCTAACGAGAATAACCTGGGAATGACCCTTGTTTATAAAAAGGATGGTAAATTAGAAAAGAATGTTTCTCCATCTGGTGTTCAGTATGTTGGTGATAAAAAGTACGGAGAATGGAGGTCTAATAACGGTAATTCTGTTTGGGCTTTTTATGGACAGTATATGTTTATGTCTCACATGTTTGGGATGATGAGAACGCCTTTTTATAGAAATAATTACAACACCTATAGAGGAAGTCATTATGGAAGGTCAGGCTATTATGGACCTACTACAAACGGGAAATCTACTTACGGAACCAATTCAGCAGGAACTCGAAAAGCACGACCCAATTTTTTCAAAAGAAAAGCAAGTCGATCAGGCTGGGGTTCTAGCAGAGGTCGGTCTGGTATTGGAAGTAGAGGATCAGGATTCGGAAAATAAAAATTTGTATTATGAATATGCTTGCAACTCTAGACAGTATTATCACTTCAGTAATTTATTTGCTGGCCAGCTTCGCTTTATTCTTTATTGGAAGATTGGTTTATAAATTGGTTAACCGAGGAATAAATGTAGATCACGAACTTGTAGAAAAAGACAATTTAGCATTTGCAATGGCAAATACTGGCTATTATGTTGGATTGCTTATCGCAATTTGGTCACTATATGCAGGTGATGATATTGGTCATATTGTAGATAATTTAATTTCAATTTTTACTTACGGACTATTTTCCATTGTCCTTCTTAATCTTTCGATATTTATTTCAGACAAGCTGGTTTTGCGATCGTTTGATTTGAGAAAAGAAATAATTCAAGATCAAAACGTAGGTACTGGAATTATTGAGGCGGCGATTTGTATTGCTAATGGATTAATAATTCATGGAGTTTTAGTAGAAAATCCAGATGGATTTGTAGAGGTTCTCGTTTTATGGATTGCAGCGCAAATCGTTATGCTTTTGGTTGATCTGGTTTATAATAAAATGACTTCTTATGATATCCATGAAGAAATCAAGAAGAACAATGTTGCAGCAGGAATAGGTTATGCAGGGGCAATTATTGCTTTAGCAAATTTAGTACGTCACGGAGTTGAGATGCATGCTGAGAGCTGGATAGGCGTTGCTCAGAATTTAGGAGTAGAAACAGGTTTAGGTCTTTTGCTTTTACCTGCAGCCCGCTTTATGACAGATAAAATTCTATTGCCAGGTAGAAGTTTGACCGACGAAATTGTTAATCAGGAAACACCAAATATTGGTGCCGCGGTTATTGAAGCATTCGGATACATTGGAGGTTCTGTTCTCATTTGTTTGAGTTTCGGATAGATTGAAAAGACAATCCTTTTTTTTAAAATCTGCCATTTTTGCTACTGGTGTTTCGGGTCTGGTAGCTGAGTTTATTTTCTCCACCCTAGCTTCTTATTTTATTGGAGATACCATTGTGCAATGGACAGTTGTTCTGTCCATAATGTTATTCTCAATGGGTGTTGGAAGTAGGTTAAGCTCTAGAGTAGAAAAAGACCTGCTTTCCATTTTTCTATCCATAGAAATAGGCTTGTCATTGCTTATATGCCTTTCTCCGTTATTTATTTATGGGCTCGCCGGGTTTACCCAATACATTCATATTTTCATCTACACATTGGCGGCTTTAGTCGGATGTGCAATTGGTTTCGAAATTCCATTGGTCATTAGACTAAACGAAGGCTATGAAGGTCTAAACAAAAATATTTCTAGTATTATGTCCTACGACTACGTGGGCAGTTTGGTAGGTGGATTAGCTTTTGCCTTTATTGGTTTGCCCTTCCTTGGTATTAAGAATTCAGCATTCTTATTCGGTATGTTTAATCTTCTGGCTGCTTTGACTGTGGTAATTGTCTTTTGGGAGAAATTAAAAGCAATTAAACTCAGAGTTGGCTTGTCTATGGGTCTTGCATTTTTCATTCTTAGTATTAGTTTTATAAAATCAGATTCAATTAAGATGTATGGAGAGCAAAGCCGATTTAAAGATAAAATCGTGCACGTTGTAGAGTCCAAATATCAGAAGTTGGTAGTAACAAAATGGTTGCAAGAGCACTGGCTATACATTAACGGGAACCTTCAAATGACCACTCTTGATGAATATCTATATCATGAACCCATGATCCACCCAGTTATGTCACTGGTAGAAGACCCCAAAAACATTTTAATTATTGGAGGTGGCGATGGATTTAATGCCAAAGAGTTGTTGAAGTATGAAGCAATAGAAACTATAGATCTTGTTGATTTGGATCCTGAAATGACCAAATTAGGAGCAGCTTTTCCTTCATTTGTTAAGGCAAATCTAGGTTCACTTTCTCATCCTAAACTTACCGTGCTGAATGAAGATGGCTTTGTTTTTTTGCAAGAGAGTAATTCATTTTATGATTTAATTGTAATAGACCTTCCTGATGCAAAAGGAGTTGATTTGAGTAAACTATATTCCAAAGAGTTTTATCAAATGATAAGGCTGCATCTCCGATCAAATGGATATATGGTAACTCAATCTGGGAATCCTTATTTGGCGACGCGCGCTTTCGAATGCATTAAAAAAACAATGCAAAATGTGGGATTCAATATTGCACCTATTCACAACCATGTGCTATCAATGGGTGAATGGTCTTGGGTTATAGGGGCAAAAGACATAACCTCGGTTCAACTTAAAATCCGATTGGAACAAGGAACTTACGGTGATATTGAAACACGTTGGTTGAATCAAGAATCGGTGAAAATGATGTTGAATTTCGGAAAACCATTAGAAGACACTGCAGGAGTTCAGGTAAACACTATTAATAATCCCGTATTGTATCAATATCAACTCAATGGGAATTGGGGTCATTATTAGGTTTCAGAAAGAACGTTAGCAGCTTGAATGCCTGAATCCATGGCATCGAACATAAGTGGAAGTCTTCCAGAATCTACTCCAGCAAATGACATACCGTCAACTAAGGATGCTCTTTGTTTGGTCAAAAATCCAGGGGCTGGAATTGGCATGGCATGACCCAGCAATTTAACATAGGCATGTTTCACGTATTTCGTTAGATCTTGATTGTAATAAGTGCTTAAATAACCTATGGTTTCATCAACGATTTTCTTTGGGTCCGTCTCTATTTCTTGAACCAGATAATGATACACACTCGGGTAACAGTAGTATGCACTCAAAACTCGATTTCCATTGGAATACTGAGTCTTTGAATTCACAAAGCCCAAAAATTGTCCGTTTGGAGATAGGTAATCATTTTGCCAGAAGTTTGAGGTTATCACTTCCCCATTTAGCTCAATATTTACAATTATCCACGGGGTATAAGTCACATCTTTAAATTGAGAATATGCCTTAGGATATAAATATTGCAATAGGTGCTTTTGGCCAGCATAAATGATATTCTTACTTTTTATTCGAATCTTTCGTTTTTCTTGAACATTCCAAACGTCGGTTAGCCAATGGTTGGATTGTTTAGAAGTAGCGACAACGAGGTAATTTGTTTTGATGGATTCTTTTGGAAGGGAACGCGCCAATTTATTGATAAAATAATAATTGCCTTCTGGAGGGGAAAAAAGTTCGGGTTCAGGTTTAGAAAAATAGGGTCTACAGGTATAGTAATGAATACCAGCCATGGCAGAAATTTCTCGACTTGTTCCACCAAAGTCATCAAGCATTTGGTAGTCTATAGACTCTATAAATTCAGCCGTAATGGGCAAGTATTTCTCTAAATAAGCGTAAAAACTCAATTTGTCGAGCCAATGCATTTCCACACCGATTTGGGTAGTTGGAAGCAACATTTTTCCAATGTAAGGTTTCAACAAATCAATCATGTTTTGTTTCAATTCACTATTTGGAAGAACGGATTCCATAAAGACACCATTTGAGAAGCACCTTTGTTCATTTTTTGAGTCAATCAAGTATTTTTTCTCTACAAAATCCCAACGGTCATTTCTACCACTCCATTTGATAATATCGAGTCTCTCTAAAAGTGACAGGCTTTCTTTACCGTAATAGCCAGGATAGGATAAGTCATAATGCGCACCTTGGCTAAATTGAGTTCCACCAATATTTACAGCAGAAGATGTGCCTCCCAGTTTTGGATTCATTTCACAAAGCAAAAATGCTCTTCCTTTCAGAGAACTAGCTGCGGCCAAACCTGCAATTCCTCCTCCTACAATCAATACATCGGTAGTAAGGTTCTGGCTAATTGCTTGCGAAACGGCGTTTCTGGCCAAATGGCCTATGTTTCTGTTCGAATCGACAGTAATTCCAAAGTTCGATTCTTTAGCTGGAGAATCAAATTTGCAGCCTACTCCAATAGCGAAGAAGGTGCCTCCAATTTTAAGAAATGACCTTCTATCCATTTGTTTTAAATAGAATGTTGAGTTGTGGGTTTTTGGAATTCATTTTCCAAATAAACCCATCTAACACATAATGTACGACCTGAGGAAGAGTCAATAGAGCAAGGAAAAAAGCTTGTGTTATAGGACTCAAATTTGGATATTCAAACAGAGGTAAAAAGAGCTGTGCCTTTTCTTGGTTGATTAGAAAATCCCAAAGATATTCCTCAGTAAAACCAAGGAAAAGCGCTCCAAAGACGATTACATAACCTATTTGAGTAAAAGGAATCTTCCGTTGATTGTTTTGCTTGGTTCGCTGATACATTACTATAAGAACTAAATAGGGTATGCCGTGTGCGACAACATTGGTCATGGTAAAAACGATATCAGAATTAAAAAAGACAATACCCAAATACCAATTGACAGCAGTAGTTAAAAGCCATAAAATTCGGCCCTTAGAAGGATCATAACTGTTTTTTTTAGCCAAGTAGATTTCTTGGGCTACCCATAGCAAAATAATAATCCAGTACACCATTATAAGGCCATTCCAAATGGTTTCATTAAACCCATAAGCACTCAAAAAGTCATCTTCTACAAACCAAGTAAAGTTGCGTTTATGAAAATGCCAGTAAGCTACCGGAAACAGCATGCTGAGGTAAAGCACGTATTTATCATTTAGTAGTTTTTTCAGTTTGGGGATTCTAGCTTTAAAAGTGTAAAGTGCAAAGAATCCGTATTGCTGCTTAATAAAATGATACAAAGCCAAATAAGCCATACAACGCCAAAACCATACAATGGACTCGCTAGCAAGCATGAAAAGAAGCACAAAGCATATGATTGGGGTTAAACCCAGCACAGTTTTGTGCATTCGACTTTCATCTTTTTCTAAATAGGTTCTAAATAGGGTACTCCATACGTGACCAACGTCTATTATGAGCACAAAAACCACCCAAAACCAAAGTGGGATATCAATCGATAGAATATCTTGAGATAACATAAATGAGGCAAGCCAAGTAAGCCAAACCGGTGCAAAAAGTAACCCTAGATCAATATGTTTTCCAAAGAGCCACATTATAGGAATTTTGCCCAATTGCCATCCAGATAGTATCGATAAAGCACAGGGTTATGCACTGTATTTACTTCTATCGTATCGCTGATAAAAAGGTCTTTTCCAAAAGAGGTCATGAGCTGCATGCTTTCTTGATTTATCCATTTGACAGGAATATCAGTTCTAAATGAGCTTTTGGTTAATATGTTTTGCATGTCAGATGATGATAGTTGCTTCGATCCAATTATCCAGCCCCACTCTCCAAAAGAATATACGTGGTTGTGAATTGGAAGAACATTAAAGCCTGCAGCGCTAACCGTTTTTTCTATGGAACGAAAAGCTCGCGAAGTATAATATGGGCTAACGGCTTGCGTAATAATAATACCATTGGGCCTCAAAACATTTGAGCACAACTTATAGAACTCCTTAGTATAGACTCGGTTTAAATCAATGCTTTTAGGGTCAGGAAAATCTAGAATTATCACATCATAGAACGTATTGTTTTGTTCCAAGAATTGAAATGCATCCTGATTTATCACCTTCAACTTCGGATTATAATAGGAACTGTCGTTCATTTTTATAAAAATTGGATTGGTCTTTCCAATTGTTGTCATCTCGGGGTCGATGTCCACTAAAGTGATTTTTTCTACTTCAGGATACTTCGCCACTTCTTTAATTGCGCATCCATCGCCTGCGCCTAAGATTAAAACACTTTTTGGTGTTTGGGTCAATTGCATAGCCGGGTGAACCAGAGGCTCGTGATAGAGCCATTCATCAAATGTGCACAGCTGTTTACTGCCGTTTAGGTAAAGCCAGTAATGCTCTTTATATTGGGTAATGGTGATTTTTTGGTAGCGCGTTTGTTCGGAAAAAACGACTTTGTCTCCATATCGTTTTTGCTCACCATGCAGAACAATTTTTTCGGCGTTTATTCCTAAAAAAACCAGGAGTAAAATGAGCATAGGTGTAGCTACATAAAATGCTTTGAGGTGTTTGGTTGCAATGCTGTTTTTGGTTTTCCAAAGCAGAAATAAAGCAACAGTTAAGTTAGTTGCTCCCAGAACGAAAGGAGTATAGGTAAGCCCCAGGTAAGGGAGGCCAACAAAAACGAAAAATATACCTCCAAGAAGACTTCCGTAGTAATCGTATTCCATTACTCCGGCTATGTTGGTTCGCAGTTCTTCATTTTCTTCGTTTATTCTTGTAACCAACGGTATTTCCATACCAATCAAGAGGCCGATGAGTAGCGCAAATCCGTAAATAAAAACCGCCACATAATTGGAGTATCCCATTGCGACATACGTTACCAAAGCGGCGCAAGAAGTAAGTAAGGAAAGGGCAAATTCTGCCCACAAGAATTTTTCTAGAATCTGCGTTGTAAAACGGGCACTAATTCTGCTTCCAACACCCATTGCAAAAAGCATGGTTGACAGGATCATTGTCCATTGAAATATAGAATCACCAAGAAAATAGGTGGCTAGAGTAGATTGGATATATTCAGCTACAATCCCTGAGAGACCTGTTGCAAATAGCGCTAGTTTTAGGATTTTGGACTTCTTGATCTTCAATTGTAAAGTTTGATTCAAAGAAAATCAATAATTGTGATCAAATGAAGCAACATTAGAGGTTTTCAATCACAATATTAAAAACTGAAAAGTCTTAATAATTCAGTGTTAAACCTAACTTTTTCAGTTGCTTGTCAAAACCTAAATTTCCTTGCAATCCACCAGTATGCAAGGCCACAATTTTCGTTTTTGGTGGGAAGTGATTTTTTCGAATGCCATCAAAAAGACCATAGAATAGTTTAGAAGTATAAATGAGATCCAGCGGAATCTGAAACTGCTGGTGAAAGACATTCACAAATTGAATCAGCTCCGGAGTAATTTTAGCAAATCCTCCAAAATGATAGTCCGTTTTTAATACCAAGTGCCTTAGCACTTCTGCGGTATCGTCTTCGTTGTAGGTTGTATAATTGATGAGATGTTTAATGTCTTTTTCTAAAAAACCACCGTCTTTTAGCCCAGAAAAGACCATTACTTTTTGCTCTTGTTTTGCTGTCATTAGAAGTCCTGAAGCAGTAGTTCCTGTTCCAGCAGAAGTGACCAAATAATCGGGTTCGAAGTCGAGTTCTTTAGTGATTTCCATGCAGCCCATAACACCATAATAATTGGCTCCCCCTTCAGGAACTGCATGAAAATTTCCAAACTGATTTCTTAACCCTAGAATAAAGTCGTCGTTTTTTTTGAGTTTATAATCTTTTCTAGAGACAAAATGCAGTTGCATCCCATTTTCTTCTGCTTTTCTTAAGGTTGAATTTAAAGGCTCCACTTTTTCGCCTCGTATTATTCCAATTGATTTCAATCCATTTTCTTGGCAAGCATGAGCCGCAGCCGCAATGTGGTTGGAGAATGCACCACCAAAAGTTAAGAGGGTTGTTTTTTTGTTGTCTTTGGCTTTTTCAATATTCCATTTTAGCTTTCTCCACTTATTTCCAGAGATGGCAGGGTGGATAAGGTCGTCTCTTTTTACCCAGAGGTCTATCTGCTTTTCGGTGAGTAAATCACTTTCGAGTTTTTGAAGAGGAGAAGGAATATTCACAAGCGTAAAGAAAGTAACTTTTTAATTCTTTTTCAATGGTTTGCTCCGCTAGAGTCATTTTGAACTTGTTTCAGAATCTACTTAACGTAAGCGTTTGATATACTGTGTTTTGCTTTAAGTTTCAGGTGTGTAAATTCAGTTTAACCTTTCAATGGGTATTAGTGTGAAAATAAAAAGCCCCTATTTCGATAAATAGAGGCATTCAAACAAATAAGTTTCATTTATTGAATAGGGTAGTAAATTTCAGTAATCCATTTGGAAGTATCGGGTTCGTTCATAGGACCCGCAATATATACTTCCCACGGATTACCAATAATCATTTTTCCATGGATTTCTACATAATCACCAATTGAGCTATGCGATTTTTCTGAAGTTTTGTATCCACCTAGATGTGTTGTTTTTAAAGCATTTCCTGCATAATAGGAGCCTGCTGTTATTCCTTCTTTTCCCTCGATGGTATTATCAGTAACAGGAATTCCGCATTCTATTTTTGTGGTTTTACCAGCCCATGAGTTATACATGGTAAAAGGTGCCCCAGAAACTTCAATAGTATTATTAGCAGCAAATTCCATTAAGCCAGTCAACATCGTTTTGGTTGCACTTGTTATTTCTTCTCTGCTGACAGTATCCGTCAAAGAATAGTAGTAAACTGACTCAACATTAACTTCTTCAATAACATATTCAATCTCTATGCTTTCTGCGTGCTTCTCTATATGCGTCTTTAGTGCAGCTAATCCATTTTCAAAGTCAGGACCGACTCTTTCATCTTTTGCTTTTCCTGCTGGACGAGCAAAAAAGGAGAGTTCTCCAGAGTCGTGCCAACCCACAATAGTTTTATTACCATCTGTGGTTAATTCAAATCCATTTTTTGAAGTCATTTCCCTAGGTTTTAAAAACCACAATTCAAAGGTTGCAGTCGATTTAGTGAGTTCTGTCAGAATCATTCCACCTTCGCCAATTTGATTTTTATTATCAGCGGGAAAGCTGGTTATCCAACTCATTTTAGAGCCAAGAACCCCATCTTCTCCTTCATAGGTGTATTTTGCTTTTGGGTCTTTAGCCTTCCAAGGGCTCCAATTTTCCCACTCTGAAAAATTGGCTAAATGTTCCATTATAAGAGCTTTTGGCGCTTCTATGGTTACACTTCTTTCAATAGAGTAGGTAGAGGGTAACATTGCTAAGTAACCGAAACTGAGAGCAATAACAAGTACTGTAATTCCGATAATAATTTTCAGCACTTTCATAGTTTGAGTTATTGTTTTAGCCCTCTAAAGTAATTAAATACTAGATCGTTAGGTAGATAATGTAGCCTGGAATTCGATGAGCGTAAGCAAAATGTTTTCCTTGAAAATTTTAACTGAAATAGCCAATAGGATAATCCCAAAGACTCTTCGCAAGACCATAAAACCACCTGGGCCAATTTTCTTTTCTAGAAAGTTCGTTGATTTAAGCACAGCGAATATGATGAATAGATTTAGAATAATACCGATTAAAATATTGGTAGGATCATATACAGCACGTAATGAAAGTATAGTTGTTAGTGTTCCTGCCCCAGCGATAAGCGGAAATGCTAAAGGAACAATAGAACCAATTCCTTTTGAAGTTGGATCGGATTTAAAGAGTGTAATTCCTAAAATCATTTCAACCGCGATAAAAAACATAATGATTGCCCCGGCGATAGCAAACGAATGTTGATCAAGTCCAAATAGGCTAAGAATGCTTGCTCCTACATACAGGAAAACGATCATTAAAATTCCCGAAACAATAGTCGCTTTTAGCGACTGAATTTCACCTTCTTTCTTACGTAAATCAATTACAATTGGAATAGATCCAACGATGTCAATAACAGAAAATAAAATCAATGTTACTGAGAGCATTTCTTGCAAATTCATAGCCTCAAATTTTTTGCAAGATTATGTAGGTTTTTTGAATGTATCACCATCCAAAATCAAGAAATTTTTAGAAATAGTTAAAAGCTATAAATATCTGTAAGACAGAGAATTATTATTTGCTAAAGGCATTCCAGCCTTGAGCAGAAAGTTTGATGACATTATCACCTTTTCCAATCATGTTAAATCCCGTATTGATGTCGGTAACGTGTCCAATAATTGAAACTCCTTCAAGCGATTTTACATTCTCAAAATTGGCTTGAGCAACTGTAAAAAGCAATTCGTAATCCTCACCACCATTTAACGCAGATATTGTTGGGTCTACTCCTAATTCTTCAGAGGTAGAAACGGTAAGCGGATCAATAGGTAATTTGTTTTCGTAGATCGTCATTCCCTTATCTGAATTTTTTCCTAAATGCATCAGCTCTGATGCTAATCCATCAGAAACATCAATCATAGAGGTAGGAACAATTCCTGCATTTTTCAGCATTTTTTTCAAGCCTTTTTTTGCTTCTGGCTTTAGTTGACGCTCCAGTAAGTAATCTTTTCCAGAAAAATCGGGCTGAACTTTATCGTCTTCTTTAAAAATCCCTTTTTCTCTTTCCAACAATTGTAATCCAACATATGCTCCGCCTAAATCTCCGGTAACACAGATTAAATCGTTTTCTTGAGCTCCAGATCGAGTAGCTAATTGGTCTTTTTCTACCTCGCCAATAGCGGTAATTGAAATGCCAAAACCAGCAAGAGATGAGGTGGTGTCACCCCCAATAATATCTACTCCATAAATTTCGGCAGCCAATTTAGCGCCTTCATAAAACGCATCGATTGCTTCTAATGAAAAACGGTTACTAACAGCAATAGAAATGGTGATTTGAGTTGCCGTACCGTTCATTGCATAAATGTCCGAAAGGTTTACTATGACCGCCTTGTATCCCAAATGCTTAAGCGGTGCGTAGCTTAAATCAAAGTGCACACCCTCCATAAGCATATCTGTTGAAACTAGAAGATACTTATCTCCAATATCAATTACTGCAGCATCGTCACCTACACCAATTTTAGTTGATGGCTGTTTGTTTTCCAGATCTTTAGTTAAATGGTCAATAAGTCCAAATTCACCTAGGTTTTCTAGTTCTGTACGTTCCGAATCTTCTTGCATCATAATTACCAATTTATAAGAATGCAAAAGTAGTAGAAGGAAACCCCCTACGAGGCTAACAAAGTTTTTTTCGAATAAAGACGTTTCTAATCTCAAAAGCCAGACGATTATGTCCCAAATAAAATCTTGTGCTAACTTTAACTAAATATTATTATTGAAGTAGACTAGCGAATTAAAATTCGGAGTTTCTATTGAGGATTAAGAGAACAGAGTTAATGGTAAGAAAAGAATTTTCGGTAAAGTGGGAAGAAGCTATGGATATTGATGTCCTTCGTTACCACACAACTATTTGCTGGATTGCAGTTGTTTTTAATCTATTGTTCAGCGTTGTTGATTATTTTAATAATGCCGAAACATGGTTTCAGTTTCTTCTTATCAGAATAGGGATTTCAATAGTCACAGCTTTTCTTTTATTTATGCGATCCCGTTGGAATATGATTGCTGAGTTGTTGGCATTTATTCCTTTTATGCTGATTAGTATTCAAAACGCATACATGTGGAGCATAATGGATGCCGGGGAAATGCAGAAACATACCTTTTCTTATATTGCTTTAATTATTGGTGCCGGTATGATGCTACTATGGCGAAAGCATTGGTCTATCAAGGCCCTTTATTTAAGTCTTCCGATTAATATTTTGTTCTTTTATTTTTTTAGTGAGCTCACCGCCGAAGAGATTTTAGTTAACGGAGGCGCGCTTACTTTATTAGTAATGGTAATCTTTATTTTTTTGGTTGATGTGCGTTACAGACTCACGAAATCGAGTATTATTTCTAGATTACAATTGGAGCATTCAAACAAACAACTTGCTCGACAAAAGTCACTGGTAGAAGAAAAAAATCAAGAGATTTTAGATTCTATTACTTATGCTAAAAGGATACAGTCAGCAGTACTTCCTTCTAGAAAATCTTTTGAAGAATTCCTTGGGAATCCTGTTGTTTTTTTCAAACCAAAAGACATTGTTGCAGGTGATTTTTATTGGATCCACAACTCTAAGCAATACACCTATTTTGCTGCTGCAGATTGCACTGGGCATGGAGTTCCGGGAGCAATGGTAAGTATGGTGTGCACTGCAGCTCTTAATAGAGCTACCGTTGAGTTAAAGCTCACAGAAACTAGTGAAATTTTAGATTTGGTTCGTAAAATTGTCGTTTCTACCCTTTCAAAGGGAGACGATGAAATTCAAGATGGGATGGACATTGCATTGTGTCGTCTGGACAATAAAACTTTGGAAGTTCAATTTACTGGCGCCAAAAGTCCACTTTACCACTTTAGACACTTAAAAGAGGGCGAGGTTCCTAGTGAAAAAGGAGTATTTAATAAGACTCATATTCTTAACGAATACAAAGGAGATAGGCAACCAGTTGGCAGATATGTAGATGAAAAACCATTTACTAGTACAACTATTCAAACGCAAAAAGGGGAGTATATTTTCATTTTTTCTGATGGCTTTGCCGATCAATTTGGTGGCGCAAATTCTAGGAAATTTAAATATGGACCGTTCAAGAAATTACTTTCTGAAGTAATGAAGGAACCTAATAGTAAACAGCAACAAATACTAAATGAAGTATTCGAAAAATGGCGAAACGATCTCGAGCAAGTTGATGATGTTTGCGTTATTGGGGTGATGATTTAGCGAATAGATATATAATCTAATCTGCGATTACAAATTTTAAAACATTGCTTCGCCCATTTATTGTTGTTTTTCCAATGTATAATCCATCACTATAGTTGCCTAGATTGATGTTGTGCTTATTTTCTGTCAGTCTATAAGATTGTATAAGAAGTCCATTACTATAGAATATTTCAAAAATTAGTGGTTCCTTAATGGTAGCATTGGTTTTTACTTCAATGAAAGCTGAACTTGGATTTGGATAAATACTTAACTGGGTTATTGCTTCAGGTTCTTCAATACAATTAAGAATATCTTTTTTCGGTAATTTAAAAACATCAATTAGAGCTTGTTGAACAACACATGGACGTTTGTCTAGAAAATCAAGAAACTGCTTACAACTCTCTATCCAGTTTTCATAGGAAACAGGATTGCCCCAACGGTCTATATGAGCCGATATCTCCGGCCCATATAAGTCCATTTTAATTTTTACCATTTCTTGAATCCGAAAAGGTAAAAATGATGTGGAAAGTAATTCGAAATATCGATTAGTAAATCGCTCTACAAAAATTTCATTTTCCATGAGAGATCTAAAAAGTTGAACTTGATCGTTTGCTGTATCTTTTAGGAAAATGAAGGGATTATTGTTTGGGTAGACACCTGTAGCATCTAAATCATAGAGAAGCCACCTCCATTTAGACTCTTCTTCGTTTTTACGCCACATTTTCATGTTATTGTCAGGCCAATCGGCATTTCCAAAAAAGGTTTCAATAATGAAATAGTCAACATAACTATCCATATCAATTATTGATTCTACGTGAGCATAATTTGTAAGATTACTCAGTTCATTTATTGTTGTAAAATCCAAAAGATCTTTAAAAGACTTAGGGTCTCCTTCCTCTAAATTTAGGTTGCCCGAAATAATATTGACTCCGTTTTTTGGGATATCATATAAGTTACTTATATGATCATTGTCTTGTCGCTCACGAATATTATGAATTCCCCAATATTCTCCGTTAATAAAAACTATAGAAGGCTGAGAATGTTGAACATCTATGTTAAGCCCTGACCGCCATGCTAATTCGTGAATTACGTCGTCTTGAAATAATAAATTTCGGTCATTCCAATACGTGAAAGATGACCTTAGACTTATTCGTTTTAATTTTTCATACGCCCTTTGCTGAAAGAAATAATTTGGAATTTCTGACATTCCATAGTCCTTTCTAAAATAAATTCGTAGCGATTTTTGTGGATAATCTCTTGATTTGTTACCAGAAATGCGCAATCCAATAGTTTCTGAAAATTGTTTGAAGCGGTGTTCATTAAAAAACTCCATACTGGCTATACGTTCCCAATCACGTCCACGTTGATAATAATTTCCCGTCCAACCAACGTTAGATTCATCCCAATGAATTCCAGGAACGTAAATCCCTCTGGCGTAATTGAAAAGTTGATTAGAGTCTAGAATAAGTGAAATTACAGGGAATGAATATTTGTCTGCATTGGTAAAAAACGTGCCTGAATAGATTTTACTTGTAGGTTGTCCATTTTTAAATGATTGAGCACGAAAAGCGACTCCTCTGCGTGTTTCTTTATCAGGAACCTTGAATCCAAATTGATTTTCAAGCTGGCTTTCAGTGTCATTTCTAATATGCGTGGTTGGGATTAAACTAAGAGCACTCTTTGGCTTGGCATCAATTCGAATTGTGTTGGCGTACAATTTTGATTGGGTTGAGGGTTCTGATCCATCAATAGAATAATATATAGAGTCTAAACAAGTCAATTGTAAATTGAAAGGGGCAGCATAAAAACCAAATTTCCTTGAAAAGGATATTTCCTCAATAAAAAAGCTACTACTATTAGAGGCATTGGGAGTGGATTGAAAAAAAACGCCTGTGGTATCATTTCCGTCTTTTATTCTTCCATGACTATGATTTACAGGTAAATGAATTTCTGGAGTACTATCAATAATAACACCCGTATTATTGGTCAGAAAAAGACGTTCTCCTTCTGCGCTAATTTTGAAATTAGTATGTAAAGTTGAACTGGGTTGTTTTTTATTCTCTCCTGAAGCGGCAATAATTAGGAAGCCGTTTGCTCCAATTGTATCATTTAAAAACACCCATTTTCTTAAGTTATCCCTTTTATCTGATAACGCATAATTAGATAAATTAACTGAAGAGTTGGAGGGGTTGTAAAGCTCAATCCAATCAGGAGTATTTTGGTTTTCGTCATACCAAGACGAATAGTTGGAACTCATAATTTCGTTAATCACAACTTGTTGCGTATTTCCATTTTTAGTAAAAAAGGAAAGCACGACTGCAAAAAACAGAATATTGAGGTATGTTGAATTGTTTGTCATTAAAGGGCAATATTAGCCTTTGTAAGAACTATGGTTAGTACAATTTATTATTTCCAGCGTTTGCGTAATCAACTCGTTTATTCTTAGGTTTTTCATGTGTAAGTTCTTTTTGAAACCTTTCGTAGTCCAAGAATACCTCATTTGGCTCTAACAGGGGCCAATCAAAACATTGGACTTCGGGTTTAAATATTATTCTTCCAGTGAGTAGTGCTTCAATTGGTTTTTCAGGATATTTGGAGCTTGAGGTAAAAGCAATATCGACTTCACTTGAGTGACACCCAATATTTACGTCTGACTCAGCGACATTTCTTAAATTAATAAAAACACTTTTGGAATAAACATCTTTACCTCCAAAAAGGACCGTAGAATTATATACGTATTCTAAGATAAAGCTGAAAAGTGCATCTTTTTCCAATTTTAGTTCTTTTAAGTTGTCAGTTCCTACAATGATGATTATGCTCCGATCAGTTGCTGCTTTTTATCACCTTTTATTGTAAAAGGATCCGTTTGACCAGATATATTCAGGTTGCTGAGTAATAGAATTAAGGAAAACACTAAGTGACAAGAACGTTTGATTGAGCGCATAGATTTGGAAAAACACAAAATCTAGTAAGCATTTATTTCAATAAATTAACTCATAAGTTGATATATCAACAACGCCAATAAATAGGCGCTGCCTGTAGAAACAATAAACTGAATTGAGGGCCACTTCCAACCTCCAGTTTCTTTATACATAACCGCTATTGTGCTGAGGCATTGCATGGCTAATGCATAAAACGCCAATAAAGAAAGTACTACTGCAAGGCTGTATTTTGCTGTTCCGTCTGGATTTTTGTCCGACTGCATTTTCTGAATGATAGAGGTTGTATCGTCACCGGCATCTTCCAATGCATAGATGGTACTCATTGTTCCCACAAAAACCTCTCTTGCCGCAAAGGAGGTGATGAGCGAAATTCCAATTTTCCAATCGTATCCTAATGGTCTAATGGCGGGTTCAATGAATTTTCCGAGTTGACCTATCACACTATTCTCCAGTTTTAACTGAGCTAATTCATTGGGTGTGAATTGATTTACAAATTCTGTATCATTATCTTCAATTTTCTCAAACGTATCGTTGAATCCAATATTTGACATTAAGTATAAAGCAAGAGAAACGAGGATAATTATTTTACCCGCCTGAAATACAAAGGATTTACTTTTTTCATAAATAGTAAGCATCACATTATTGAAACTTGGTATTTTGTAGTTTGGGAGTTCCATGATGAGCACAGACCTGCCGCCGCGCTTCATTATTTTATGAGCGACTAACGCAGTAAAAAAGGACATAAAAGCACCAAACAAATACAGGGCAAATAGCACCAATCCTTGAGAGTTAAAGACACCCACACTGGCCTCTGAAGACATCATAAGCGCGATAAGTGTTGTATACACTGGTATTCTGGCAGAACAGGTCATAAAAGGGATTACGAGCATGGTAATCAGCTTTTCTCTGGGGTTTTTTATGGTTCGAGTAGCCATGATTGCAGGTATTGAACAGGCATAACCCGAAATTAAAGGCACTACACTCCTACCGGATAGACCAAAAGGTTTTACCAGTCTATCCATTAAATACACCACGCGCGTCATGTAACCAGACTCTTCGAACAAGGCAATAAACAAGAATAGAAAGGAAATTTGCGGCACAAAAACAACAATGCCTGCAAGCCCAGGAATGATTCCATCGCTTATTGCATTTGTATAAAAATTAGAGGGTAAATAGTTCTGGGTAAAGGCAGATAATAACCCAAAGCCTTCTTCAATCCATTCCATTGGATAGGCCGACCAAGAAAATACTGCTTGAAATATTACAATTAATGAAATCCCAAAAATCAAATAACCCCATATGTGGTGCATGAGTAATTTATCTAGATAGGAAGTTTTGCTGTGGGTTTTTTGAGTAGAATCTGGTTTGAGTTCAGGGCTGTAAGTTTTTGACGGGAAACTATTGTCTACATCCTCAAGTCGAGCCCTTAGGTCTTTGGTTATTTTTAGAATATTTGATTCTGTATCGCTCTCGTTGGCTTGTTTTATCCACGTCGCAAATTCCGCTACTTTGGAATTTGGATCACCACTTACTGCTTCATTGTTCTTGTTGTTTTTTAATTCTTCCTTTAGTGCATTTACCCCTTCGCCGGAGTTGGCATTTAAAGCTAAAAAAGGAATAAGATATTTCGCCTTTAACTTTTTGATCCAATCGCTTATTTCAGATGTCGTAGTTTTTTTACGATAATTAAAAACACCGATAACAGGCATTCCTAATTCGATAAGTTGAGAAAGTAGAAGCAGATTTTTATGTGGACTTTGAATATCTATTATGCAAAGTATAATTGGAGGCTTTTCTATTTTTTGAAGATCTAATAGTGTGTTTACCGATATTTGTTCGTCTTCACTTCCGGCATATAAACTATAAATACCTGGTAAGTCAGTGATTAAACAAGCTTCGCTGTCAATTTTAAAGGAACCCTCTCTTTTACTTACAGTAATTCCAGGGTAGTTACCTACTTTTTGATTCATACCGGTAAACCGATTGAATAAAGAAGTTTTACCGCAGTTTGGGTTTCCCGCTAATACAACGTTCATTTACTTAGTGGTATTGAAACTTCGATCCTATTAGCATCCTCACTTCTCAAAATTATTTGTGTTTTTTCATTGTTGAGCGTATAAGGGCCATTAAAAGGCGCTTGCCTCAATAAGTTGAATTGGGTGTTAACGCCAAAGCCCAATTCCAACAACTTAATTTCAAGAGCAGTATCACTTATTTTTATTACCAGAAGGGGTTTATTGAAAGGCGCCTGAGTTAATTTCATTTGTATTGCAAATGTGTGAAGCTTTCTTCGATTATACAATACCTATCTAATGGTATATAGTAGAGATAGAGTAGTTCCGAAATTTTGAAGTTCCAGACAATTCACTTTCGAAAAAGTAATTGTGAAATATTGGGCCTAAGCATTTATAAATTGCTTTTTTACAGACTTTTCAAAAAGGTAATCCAACTAAAAAGTTATGTTTACAAATTTAGCCGTTGTGAGTTCTGTTTTGTAAATGGAGCTAACTTAGGTCAAGTTAACGTCAATACTTTGAATTTTACAGTAAACGAATAAAACAGGTACTTAATTCGCATTTAAAATTATTTTATATGGATTTTATATTTTCTCCTTGGCCATGGTACGTTTCTGGCCCACTTATAGGGCTAATGGTTCCCGTTATGTTGTACATCGGAAACAAGCCGTTTGGAGTTTCTGCCACACTTCGTTCGGTTTGCTCGATGTGTGTGCCCATAAATGCAGACTTATATCGAAAAAATGACTGGAAAAACGATATTTGGAATCTAGTATTTTTAGTTGGAATACTGATAGGCGGCATAATCGCAGGAAACTTTATGAATGACGGTAATCCTGTTCTTCTTGGTGAAGCGACCGTTGAGCGGCTTACTAGTATGGGAATTACAGACTTCAATACCCTATTGCCTCAGGAGATTTTTAATTGGGACGAACTCTTTACTCTTCGCACGTTTATTATAACTATAATTGGAGGGTTTTTTGTCGGGTTTGGTGCTAGATATGCAGGAGGCTGCACGTCGGGTCATGCCATTATGGGCTTGTCTTTGTTTCAACTGGCATCGCTTATTGCTGTAATTGGATTTTTTATTGGAGGTTTACTTATGTCCTATTTTATACTCCCAACTATTTTAACACTATAAACAATGAGGTACGCGAAATTTTTAATGCTCGGTATTAGCTTCGGTATTCTTTTGATAAAAGCAGAAGTTGTTTCTTGGTTTCGTATTCAAGAAATGTTTTTGTTCGACGCATTCCATATGTATGGTGTTATTGGAAGTGCAATTGCTGTTGGGGCTATATCTATTCAATTGATTAAAAAATTCAATTTAAAATCGATAGAGGGAGAGCCAATAGTATTGAACCCCAAGCCACTTAAGAAAGTTGGAAACTTGGTTGGTGGAATTTGTTTCGGATTCGGGTGGGCACTCACAGGGGCTTGTCCAGCGCCTTTGTTTGCTATAACGGGTGCAGGATATTCCATTATGATTTTAGCAATTATTGGAGCAACAATAGGCACGTTTGTATATGGTTTAGTGGAAAAACACTTGCCGTCCTAATTGATCAACTTTATATTCTGAGCTAATTCTTTTTCTTCAATCTCTTGTTTCAAGCTTTTCTAGCAAACTGTGCAACTGAAATATTAAGGTTGTAAGCCATGTATTAAACGTAAAGCTCGCTGCTGTTTTCCTCCATTAAAGACTTCAAGATAAGTTCCAATAAATAAAAGAGCGAAATCATAATTTTAAAATCAATCGTCATTTCGCACTTTCAAAAATTATTGAAACGCTATTGATTAGTTCATTATCCTATTTTAGATGATTGATCATATCATATAATCCTGCACTTGTTATGTTTTATGATAATCTGATTTAAATCGATTTAGTCAGTTGCATCTTCTAACAAAACATATTAAATTGTACTCACTGAAAATTGTATAAATCAAATGAGGGCAGCAATGGTATTATTCTGTTGGCAGTGATTCTAACTTTACCTCCAATTCCAGAGTACTTTCCTCATCCTCCTCCTCAAATAGAATGAACATCGTTCACTATACCAACAAATTTTGTGTTCCAGGGGCATCGTTTAGGAAGGGTTGTAACTTCAAATTCATAGTAACGGTTTGGCCACTATGTAAGTCTCGATCAATGTTTATTCAGCCTAAAATTCCAAGTTTTATTTCATATAAAAATGGAGGGGGGTAATTTGCGGATAGTCAAAACGATAGTTAGCGACAGTTGAGTCAAAAATGGTACATCTAGCGCTTCTATCCGCACTTTGATCTCCAGTAAAAAGCTGCATTCCTGTTGCAGTAGTCTCCGCAGGCATTGAATTTCCTGCGGATTTTCCAGGAGCTACTGTTAATAAAGTCCCGTTAGATTTGGCATCTATGAAAACCTTGCCTCCTGATTCCAAGTATGTTCCATTAGAACCAGTATAGACGTCAGAGGTAATAATGTCTCATATACTAGACAGTTCTTTCTATGCGCAACACTAGGTCTTAAAACTCTGGATTTCCAGGAAAGCCTAATAGTGAATTAGGGTAACCGTTTATTACAGTTCCTTATGATGCAGTGAAATTTCCGCTTTCAGATGCATTGAAGCTAAAAGTCTCGAATGGTATTGCGGTTGCTTTTCTGAAAGCGTCAAGGGAAGCAAATGTTTCCGTTTAGACTTTTCTAGTTCAAATGTAGCCATACACTGGATAGTTTATTAGAGTTTGTGGGAGTTGTTTTTTTTGGCTCAAATAAGTGCCATTATTTTTTTATTGCTTTTGAATTGTAATTAGTCGCTGTTGCATCGGTATATCTTTCTTTTTTACAAGAAAGGATTGTAATTGATATTAATATCAGCAGTCTATGGTTAATTTTTCTTATTGATTTTATGTTTATATTTCTTTGCAGTTACAAACTAACTACCTGACCTAAAATCAATAGTCGGCGTTTTGTGTTGGAAGAAATTCCTTCTACCTACTATTAGGTATATTATTAACCTATTTTTTTTTTATTTAGAACTATTCTAAATAACTTTGCACTCTAGCGAACTATGCAGTTTGCCTAATTGTTACAAGATTATGATAAAAGTATCAGAAGAAGCAAAAGAAGAAGTCCTTCGCCTTATGGCAGAAGATAAGATTCCTCAGAATGCTGTTATACGTGTTGGTGTAGAAGGTGGCGGTTGTAGTGGCCTTACCTATCAAATGAATTTTGAATCGGAATCGAAAGTGGACGATAAAATCTTTGAAGATCAAGGCATCAAGATAGCCGTAGACAAAAAGAGTTTCTTGTATTTAGCAGGAACTGTTTTAGAATACAGTGGAGGCCTCAACGGAAAAGGTTTTGCTTTTAACAATCCGAACGCTTCGCGCACCTGTGGTTGCGGGGAAAGTTTTTCAATTTAATTAGATATGCCAGATAAGTTAGCTCAACAAGACTTAGCTCTTGACGAATATATAAACTCAGAATATAAATACGGTTTTACAACCGATATTGAATCTGATAATGCGCCAAAAGGTCTAAATGCAGAGATCATTCGTTTTATTTCCAAAAAGAAAGATGAACCTGAATGGTTATTGAAATTTAGACTGGATGCTTTCGAGAAATTTCAGACCTTAACTGAACCTGAATGGGGACATGTTAAATATCCTAAGCCTAATCTTCAGGATCTAATATTTTATGCAGCTCCAAAGCCTAAGAAAAAGCTAGATAGTTTGGATGAAGTAGATCCGGAATTATTGGAAACTTTCAAAAAATTAGGTATTTCAATCGATGAGCAAAAGCGACTATCTAACGTGGCTGTTGACATTGTTATGGATTCAGTGTCTGTAGCGACTACCTTTAAAGAAACGCTAGCTGAAAAGGGAATTATTTTCTGTTCGTTTTCTGAGGCGGTTAAGAATCACCCCGATTTGGTGCAAGAATATATGGCTTCAGTAGTGCCGGTAAACGACAACTATTATGCAGCATTGAATTCAGCAGTATTTACTGATGGGTCCTTTTGCTACATTCCAAAAGGTACTAGATGCCCAATGGAATTGTCTACTTACTTTAGAATCAACGAAGCAAATACGGGTCAATTCGAAAGAACTTTGATCATTGCAGATGAAGATAGTTATGTAAGTTACTTAGAAGGATGTACAGCGCCAATGCGAGATGAAAATCAATTGCATGCAGCAGTTGTAGAAATAGTTACGCACAAAGGTGCCGAGGTAAAATATTCTACTGTTCAGAACTGGTATCCGGGTAATGCGGAAGGAGTAGGAGGTATCTACAACTTTGTTACTAAGCGAGGCCTTTGCGAAGGAGACCATTCAAAAATTGCTTGGACCCAAGTTGAAACGGGTTCTGCTGTGACTTGGAAGTACCCAAGTTGTATATTGAAAGGTGATTATTCGGTAGGTGAGTTTTATAGTGTTGCGGTAACTAACAATTACCAGCAAGCAGATACGGGTACGAAGATGATTCACATTGGTAAAAACACCAAGTCTACCATCATTTCGAAAGGTATTTCTGCTGGAAAAAGCAGTAATTCCTATCGAGGATTAGTTAAGATTAATAAGAGTGCTATAAATGCACGTAATTTTTCACAATGCGATTCATTGTTGTTGGGTGATACTTGCGGAGCACATACTTTTCCATATATAGAAACCTCCAATAAAACGGCGAAAGTTGAACATGAGGCTACGACCTCTAAAATTGGTGAGGATCAAATATTTTACTGTAACCAACGCGGAATTAATACCGAGAAAGCAATTGGTTTAATAGTAAACGGATATTGTAAAGATGTCTTGAATCAGTTACCAATGGAGTTTGCAGTTGAAGCTCAGAAATTGTTGGATATTTCGTTAGAAGGTTCAGTAGGATAGGTTATCAGAAAAGAAATGGATATTAAAACAGGAACAATATTCAAACAGTCACGATAAATTATCGGACTAGGACAAGGTGCAGATGCAGCAATACATAACAAGACGTTATGGCGGCTTTACCACCTTCAATATTTTATTTTAAAACAAAGAGGATTAATTCTCAAGCAAGGAAGCTATGTTATCAATAAAAGACCTTAAAGCAAGCGTAGAAGGAAAGGAAATCCTTAAAGGCTTAAATTTAGAAGTAAAAGCAGGCGAAGTTCATGCGATAATGGGACCTAACGGTTCTGGAAAAAGCACCTTGGCTTCAGTTTTAGCTGGAAGAGAAGATTACAAAGTTGATGGAGGAACAGTTTCTTTTGATGGAAAAGATATGCTGGAATTAGCTCCTGAAGAAAGAGCAGCCGAAGGGTTGTTTTTAGCTTTTCAATACCCAGTTGAAATTCCTGGAGTCAGCAACATCAATTTCCTGAAAGCAGCAATAAACGAAGTAAGGGCATACAAAGGCCTTGAAAGAATGTCTGCAAAAGAATTCTTGAAGAGAGTAAAAGAGAAAAAGGAATTGGTTGAACTAAAAGATAATTTAGCGAGCCGTTCTGTCAATGAAGGTTTCTCTGGTGGTGAAAAGAAGCGTAACGAGATTTTCCAAATGGCAATGCTTGATCCTAGATTAGCCATACTTGATGAAACAGATTCGGGGCTAGATATCGATGCCTTAAGAATTGTTGCAAACGGAGTAAACAAACTTAAAACTAAGGACAATGCAACCATAGTTATTACGCACTATCAAAGACTTTTGGATTATGTAGTCCCGGACTTTGTACATGTATTGTATCAAGGGAGGATTGTAAAAACTGGTGGTAAAGAATTAGCACTAGAATTAGAAGAAAAAGGGTACGATTGGTTGACTAAAGAAGATAAAGAACTAGCGTAATGTCTGTAGTTGTAAAAGATAAAAAGGAATTGTTTTTAGAGCAGTTCAGAGTTTCTGAAGGACTTTCAGGAGAAAGTATAGCAGCACAAATTGCTCTGCAGAACCTGGCCTTTCCTTCTACTCGGGATGAGTATTGGAAGTATACACGATTAACAAAAATCCAGAACAGTTCATTTTCGATTGAAGAATCTAACGATGATGTGAAGGTTCTGTCAATTGATGAAAAGGGGGCACATATCAATTGTGTAAACGGCTTTTTTGGAGATTTAATTGGAAAGTTACCTGAAGGAATTGAAATTTCCCCTATTGAGGAAGTTCGGAATTCATTGGTAGAATATCAGCACGAGTTTTTTGCTGCATTGAATACCGCCTACTTTACCTCAGGTATCCGAATTAAAGTTGCTGAAGGCGTGGTAATGGACAATTCGATTCAACTGAATTTTGTGAATGCCAGTAGCGGAATTCAAGCTCAACCTAGAATTAAAATTGAAGTAGCAAAAAGTGCTTCTGCTCAGTTTATTTTCAATTTTCAAAACGAGGGCAATGAAAATAATTTTTGGAATGTAGTTTCGGAAATGAAAGTGGCAAAAAATGCAGAATTGAATGTGCACCAATTGCAACAGGGCGGAGATGAGAATTACCTAATCAACACAATCGCGGTTCAACAAAAAAGAGACAGTCGATTTGCAATTCATACCATTTGTTTAGAAGGAAAAATCCTTAGAAATAATTTGAATATTGCAGTTGAAGGACAGAACTGCGAAACCAAATTAAATGGAGTTTACCTTGCTTCTGGGAAGCAGCATTTTGACAATCATACTTATGTAGATCACATTGCTCCAAATTGTAACTCAAGCGAAAACTATAAAGGCATTATCGATGATAAAGCTACTGCAGTTTTTAATGGAAAAGTTATGGTGCAGCCTGATGCTCAGAAGATTAATGCGTTTCAAAGCAATCAAAATATCTTATTGAGTGATGATGCAACCATTAATTCAAAACCAGAATTAGAGATTTACGCTGATGACGTTTTATGTTCTCACGGCTCAACAACAGGGCAATTGGATGAAGAAGCGCTTTTCTACCTGAAAACTAGAGGTGTAAGTGAAATAAGTGCAAAAAAAATGTTAATCCGAGCATTTGTATTTGATGTTCTAGATGAGATTAAATTAGACTCATTTAGAACGCATGTTGAAGAATTAGTAGATGAAAATTTTAAAGTATAAGTGTGGTAAAAACTGAATTGAACATAGAGCAAATTAGAAAAGAGTTCCCCATTCTTCAACAGGAAGTTAACGGTAAACCTTTGGTGTATTTTGACAATGCAGCTTCTACTCAAAAACCAAAAGTGGTTATTGATAGAGTGGCGGATTATTATTCTAATGAGCACTCTAATATTCACCGAGGTGTTCATTCTTTATCGGCTGCGGCTACTGAGGAATATGAACTTGCGCGGAAAGCGGTTCAAGCTCATTTTAATGCGAAATTTGACCACGAAATAGTATTTAATAAAGGAACTACTGACGGAATCAATTTAGTAGCCAATGGTTTTGCTAAAAGCTTTCTAAAAGAAGGTGATGAGGTTATCGTTTCAGAGTTAGAACATCATTCGAACATTGTGCCTTGGCAAATGGCCTGTGAGCAAACTGGAGCGAAGCTCAAAGTGATTCCAATTACCGATTCGGGTGAATGGATTATGAAGGAATTTCATAACTTATTGTCTGATAGAACTAAAATTATTGCAGTAAATCATGTTTCCAATGCGTTAGGAACGATGAACCCAATTACTGATGTAATCGAAGCAGCGCATTCAAAAGGAATTCCAGTTTTATTGGATGGGGCTCAAGCTGTTCCTCACATGGCCGTTGATGTTCAAGCATTAGATTGCGATTTTTATGTAATGTCCGGCCACAAGTTATTTGGCCCAACAGGCGTAGGTGTTTTGTACGGCAAAGAAGAGTGGTTGAATAAACTACCTCCTTATCAAGGCGGTGGTGATATGATTAAGACGGTGTCTTTTGAAAAGACCACTTACAATGAACTGCCATTTAAGTTTGAAGCTGGAACACCAAATATTGCAGGAGTTATAGGTTTGAAAACAGCAATCGATTACGTAAACGAAATTGGTCTTGGTGCTATTTCTGATTACGAGCAAGAATTGTTGGAATACGGAACAGAAAAATTAAGTCAAATCGAAGGGCTTAAGATATACGGAACTGCAAAAAATAAGGCTTCAGTGATTTCATTCTTGTTGGATGGAATTCACCCTTATGATGCTGGAACTATCTTAGATAAATTAGGAATTGCAGTAAGAACTGGCCATCATTGCACCCAGCCAGTTATGACGCGATTTGGAATACCGGGTACGGTAAGAGCGTCTTTCGCTTTTTACAATACGAAAGAAGAAATTGATGCTCTATACGAAGGATTGTTAAGGGTTAAAAAAATGTTTTCATGATGTCCATAAACGAAAGACAAGACGAGCTTATTGAAGAGTTTTCGATGTTCGATGACTGGATGGAAAAGTATGAGTACATCATAGATATGGGGAAGGATGTCATTGGTCTTACAGAAGAATTAAAGTCGGATGATTATCTAGTGAGGGGTTGTCAGAGTAGAGTTTGGTTGATTCCAGCTCAAGAGAACGGAATTTTGCAATTTCAGGCGGATTCTGATGCCATTATTACTAAAGGAATTGTAGGAATGGTTGTAAGAGTTTTGAATAACTCATCAGCAGATGAAATATTAAAATCGGATTTATATTTCGTGGATAAAATTGGATTAAAAGAGCATTTATCGCCAACCCGTTCTAATGGTTTGGTATCAATGATTAAAAAAATTAAAACATACGCCTTAGCTTATTCAGCAAAAGCAATTTAAGATGGATAAAAAAGTAATTGAGAATACGGTAATAGAGGTTTTAAAAACGGTTTTTGACCCAGAAATTCCAGTTGATATTTATGAGCTGGGATTAATTTATGATATTGCTGTGAGCGACACTGCGCAAGTAGATGTGCTTATGACGTTAACATCACCTAGCTGTCCTGTTGCCGAAAGCTTGCCGGCTGAGGTGGAAGAAAAAGTTAAGGGAATCCAAATAGTAAGTGACGCAAAAGTGACAATCACTTTTGAACCAGCTTGGGAAAAGGATATGATGTCTGAAGAAGCACAGTTGGAATTAGGATTTATGTAATGTCAGAATCAGTTGAAATTATAAACAAAGTTGCTAAGTCTGGTTTAGTTCAACTAGACATGGCTGATTTTTTCGTAAAAGAAGAAATTGTAGAATACGATATTGCTCAAAATCTTTGGGAAGAAATTGCATTAAAAGAAAAGGATTTTAGAGCATTTATTAAAGAAAATGACTGGTCAGTTTATCAGAATAAACACATCGCCTTGACTTGTTCTGTTGATGCCATAATTCCAAGTTGGTCTTATATGCTGTTAAGTTCCGCCCTGCAGGAATTTGCTTTAACAATCCATTTTGGTAGCAAACAAGGAGTTGAACAGCAATTACTATTGCGTTCTATTCGCTCGATAAATTCAGAAGAATATATCGATACTCGAATAGTTATTAAAGGTTGTGGTGATAGAACAGTTTCGGAAGCAGCTTGGGTAGAAATTACAAATAAGCTGCAACCGGTTGCAAAGTCGTTGATGTTTGGAGAGCCTTGCAGTACTGTTCCAGTTTTTAAACGGCCGAAGTAATCCCACTCATTTCCATAAACCAACCGATTATTTATTAAAAGCCAATTTCTAATTTTATTCGTCTCTTGGGACTTTGATTTGTAATACTTTCATCTTACCAATGAGGATTATCACATTTATATCGACCTTGCTTTTAGCAGCGAATTTATTAATGGCTCAAGAAGCTTTGTTTAACCATTATGGAAAAACAGAGGGAATCGCTAGCAATGAAATCTATGATATCGCCCAAGATAAAACAGGTCGAATTTGGGTTGCAACGAGAGTAAAGTGGATCATCTTTCAAATGGAACAGAAGTAATTGCCACATTTCGAGCTACTTCATCTTGCGAGAATTTTAATAAATATACTTGTGAGAAGATGTATAAGAGCGCAGGTAATGTTAGAATCTCTAAAATTAGAACTAAGTAATTTTCGGAAACGAAAGTGTAAATGTTGAGCCCTTACTTGCTATAGACCTTACAGTTATTGCTGCCTCTGCAGCATCAAGCATTCCTTTTACCATTGCCAACCCAAGACCTGTTCCTGTTGATTTAGTAGTAAAATTAGGTTCGAATATTCTATCTAGCTTCTCTTGTTCAATACCCACTCCATTATCTGACAATGAAACAGTAATCTCATTTTCTTTTACAGAGACTGCAATTTTCAAATGCCCAGCTACTCCTTCTGAAATAGCTTCTATAGCATTGGTAATGAGGTTGGTGAAAATCCGACTAAAATGAGTTTTATCAATAAGTATTTCTGCTTTAGTATCTGAACTTGAAAATTGAATATCAATTGATTCTCCATCAAATAGTTTAACGCAGTTTTTTAAATTCTCTATAAGCTCAATTTTTTCTGGATTTGATTTATTGAGTCGGGCAAAATTCGAAAACTCAGTTGCTATATCTGATAAAGTATCGATTTGCTGAGTCATTGTTTCATTAAAGCGTTTCATTCGAATCGAGAAATCCTCTTTGCCATCTTTCCAACTTCTTTCCAATTGTTGAACCGATAACTTCATTGGCGTAAGTGGGTTTTTTATTTCGTGGGCAACCTGACGGGCCATTTCTCTCCAGGCTCCTTCGCGCTCACTTTTCGCCAATAACTCAGCACTTATCTTTAACTCTCTTACTTTTTTATTGTATTCGGTTATCAATTCTCCAATTTCATCATTTGTTTCCCAGTTAATTTCTTCGTTCGCTTCTGTCAGACTTAACGTTCGAATTTTTTGAGTTATCGATTGCAAGCTTTTGGTAATATAATTAGAAAGGAAGAATGCAATTACCAATGCTCCCAACATCAGCAGTAAATAGATTTGACCAAGTCTATATAAAAGTTCATACGTTTCATTTTTTTGAATTTCATTACTTGTAAAATAAGGTACGCTTACCAATGCAATTGGCTCTTCATTTGCGCCACGTACAAAAGTGAAAGCTGTTAGCAAATCTTCTTCACCTACATAACGATCCGTTACATAATGCCCTCTATTATCAAAAATGGTTTGCATGAGCTGATCGTCAAGAATTTCTGGTAAAATACCTTGGTCGAAATAATCAAAATTGGAAGAGGCAATCCATTTGCCTTCCATGTCATATAGGTTTACTTCTAGCCCATGTATGTCGGCTAATTCAACAATTTTCTCGTGAAAACTTCTAGTGTATAGTGCGTAGATATCCTCAACCTTATCTTCTAAAAAATAATTCAAAGCAGACGTAATGGCTTTTTCTTTTCGTTCAAGTCTCTGGTTATGGTAGCGCTCGTTTTCAATGTGCGTGTACCATATGGTAACTGCCCCAATAATTAGAAAGCTAATTACCACCAACAGGGTAAGTGAGAAGTATATGCGATTGCGTAAGCTTATTCTATCTGATATCATTTTCATAGACAAAAGTAATTTATCGAGACTTGTACTTTGATTTTCATTCTGAACAGAACACAATAAATATGCCTTCAAAAAGGATGAACCGGAAAATTTAGAATCTATGACCTTATTGTATTTTTAACGCTTATTAGAATCGGCATAGCTTTGGACATTATTGAATTTAGAGATTATTGTTTATCAAAAGAGGGAACCACTGAAGAGTTTCCTTTTGATAATAAAACATTGGTTTTTAAAGTAATTGGGAAAATCTACGCGTTATGTGATGTCGATAATTTTAAAAGCTATAACGTAAAATGTCGCCCTGAATGGGCTATCGAACTGCGCGAGGAATTCAACGGAATTAGAGAAGGCTTTCATATGAATAAAAAACATTGGAATACAGTAAATTTAAGATCAGATGTTGATGACAAACTTGCTATAAAAATGATAGATCATTCCTATAGTTTAGTTGTAAAAGGGCTTAAAAAATCAGACCACGAAAAACTATTAAAAGATGCTTAAGAAAATAGGAACCTACTTTTTACAAGGCGTATTGTTTACCGTGCCATTGGCCGTTACGCTTTACGTAATATTTGCATTATTGGGTTTTATAGATGCTATACTTCCTACCATTCTGCCTTTCAAAATTGATATCCCGGGTTTAGGACTCGTTATTTTGGTCGTTATGATTACGGTAATTGGGTTTTTGGGAAATACTGTCGTAGCAAAACCAATCAATTATTGGTTTAAGCGTCTTTTAAATAAAGCGCCTGTTATTAAGTCTATTTATACTTCAATAATGGATTTTACCGAAGCGATCCTTGGCGGTAAGAAAAAGAAATTTTCAAAACCTGTGCTCGTAAAGTTAAGTCCAGATGTAGAAAAGCCAGGCTTTGTAACCCAGTCTGATTTAAGTACTTGGGGCATTGAAGGTGAAAAAGTAATGGTGTACCTTCCTCATAGCTATGGATTTACGGGAAATATATTTATTGTGCCCAAAAAGAATGTAACGCCGTTAAATGTTAAGCCTGCCGAAATGATGAAAATCATTTTAAGTGGTGGGGTAGCCGAATCTCAAATGGAAGATTAAGAGATGTTCAAAAAATTCATTATTGATTATCGCTATCAAATAGCGCTTCACGCTACAGTTTTTATCTGGGGTTTTACAGGAATATTGGGTAAACTCATTGAAGTTCCGTATTACTCTATTGTTTGGTACAGAATGCTTATTGCAGCTTTTGGTATAGCCATGTATGCAATATCGACGAAAGCCCAACTGAAAATATCCTTTAAAAAAGCGCTTATTTTTATTTTTGTAGGATTTATTGTAGCAGCGCATTGGAGTACATTTTTTCAAGCGCTTAAAGTTTCAAATGTTTCTGTTGTACTAACAACCTTGGCCTCTGCGTCTCTTTTTGTTGCTATTTTGGAGCCTATTTTTTTTAAACGCAAATTGATTCTTTACGAACTGCTTTTTGGATTAGCAGTAATAGTAGGACTTTCACTCATATTTAATTTTGAAAGCCAATATGCCCTCGGAATACTTCTAGCACTATCATCGGCGTTTTTAGCGGCGCTTTTTAGTACTATTAATGGTCTTTTAATTCGTGAGAATAAATCCAGAATCATTACTTTCTACGAAATGGTAGGCGGAGTCATAGGTATTTCTATTTATACCCTGTTATTCGAATCTCCAACAATTACAGACTTTTCACCAGGTATAAATGACATTATTTATCTGCTCATTCTAGGGTTGGTTTGTACTGCTGTAGCTTTTGTGGTGAGCGTTGAGGTAATGAAGGAATTATCACCTTTTACAGTCAGTATTAGCATCAATATGGAGCCGATTTACGCAATTGTGTTGGCGCTTATATTTTTTGGTGAAAGTGAACAAATGACACCGGGTTTTTACCTTGGCGCACTTATAATCTTTTCTACAGTTTTGGGAAACTCAGCTTTAAAATCCATTCAAAAGCGGCGGCGAAAGAAAAAAGAAACACAATGACAACTCTTCTTTTTAAATTCTTCACAACACAAAGCCGAGCCGTTGCTGAGGATAACCAAAGAACAATTAAGCGCCTTTTAGATTAAATATATTTGTGTTTGTAAATGGTGGATATACGAAATGTTACATATAGCGATCTCTTCCATGTCATTAAAGAATTTCGGTCATATAATAATAAATGGAAAACACTTTAGTTAATATGATGTCAAACTTTATCGAGTTGACTGATGAAGAAAAACAAGGAATTTTAGAAGCTATTCCGATTAAAACATATACGAAAGAAACAAATTTACTTAAAGAAGGTCAAATTGCTAAAGACGCATTTTTGGTAATAAATGGCTGTTTAAGAAAATATTCTATTAAAGATGGTGAAGAAAAAACTTCTGCATTTTATACTGAATTTCAATCTGCTATTAATTTTGATAGTATGGCAAATCAAAGCCCTTCAAAATATTATTTTACTTGTACAGAAGATACAACAGTAGCAATTCTTAATTCTAAAAAAGAAAGTGCTCTTTATAAAAAATTTCCTCGTTTTGGAGAAGTATGTCGAGTAGAAATGGAAAAGATGCTTGGTGAAAGTCAAGAAGAAATGTCATCATTTATCAATTCAACTCCCAAAGAGAGATATTTAAACTTACTCAAAAACCGCCCCGATTTAATGCAACGAGTTCCGCAATATCAATTAGCAAGTTATCTTGGAATTAAGCCAGAAACTCTTAGCCGAATTCGAAAGAGGGTTTCACTTAGTGATTAAAACTTAAAACCGAAATTAAGGCTAGGCTCAAATATATATTTAGGAGTTCCCTTTTCAATTTCTGCAAAGTCAGTTGGATAATTCGTATCAATAGGCCAATATTTTAGAGCAAGTGCAGGTTCCACATACCATCGTTTCTTAAAAAATTCAAACCGATAACCTGCTACCCCTTGAAGATACAACTGAAAACCTTTTTGAATTTTATCATTATCAGTATTGTAATACTGCTTAATAAAAGGAGTTGCTTGTATAGTAGTAAACAAACTCTTCCAATGAAATCGTTGATATCCTACACCAACCCCAAAAGCTCTTACATAACCGGGGTAAAACTCTTTTGATTTTCCATATGTACCTAAAGGTTCAGAATATTTCCACGTATTAAACTCTACAAAAAATCTATCTTTTTTAGTGAGTCGATATCCATAAGTCAGTAAATAATAATCGGGAGAATCAGAAAGAAAATTGCCCAACATAAAAAAGGAAGAACCCAAAGTATGCCTATTCTTAATTAGGCTGTCCTTTTGAATTGGCAAAGAATCTATTGATGAGTTATTCTGTCCAAATGCAAATGATACATAAAACATTAAAATAATTAGTAATTTTCCTCTAAGCGTCATAGAACATATTTATTTGTATACTACAAAAGTAAATTCTGGCTATATCTTATTCATTGACTATAGTCAAGAAATGAAAAATGAAGGAAAACGCCTTAGAACACTGTATAAAAATAATAGCGGTTTTAGTAATAAAATGAAAGTAAGCATCTTAAAATTCGCTACTATTCTTATACTAACCGTTGTACAGCATTGAAAATGAAGATTTATCTAACCAATCAAGACTCAAAATTCACAAAACACCTTGAATATTTCAAGAGTCAAGGGGTTATGGAATATGTAAGGACTAATCTCAATGAGAAGATTACTTCAGTGGAAGTTGACTGTGAATTTTCAAAGATTAATCTTGATTTCTTCTTCAATTATGAGATTTTCCCTGATTACATAATGGACTCTCTCTGTCAGTGGAATCATGAGAATAGAAAGATGAAAATTGGTGATACAATTGCTCAACAAGCATTCTTACCTCCTATTAAAGCCTTTTCACAAAAAGTAATTTTTGCAGTGAGAATTAGTGAAATAATTAAGCAACCAGAAAGAAAGGGGTTTAGTTATGAAACATTAGATGGACATGTTGAAAAAGGAATTTCAATTTTTACGATTGAAAAAAACATGGAAAAATCAATTTTCAAAATTCATACATTTTCTAAACCTGGTAATCTGTTAACTAGTTTGGTTGGCCCAATCTTCTCGGTGCCTTATCAATCTTTTTGCACTACAAAGGCATTGAATAATGTTAAAGAAAGAATTGAAAAAATAAAAACGCAGTACAACAATGTGTAAAACGCATTTTACAGTAAACGTTTTAGTGCACTACAAAAACAAATGGAGTTAGAAGAATTTATTTCGAGACTGAATAAGGCAACCAAGTTTCTTCTTGAGTTCGCTCAAAGCCAAGTTTTAAATAAATTGTCTAAGAATGTTAAGTGTGACATTAAAGCTAATTTTCCCGCTGCAAGCGACTACCTGAAGGACATTTAATTAGAAGTGCTAACAAAATTAAATGAAGTCAAAGAGAAAGAGTTTAGCCTAGAAGAAACTTGCACCAAGATTTTTCAGGTTGGATTAGTTCTAATTTGGATTAATATGGATGTTGTTAAATCCAGAAAAAATTATCTTGCAGTAGAAGACTGCGGAATGATTCTGAATTGAATTCAAAAGCTGACCACTTCCCTCCTTTCCATATTACCCTAAGACTTCCTCCGGGTCGAAACGAAAATGAAAAGTTTGATATTAATGTGGTGCATTCGAAATTGAAACAGATGCTCTAAAAGCTGGTTTAAATATTAAAACAAACGATGCTACAACATCACCTAAACTTCGTTTCTGCCCCACGTGGGACAAAAACTTCGTTTAGGTATGTGTTGGCAAGCATTATGACTCGTCCTGAAAAAAGGCTACATAATTCTAAACAGTCTTTGTTAAACAATTTTAAGCAAAGCCTGTTAGACAACTCAAAACAGGTAACTTACTCTATTTTGTAATCTCTGTATCTTTAATATCTACAACTTCAAGATCAAAAATGAGGTCTTTACCGGCTAAAGGATGATTTCCATCTATAACGACGCTTTCTTCTTTAACCTCAACCACACGCAAATTCGTTTCTTGTCCATCTGGAGATTTAGAAACTAGTCCCATACCAACTTCTGGAGTCATATCCTTAGGGAGTTCATTTTTATTTACTTCATGTATTAAATCATCATTGATTTTTCCGTAGGCATCCTCTTTATCAATTGTGATAGTTTTTTTTTCTTTTAACTTCATGTCGATTAACCCTTTCTCAAAACCAGGTATTAATTGTCCTTGTCCTAAAGTAAATTCTAACGGTTCTTTTCCTTCAGAACTATCAAAAACCTGTCCGTCAGATAACTTACCTGTGTAATTTACTTTTACTGTGTTGTTTTCCTTAACTTGATTCATACTATATTATTTAATTTTAAAAAATACTCTTTGCATAATTCTTACGCAGCAAACATTTTAGATTAAACTCATTATAAAATAGCAGCTAAAATCAAGCCAACAACCTATAAAACTGGAATGAATTGTTACAAACCAATAAATTGATCAGTTTAAAATATAAAAATCATCCTGCAGTCCTCTAATGATAGCAAAGTATAACTTCAGAGGTATATTCAAGAGAACTTTATAAAAAAAATCACATCGGTAAATATGTCAGTTAAAGTAAAAGTTAATAAAATAGTTGTGTCGATTTGATGAAAAAATTATGAGTAGTCTAGTCTATAATTAGACCAAACATTAAAAAATTACGAGTTTGCAATAGGATAACACGATTTACAATCCGAAAAATTTATGTTATCATAGTAAGTCGTAATAGTTATGACTCAAATAATATTTAACAACAGAAAAAACGTTTGACTACAATATGCATAGCACCTTTCGGGAGGCTCAGAAACCCTAGACTATTCGTTACAATAACCCTAATTAATCCAAGAAGCTACTTTCTCAGGGTTGTCCTTCATCCAATTTCTTATTCTTGCTTCAATGTCTGCAGGTTCAGTCGCATCTTTTAGAACTAATAAGTAATCTGAAAATTCATCATCAGTAAAGAATATCTTCGAAAGAATTGAAGCCGCTTGCGGGTAGGTTTCTCTAAATCCAGCTTTTGCATACTTATGGATTTCATCGCTTTCTATAAACGAATGAGTAGTATCGACCAAAAATTTGAGGTCATATTGCTTAATTTTCCAATGAGGATTCCAAGCACCTGTCACAAAGTTTTGTTTCTGATTGGTCATCAGTTCTAATTGTTTTACCAACTGATCTTCAGTCATATTAATAATCTCTGGACTCATGCCGTGTTGTTTCATTGCAGTGATTGAACTGATCATAACACCTGCATCTTTGCTTACACCATAAAACACATTACCATATATTGATGAATCTCGCATTAAATCAACTATTGAGTCTGCATCAAAATAGGAAGGAACTGCTATTCCTAAGCGACACCCTTTATATATAGCTCCAAGGTCTTCCACGTCCTTGTACTCATATAAATAAACATCATGACCTTCTACCCAAGTATCTAGAAAAAGGTCAATTTTTCCTTTATTTAAACCGCGATAAATATTCTCAATATCTGTATTGACAATTTCAGCTGGGAATCCATTTTCTTCAAGAATAATTTTACCCAAGTAATTCAATGAGCGACTCACTGCCCACTGTTCATTCCCAATTTTAATTGTCTTTTTAGAATTGTCTTCTGAGCAACTAAAAACAGAAAAAATAAGAATTGAAATAAGTAAAAAATTAAAGGCCTTTCGAATCATCTTTTGTATTTTTTTTGAGTGGCGCTAAATTAAGAGTTTTATCGGCTCCAATACTACTCTGATTGCAGCTTTGGACGCATTCAAATCATTACTTTTGCCACGCTCGAAAAGCATTTATTATGAAGATTTCTTACAATTGGCTTAAAGATTATTTAGACTTTGATTTATCTCCTGTGCGCGTTGGAGAATTACTTACTGATACCGGTCTAGAGGTTGAGGGAATTGAAGAATTTGATCAAGTTAAGGGAGGCCTAAAAGGTCTGGTAATTGGAGTTGTGGTTTCTTGCGAACAACACACCAACGCAGATCGATTGAAGGTAACCGAGATTAATATAGGAACCGATACTAACTTACCAATTGTATGTGGTGCTCCCAATGTAGCCAAAGGACAAAAGGTTATTGTAGCAACTGTAGGCGCTAAACTTTATCCAACTGAAGGAGAAGAGTTCGAAATCAAAAAATCTAAAATTAGAGGCGAAGTTTCTGAAGGAATGATTTGCGCCGAAGATGAAATAGGCTTGGGTAAAGGGCATGATGGGATTATGGTGCTCAAGGAAGATGCTCAAGTAGGAATGCCTGCAGCAGAGTACTTTGATTTGTCATCAGATTATACCATTGAGATTGGCTTAACTCCCAATCGTGCCGATGGAATGAGCCACTACGGAGTTGCTAGGGATTTAGCCGCCGCATTGCAGCATAAAAACATTCCATGTGGTAAACTTAATTTTCCAGAGTTAACCAGTTTTAAAGAAGGAAAGACTAAGCTTAACATTGAAGTAAAAGACAATGAAGCTTGTCCAAGATATGTTGGAGTAAAGATCTCAAATTTAAAGATATCGGATTCACCAGAGTGGCTGCAAAATCGATTAAAAGCAATAGGATTAAGTACGATTAATAATGTAGTTGATGTTACTAATTATGTAATGCATGAATTAGGGCAGCCTTTGCATGCTTTTGATACAGCGAAAATAAAAGGGGATAAAGTTCTTGTTCAGGAATTATCTAATGGGACTATTTTCGAAACTTTAGATGGAGTAGAACGGGAATTGTCTGATAAGGATCTTATGATTTGTAACGAATCTGAAGGAATGTGCATAGCTGGAGTTTTTGGCGGAAGCAAATCCGGAGTTACCGAAACAACAACTGAAATATTTTTGGAGTCTGCTTATTTTAACCCGGTCTCAGTTCGTAAAACAGCCAAAAGACACGCGTTGAATACCGATGCTTCTTTCCGTTTTGAAAGAGGAATTGATCCAGATATCACAGTTATTGCAGCAAAACGTGCGGCCCTTTTAATACAAGAGTTGGCGGGTGGAGACGTGTCTTCTGAATTGTTAGATTTATATCCTTCCAAAATTGAAGGCACTAAAATCCAGTTGGATTATAAGTATTGCGATTCGCTTATTGGTTCTAAGATTGAAAGAGATACTATTCAGTCCATTTTGGAAAGTTTAGAGATTTCTGTTCTAAACAGAAATGAGGACGGAATGGAACTTAATGTTCCTGCATATAGAAATGATGTTTTGAGACCCGCAGACATTGTAGAAGAAATTCTAAGAATATACGGCTACAATGCTATTCCATTTCCTGAAAGAATGGGGATATCAATATCGCCGACTCCTACTGTAAATGTTGAAGTGCTGCGCAGGAAGCTTTACGATCACTTAACTTCAACAGGTTATTCTGAAATGATTCACAATAGCCTCACGTCAAAAGATTTTTATGGGGAAGATAGTGACGTTATAAAGATATTGAATCCATTGAGCAACGACTTGTCTGTTTTAAGAGCTAATATGTTGTTTCAAGGATTGGAAACTATCGCCTACAACCAAAATCGTGGTCAATCCGATTTAAAAGTATTTGAATTTGGAAAAACCTATCACCAATATTCAGACAAGCGTGAAGAAAAAGAATGGCTAGTTGCCTATTTAACCGGAAAGCAAACTATTGCCAGCTGGACTGGAAAATCAGCGGATGCCGAGTTTTTTGAATTGAAAGGAATAGCAGAAAATTTACTTCTAAAAATTGGAGTTTCTCCAATGGCATTTAAATCAAAACCTACCAAGAAAGAAGCGTTGAGCTATGGCTTGGATTTGTTTTCTGGCAAACTGAATTTGGGTTCTCTTGGAATGGTTAATAAGAAAAATTGCTCTGATTTTGGTGTAAAACAATCCGTGTTCTATTTAGAGTTGAGCTGGGAAAATATTGTAAAAGTACTTTCAGCAAAAAAAATAAAGTATAAGTCTGTTCCTAAATTTCCAGGGACAAGAAGAGATTTAGCTTTAGTTGTAGATCAGAAGGTAGACTTTCAAGACATTCGAAATGTTGCACTTCAGACCGAAAGAAACTTATTGAAAGAGGTTTCCATTTTTGATGTTTATCAAGGGAAAGGACTAGAGCCAGGGACTAAAAGTTGCGCACTTGGATTCGAGTTTTTAGACCCAAATCAGACGTTAACAGATAAAGTAGTCGACAAGTCTATCAAAAAGATTTACGAACAGCTACAAAAGCAAGTTGGTGCTCAGTTAAGAGCCGGCGAGTTGTAGCCGATTATAACTTTATGTTAAGCTGGCGTAGTCCTTCGAAAACGACAATACCAACTGAATTAGCTAAGTTTAAGCTACGAATATGCGGGCTATGCAATGGTATTTTAAAGGTTTTGTCAGTATAGTTTGAGAGTAATTCCCTGGGCAGACCTACAGATTCTTTTCCGAAAACCAAAAACATATCGTCCTTAAAACTAATGGAGTAGAAGTTGTTTTTTCCATGGCTACTCATAAATGCTAAATCTGCATTGGGATATTTTTCTACAAAGGTTTCCCAAGATTCATGAATATACAAATCGACATGCTTCCAATAGTCTAACCCTGCTCGTTTGACCCTCGAATCATCTATTTCGAAGCCAAGGGGTTTTATAAGATGCAAACTACTCCCAGATGCAAGGCTTAGCCGGCCTATGTTTCCAGTGTTATTAGGGATTTCTGGTTCAAGGAGAACAATGTTTAAACCCATAGATTCTTTATTTGACTTCTGTTTTGAAGGAATCGAGCCACCGCATCATCGTTGTTTTTCCCTATGACTTCAGTGGCGATAGCTTTTAATTCGTTCTTGGCATTTGAAGTAGCGTATTTTTCATCGGCTATTTCAAACATAGGAATATCGTTCAGGTTATCTCCAAAGCAAATTGTCCGTTTAGCATTCAACTGTTTTTTAAGAAATGATACACCATCTTTTTTTGATGAATTTGGCGCTGCAAATTCCAACCAATATGCTTCTTTATTATAAACGTCTTCAGCAAAGTGTATTTCTATTTCCAACGCATTTTCAACACGATTTTTTACCGCAAGTAAAGTTGTTTTATCTCCGATTGAAATAACGGTTATTACATTCTGGAAAAGTGCTTGGTTAAAATCCTCTACTTTCTTAAATCGTTTGTCTTTTTGCGACAACCTATTATTTATATAGTTGGTCATGTGAGGATTGGAGATTGTTTTATGAAAATCAGAGGAACTGTTTACCTGCTTGAAATCGGGTTCATCGAGCTGGCTAAAACCATCTACTTTATTAAATCGCTTGTCTTTTTGCGACAACCTATTGTTTGTGCATCCGGCCATGTGAGGATTAATAATTGTTCTGTAAAAAGCGGAGGGTTTATTAAGCTGGTTAAGTGTAAATACAATCGGTTCAAGGCCTTCTTGTTCAAATGCCTCTATAATAAATTTTTTGTGCTGTTTATCAATAAAGTTTTCGTGGATATTAATTTTTTGTATTGGGTCGTATACCAAAACACCATTGTATAGCACCATTGGTAATTTTAGATTCAATTCTCCAATAAGAGGCATAGCAGAATCTAATGAACGTGCCGTTGCAATTGTGAAATTGAGCCCATTCTCGATTAACGAATTTAGAATTTCGATGCTGTTATGCGACAATACGCCAGAAGAGTTTAGCAGTGTTCCGTCAAGATCAGAAATGTAGAGCTCTTCCATGTTGTTAGTCCAACAAATCGTCATCCACAATATTCGGCAACGTAACTTTTAATAAAGGTTCGTTTTCCATGGCGCGCTTTATAGCAAAGATTGCAGGTTCGTTTCTTGCCCAACTTCTTCTCGCAATACCGTTGTTTACATCCCAATGCAGCATCATTTTAAGTCTTCTATCCGCATCACTAGAGCCATCTATTAACATCCCGAAACCACCATTCATAACTTCACCCCAACCAACGCCGCCGCCATTGTGCAATGAGATCCATGTAGCTCCTCTAAAACCATCGCCTACAAAATTTTGAACAGCCATATCAGCTGTAAATTGAGAACCGTCGTAAATATTACTGGTTTCTCGGTATGGAGAATCGGTACCTGAAACATCGTGATGGTCTCTCCCCAAGATTACGGGTGCAGAAATTTCGCCTGTGGCAATTGCATTATTAAATGCTTCAGCAATTTTCATTCGTCCTTCGGCGTCAGCATATAAAATTCTTGCCTGAGAACCTACGACCATTTTATTGTCTCCAGCAGCTTTAATCCATCGAATATTGTCATCCATTTGTTGCTGAATTTCAGTAGGGGAGTGCGCCTTTATTTTGGTCAAAACTTCTGCAGCTATTCGATCTGTAATTGCCAAATCTTTTGGATCGTTACTGGAACAAACCCATCTGAATGGTCCAAATCCATAATCGAAACACATCGGTCCCATTATGTCTTGAACATAAGACGGATATTTAAAATCGCCATCTTGTTTTAGAATATCTGCTTTGGCTCTGCTAGACTCTAATAAGAACGCATTTCCGTAATCGAAGAAATAAGTTCCATTAGAGACACATTTGTTTACTGCAGCTACGTGTCGCCGAAGTGATTCTTGGACGTGTTCTTTAAATTTAATGGGGTTGCTTGCCATCATTTCATTGGATTCCTCAAAGGTTAATCCAACTGGGTAATATCCGCCAGCCCATGGGTTGTGCAAGGAGGTTTGGTCACTACCCAGATCTATTAGAATGCCTTCAGTTGCAAATCGCTCCCAGATCTCAACAACGTTACCTTGGTATGCAATAGAAATAACTTCTTTGTTAGCTTTTGCAAGGCGAACTCTATCCATGAGGTCATCGAGATTGTCAATGACTTCATCTACCCAGCCTTGTGAATGTCTTGTGTAGGTTGCTTTTGTATTTACTTCAGCACATATTGTAATACAGCCTGCTATATTTCCAGCTTTTGGTTGGGCACCGCTCATACCGCCTAAGCCAGCGGTAAGGAAAACCTTTCCTTCTAATCCCTCGCCATTTTTTGAAATTTTTCGGCCTGCATTTAGTAATGTTATAGCTGTTCCATGAACGATTCCCTGAGGGCCTATATACATAAAGGAACCAGCTGTCATTTGACCGTATTGGGTAACGCCTAAAGCATTAAACTTCTCCCAATCATCTGGTTTCGAGTAATTAGGAATCATCATTCCATTCGTCACTACTACTCGTGGTGCATCTTTGTGTGATGGAAATAAACCCATAGGATGACCAGAATACATTGCTAACGTTTGCTCATCGGTCATTTGAGCCAGATACTGCATCGTTAATAAATACTGTGCCCAATTCTGAAAAACAGCTCCATTACCACCGTAAGTGATCAGTTCGTGCGGGTGCTGAGCTACTGCATAATCTAAGTTATTACTCAACATCAGCATAATACCAGCTGCCTGTTTCGATTGATGTGGAAACTCTTCCAATGAACGTGAAGTAATGGTATAATCCGGACGCAAACGATACATGTAAATTCTACCGTAGGTTTCTAGTTCATTTTTAAATTCTGGAAGTAAAACGACGTGCTGCGCTTTAGGGAAGTAACGCAAGGCATTTTTTAACGCGAGTTTTTTCTCTTTATCATTAAGTATTTCTTTCCGCTTTGGCGCGTGATTAATATTAGGGTCGAATGGTTTCGGTTCAGGTAAAATATTTGGAATTCCTTGAATTACTTCTTCTTTAAACGTCATTCTTGTTTTCTTTTCGTTTATTCTTAAATCCGTAAGGGCAATGCTTGCACGTATTTTTGCAACAGTATCCGCGTTTCAGGTGATACTTTTCAGTAAAAATAATAAAGCCATCGGGGTGCTTGTAAAAGTCCTCGGAGTCTAATTTTTTATATTGATTAAAATCTCCCATCGCGGTACAAATTTCGCAGATTTAAGTTAATATTAAGTACTAACAAGTGATTAGTATTTAGGGTTCAGTTAAATTGACGATCAACTAGAATTCAGGCCCAAAAGCGTCCTCAACATGATTGATTTCAGGAAATTGATTTTCATTTAAAATACCAATAATATCAAATCTAAACTCTTTATCAATTTCGAATTGGTCAATGTAGGCTTCTGCTGCGTCAATTAAATTTTTTTGTTGCTTTTTAGAAACAGATTGGATAGGATCTCCGAAGTAACCATTTGAGCGTGTTTTTACTTCAACAAAAATGATTTCTTTTTCTGTTTCGCAAATAATATCGACCTCTAAGTAGGAGTGCCTCCAGTTGGTGGATTTTATTCTATAACCTTTTGAAATTAGAAGCTCCTTTGCAATAGCCTCTCCTTTATTTCCAGTGGCCTTGTTGTCCATTACATTCCAATCAGCACAAAACTTCCCCAGTATACCGGTTTTTGATATTTGTTTTTAATTTTTATTTTCGCATTTTGGAAAGCCATTCTCATATCACCTGTTTCTAGCCATTGTTTATAGAAGTCATTCATAAGTTCTTGAGTCACTTGATCATTTACTTTGAACAAAGTCATAATTACGTTTTTAGCACCAGCAACAATAAATGAACGTTGTAAACCATACACTCCTTCACCCGATTTAATCTCTCCAACACCAGTTTCACAAGCACTTAAAACAACCAATTCAGTATGGTCAAGATTTAAGTTCATGGCTTCATAAGCAGTCAAGATTCCGTCTTTTTTATTGAAGTCGTAAATGTTGTTGTTCTCTAATAATTCACCTGCTCCAGTAAATAAAAGTCCTGAACGCAACAGAGGATTATCCGCAAAGTCACCAGTAATTTCATTTTTTTTATAATCCACTTTAGACTTTTGCATAAAGAAACCGTGGGTTGCAATGTGACACACCCTAGGGCTGTTCATTTTTTTCAATGCTTGCTCTGTAGCTTCTTCTTGAACCATTATTTGGGTTTGCCACTCTTTTCCATTGAGTAATTTACCAACTTGTTTTATTTCTTCTTCAGCACCGGGTAATGCATCAATTGATGTTACTTTATTCCCCATGTTAATGTCGCTTCCAGCAGCTGCAAAACTTGGATTACCCATAAGCATGGCGGTTGATTTGTCGTAGGTTTCTTTGTATTCTTCACGACGAGCTAATACAAGATCCTTGGTATTGCTCAGGTTATAGATTTCATTTTTCTCTATTATGAATTTCCCATTTTCATCTTGAAGCGTTTCAATATTTAATTGGTTATAAACACCATCAGCCGAGACAAAAATTTTAGCGTCATCTGCGATTTTTTCATCAATTGCTTTCCAAAAATTAGGGTAGCTGTACTTGTCCTTATTGACTTTGTACTTTATACTGTTTCTATAGCCTTTAAAGTATTTTTTTTCCAACTTATTGCCATTATTCAACAATACTAGCTCAGGGCCTTTTGATTTGTGGTTTATAATAAGCGCCGCGTATAATACGCTGTCAGTAAGCCGTTTGTCAAAATGTCTGAAACGAATAATTTCCATTGCGTATTCATTTTCATTTAGGCTTTTCTTTACATCTTTCCATGTAAATTGTTCTCCATCCACTGCTCCAGCAAAGTCTTCAGATTCTTCACTCAGTTCTTTTTCCAATGCATTAATGTCTTTGCTCAATTTGGACATATTAATGCCATTTACCTCTCGCTCATTAGCTGACATTGCTAAACCTTTAGTCCGCATGTCTTTCATTTCGTTATATTGATCGAAACGGTAAATTAGATTTCCATCGTTAGAATTTAGAATTCTAGATTTAAGCTTTGTAGAACTACTTTGGAGAATTGCTTTAGTAGATAGTTTGAAGTTGTAAACATTACGTAAAGCTTTGTTGTTTTTATTGTAAGTGGCCAAAGCGAGTGAATTGTAGATTTCAAAATCACGTTTAATAGAATTCCAATATTTGCCTTTTTCCGATTCTGAAAGCGCAGGAAAGTAATCTTTGATGTAACCTAAATAGCTCTCTGTAGTTCGGTCATAAACTACTTTAGCTTTGGTTAAGTTACCTTCTGCGTAATAACTTTTTGCTTGTTTACTTTTTGCTTCCAAGTAGCCAGGATGGTTATCATTAAATAAAGATTTATAGGATTGCGCGGCATTTTCATAGCTTTCTCCAGCCTCTTCGTATTTTTCTTGCAAGTACTTTAGATCACCAACGAGCATTTCGTTTCGTGCCGTGTTTATGTCGTTCTTTCCAAACTTTTGCAACCAAATAAACTGTGCATCTTTTAGCATTAAATTGGCTTCAGGATATTTTTCGAAAAGCATAAATACTCTACCTTGATATTCTAGTAATGCGCCATAATCTGGATGTGCAGGGTTAAAGCTAGTAATCACGATGTCCTTAGCGCGATCGAGATAGCCATTAATAGTTTCTAAATCCGCGTCTTTAGATCTAAAGTTAGCATCGGCAAGCGACTTTAATATGTCTGCCTCACGTATGTTTTCTTCACCGAATTTTTTACGAATAAGAATTAAAGCATCTTCATATATTTTTTGAGCATCATTATAATTACCCATTTTAATGTAGACTTCTCCTAATAACATCAAGTTATCCATATACGCAACGCTAGTATCTCCCAAGCTTTTCTCAGCAATATCAATAGCTCTGCTGGTTCTTTTTTCAGCTTCGATATATTCACCTAATATGAGGAATAGTTGAGCGTATAAATTCAATGGTTTCACAAGTTTGAAGTGATCACCTCCAAACTTTATTTCATTTGCAGAAATAGACTGCTTAATTATATTTTCAGCATCTTTATATTGGCCAGTTGTCATATATAATTTGGCCATATCTTCAGATGATTTGATATCTAAGTTCCCACCTTCACCTGATTTTTTAAGCAGTTTAAAAGCCTTTTTGTAGGTGTTTTCAGCTTCTTGATACTTACCGTTGATCATGTATATATCCGCAAGGTTCTTGAGTGAAATATAATATGCTTTACTCTTTTTACTAGACTCATTTTTAATGATTCCGGAGGCTGCTTCTAATTGTGACTCGGCCTGGTCATACTCACCTTTTAAAATATTTATTTCACTAAGTTGAATTAATGCCAAAGCATAACCTTCACTCTCCGGTCCATATTTTTCATTAGCTATTTTTAATCGTTCGCCTGCTAAGCGGTAAGCTTCGTCATATTCATCAATGTAAGTCTTAAGAAGGCTATAAGACTCAAGGAACTCACTGTAAATAGGATGTTGCGAATGAAATTGTTTTCTAAAAACGCCTTCAAAGTGTTTCTCATATACTGCTTTAGCCTCAGCAAATTTGTCTTGATTTTTAATATTGAAATCAGCAAGTTTTATTTTTTCTATGGAATAATTTGGAGCATTTTTATTCATATTCAACCCTGCAATCCACTCGTTGGTTTCTCGCTCTATTCTCGCCTCTTCTATTCGGTTGTTTTTAGAATAGAAATTGTAGAAGTGGTCGTTGAATTGAAGATGAGCGATGTTGTCGTAAGGAATTACCTTTCGGATTCCCTCTTTTAATTTATCCTCTCGCTTTACCGCTTTTTTGTACCTTGATTTTTGAGAATAATATTCATTTTCAAGCATAATTGCTCGAAGGAAATAGACGCTTTTAGTTCCGTATTTATGCTGATTATCCAGCTTATACTTTAAATATAGATGACGCGCTTTTTTATCTTTATCCTCTGATAAATAGGATTCTATTTCTTTTTCGGCTACTTCGTTATAGAATTTGTGGTAGTTAGAGATTTGACCGCTTTTGATAACCTGCTTTTTAATCGCCTTGTAATATTTATAGGGTTTTTCAAGGCGTCCATCGCTTTCTGCCATAACAGCTTTTCCGAAATTGTTTTTCACAAAAGGAAGGCTCTTTTTAGACACTGTTTTTTTGAAGGAAGTCTCATTTTCATAGTATAATGTTGCTGCTTTTTGATAATTCCCAGAAAGTCGATAGAAATCTGCTTTAGTAACGTATAAGTCTGCGAGAGTTATTTGTCTTTTTTTGTATTCTCTTTTTTTGATTTTGACCATTGGTCTTTTTGCACTGGTATCAGCATTACAAAAGGTACGTTGTGATATTTTGGCTTGATATACTATTAGATTTTCAATTGCTCCTTCTGCTTCGTTGAAAAAGCCACGTTGCATTTTAATTCTCAATTTTAATTTACGGACATAATTGTATAATACTGAATCCGTATTGTTCATAGGGTCCGATACATAAAAAGCGCGTTTCTTTCGTGCCCTATTTTCCAGTGAATCCGGAATGGTTAAAGCGGTTGCGTTCTTTAGCCGTTCTGTGACTTGCTCTTCAACCCGCTTAAGATATTGTTCTGATTTGATATAATTACCATTTTCTAAATATGCCTCACCTATTGCGAGAAGGCATGGAGTATATAAAGAGCTGTCTGGGCGAATGAACATATTAAAATAGAAAATCCCGTTTTCTAAACTATCTCTTACTGCCATTAATTGCCCCAAACCTTCAATATTACGGGTATTTAAGAGCGAAATATAAGTATAATATTGAGTAGACATCTGGCCGTTTTTCCTCATTTTTTTAAGCAAACGACTTGCTCTCATTTTTGCGGTTAAATAATCTCCTTTTTTGAAATCTCGCTCGTTTTTTTCTACAACTTTTTCCCCTTTTTTGACCCACTTTGATTGAGCGTAAATCTGAGTTGACAACAACAAAAGAACCACGCAGAAAGGGAGTAGTTTTAAAATTGAAAAGAAAGATTTTGTCATTTTTTAGTTCTGGCTAAAATTGTTTCCAAACGTTAGGTTTATTCCAATTCGTAGGTGAAAGTTTTTGCTCTTTTTTGGCAACATAAATGCGATTACATTATCTGTAACAGTATACAATTGCACGGGTCCGGCATTAATAGTAAATCCAGCTCCGATATTAGCAGCACTATTTCCATAAACCGAATAGTTTAAGGTAGCCATTAAGAAATTTCTAACGCGCTGTGTTACACCAAAACGCAAAGAAGTTTTAAATCTACCATTGTAAAGTTCGTTGTATGTAATTATTGAAAGATCTGTTTTCGGAAGTATCCGATAATTTCCACCAGCATATATTTTAATTGGTAAAGTCGTAGTGAAGGACTCTTGTTTTTCGTCGAACTCGATACTTTTGAAAAGGGTGTCTAAAGATCCAATAATACTCTCAGTTTCATCTTTTCCGCTTGCAATATCTGTAATAGCTATTCCATCATAGGTATAGCTAGTGGGTTTAGAGGTTTTTGTAACTGCAGATGCTGCCCAATTAATAAATCCTAAATCTATTACAGAAGCATTAAAAGAGATTTTTTCATTAATTCGGTAGGTTGCTCCTAGGTCAATAGCACCGCCATGATTACCTGACCCAGCATTGGTTAATTGATTTCCAATATCACTGAAGTTAAATCCATTAAAATTTAATAATGAATCAATGACTAGTCCGGCCACCCCTGCTGATTGTATTTGTAATTGACCATCAAGTGTTATCGCATAGTTTTCTGAATTTGTAGAAATGCCTATGCTGCTCTTGGTCGTTCGCAAGAAAGCCTGACCACTTAAGTACTTTGCTTTAATTCCAAATGTCCACTTTTCATTAAAATCACGCGCGTATCCAAAGGCAATTGCAGTGTATTGCATGAGATCAATTCCTAATCCATCGAAATTTGCTCGTTTACCAAGAAATTTTTCATCAGCGTTGCCTAACCAAATAAATTCTGCTAAAGTTTTTGGAATAGTAAATCGACTTGATCCTTTAGTTTCGATTCCAAAAGATGCAAAACCAGCACCCATTCTAAAGCCAACGCCGAATATTGGTGCCTTAAAATCGAAACTGATATTGTTCAAGTCTTTCATTTTTTCAATTGCGTCGTTCAGCTTTATGTCAATTGTTTTGTCACTATTCAATTGAAAAGCATCGGCATAAGTAAAGCCTTCACTATTAATTGAGGTATAAGCACCGCTGATTCCTGGCAATAACAAATAGCCAGTACATAAAGGTAATTTAGAGGGGTTTAAGGAGTGCGATTGTGGCGCCGCTCTTAATTCGTATAAGGTAAGGTCTTGCTGTGCAGTTCCATTTAAAAATAACGAAAGAACAAGTATTAAGACGCTAGCTAATTTTCTCATTCCTTTTCGGTTAAATTAATGTTTCCAGTAACTTTCACTCCTACTCTAACTTCTAAATTGTAGTCAGATTGAATTTTCACAACATCATTGCCATCGTTAGTGGTTGTCATTGAAGCCCTCATTTGACCATACTTTGCCAACGGTAAACTTGCCAGTATTTCTTCATCCAACAGAGGATTATCAGAGCTGACAATAGTACTTTGAATCACAATGCCATCTCCATCAACTTGCGCTGCAGCAGTAAAAACTTTATCCAGAAGAATCATTACAGATCCGTCTTCTTTGCGCATCAGTTGACGATTTTCATCCATAAGAAGAATTGTAATTTTTGTATCCAACGGAAAGCCATTGTTGGTGTATGTTTTGATTAGAAACTCTTTGATAAGGGTTAAATCGCTAGTTACCTGCATGTCAATCGTGTCGAGCACTTCAAATGCGGAAACCCTACCTTCCAAAGGCAATTCAATATCCATTTCCAATTCGCAAGATGAGTTTTTGAAAATGGTACTCGGTTTTGAAGAGTTGTTTTTGATATTGAATCCCAGTTCATAAGTTAAAAACTTAGGACTTAAACTAACGAAATCTCGTAGGTTAGAATTGGAATTATCCAATCTGATTTCACTTTCAACTATATTTCCAGTTTGCGTTCCTGCTTTAATATCGTTAATAGTTGAAGAAGCTTTGATAATTAGTGGAGTGACATCATCGGAGGCAGGGTTTCGTGATTCAACCCTGTCAAATAGTGGCTCTAAAGCAATACCAATGCTGTTTTTTGCTTTGATAGAAAGGATGGGGTTATTAATTGAGATATTACCTTTTGCTGCAATATTTTGAAACAAGTACAACTCAAAGGAATCTTTTGGTAAACGTATCTCTCCGAAATTAAAATCACCAGTAACACTCTTAAAGTCTAATCCGGTCATTGAAATTTGGGCATTACAAGTTCCTGCAGAAAGGCTGGTAATTGAGAAGCGAACAGATCCATTATCCGGAATAATCGAATGATTAAGTAATGAAGCAGTTTCTGATTGCCCTTCCGTTATTTGGATTTCTAATTCCCGGTTATTGTCATCTTTAATATCTAAAAAAGTAAAAGTTAATTGGTCCGCAGTTCCTTGGATACGGGTGTTAATTGTCATTTTACCAGTCGATAAATGTATAGATTCAATTTTATTCAAAGAAGAATCCAATGGTATTCTAATTGGATTGGGAGTACTGTAACCTACTTGCACATCTGGAGTGGATATGTCCTGCAGATTAATAATATCGTCCATTTGTAAACTAACTGCTTTACTTTGATAAATCAGGCTTACATCTTTACCGTTAAAGGAAACAGCATTACTGTCGGTTGCTCCAAATAAATTGTAAACACCGACATTAGCTTTTAGTAAAGGAATAGCGAATTTAGGATTCCAAGAAGTGTCATTAATGTTTTTGAAATCGAAATGATCCTTGTTTATGCAGGCGTTTGTAAGAACTATAAGGAGCGTTAGGGTAAGTGTCGATTTTAATGTTTTCATTCCGCTGGTTTTCACAAAGTTAAGAAATGTAGCCTTATATTTTCAGTCAATTATAGATAGTAAAAAGTTCAGCTCAATTTAGAATATAGCAGTATAGCGAGCCTTCTTTGCTGCCAACTATCAACTCAAATCGTCCGTCAATATTTACGTCCGAAATGAGCGCTGCTCCTAATCCGTAAAACGGACTTCCTCCGCTTTGATTTTGTTTGCCATCAAAAATATAAGCGGCATTACTTTCATCTGAAAAACTAATGAATCCTTTCGATTCTGATTTTTCCTGATACACTTTCAGTGAAGGAACAATGTTGCTTTTAGTTTCATATTCCCATATCAATTTAAACTCCGAATTATAGACTTTAAGCGAGTTTTTATCTGTAAAACAATAATCAAGTTTACCATCAAAGTTGATATCCAATAGATCAAACGCATCTAATCCCTCGGTCTGTTTAATTTGAGCTGTTTCCAGTTTGTCATTTAAGCTTAAGCGATAGACCACCCCATTGCTATCAGAACAAATTATGTAGGTGCTAGTCAGGTCTTTTCCTGTTTCTACACTAAAACTAGAATTAGGAAAGGTCTCTAACCTTCGCTTCAACTTTAATCGAGTTTCACCTTTGCGGTTTACGATTTTCAAGGCGCCATTATTTTGTAATCCAATCAAATAATCTTTTTTGTTTAAACGTGCATAAATGAGCGGCTTAATAAGTGGTTTGCTTTTTCTGAACTTCCATCCTTTTACAAATTTCCCGTTAACGTCTAAGCATTGAACTGAGCCGTTAGATTGAGGAACAAATATTCTATACTTTCTATTGTTGTCATAATCTAAAAGTGAAAGGGGTTGGCAAATTTCATTTTTTAACTTTACCGGATATCCCTCGACATTTTTGCCGTTACGGTCCAGCATATAAATTTTTTCTTTCGTATTAAAGAGTAGCTGATACTTTTCGTTTTTGTAACGATCTACCTCTTGCACACTACCCATAATTGGCAATCCTAATGCTCTCGACCAAAGTACTCTGCCAGTATTAGAGATTAGGTAAATTTTCCCCTTTGCGTCTTGCACTAGAATATCCTTTGCCTTAGTGTAGTGATTGGTAAATGGCGATGGAATACTAGCCAAAACAGTATCCAAAGGAACCTCCCATAAACTGCTTGAAATTTTCTTGTAACTAGGATTATGTTTCAAGTAAACGCTGTTATAGTAAAGGTTATTTTTTCCTTTTTCGATTTGTAAAGAAACACCACCAAACTTCCTGAAAAAGTCAAGGTTATTCTTTACAGAATCGGCATAGGAACCTTGTAAAAAATAGTGCAGGAGATTCGGGCTCCTGGCAATGTTACTATAAAGAGTAATGTTGGATTGGTCTGAGAGATGATCCCTGAAACCATCAAAATGTTCATCATTTGTGAGGGTCTTATTGCCCTTCCAATTATTTATAAAATCACGCATTGCCGCAAGTTGGTCACCGAATACTACATAGTTGTTTGCAAACATCAAATAGTTACATGCTACTGCCTCAAAAGGTTGCCCAAAGGCTTGACGCATAAATGCAGGGTAGCGCATGGCGAAAATTTCAACATCTCGATAAGTAGTTAGTGAATCAGCGTCCCCATCTGTGCCCAATAAAGGACGCATGCTTTCTGAAAATGCTGTTTTGTTTATGATTCGTATCAATCCAAAGGTTTTGGACTGAATTGCGCCAATTCCCTGACCTTTTATTTCGGTTTGAACTTCAGAAATACACATAGCGACTTCTCCTACCATGTGCTTTTTCAGTAATTCGTTGATGTTCACTCCTGCAGATTTTAAAGTTTCCAAGGCTTGATTTCTTGAGCTGAGTTTATTGCGGACCATCAAGTAGTTTTGATATGCTGCGTCATAGGATTTGTAATCACTGATTCCATAATGCAATAAGAATGAAGTTGAGGCAGGAAGAATATCCAAGACATCAATATTTTGGGAAGCCTGATCGTCAAAAACAGTTAGAAAGCCACCCATGGAATCAATTGCATGGCTGTAGCCATTCAATAAAATGCCGTTAGATTTTGCTATGATATCCAGCTCTGTCCAACCAGCAAAAGTCTCTAACCTAGTGAATGCTTTTTTACCGTTTTTCTCAAAGTACTTGCTTAGGAATTGAGAAAAATATTTTTGATTGATATATAGATTTATGTCTTTGGATTGTCCAGCAGTGGCGTATACTTTCATAAATCCAGCGTCATCAACTTTCAAGCTAATATTGCTGTTAACTTGGCGAATAGCATCCTCAACGCCCATTTGCGCATCTGAAACTAAAAAATAATTTTCGTAAAAGCTTACAAACCAAGTTTCATTGTCTTTAGATAAATAGGTTTGGATATTTGCTCCGTCGTATTGCTCTTCATGCTTCAAAGCGCCTTGTCCGAATGTATTATTCACCTTCTTTTTTAGTGCTTTGGTTGAAACCTGATTGGGAATAAGGACTGAAAAAAGCCATGAATGTTTATCCTTTCCTGTAGGAACGAGAGAGGCTACTAATCGTGTTTTTTCCCAACTTAAATCAAAGAAAGGATCATTTGATATTAAACTGTCCAATTTATAAAGTCGGTCATCGATGTTTTTTGTCCAACCAATTTGTTTGAATTCGTCATAAATAAGATTGGTAGTAGAAACGGATTGGAAAAATTGTTTAGGATTTTTAATATCGTAAACCATTGCTGCTTGATAGGGCACAGCCGCAAAGTAGTCTTCGGTTGTTCTTTTGTTTTCATTGAATCGAGTGTACATAAAGAACACCAATCCGCCAAAGATTATAAGTAGAAGAAAAAGTAGGATTTTTCGAATCATAGAAATGCAAAAATTCTGTGTAAATGTATAACTAGGGCTTGATTGTTACCATATAATAGACAGGAGTTATTAAACATGGACGTTTGATAGTGTAATGAAAAAGTAATAGGGTGAAGTGTCATTAAAATAAGGTCATGCTGAATTTATTTCAGCATCTCCTCTTTATAATCTAAAAATAAAGACTCACTTTTGATTTTCACTGTCATCATTGAGTTCCCATAGCTGTCTGGTCAGAAATCTTTCTTCAATTTTAACCCTTTTCCGATTCTGGCAATAAACGAAACGTCATTCTGTGGTATTTGCTCGGGCCAAATTCACGAATCCCGTTTCTATGTTGTTTTGTTGGATATCCTTTATTCTGTTTCCAATTGTACATTGGAAATTCAGCGTCAATTTTTTCTAGGTATTCATCTCGATAGGTTTTCGCTAGAATGGATGCCGCTGCAATGCTGAGGAACTTAGCATCTCCTTTTACAACCGTGGTATGCGGAATAAATTTGTAGGGTTTAAATCGATTTCCGTCCACAATAATGTGCTCCGGCGTAATGTCTAATTTGTCCAAGGCATGGTGCATGGCCAAAATGGAAGCTTGCAGAATATTGATTTCGTCAATTTTTTGGTGATCCAAAAAGGCAACACCAAATGCCAGTGCCTTTTCTTCAATTATATGACGTAGTTCATTCCGATTTGATTCCGAAACTTGTTTGGAATCGTTGAGCAGTTTGTGTTTAAAGTTCTTTGGAAGAATGACTGCTGCCGCTGCCACAGGTCCTGCCAAGCAGCCTCTGCCAGCTTCATCGCAGCCTGCTTCGATTAATCCTTTGGTAAAATAGTTTTTGAGCACAAGTTTATGCCTGTTGCTGCACAACTACCCACTCGCCAGTTCCAAGTAATGGCTCAGCTTGTTTGTACTTCAAATTCTTTTTCTCACCCGACATTACGTGCTGAATATCAATCTTTTCGTTTCGGTTTATTTTCTTTTCGACACGAACAGGTTCTCTTTTTTCTTGTTGCTGAGCAGAAGGATCATTGTAGTTCTTTTCAGTAGGCAATTGCTCTGGTGCACCAGGAACAGAACCTCTTCCGGTTTGAGTTCTAGGAGCCTGTCTTCTTGGAGCTTCGCCTTGTCTTACAGCGCTATTATCCTCCGGTAAAGAAGCTTTCGCCAAAAATGAAGTAACCTCATTGTTCACTTTAGCCAATACTTTTTTAAACAATTCAAACGATTCGAATTTGTAAATCAACAAAGGATCTTTTTGCTCGTAAACCGCAGATTGTACCGACTGTCTAAGATCATCCATTTCTCTCAAATGTTCTTTCCAATGTTGGTCAATCATCGCTAAAATCACACCTTTTTCAAGTGCTCTTACTGCTTCAACACCTTCGGTTTTTACACCTCGTTCAATGTCTGCAGTAACCTGTATAGACTTGCGTTTATCGGTAAATGGGATTACGACACGCTTAAAGGTATTTTCTTTTTCATCTGCAATTCCCTTGATAACTGGATATGCACTTCGAGCGATTAATTTTGATTTTTCTTCGTAATGAGATCGAACTTGAGCAAATAATTTTTCCCCTAATTGCTCAGGGTCAGTTGTCAAAAATTCTTGTTCGCTAAATGGTGATTCGATTCCGAAAACCTTGACTAATTCTAGTTTAAAGCTTTCGTAATCCTTAATATCGGAATATGCGTAAGCCATGTCGTAAGCGACATCGTTCATCATGTTGGAAACATCTACTTGAATTCTTTCTCCGTAAAGAGCATGCTTTCTTCTAGTGTAAATAACCTCACGTTGTGAGTTCATTACATCATCATATTCCAACAATCGTTTACGCACACCAAAGTTATTTTCTTCTACTTTTTTCTGCGCTCTTTCAATCGATTTTGAAATCATGCTGTGCTGAATAACTTCACCTTCTTCAAGGCCCATTCTATCCATAAGTTTTGCAACCCTGTCCGAACCGAACATACGCATCAAATTATCTTCCAACGAAACAAAGAATTGAGAAGAACCCGGATCTCCTTGACGTCCTGCCCGACCACGTAACTGTCTGTCAACGCGACGAGATTCGTGACGTTCTGTACCAATAATTGCTAAACCACCAGCAGCTTTTACTTCGTCGGACAGTTTAATATCTGTTCCACGACCAGCCATGTTGGTTGCAATCGTTACCGTTCCACCTTTACCAGCAGCAGCAACTACGTCTGCTTCTTTTTGGTGCAACTTAGCATTCAATACTTGGTGTTTGATATTTTTTCGTTGAAGCATTCTACTCAACAATTCGGAAATCTCAACAGAAGTAGTACCAACCAAAACGGGTCTTCCTTCTTTCACCAATTTCTCAGCTTCATCAATTACAGCATTAAATTTTTCTCGAACTGTTTTGAATACAAAATCTTGTCTATCGTCTCTTGTAATCGGTCGGTTTGTTGGAATAACAACAACATCCAATTTATAAATCTCGTGAAATTCACCTGCTTCAGTTTCTGCTGTACCCGTCATTCCAGCTAACTTGTGGTACATTCTAAAATAATTCTGAAGGGTAACTGTAGCGTAAGTCTGAGTTGCTGCTTCAATTTTCACATTCTCTTTTGCTTCAATCGCTTGGTGCAGTCCATCAGAGTATCGACGTCCGTCCATGATACGGCCAGTTTGCTCATCAACAATTTTAACTTGATTATTCATTACAACATATTCCACGTCAATTTCAAACATGGCATAAGCCTTAAGTAATTGGTTAACAGTGTGAATTCGTTGACTTTTGGCAGAATAATCGCTTATAATAGAATCCTTTGTAGATAGTTTTTCTTCATCAGAAAGATCTGATTTCTCGACTTTATCAATCTCGAAACCTATATCTGGCATGATAAAGAAGTGAGGGTCTTCTGATTCACCAGTGACCAATTCAATTCCCTTGTCAGACATTTCAACAGAATTCTGTTTTTCGTCAATTACAAAAAATAATTCTGAATCAACAAATGGCATTTCTTTACCTTGATCGGCAATGTATATTCCCTCTGTCTTTGTTAACTGCGCGCGGATTCCAGGCTCACTTAAGAACTTAATTAAAGCCTTGTTTTTCGGCATAGCACGAAAAGCTCGATAAAGCGCTAAACCGCCATCTTCACGAGTTTTTTTATCAACTCCATCAGCCAATTTTTTCTTTGCTTCAGCAATTAATGCATTCAATAATTTCTTCTGGTGATTGACCAACACTTCAATTCGTGGCTTTAGTTCCATGAATTCATGTTCGTCTCCTTTCGGAGTAGGACCAGAGATAATTAAGGGTGTTCTTGCATCATCAATCAATACAGAATCTACTTCATCAACAATCGCATAATGTGGTTTCCGTTGAACCAAGTCTTCAACTGCAGTGGCCATGTTATCTCTAAGATAATCAAAGCCAAACTCATTGTTTGTACCGTAAGTAATGTCCGATAAATAAGCTTGTCTTCTGTCTTCAGAATTGGGTTGGTGTTTGTCAATACAATCAGTAGTTAACCCATGAAATTCAAAAATTGGGGCATTCCATTCTGAATCACGTTTAGCTAAGTAATCATTCACAGTTACCAAATGAACTCCACGACCAGTAAGAGCATTTAGGAATACTGGCAAGGTAGCCACAAGAGTTTTACCTTCTCCAGTAGCCATCTCTGCAATTTTACCTTGATGCAATACCATTCCACCAATGATTTGAACATCATAGTGAATCATATTCCAAAGAATCTCCGTTCCAGCAGCGTCCCATGTATTTTTCCAACTTGCCTTGTCGCCATTTATAACGATATGGGGTTTAGTCGTAGCTAGTCGTTTGTCATTTTCTGTTGCAAGAACTTCAAGACTTTCGTTTTCAGTAAATCGACGAGCGGTCTCTTTTATTACTGCAAACGATTCAGGTAAAATTTCTAATAATATTTCCTCAACTTTTTCTAGAATAACTTTGTCTAGCTCATCAATTCGAGCGTAGGCAGCTTCTTTATCCGCAATTGAAAGTGAGTCGTTGTCTTGAGTTTTTGATTTTAAATCATCAACTTCTTTTTGCTCGTCTTGATAATTAGCATGAATTTTTGCTCTTAATTCCGGAGTCTTTGCACGCAATTCATCGTTGCTTAAAGAAGTAAGTTCTGAATAGGCCGCGTTGGTTTTTTCAACGATTGGTGTGATTTCCTCTATGTCTTTTTCGGATTTGTTGCCAAAAAACTTTGCAGCAATGTTCGTTATAAAATCCATTATTTGGGGTGTATTTTTACTTTAAAAATGAGTGCAAAAATAGCAGTTTTTGCGGGATTAAAGCCTTGTTTTAAAGGGTTTAAAATGGTAAAAAAGAACAATATAGAAATCGCGATATTCTCTGGTTATTAGTGGCAAATTGGAAAACTTTTAACTTATGAAACATAAAACGCGTTATCTAATAACTCATACTACTTTTGCGGTATGGAAAAACGTGGGGGAAAACGTAGCGGATTAAAAGGTGCTGGAAAGATTAGTCGAAGATCATCAAGCGGTATTGGTAAAAGTAGTGACGACAAAAAACCAATAAGTAATCCAAATTCGAAACGTAGCTCAAGAAGAGATGCTGTAGAAGAAGAAAAAGATAAAAAACCATTTAAGAAATTCGAAAAGAAACCTTTTGAGAAAAAGAAATTTGATCGAAGCTTTAAAATTGGTGATAAAAAAGAAGCACGTACTGTAACTTCCAAGCCAAGATTTAAGGATGAATCAAGTGGTGAAGAGCGTGTTCGCAGACCAAGACTAAAAGGCGCGCCTTCTGAAGGAAGACATGCTCCAACATCTAAAAAACGTACTGAATCTGAGGTTCATGAAACGCGACTGAATAAGTACATTGCTACAAGTGGAATTTGCAGTAGAAGAGAGGCTGATAAGCTGATATCTGAAGGTATGATTACCATTAATGGAGAGGTTATTACTCAACTAGGAACCAAAGTAATGCCAGGAGATGAGGTTCGTTATGCAGGAGAAAAGCTTGTTTTTGAGCGTTACATCTATGTGTTACTGAACAAGCCTAAAGATTTTATTACCACAGTTGAAGATCCTCAAGGTAGAAGAACGGTAATGGAATTGGTGAACAATCATATTTCAGAACGAATCTATCCAGTAGGAAGATTAGATAAGAACACAACAGGTTTGTTACTATTGACTAATGATGGTGATTTGGCTAAGAAGCTAACACACCCTTCTCATGGTGTGCGAAAAATATATCATGTTCATACAGATAAGCCTTTAAGTAAGTCAGAAATGAAGAAATTGGCTGAAGATGGTGTTGAGCTTGAAGATGGTTTAGCAAAATTTGATGCTATCGCTTATGTTGGTGATGGTGAGAATAAAAAAGAAATAGGCGTTGAATTGCATTCTGGAAAGAACCGAATTGTAAGGAGAATGTTTGAAGCATTGGAGTACAAGGTTACAAAACTGGATCGAGTAAGTTTTGCTGGCTTGACTAAAAAGGGTATATTAAGAGGAAAATTTCGCCATTTGAATGAACGCGAAATTGGAATGCTGAAAATGATAAAATAGAAGAACAAAAAACGGGACTAAGGTCTCGTTTTTTGTTTCAATTATTTTTTAAAACCCACCAATTGTAATGCCGATCGAAAAAGGATAGAGTTCAGGAGCTCGTCCTGACTCAAATAATTCGGTCAAAGAATATTTGGCGAAGAAACCAAAGTCATCCATTGAAACTCTTGCTAATGCTTCAAACTTGAAAGGGTTTAAATTGAAGTCATCTTTGGTTTTTTCTTTCATCGTAGTTTCTCCCAACGTATATTTCTGTTTTATGATTGATCCAATTTTATAGCTTCCTACTACACCAAATTGAATTCCTAACGGATTGTCCAAGTCGCCCAATCGCATTCCAATTAATAAAGGAACTTGCAAATAAGTTGCTCTGAGTTTGTATTTATCAAAACTTCTAATGCTGTCCATGGTGAATGCAGTTGAATCGTTGGAAGTTGATATATTGATGTTGTTTTTGAAATGGTATTTGGTCCAGTTAATACCAAGACCAGACCGAACATACAGTCTTTCTTTAGCTAATCTTGCTTCTTTAAACATGATTGTAAGTCCTACGCTGTGAGAGCGGGCAGAGTTGAGTTCCATTAAATTTTGATTTACAGGTAATGCGATAGAGTTTGATGGAGTCATATAACCGGCCATTCCAAAATCAAGGGCTAACCCCATATCATTGTCGTCGCTATCATCTTTGCATGTTTTGCTAGAATCTTTTGAGTTAAAATCGAAATCGTAGTCATCTGAATCAACATTATTCAGGATAATAACTGTTGAATTTCCAATTTTGATTTTAGTAGTATCTGGCTCCTTTTCTTTTAAACTGTCTTTTTGAGCAAAAGCTCCTGAGGTGCAAATTAATAGTCCGATTAATAGTGTAATTGTTTTCATAGTTCTAATGTTTAAAATTTCTTGTTTGTAGCGATTTGTCGTAAGACGACCGACTTAATAGATTGTTACAGCTTAGTTGTTTTTTGTCTTCGAAAAGCTGAGTTTTCCAAGCGTAAAGCTGTAAGAAGTACTTGATGCGCTTTCTCTGTGAGTGAATGCTATGTTTGCGTTTGTTTTTTGTTGAAGTAATGTTGTTGCGCTCGCTAGCAGTTCATTTCCTTGAATTTTATCATCCTTAGCTTCGTCATTTTTAAATAATTTTTTTCGAATGTTTTGATTCAAGAATTCTCCTATAGTTTGAGCTTCAGTTTCGGCTTTTGCAAGCAATTCTATTGGTTCAGAAGGGGTCGATATTTCAACTTTATTTACTGCTAGAGCATCCTCTGATTTAGTGACCAAGACTTTCTTAAGTCTTTTTGGTTCTAACAATTCTAGCTGCAGACTAGGTTTACTTTTCTTTTCTTTCGCAGACTCTGGATTGGCAATAGCGATTTCATTTTTGGTTATAGTTGAAGAAGTAGACCTAACTTTATTAGCAATAAGCTTTGTTTTACTTTTAACTGGATTCGGAGACTTTTCAAAAACGGTTTCAGAAGGAATACTGTTTTTTTTGAAAGTAAGAGAACTATCGTTTGTTACATCATCAATCGGTTTTTTATTATCGGCCAACTCAACCTTAGCTTCTCGATTTAAAAATGAAACTAAGGCAATTAACAACAATCCAATAGCTGCAAATCGCCGCAAAGGTGTCATGAAAATTAGTATTCCTGCTTTCCTTTTAAGCTTGGCTTTTTCTGGAAATTTAATTATAGATTTTGGAAGGATAGTTTTGGAGTAAAGAGTTGCTGATTTTTGTAGACTGTTGTTTTTAAAGATTACAGTAGCCAACTCTTTTTCATCGTCTTCAGTCAGTTGATTTTCAATTGATCCGATTATGAAGTCTTCTGCATTTAAAGGTGTTATCTCTTTTTTTAAATCAGAAAAGTTAATGCTAATTTTTTCATTAGCGTTCAAAGTGATCATTTCGAAACCCTCGAATTCATTTTTTAAATCAGTATGGTTTTCAAGAAACAATAATAGCTCTGTAGTTTCTTCGGCATTAAGGTTTGCCTCGATATAATCTAGGTAAAATGCTTCGTAGTTATGTCGATCTATTTTGTTCATTCTAACACCGTTTCAATACTTTTTAAATACTGTTGCAACGCTTTGCGACCTCTAAAAATGTACACCTTGACTTGTGATTCAGTAAGGTTTACTATTTCACCAATTTCTTGATAATTGTATCCTTCATAATCTCTCAGCATTACAACAGATCGTTGGATTTCGGGTAATATTTGAAGCGCCTTTTCTAATATTTCTTCTAAGTCTGAATATTGACCAGAATGTGAGTGCAGGTTCACTGCTGACTCATCCATTTGAGTTAGTCTTTTGTTTTTTCTAAAGACATCGATCATTGTATTATAACCAGCAGTAAACAAATAGGATTTGGTCTTTTCGAACTCTACGTTTTCATGCTTTACCCAAAGTTTAGTAAAGACATCTTGTACAACGTCTTTAGCCGCCTCATTATCACTCATACTTTTAAGTATGAATCGATAAAGTCCATCGGCATGCAAGTCAACCGCAGTATTGTATTCTTTTCGGGTCATTTATGTTAAGCTCAGGGATAGGACGGTACACTTTCAAAAAAGTTACAGCTGGGTAAAAATAGTAGCAAGATAATGAAGAAGGCTAATATGTTCAATCTTAACGTATGGAATATAGAGATTGCACATGAACTTTTAGTTGAATAAGAGATCTCAATGAATGAGGAGTATTGGAAAGTGATCAATTATTCTAGTTTTCTGTCTTAGCTTGGAATAAAAACGGAGCAACAAACTCAATTTAACGCTTTGATGTTAGCAGAATACTAAAGGACACAATTATTTAGTTGTATTGCCTTCTAGATTTGCCTTATGCGATTTTTGCGATATATATTTATCACTTTACTACTATTGACTTTAGCTTTTTTGGGAGCAGGGTGGTATTTGTCTGAAAAATATAGTGATAAGATTCAAAATATAGTTCTGCAAGAACTAAACAATAGTCTCAATGCTGAAGTGAATGTAGGGGCCATTGAGTTTTCATCATTTCGTAAAATCCCTTACTTAAGCCTTTCCTTTTCAAGGGTATTGATAAAAGAAAGCAAGAATTTTTCATCTAATCCAGACACACTTGTTTATGCTGAGAATTTGAGTTTTCAGTTTGATTTATGGGATGTATATAACGGTAAGTACAAATTGCGTCATTTAGATGTTGAATCGGCCAAGTGTTATATGAAGCAAAATAAGAAGGGAACTCCAAACTATATGATATGGAAGCCCAGTAAAGACAGTTCGGCAGTTGATATTTCGTTTCAATTAGACGCTGTTAACCTTTCGAACTTTCACTATTTGTATAAGGATGCACGGAATAAAATTCTTGTGAAATGTGAGGTAAATAAACTCAAGATTCAAGGAGATTTTTCAGCGGATCAGCTAGAGTTGAAGTTTAAAGGAAAAACTACAAATTCAACGGTATTAGTCGCAGGGGCATACGCGCTAAAAGGGCAGTCTGTCCAGATTAATTCAGGAATAATATATAATAACAATCAATCTACCTTTGAATTGCAAAATGGTGAGGTAATTATTGACGAAACAGTTGATTTGAATTTAGGAGGATTTGTTGCCCCGGAATCTTTTCAATTCTTTGCCAAAACAGATAAGGCTAATCTTGAGCAAGTACTCAACCTATTACCGGAGTCATGGGATAATTATTGGATAGATTATGCTCCAAATGGGATAGCGAAAATTAATTTTAAAATATCAGGAAAATCGTCTGAAACCCCCAATATTGATATAGGTTTTGAGTTGTCAAATGGAAGCGTAGTGACCAAAGGAGAGAAAAAAATAGAGCTTAAGTCATTGAACTTAATTGGATTTTATTCCAATGGAAAACAGAGGAATGCAGAAAGCTCAACCCTAGAATTAACTGAACTCTCTGGCGGATTCCCATCGGGTTCATTTAAGGGAAGTGCTAAGATTTCAAATTTTAATGATTTAAGAGTAAAAGGTAATTTAGAGGGAAGTCTTGCATTAGATGAACTTACTCAATTTTTGAAGCTGGAGAAAATAGATACTTGTCAAGGGGATGTTGTCTTTAATCTTTATGGTGATATTTATTGGGATAAGATCTTGCAAGAATCAGTTGTAACGTCTAAAAGTAAAATAGAAGGGGCCATTGACTTCACAGGTGTTGCATTGAAACTAAAATCTAGCGTTTCTACTTTAAAAAATTATCAAGGAAAAGTAAAGTTCGACAAACAACAAGTCCGTTTCGAAAAAAGTGAAGGTCAATTAAACTCAACCAACTTCATACTGAATGGGAGTGCCGATAACTTGTTTCAATGGGCTTTAGGAGAATATGAGTTATTGAGAGTAGTAGCAGAGGTAGAAGCTGATAAATTGATTTTGGAAGAATTTTTATCTGTTTCAGCATCTTCCGAAAAAGGAACTACACGCTCACTCGCAATTCCAGGAGTTGAATTGCAGTTGAGTGCAAAAATTGGTAGATTGAGTTATGAGAATTTTAAAGCACAAAACGTTGAAACTAAATTATTTGTTGGGCAAAAAAGCTTGAAAGCAAATCCTATTAAACTGCTCGCTATGAATGGCAAGGCAAGAGGAAAGATGGCCGTGGTAAGTTATCCGAAAGGAGGATATAATATGAGTTTTATTGGCGAATTTGAGTCTGTTGATATTAAAGAACTATTTACACAGTTTGAAAATTTCGGACAGGATGAGGTTAAGGCAGAGAATATTGCTGGTATAACCAATCTGAAGTTGAATTTAGAAGGCAAGTTAAATGACAATTTTGAGATGTTACCGGCTTCGATTTTTGCTAATGCACATTTAGATATTTATCGCGGTAAGTTGATTAATTACAGTACGTTACAAAGTATATCTGATTATTTTAAAAGCAATATTGTACTCAAAAAGGTATTTCGTGCAAATGATTTGTCTGAGCGTTTAAAGGGTGTCAGTTTTGATCAACTGGAGACTGAATTTTTCGTTAAGAATAGCGCTCTTTTCATCCCAAAAGTTCAATTAAAGTCAAGTATTCTAAATGTTAACGTATCTGGCAAACATAGTTTTAATGATAGTGTAGATTATAAAGTCGATTTTGACATTTCTGATTTACTTATAAGAGATAGGAGTTTCGAAACTGAAAATGGCGAGGTGGTGGATGATGGCACAGGAAGATATCGAGTTTTTATGTTGGTGAAAGGCACTACGGATAATCTGAAAATTGAGATTGATAAAACATCAAAAAAGGCATTCAAGAAGCATCAGAGGAGCGCAGAAGGACAGGAATTTAAGCAAGCTCTTCACAAAGAGTTTGGGTGGTTTGATAAAGATACAAGTTTGAAAAAAGATTCACATAAAATTAAATATGAAATAGAATGGGAGGAGGCAGATAAGGATACAACTACTATTTCAGCGGGTAACGTAGACTCTAAAAACCCAAAGACTAGAAAGAAACGGAAATGGTTAGATCCAAATGAGGAAGAGAAAGAGTATTTTGATTTTAAAGATGACGATTTTTAGAACTTTTTTTCTTTTTCTTCTTGTCTTTTTTTTCTTTTTTAGTTTTCTTCCGACCTTTCTTTTTATCCTTTTTTGAGATCTTAAACGTTGTTGACTCCGGTATTATAGGGCAGTCAGAGCACGCTGATTTTCCTTTCTCTTCAAATTTTTTACAACACTTTTTATTTCGCCCCATTCCTAAGCTACATGTCTCGCTGGTGAACGCCGTAGGTTTCATCTTCTTCGATGTTACCTAATGGCTCAAAATGGATCATGATATCATAGACATTTTCCACGTTATCTTTTATTGCGTTTTCAACGTCAATACCAATTAAATGTGCGTCTTTCATGGTTAGCGATTCCTCTAATTCAATATCCAAATCTATCATCAGTAAATTTGACAATCTCCTAACACGCAAACGGTGTGGATTGTTCGCTTCTTTAATTGAATTTACAGCTTCAAAAATTTTAGTATAAATAGCGATGTCTTCAACACTATCCATAAGTTCGAAGCTAGTTTCTCTAAACAACTCAAATGCAACCTTGAGAATCCAAACACCAACTAACAGTCCAATAAAATGATCTAGCCAATCTTGCTGGAAGAAAAAAGAACAGCTTACTCCAATTAAAACGCCTAGTGATAGAATAATGTCGCTGCGCATATTATGAGCATTTGCAATGAGCATTTTACTGCTAGTAGATCTCCCTTCTTTCATTTGCCAATAAGAGAGAATGAGTTTTACTAGAACTGAAATTACCGTTACTACTATTGCTCCAAATGCTGGCACATGTCTAGATGTACCGTTCCATAGATCAATAATGGAGGAAAACACAAGCTGAGCTCCTATGAAAAATATGAAGAAGGACAATAGTTTAGTTGCAACTGCTTCTGCACGATTGTATCCATATGGAAATTTAGGGTCAGGTGGCCGAACAATTATTCTAGCGGCAATTAATGTAATGAAATAGGTTCCAACGTCATTTGCGCTGTCGATACCGTCTCCAATAACTGCTAATGAATCAAATAAATAGCCACCACCTATTTTGGAAATAGCCAAAATGGAGTTAATACCAATTCCAATCCATGAAGCCCGAATAATACGTTGTTGACGATTCATTTATTTCACCAACTTAGAAATAGCTTTAAACTGTTCATTCCCTGATACTTTGCAAAGTTCAAATAATATAGACTCAACAGTTGTAACTCGAATACCTTCGGTGGCAAACCGTTGAAGTGCTATCTCCTTATCGTATGGGTTTCGGCTTGATATAGCATCCGCTACAACTATTGGAGTATGTCCTGCTTCTAGAAGGTCTATCGCCGTTTGTAAAACACAAACGTGACTTTCAATTCCACAAATAAGTACGTTTTTTATAAAATGTTCTTCAATTTTGAGATTGAAGTTTGATTCGCCCATACAAGAAAAAGTCATTTTTTCAATAGGGTCAAATTCGCCTAAACTTTCAGATACACGTTCAAGTGTTTTCCCCAACCCCTTCACGTATTGTTCTGTTACTATTATTGGAATATTAAGAAGCTTAATGCCTTCTATGAGTGTTTTACATTTTTGAAGGAGTTGCTCGTTATTGTTGATATGCGGAAAGAGTCGCTCTTGCAGGTCAACGACAACCAATTTGGTATCTTGTTTTAATATTCTCATGTTATCAAATATTTTATGACATTTGTAGGTCAAAATAACAAATTATGAGAACGATTTTAGCCATAGTTTCTGTATTTATTTTTCAATCGGTAATGGGTCAAATTACGGTTGATAGAAGTTTTATGCCAAAAAGTGGTGATAAAGTTTTCTATACCAATGCTGAAATTGGAAATGATAAAACATACGAAACAAAAGGAGCCAGTGTTGCATGGGACTATTCCGATTTAACGTTAGCTTTTCAAGCTTCGGAAGAGTATAAGTCTGCGAGGTCAATAAACTTCTTTTTTTTAACTATGGATTTTGGAGTAAAAGTTGCTGATTCATTGGGTTTTGGAGCTATAATGATGAGAGATATTTATGATATATACAATGTGACAAACGGTGCTTTCAAAGCAGAAGGTCGAAGTATAAAATATAATGGATTTCCAATACCCCAGAATTATTCTGACAAGGATGAGATCTATAAGTTCCCTTTGGATTATGGGGATAATGATACTTCTACATTTAAAGTTTCTTTTAACCTGCAAGGCTTAGGTTCCATAGTCCAGCAAGGAACTAGGATTAATGAAGTTGAAGGGTGGGGAGACCTTAAGCTACCTTACAAAACCTTTTCAAACTGCATAAAAATAAAGACAACTATTGATGGATTTGATTCTCTGAAATTTATGGGAATTAATATACCGATACCTAATAGAAGAATTGAATACAAGTGGTTTGCAGCAGGGATTAAAAACCCAATCCTCATTATTTCGGGCACCTTATTAGGAAACTCTTTTACTCCTACAAATGTTAAATATCAAGAAGAAGAGAAAGAAATTATTGGATTCTACGCTATTAAGAATGAGTTATTAATAAATGAGTCTACAGAATTAAATGACACATCAAGTATGTCTGGAATTTTCAGACAATGGGAAATTTCACCAGAAACCTATACACTTGGGGCAGGTGCTAATTTAGGAGATAGTTCTTTGTTATTAAGCTTTACAACTGTTGGAAAATACTCCATATCACTCACAAAGAGAAATAGATATGGGACTAAACTGAGTATTAAAGTTGATTATATCAAAGTAAAAGAAAAACAAGAAGAAATTAATACATCTTCAATTGGGGCTAATTTAATGAGTAACGGCATTTCTATTTATCCTAATCCTTTTTCAAATAAATTGAATGTTGAATCATCTTCAAAAATCATTTCTATAAGACTAATTGACAACTTAGGCCAAACGGTTGCCGCAACTTATGGTAATGCTGGATTAATCGAATTGGACGAATTGCCTCGAGGCAGTTATATTGTTGAAGCCATAACTGAACATGGAAGAGAAACACGAATGGTTATAAAGAACTAGTATAGTTTGGCTATCTCAAAGAGCTTGTCATTACCAGAAATTAATATCCCAGGGGCTTTCATTTTGCTCAAATTAAGCATAGCAGTAGCTACCGTAATTGCGTGAATTCCTTTGTATTTTTTGAATGGCCCAACAAAGAGGACATTCAATATATTCATAATTGAAATCCCTATTTGTTCTCCCAGCCTAAATTCTTGACGATTACCCATAAGTATGCTTGGTTGCAAAATAGATATCGAAGGAATGTGCAGAGTAGATAATACTTCCTGCATTTCACCCTTTATTTTTTTATAAAAGATAGATGATTTGGCATCAGCACCCATTGAGCTTACGACTATGAATTTTTGCACTTTATTCGATTCTGCCCATTTGGCTAGGTTTATAACATATTCAAAATCAACTTCTTTGAATTTTTCTTGGCTACCAGCATTTTTAATAGTTGTACCTAAACTGCAGAAAACCGTATCAATAGGAGCTTGGCAACTCCAGTTTTTTAAATCTGAAAAATCTACTATATGTTGTTCTAATTTAGGGTGTTCAGTCTTAATAGTCCTTCTGCTTACTAGATCAATGGAATTGATGAGCTCGTTTTGAAGTGCTAATTGAAGTAATTCATTTCCTACTAAACCCGTCGCTCCTGCTATTAAAATATTCATGTTTTGTTGTTAGTTAGGAAGGTCAACCCAGTCTCCATGTTCTTGGATTAGTGCGATAAGGTCATCCACGGCTTGATCTTCTGGAACATTGCGTTTAACAACTTCTTTTTCTTTATAAAGTGAAATTTTTCCTGGTCCAGTGCCTACATATCCATAATCTGCATCAGCCATTTCTCCAGGGCCATTTACAATGCAACCCATTATACCAATTTTAACCCCCTTAAGATGCTCAGTTCTAGCTCGAATTTTGGCAGTTACTTCTTGTAAATCGAATAATGTACGACCGCAGCTTGGGCAAGAAATATATTCGGTTTTGGAAATTCGAGTTCTTGTTGCTTGTAAAATTCCAAAAGCAGTTTGGTTAATCATTTGTTCCGGACCACAATTCTCGGCTGCAATGAAAACGCCGTCACCAAGTCCATCAATAAATAAGGCTCCCATATCTGTTGCGCTCTGCAATTGCAGTTGGTCTAACGTCAAATTTCTAAAAGTATGACCTATAATAACAGGTGTATTACATTCAGCGTTCATTAATTCCACAAATAACCTGCGCTGTTCAGCCATACCATGTTGATTAAATGTATCTAATAACAAGACTGCTGTTTTATCAGTTTTAAGTGAGGAAATAAAATCGTTATTTAGGTCTGAAAGACAGGTATAAATAAAATTTAATTTGATTGATTTTTCCATTTTCCCTAGATATTCAGAAATATTTAAAAGAGGAAAATGGCGCGGTTTTTCTTTGTTTTCTAGCCATGTTTTATGTGTTTGAACAACACCTAAATTACCTGGAATAGCAAAGTCAACTTGATGGTTATTCACAAAAATATAATCAGCAGCCTGGTCGGTCATATTCCATTTGTCTAATGGAACAGAATATTGATAGCCATAGGCGAACAAACTAGCCGGTTTTATCTCTTTTTTTAATGATAAGTCTGCCATAACAATCGGTGCAGATTCAGAACCTATATTCGATACTTGGTTGGTAATTCTTCTTTTGTACTCAAACGGATTGATCGGATAGCTGTCGATTTCTTGAATGGTATCATGATTCATTCTACCGCTATATCGAGCGACTAGTGCTTGAGCTACTGGAATTTCAAATTCAGGTTCCTCTGTTAATGAAACACGAACAGTATCACCGAGGCCATCTTCCAATAAAGTTCCAATTCCAACAGCAGATTTTATTCTTCCATCCTCTCCCTCTCCAGCTTCTGTAACTCCCAAATGAAGTGGATAATTCATTCCAGATTTTATCATATAGTTGACCAACATCCGGTATGCTTCGACCATTACTTGAGTATTGGAAGATTTCATGCTCAGTACAATATTATGATAACCTTCAGATTCACATATCCTTAAGAATTCCATAGCCGATTCCACCATTCCAAGTGGCGTATCTCCATAGCGGCTTAAAATTCTATCGGATAAAGAACCGTGATTTGTGCCAATTCTCATGGCTGTTCCATGCTCTTTGCACAACTTTACTAACGGAAGAAACCGTACTCGTATTCTAGCCAATTCTTTGTCATATTCAGCATCGGTATAATCAATATGAACAAATTTCTTTCTGTCAGCATAATTACCTGGATTTACTCGGACTTTTTCTACAATTTGAGCGGCGATTTCAGCAGCAATCGGAGTAAAATGGATGTCAGCTACCAGCGGTGTATTGTAGCCGCGTTTTACCAGTTCTTCTTTTATATTACGCAAATTTTCCGCTTCACGCTTCCCAGGCGCAGTTATTCTTACAAGTCCACAACCAGCATCAATCATCCTGATTGACTGAGCCACCGTGGCTTCTGTATCCATTGTATTAGTTGTGGTCATAGACTGAATCACGATCGGATTATTACCTCCGATTTTAAGATTTCCAACCGTTACTTCTCGTGTTCTAAATCGACTGTATTGGGTAAGTGAGTTACAGTATTTTTTGTTATTCATTTTTGTGGGAGTGCAAGACAAGTATTGTACTAAATTATGACATTTTAATCGTCAGAATTGTTTTCGAATTTTGAATTAATTAAACCAAATTTTAATAAATATTTTTCAGTTATTGGACGCAATGATCCCGCATAAAGCTCGGTCAAATCACCGCTAAGAGCCACTGCTACTAGCACAAATGTTAAGTGAATTTTGATTTGAAACTTAAGCATAAGTATTACAATAAAACCCATAAACAGGGCAATTTCCAACAACTGTATCGACTTCGTAATTAAGTCATAGTACATTTTCCTTCTATCGGCGATAAACAAAAAGAGGGCAACATTTAAATACGTAATTACCACCAGAATTAGCATGGTCAACCATTCGGGAGTTTGGTGAATATACTTTTTTTCCATTATCATAGAAACAATGTTAGCATGCACGACGACCCCGTATGTATCAGGATAGGCTCTTCCTGCTACTCTAGGGTTCTGAGGAGTATAGAAAATATCAACTAAATCACGAGCTCCTAGTTGCTGACCAATATAACCGAGGATAACAATTTTGTCCTTCATAACTGATAGGTCTCCAATTTCTCCAAGAACTTGATGCGCATCAAAGGCAGTGAATTTTCTGTAATTCCCGGTCCAATTAATTGTTTCCTTAAAATAGCCTCGCGATTTGAGGCACTCGTATGCTTCAGGGTTAGCCAATTCAACAATTTTTGTCGAAAAATTGGGGTACAATGAATCGGTGCTGCCAAGGTATTGAAATGGATAAAATTCCCTAACGGTTCTAAACCCTTCTCCTTTGGCGCTGCTTAATACGTTAGCAAAGCCATTGTCAGAAGTTTCATTAAACATTGGGTTGGAATATTGCAGTGAATCAAAAACGTCTTTTTTATCATCAGTGGTTACTAATTCATTAACCAGCACTAAGTTTTTGGTTTGAGATAATGCCATTGCTAATGGAAAATCAAGAGCAGGCCCTTTTTCTTTTCTGAAAAAGGCATCAATTGCCACAACCTTTGGCTCATATTTATTGATAATATCGAGCATTTGAGCAATTTTAGCTCTATTTTTAAATTGAATATTTACAAGTATCACATTGGTATCACTAGCAATTTCTGATGGGTCACGCAGGTATTCTACTTTATCAGAAGCCAAGTTTTCGTTTACTGATGGTTGTGAAAAAACCAGATCGCTCATCTCGAAATCTTCAAACGCTTTTGCAAGTGGATCAAATAGGTCTGTTTGAATCGGAAGGTGAGTGAAAAAAAATACGAATAATCCAATGTAACCAGTACACAAAAAGGTATTTAGACCAAATAAATATTTCATTTCAAATAGATTTTTAGCAAAACTAAAGTACTTAAATAACAGTATTTGTGGAGTAACATAATGTTTATTTGTGCGTAATACTAGGTATGATTACATTTGTTTTTTAAAATCCAAATCCTAACCCATGAAAACAAAATTGTTACCTATAGTGTTTTCCCTTTTGATCAGCGTTTCGAGTATCGCTCAAGGAGTATTCACAGTCTTGTCTGCAAAAGGTGAGAACGTAGTTCAAAAAGGTACAGAATATGAACCATTAGGACCGGGTATGAAATTGCCAGCAAATGCCAAGATTATGTTAGGTGAAGGCGGCGCTGTAGAGTTAAGCAGTGCTAATGGAAGTACCGTTAATTTGAATAAAGCTGGGATCTATACAATGAATGATGTGGCTGGTAATTTTAAAGCTGATAATTCAGGTTTAGCTCAACGTTATTTGTCATATGTTTTTAACGAAATGACAGCAGACGATGGCGGTATTACTAACAATATGTCAATAACGGGTTCTGTTGAACGATCATTAGAGAATAATGGAATTAGTCTTTTCTCTCCAGAAAGCACTTACTTTATGCAAAAGGCAACCACCATTCAATGGGCTTCTGAAGCTGAATTGGGTGAATGTAAAGTACAGGTTCTAAATTTGTTTGATGAGCCTATTATTGAGCAAGTTGTTACTGGTAACGCTGTAACCTTGGATTTATCGAAAGTGGAATTTGAAGAAGATGCATTCTATAAGTTGATTGTAGTTAGTAATACAAATCCGAGTATGAAGTCTGGTGAATTAATTTTAAAAGTTCCTTCCAAAATAGAAAGAGCTCAGTTCCAGCAAGACTTAATTGAAATCGATAAGAATAAAGATGAATCGTCACCTTTGTATTATGCTTTAATGGCAAAGTTTTGCAAAGTGAATGGACTATACGTCGATGCTGTTACTAATTTTGAAAAAGCATTGGCTCTTGCTCCAGAATCTGAAATGATACGTATTGAATACGATGCTTTTTTAGAGTTATCTGGAGTAAAATAATCAAAGAACTAGACGATAAAAAAATCTAACAAAAGCCGCTTTTCAAATTATTGAAAAGCGGCTTTTTGTTTTATAATAATTCCAATTTAGAGTTAGACTTCTCAACAGTTAAAGAATATGTGGCTCCTAACAACAGCGGAGTATTTGTGCTCATATGGCCAGCGGGAAAACCAAAAGCAATTGGAATAGATAAGTCATAAAATCGTTTGGCAATTAATTCATAACTATCTTCAAAAAACCAATTTGATAGATCTGTCATCTCTGTAAATCCACCGATCAAAACACCTTTTATGTTATTGAATTTCTGGCTTTTTTGAAGATGAAATAGCATTCTATCTAATTTATAGTTTTCTTCACATAGGTCTTCAAGGAAAAGAATACTATTAGAGGGTTCAAAATCACTGTTCGTCCCAACTAAATCGGAAAGCACGGAGAGATTACCGCCGATTAATTTACCTGAAGTTTCTCCTAATTTATTAAGTGGGTGATAAGTAAAGTTTGTTTTCTGTTTCTTTCCAAAAAGCAGCTGAATTAACTTGTTCGCAGAATCTAACTCTTCAATTTTATTAATAATATTCAATGGCATTGGCCCATGAAGAGTCATTGTGGAGTGATTCGAATTTATATGATTGTGAAACACGGTAATGTCACTGTAACCAATTATCCACTTTGGGTTTACATTAAATACATCAAAGTCGATTTGGTCTATCATACGCACAGAACCATATCCTCCGCGAGAACAAAAAATTGCCTTTACTTCATTTGAGTCTAATGCCCATTGAAAATCAGTTGCTCTTTCTAAATCAGTTCCCGAAAATCGATTCCACGAGTTATAGATATTTTTTCCAAGGACAACCTTTAAACCAAAGCTTTTTAAAAATTGAATAGCAAATTGAATTTCTTGAGGAGTAATTTTCTTCGCAGGGCTTACAATTGCAACGGTATCTCCTTTTTGTAAATATGAAGGTCTAATCATAGGATTCAGTATATTTTTGTTCACTTTTTTGAATCATTATAAAAGTAGCGAAATAGCGATGAGCGAACATACCAAAAAACATCTTGTTACAGCTGCATTGCCTTATGCAAATGGGCCATTACATATAGGGCACATTGCTGGGGCTTATTTACCCGCAGACATATATGTACGCTATCTAAAATCTATTGGTGAAGATGTTGCTTTTATCTGTGGATCTGATGAGCACGGTGCTGCGATTACATTGCGTGCTAAAAAGGAAAGTACAACACCACAAGCGATTGTAGATAAATACCATGCAATAAACAAAAATGCATTTGCAGATTTTGGTATTCAATTTGATAAATATAGCAGAACAACTCAAGAGATACACAAGAAAACGGCACAAGATTTCTTTAAAGTATTGAATGATAAAGGTGTTTTTGAAAAGCAAACCTCTGAGCAGTTTTATGATAAAGAAAATCAACAATTTTTAGCAGATAGGTATATAGCGGGTGAATGCCCAAATTGTCACTACGGAAATGCATATGGAGATCAATGCGAAAAGTGCGGCAGCACATTGAATCCTTTAGATTTAATAAACCCTAAATCAACTATCAGTGGAAATATACCAGTTTTAAAAGAAACTTCGCATTGGTATTTACCTATGCAAAAAGACGAGGATTGGCTTAGAGAATGGGTGGAAAATGGAATTCTTGATGGTAAGGTTCATCATGACTCAAAGCTTTGGCGAAACCAGGTAATTGGCCAGTGTAAATCTTGGATTGATGGTGGATTGCAGCCAAGAGCGATGACACGTGATTTGGATTGGGGTGTAAAAGTTCCAGTTGAGGGTGCTGATGGTAAAGTTCTATATGTTTGGTTGGATGCGCCCATTGGATATATTTCAGCAACTAAAGAATGGGCTGAAGAGAATGGAAGAAACTGGGAGGATTATTGGAAATCAGAGAATACTGAGTTGATTCACTTTATAGGGAAAGACAATATTGTTTTTCATGCCATTATATTTCCAATTATTCTAAAAGCACATGGTGATTTTGTATTGCCCACTAACGTTCCCGCAAATGAATTCTTGAACTTGGAAGGTGATAAAATTTCTACTAGTAGAAATTGGGCAGTTTGGTTGCATGAATATTTGGAGGATTTTCCAAATCGTCAAGATGAATTGCGTTATGTGCTAACTTCAATAGCGCCAGAATCTAAAGATAGCGAGTTTACTTGGAAAGATTACCAAGCCCGGGTAAACAACGAGTTGGTCGCCATACTTGGAAATTTCGTAAATCGAGTTGCTGTATTGACTCATAAATATTACGAGGGTGAGATTCCTTCAGCGGATTTTTCAGAAGAAGAGAACGAGGTGCTAAAGCAAGCTAAAAAATTAGCAGTAAAGTCAGGCGATTTAATTAAACAATTTAAGTTTCGAGAAGCACAAAATACAGCAATGGGAATTGCGAGAATTGGAAATAAATATTTAGCTGATGTTGAGCCGTGGAAATTGATTAAAACAGATCCAGAAAAAGTTAAGGTTACAATGACTTTGGCTCTTGAATTAGTTTCAATGTTATCGGAAACGTTCAGGCCATTTTTGCCGGAGACATCTAATCGTTTGAATTCGCTTTTGAACGATAGAAAAACGCTAGCTAAGCCAGAATTACTTTTTCAGAAAATTGAGGATAAAGACATCGAAGTTCAAATTGAAAAATTAGCAAATAGCAAAATAATGAATGAACCAGAACCTGAAAAAGCAGGCCAATTGCCTGCAATAAATTTCGAGGACTTTACTAAATTGGATATTCGGGTAGGAACTATATTAGAAGCAAAAAAAGTTCCAAAAGCAGATAAGCTCCTGGAATTATTAGTTTATACGGGAATAGATAAAAGAACTGTTGTAAGTGGTATTGCCAAACATTATTCAGCTGAAGAGGTTATTGGAAAAAAGGTAAGTATTTTATTGAATCTTGAACCACGTAAAATTCGAGGTGTTGAGTCTCAGGGTATGATTCTAATGGCTGAAAATGCAGAAGGCGAACTCAGCTTTGTTTCGCCAGAGAAAGACGTAGAAAGTGGATCCGCTATAAGTTAGTCTAAAAGTCTTTAGTTTGAGTCTCTGCTTGAGGTTTAAAAGCCCCCATAGTTCAATGGATAGAACAAAAGTTTCCTAAACTTTAGATGTAAGTTCGATTCTTACTGGGGGCACTTTTGTGTTAGTTTTCAGGGAATTAGTTTTATAACTGCATTGCAAACTTGTTAAAACACAAAGCATGAATTTTTATTTTTTGGGGCAATTCTTTCAGTTTTAATTTCTAGTTGTATTTCTGAGGGCTGCACTGAGAAAGCTAATGAAAATTATGATTCTAAAGCCGATTAAGATAAGGGCGTATGTGTTTTTAATATGGATACTACTGGTCAGTTAATGTTTTGGATCTTTAAGGAAGTAGTTCCCCAATTTCAATAAAAATCACAAAGGAAGTTTCCAATTCAGTAATTGGAAATGGAGCTTTTGAAGAACTCTTTACAAAGGGAATTTCCTTCGCGCCAGTTGAATGCGAGAACGAATTACAGACAAATCAATCTTTGTTGCTCGCACTGCCATTTCAGAAACAGTGGAACAAACTCAACCCAAATGTCTCCATTACTAAGGGATGATTAAAACTGGTAAGTTAGTATTAATAAAAATTCAAATGAATTTGGCTCAGTCTCTTATGTAGGATTTTCCTTGAAACTTGAGGCGCATTTTACGAAATCACTATCGGAGAATAAGCTAAGCTACTGTTCCCTGACAACTACTTCCAGCTCCTGCGGCGCAACCAAAACAATGATTGTTTACTAAAATATTTCGTTTTTTTAATGCCTCAAGATTGAATTCCGAAATGTGTTGACTGCCTTCACCCGCAGTTTTCATTTCTAGCATTTGGTTAAAATCACAATCGTACATGTATCCTTTCCAATCAATTGAAACGGTATTCTTGCACATAAGGCCATCAACTGCTAAGGGATTAAAAGCGCCAACTAATTTCTCCATATAATCCTCGTAGTTTTCCGAAGCTACTAAGTAATCTAGAAACCTTGATATGGGTAAATTGGTTATAGCAAAAAGGTTATTGAATTCAATATCAAAATCTTCTTTTAGCGCAGATTTAAATTCCATTTGCAACTGGTCTTGGTCACCAGGTAAAAATGCTCCACTTGGATTGTAAACTAAATCAAGAAAAAGTCCGGTTTCTGGATTTGCATAACCCACTTTATTCAACATTTGTAAAGCTTTAATCGACTTGTCAAAGACACCGTCTCCTCGCTGTCTATCGGTTTTTCCTCTTTGATAATAAGGTAAAGAAGAAGCCACCCGAACTCTATTTTTTGCAAAAAACTCTGGTAGATCGTGATATTTTGGATTGGCTAAAATTATAGTGAGATTAGACCTTACAATAACCTCCTTGACTCCTGCTGCAACCGCACTTTCAACAAACCAACGGAAGTTTGGATTCATTTCGGGTGCACCACCAGTTAGGTCAAGCGTGTGTATGTTATTACTAGCAATAACTTCAATGCACTCCTGCATAGTTGCTTTAGTCATAATTTCTTTACGATCAGGACCAGCATCAACGTGACAATGCTTGCAAACTTGGTTGCACATATAGCCAACATTTACTTGAAATACTTCCAAATCATTAGGCTTTAGAGGCCATTGATTTATTTCTTGTAAGTGCGTTTGAAAAGAATTTAAGGTGCCTTCTTCAAAAGCTCCACCATTCAGAACATGTAATTGTTTTTCAGTAGCTGAAAAATGATGTTCTCTAGCCTTTAAGGATTTGATCATAAATATTTTGCTTACATTTTCAAGAGCTTACATACTCAGTTTCTTGGCTTTTTTCATCATTTGAGTTCCATGTACAAGAGTAGCCCCTCCTCGTATTGCACTAGCCACATGCACAGCCTCCATCATTTCTTCTTCGTTGCAGCCTTTCTCTAAGGTATCAACAGTATAAGCGTCAATGCAATATGGGCACTGTACCGCATGGGAAACAGCTAATGCTATTAATGATTTTTCTCTTGCAGTTAAGGCGCCTGGTTTGAACACATCACCGTACCAATCGAAAAACTTATCGCCTAAATTCTTATTCCACTCTGTGATTTTTCCAAAGTTTTTTAAATCTTCTGGATCGTAGTAACTTTTTGAACTCATTTTTTTAATGGTTTAGGTTCCAATTATAATCTAAATAATCCAAGCTCGTCCCTTCTGGAACTTTAGAAGTAGAATATTTGTTAATGAAATCGGTTACCGTTTTCCCATCAATTTTAAAATCTGCGGAATACCAATTAAATAGTTTGCTCACCTTAGGGTTTTTGGGGTCAGAAAGATCGTTTTTAATTTTATACTGCAAAAAATACTCTGTTTGATCAGTCAATTGAACTTCGAGATTATTTGCAGTAAAAGCTTCATTTCTTAGCCTAGGGCAAGAAACTGAAGCACAGTTTACTGCAAAATGGATTCTAGGCTCGTTAAATTGACCTCTTATTTTTTGATGTTCAATATTATTTAGATCTAGTTCCTCGTTGCCAATTTTAATGAATTTTATATCCCATGACGTATTTACCTTATAGATTGCCCCCCCCAAATCCTTTATACTTTTAACGGGATAATGTTTAACAATAAGTTGAACTGTAAATGCATTATAAGCATTAATCCAATATGCCAATGTTTCGTTTTTTGTCCAGGAGGACTTTGGAGGGTTGTTAGATAAAAGAGTAAGGTAAGCATCTAAATGTTCTCTATCTTTTAAAAAACCTTCGTAATACACTTTGCCAGATTCGGTAACATGCTCCTTTACTAATTCATCCCATTGTTTGTGAGAAATTTGTGCCGATAGGTTGACCGTAAATAATCCAAAAAGTACAATTGCTAGCAGTTTCATTATTTTAAATAATTTGTGCAAACCTAAATTTGTTTTGTTTGCCTTCTTGCAATATATCATACAAACAAGTAAAAAGTGCTGAGTATAATAATTCCTAAGTTTAGTGAACCAGGTTTTCTGGATAAATGTCTTGAATCTATCCGTGAAAATTCAGATTCTATAGAAATAATTGTTTGTAACGAAGAGAGCAACGATGATACTGGATTTATTACGGCAGAATATAACGCTCTGTTTATAAGTTCACCAGCTTCTTAACGTGCCAATCAAATGAACTTGGGTGCAATTGCTGATCAAGAGGGGTGCCTTGTTGTTTTTGCATGCCGCTGTTAAAGTGCCTGCTGATTTTTTAAAAGAAATTGAAGTCTTGATGTGCAAACATGATATCGGGTGTTTTACCTAAACATTTGAGTTAGATCGTAAACTTTTTAATTATCAAACTAGTTTAAAAACAAAAAGGTAAGATTTACAGAGTGGGAAGATTAAGGTTTATCGGTTTGGAAAGATAATTTCTAAAAGCTAAAAAGTTTTAATGATTCTTTGGTGATTATGGGAAACTTTGACTTTAAGGATAAAGCAGATCGACAAAAATATGATGTATATGTTTATTGCTTTTCAAAGGCAAACGGTTAGTGCAAGGAAATGTGAAAGAAATTCTTTTCTATTAATTTGGCATCGCAAAGTCGCTTTTACTTTGTATTTGTGGAAAGTCAATAATTGAGTTATCTTTTTTTTATAAAGAAGTACTGTGTTAGTTTTCCTAGAAGTAATGTTTACTTTTTCTTTTTTAAGATTAGCGTAACCAATGCCTTCCTTCTAAATTTGTAGTTATGAATAAATTAATGCTCCTACTTGTTTTGGTTTTTATGGCTCAAATATCTAATGCGCAATCGGTTTTTAAATTTACTGATTTCCATGATATGGACAGTACTATAAAACGAAGTCAAGGAACTTATTTTTATGGATTGGAAGAGGGTTTGTGGAAATACTGGTATAAGGATGGTAAGATTAGAGAGGAAGCAAACTATATCGAAGGAAAGTTAAATGGATCTGTGAAAATCTGGTTCAATAACGGTCAAGCTCAAAATGAAGGCTTTTTTCGTTTCAATATTCAAGATAGCGCATATATCTCTTGGTTTACTGACGGTAAAATCAAATCGATTGGTCAGTTTGATTATGGGTTTAAAGATAGTATTTGGAATTATTATTTTCCAAATGGAAAGCTCTACAAACAAGAACTTTGGGATAAGCGAAATGTAAAAGTAGTTGAAGCTAGAGCATTAGATGGTACAATAACTTTGACTGAAGGGAATGGTCTTGTAAATAAGTATGTTGGAGAAGAAATTATTTCAGTTTCGAATTATTCAAAAGGTGCTTTGAATGGTGAATACATATCTTACTTTCAAACTGGAAGTAAAAAGGAAAAGGGCTCTTATGTAAGCGGCTTAAAAGATGGAGAATGGGAGGTTTATTATGCGTCTGGTCAAATCAAAAGGTTCGAGACTTTCCTTAATGGTGAACGCCAAGGGAAAATGGAGGCGTTTTTTGAAGGTGGAGAGCCAAGAGTCGCAGGAGTCTACATTGCTGGAAAGAAAAATGGGTTTTGGAAATTTTGGAGTGATAACAACAAGATTTATATGAAAGGATTTTTCCTTAAAAATTTACAAGACAGCACTTGGACTTATTTCTATGAAAATAGTAGTCAAAAAGAGTCAGAAGGTAACTTTAAGGATGGAAAGAAAAATGGAGAATGGAGGTTTTGGTATCGAACGGGCGAAGTCTGGCGAAAAGGAATGTATTCTAGTGGACAGAAAAATGGACTTTGGTCAACCTGGTTTGAATCGAGTCAAAAACTACAGGAAGGAAACTATAAAAATGGTAAAGAGCAAGGGATTTGGACAAGTTGGTATGACTCAGGTGCAAAGAAGGATGAAGGAAATTTTGAAGCTGGTTTAATGGAAGGCCATTGGAAAGGTTGGTATGAAAACGGTAAGATGAATTATGAAGGTGATATAGAGAATGGACTAAAAGAAGGAGACTGGGCGTTTTGGTTTTCGTCAGGTAGAGAGCGAGAAAAAGGTGGGTATGAAAATGGATTTAAAGATGGTCATTGGCAATACTTCTACCCAAAAGGTGGCGTAAGGCAAGAAGGACCGCATAAGTACAATCGTCAAATAGGAGAGTGGAAGTACTTCCTAGATTATGGACAGCTTCAAAGAGTGATGAACTATAAAAAGGGAAAGCTTGATGGTAAAACAGAAATATACTATTCAGGAGGAAGTATTATGGCAATTAATTTTTACAAATCAGGCAAACAGAATGGTACTTGGGAAATTTTTAAAGAAGATGGATCTGTTTTAAAAACGATTAAGTATGAGAACGGCAAGAAAATCAGTAATTAAGGGTTAAAAACATTCAAGAAAAATTGTACATTTGTAGCGTTAAAACACTAAGTCAATAATTAAAAGAGGGTTTTTTTCCCTCTTTTTTATTGGATAAAAGTCTGGTTTGATTACAAAAGAGAAAATAGAATCATTAATAGAGGAAAAGTTGGTAGACACCCACTTTTTTGTCGTGAGTATTGATATTTCAACTGCTAACAAAATTTCAGTTGAGATGGACGGTGATAATGGGTTTCCTATCAGTGAGTGTATAAATTTTAGCAGACAAATTGAAGGTAATTTGGATAGGGAAGTTGAGGATTTTTCACTTGAAGTGAGTTCTCCTGGTTTAAATAAACCTTTCTTGTTAACAAGACAGTATTTGAAAAACTTGAATAAGCTTGTAGAAGTAAAGCTTATTGAAGGAGAAAAGATTAATGGGATGCTTACCCATGCTGACAGCATTAAAATTTGCGTACAGACCTTTCGTAAAGAGCGATTGGAAAAAAAGAAGAAGAAAGTTGAAATCATTGAGGATGTGGAAATCCTTAGAGAGAATATATTAGAAACAAAATTGGTTATAGAATTCTAAATTAGGATGTTATGAATACCATTGAATTAATCGAGTCCTTTTCGGATTTCAAGGATTTAAAAAACATAGACAGAGTAACAATGATGAACATTGTAGAAGATGTGTTCAGAAGTGTGCTTGCAAAGCAATTTGGTGATGCTGATAATTTCGATGTAATCATTAATCCAGATAAGGGTGATCTTGAGGTTTGGCACAACAGAGTCATCGTGCCAGATGGTGAGGTAGAAGAGCCTAACTCAGAAATTTCACTGACCGATGCACGCAAAATTGAGCCGGATTTTGAGGTTGATGAGGATGTTTCAGAAGAGGTTCAAATTGAAGACTTCGGCCGAAGAGCGGTATTAGCGCTTAGGCAAAATTTAGCGGCACGTATTCACGATCTTGAAAAAGATGGTATTTATAAGAAGTATAAAGACCGTGTTGGCGATATCGTTACAGGTGAAGTTTATCAGATTTGGAAAAAAGAAATTCTTTTGTTGGATGACGAAGGCAATGAATTAGTGCTTCCAAAGACAGAACAAATTCCTTCTGATTATTTCAAAAAAGGTGATACTGTAAGAGCGGTTGTTACTAAGGTTGAAATGCGAAATAGTTCACCAATTATTGTTCTTTCTAGAACATCTCCTGCATTCCTAGAGCGTCTATTCGAAATGGAAGTTCCGGAAATTTTTGACGGTTTGATTACTATCAAAAATATCGTTAGAGAGCCCGGTGATAGAGCAAAAGTAGCAGTTGAATCATACGACGATAGAATTGATCCAGTCGGAGCATGCGTAGGCATGAAAGGTTCGAGGATTCACGGTATTGTTCGAGAACTAAGGAATGAAAATATTGACGTAATCAACTACACGTCTAATCCAACATTATACATTACTAGGTCTTTAAGTCCAGCGAAAATTTCGAACATCACGTTTGATGAAGAGAATAAAAAAGCTGATGTTTTTTTAAATGCAGACCAAGTTTCTCTAGCAATTGGAAAGGGTGGGTTTAACATCAAATTAGCTAGTAAGTTAACAGGGTACGAGATTGATGTTTACAGAGAGTCAGATATTGATGCTGATGATGTGAACCTTGATGAATTCTCTGATGAAATAGAAGGATGGGTGATTGATCAATTAAAAGGTATTGGCTTAGATACGGCCAGAAGCGTTTTAGATCAGGACCCTGCTGATATTGTGAAAAGAGCTGATTTAGAAGTAGAAACCGTAGAGGATGTTATTAAAGTCTTGAGATCGGAATTCGAATACTAGATGAGTAGCATTTGAACAGAGTTTTATATTTGCAACAATAGGTATTAGCGAAAGCTTAACAAGTATCGGAAAAGTTTTATATGGCAGTAGCGCACAGATTAAGTAAGGTAGCAAAAGAGCTGGGAGTAGGCGTAAACACAATTACAGATTTTCTTAATGAAAATGGAGTAGAATGTGATGGAAGACCTACGGCCAAGATTGATGAAAATGCTTACAACCTTCTTCTTGATCAATATTCAACAGATAAGAAGACAAAGGAAAAGTCAAAAGAGCTAGCCCAAAACCGCGAAGAACGTGTAACAATTACGATTGAAGATCAAAAGCAAGATGCGAAAGAAGAGCGTTTTGAAGATGTAGACGAGATTGTAATAACAAATACCCAAGTAAAGCCGGTTGTAGATCTTCCCAAGGTGGAAAAGCCAGAAGAAGAGCTTGCTCCTGAAGTTAAACTAGAACCTAAAGTTGAAGAGGAATCTAGTGACGGTGGCCCAAAAGTTTTGGGGCAAATCGACCTGTCTTCTATCAATCAAAAAACTAGACCTTCCAAAAAGAAAAAAGAAGAGCCTAAAGTTAAAGTTGTAGTAAAGCCAAAAGTTGAAGTAAAGAAGCCGGTTGAGGTAAAGAAACCTGTTGAGGTAAAGAAACCTGAGCCTATTGTAGAAAAGAAAGCTCCGAAGGCAGACGATAAACCACAAAGAATCGAAACGAAAGTAGAGAAACTTGCTGGTCCAAAACATACAGGTCAAGTAATTGATCTCAGTAAGTTTATTAAACCGAAAAAAGCGAAACCGGTAGCATCTTCTAATGAAGATAAAGATACTGAAGCTGGTAAAAAGAAAAGAAGGAAGCGTATTCAAGTTGGCAAACCAAATGTAATTCAGTCCGAAAAACATAGAAAGGATACACGTGGAGTAAGAGGAAAAGCTCGAAAAGCCGAACCGCCAGCAGAAGTTACTCAGGAAGCAATTCAAAAAGAAATTAAAGCAACTCTTGCTAGGTTAAGTGGTGGTGGTGGAAAATCAAAATCTTCCAAATTTAGAAAAGCTAAAAGAAGCGCCGTTAGTCAGCATGCTGAAGAACAATTAATTAAGGCTGAAGAAGAGAAGAGTATCTTAAGAGTTACAGAGTTTGTTACGGCAAATGAATTGGCAACGCTAATGAATGTTACTGTCAATGATATTATTTCTGCTTGTATGTCTCTTGGACTCTTTGTGTCTATCAATCAAAGACTAGATGCGGAAACACTAACAGTTGTTGCAGATGAATTCGGTTTTACAATTGAATTTACTTCAGATAAGGCTGAAGAAGGTGATTTATTTGAAGAAGATAACGAACAAAACATGGTTACCAGATCACCAGTTGTTACTGTTATGGGACATGTTGATCATGGGAAAACGTCATTGTTAGATTATGTTAGACGTGAGAATGTAATTGCTGGAGAAGCAGGGGGTATTACTCAGCATATTGGTGCTTATAAAGTTCAATTAGAAAGTGGTAATACAATTGCTTTTCTAGATACACCTGGACACGAAGCCTTTACCGCAATGCGATCGAGAGGTGCCCAAGTAACGGATATTGCGATAATCGTAATATCAGCAGATGATAGAATTATGCCTCAAACAAAAGAGGCTATTAATCATGCTCAGGCTGCAGAATTACCAATCATCTTTGCAATCAATAAGATTGATAAAGATGGCGCAAACCCTGAGAAGATTAAAGAAGAATTAGCTTCAATGAATTTATTAGTTGAAGATTGGGGGGGTAAATATCAGTCACAAGATATTTCTGCTAAGAATGGAACTAATGTCGCCGAACTGATGGAGAAAGTAGTACTTGAAGCGGAATTGCTTGAATTGAAAGCAGATCCTAAGAAACGAGCTACTGGAACCGTGATTGAGGCTTCTCTTGATAAAGGAAAAGGTTATGTTTCTACTTTGCTAGTCCAAGGTGGTACACTTCGAATCGGAGACATATTCTTGGCTGGAGCTCATACTGGTAGAATTAAAGCGATGTTTAATGAGCGTGGCGTGAATATAGAAGAAGCGGGTCCCTCAACGCCAGTTAGTGTTTTAGGCCTTAATGGTGCTCCAAGTGCAGGCGATAAGTTTACTGCAATGGAAGATGAGCGTGAAGCAAGAACAATTGCTCAAAAACGTTCTCAGTTGCAGCGTGAGCAGGGTGTTAGAACTCAAAAGCATATCACACTTGATGAAATTGGTAGACGAATTGCTATCGGTGATTTTCAAGAATTGAATATAATTGTAAAAGGTGATGTGGATGGTTCAATTGAAGCATTATCCGACTCTTTATTGAATTTATCTACGGAACAAATTCAAGTAAATATTTTGCATAAGTCGGTTGGTCAAATAAGTGAATCTGATGTATTGTTAGCTTCTGCTTCTAATGCGATTATTATCGGATTCCAAGTAAGACCATCAATATCCGCTAGAGCACTAGCAGAGAAAGAAGAAATCGATATTAGACTCTACTCTATAATTTATGCTGCAATTGATGAAGTGAAACAAGCAATGGAGGGTATGTTGAAGCCTAAAGTTGAAGAGCGAGTTGTTTGCAATATTGAAGTTAGAGAAACATTCAAGATTTCCAAAGTTGGAACTATCGCAGGTTGCATAGTGCAAAGTGGTACAGTTACTAGAAATACTAGAATTCGGTTGATACGCGATGGCGTTGTAGTTTATGCTGGATCTCTAGGCTCTTTAAAACGCTTCAAGGACGATGTAAAAGAAGTTAAGAAAGGGTTTGAATGTGGATTGAATATCGAAAATTATAATGATATCAGAGAAGGCGATATTATTGAAGGATTTGAAGAGATTGAGGTAAAACAGACTCTTAATTAGTCTTATTTTTTAGTTTCTCCTGAGTTTAACCGCGGTAAATTTATATCGTCTTTTACTATAAAAGCATCTGGAAAATTTTCTCTCAATTCTATAAAGAAACGTTCAGTCTCGAGTCGGGTTCTAAAATCACCTACACGAACTTTAAATGCAGGTTTTTTATGTACGACGTATGCGGGTACATCGTTGTATATGGTTAAAAATTGTGTTTGGACTGCGTTGGCTTGATTAAAACTGTTCGGTCCTGAAGAAGAAAATAGTTGAAGCCTATATCCTTCAATGGTTTTTTTATTCTCGTTAATTGCAATGATACGATTTTCTAATTCCTTCAATCGTTTGTCGCTAATCACTTGATATGACTCGTTTTTTTCAACAGTTATTTTTTCGGAATTATTGCCTGGAACTTGTGAAGAAGCACTTAAAAATAGGGTTTGAATTAGGAATGAAATCAATATTTTAATCATAGCAAAGTGTTTTAACTAAAAACGAAAGTAGTTTTTTAACGAAACACAAACCATTCCTTTTTCATTATATTGAATTTGAAACACTTGAGGACTTTTTAATTTAGAACGGTTCTAAATTAAAACGAGTAATTCAAAAACAATAAGGCACTGAGCGTTTACGTAACGTTTGTTATAAATTTGCACCTTAAGTAAAATTGGGATTAAGTAAAGTAAATTCTGGTTGAAAACATTAAAAAATATGAGCAAATTTCAGAGGATGTTTAGGGTTGTAACCTACTCACTTTCAGTTGTTTTATTTACGTTTTTGCTTTCGAATTCCGCGGCAGCGCAAGATGGAGAGAAGCTATTCAAAGCAAACTGTTCATCGTGTCACAAGCTAAACAAAAAGCTTATAGGTCCTGCCCTTTCAGGTGTTCAAGAGCGTTGGGAAGACCAGGAAGCATTGTATGCTTGGATAAAAAACTCACAGGACTATTTAAAAAAGAATCCGGGAGATTCTTATGCTCAAGAATTATTTTTAGAGTACAATAAGTCTGTAATGACTGCGCAAGCTGTCTCTGATGCTGAGATAGGTGCTATATTGGATTACATAGCAAATCCGCCAGCTGACAAGGCTCCGCCAGCTCAATTAGCGGTTAATGAAAATGCAGCTCCCGCAGAAGATAATTCAACATACTGGTTGTTTGGTATAGTCATTATTTTAGTTATTGTAGCTAGAATACTCTCAGGAGTTAGAAGCAGTTTAGCGACGGTTAAATTGCTTTCAGAAGGAAAGGAAATCCTCAAGCCTAAAAGTTTTATTGAAGGTTTGAAACATTGGACTATTAACAACAAGAGGTATACAGTTTTGATTGTTGTATTGATTCTAGCCTCGTTCTCGGTTAAAGGTTGGTATGCACTTAAAAGTATTGGAGTTTATCAGGGATATGCTCCTGAGCAGCCTATAAAGTTTTCTCACAAAATTCATGCAGGAGTCAATGCAATTGAATGTGCCTACTGTCACCATTCTGCATATAAGGGTAAAAATGCGGGAATCCCTTCAGTAAATGTTTGTATGAATTGTCATGAAGGAATTTCAGAAGGCAAGGTTGATGGTACCGTTGAGATTGCGAAAATTTATGAAGCTGCTGGGTGGGATGCTGAAGATCAATCTTATACCGGCGTAGAAAAGCCGATTAAATGGATTAGAATACACAACTTACCGGATTTTGCATATTTCAATCATTCCCAACACGTAGTTGTAGGGAAGCAGAAATGTGAAACTTGTCATGGCGAAGTGAGTGAGTATGGTTACCCAATGAAGCAGTATTCAGAATTGACCATGGGATGGTGTATAAACTGTCACAGGGAAACTACTGTTGCAATGGAAGGAAATGAGTATTACACCAAAATTCATAATGAATTATTGGAGCGATACAAGGATGAAAAAATTGACGCATTCACTGTCGAGCATATTGGCGGATTAGAATGTGGAAAATGTCATTATTAAACATAGATCACCTAGAATTATGAGTGATAAGAAATATTGGAATAGTTTAGATCAATTAGAGGAAACTCCTCAATTTTTAGAAGAAGCGCAAAAAGAGTTTTCTGAGGCGGTGCCTGTAGAGGATTTTTTAAGTAAATCTAATTTGACAGATACGTCCTCGTCGAGAAGAGACTTCCTGAAATTTATGGGATTTAGTTTGGGTGCCGCTACCTTAGCAGCATGTGAAACACCTGTAGTGAAGTCTATACCTTACGTTGTAAAGCCTGAGGTCGTAACCCCAGGAGTCCCCAATTGGTATGCATCTTCTTACGGAAGAGGTGGTGATTTCGCAAGTATTTTAGTTAAAACAAGAGAAGGTCGACCGATTTTTATTAAACCCAATAAGGCTTATCCAGGGGCAATGAGTGGTGTTACTGCTCGAGTCAATGCCTCTGTTATTGAATTATACGATGATAATCGTTTTCAATCTGCTCAAAAGAGTGGTGCTAGTTTAAGCTGGTCTGACGCAGACAAGGATATTAAATCACAACTGGCTGCTATCAAGTCAAAGGGCGGTGTAATTAAGGTTGTTGCTGAGTCAACAAGTTCTCCAAGTACTAAAGCAGCGCTTGCGAAGTTTGATGAAATGTATTCTTCGGATGTAGACGTTGAGATATTCGATGAAAACGGTGATGTAACAGGTATTCAAACTTTAAAAGAAAGTTGTGTTGTAACTTACGATCCAATTAACTACAATGGAATTTTAAAAGCTAATAAGGCTGATTTTGGTCAAGCTATTATCCCAACTTACGATTTTTCTAAAGCTAAGACTGTTGTTTCTTTAGATGCAGATTTTATAGGAGATTGGTTGGACAATGTAACTTATTCTAAGGGTTATACCCAAAGAAGGAACCCAGATGGAGATTGGATGTCTAAGCATTTTCAGTTTGAAACCAATATGACATTATCTGGGGCCAATGCAGATGTCAGGGGTGCTATTAAGCCCTCAGATCTTGCAAATGTCGCTAAAATGTTACATGGAGCGATTGCTAAATTAGCTGGTGGTTCAGGGGCTACTGGTTCTATTGTTAGCGACGATAACGAAGTATCGAAGAAGATAGAGATGGCTGTTAAGTCACTTTGGTCTTCTAGAGGAAAGTCACTGGTAGTTTGTGGTTCTAATGATGTTAATATTCAGCAGGTAGTTAACGGTATCAACAACATGTTGGGGAATTTTGGTAACACTGTTAGAATGGATCGAGCGTATAATGCTGTTCAATTGAATCATTCAATGACTGATCTTACAAAGTCAATGAACGATGTTAAGGTAGATGCGATAATATTTATGGATGCAAATCCAGTTTATTCGAATGCGTCATTTGCTGCTTCCATAGCTAAAGTAGGACTGAAAATTTCGCTATCTGATAGACCTGATGAAACTAGTGCTCTCTGTGATTTTGTATGTCCTAATCATTTTTATTTAGAAGCTTGGAATGATCATCAGCCTTACGATGGCGTTTTTACAATGCAACAACCTGTAATACGTCCATTATTCAAAACACGAGCCTCTCAAGAATCACTCTTAAATTGGTCGGGTGTTGAGACCTCTTATTACGATTATATAAAGAGCAATTGGTATTCCACTGCTTTTGCCGCAATTGATGCGGTTTCAGTTGAAAACAAATGGAATCAAGCAGTTCAATCTGGAGTTTACATAGCTCCTAAAAGTAAGGATAGAGTTGAGATCGTTTATACAGATAATTCTATAAACGCTGCTGGAAATCTAACTTCTAAGTCAGCTGAGTTAGAAGTTAAATTCTATACTAAACATTCAGTTGGTAATGGCGCTCAGGCAAACAATCCTCATCTACAAGAAATGCCTGATCCAATATCAAAGGTATCATGGGATAATTATGTGACGATGAATCCTTCTGATATGGAAGGGAAATACGAGGCTCGTACCGCTCAAGCCACGCCGGCAGATATGGTGTCTGTGACAGTAAACGGTTACACTATGGAATTGCCAGTAGTCGCTGTACCAGGACAGAAATTAGGAACCATAGGAATTGCATTAGGGTATGGTAGAACAGTAACGGGTAAGGTTGGTCAAACGGGTGTAAACGCCTATCCTGCATTAGAAATAACTGATGGAAACGCCTCTTACAGTAGTTCAAATGTTACCATAGCGGATGCTGGTAAGACTTACCAAATAGCATCAGTCCAAACTCATCATACTATGATGGGAAGAAAGATTGTTAATGAAACGAGTTTAGCTACGTTTAAATCTATCGATAAGAACGATAAATCTAATGGGTGGAATAAAGACAACGTTTTACCTGATGCATTTGGCGATGTAAAGCCAATCAAGGAATTAAATCTTTGGGAAGATCATGCTATTGACTTAGGTCATAGGTGGGGAATGTCAATTGACTTAAATTCATGTACGGGTTGCGGGGCATGTATTACTGCTTGTCATATTGAAAATAACGTTCCTGTTGTGGGTAAAGATGAAATTCGTAGAACTAGAAGTATGTTCTGGTTAAGAGTAGATCGATACTTCACCAGTGACATGAACAAAGAAAAAGGTAAAGAAGAGGGTGTAGGTATTGTTAGCACATATAAACAAATGGAAAATGCTTCGGCGTATCCACAAGTTGTATTTCAGCCTATAATGTGTCAGCATTGTAATCACGCACCTTGTGAAACCGTTTGTCCAGTTGCTGCAACTACACATAGTGAAGAGGGACTAAATCAAATGACATATAATCGTTGTGTTGGTACTAGATATTGTGCAAATAACTGCCCATATAAAGTAAGAAGATTCAATTGGTTTAATTATAATAAAGACACGAAATTTACTGGAATCAATCCGGCACAAAATGAGTTGCAAAGAATGGTATTGAATCCTGATGTTGTTGTTCGTTCAAGAGGTGTTATTGAAAAATGTAGTTTTTGTGTTCAGAAAATACAATCGGGTAAACTGGTTGCTAAAAAGGAAGGTAGACCAGTTCAGGATGGTGATGTTGTAAGTGCTTGTTCTGAAGCATGTTCAACCAATGCTATTCAGTTTGGTGACTTGAATGATGGTAAGTCTAAAGTTAAAGGCAATTTTGATGATGATAGATCTTATCATTTAATTGAAGAAGTCGGTACTCAGCCTAATGTTGCGTATATGACGAAGGTGAGAAATACTTAGAATTTAGCATAATAGAATTTAGAAAAACAATAATCGATGCATAAGGAATCAGAAATAAGATATCCGCTTATAATCGGAGACAAAACATATCATCAGATTACTGAGGATGTTTGCGCTCCGGTTGAAGGAAGAGCAAACAAACTATGGTATGTTTGTTTCACAATTGCTGTAGTCGTTGCACTTTGGGGCTTAGGTTGTATTATGTATACCGTCGGAAGAGGTATTGGTGTTTGGGGATTGAATACCACAGTTATGTGGGCTTGGGATATTACAAATTTTGTATGGTGGGTAGGTATTGGTCATGCCGGTACTCTTATTTCAGCAGTACTTCTATTATTCCGTCAAAAATGGAGAATGGCAATTAACCGCTCTGCTGAGGCAATGACAATATTCGCTGTAATGATGGCGGCTTTGTTTCCAGGGATCCATATGGGGCGTATTTGGATGGCGTATTGGGTACTTCCACTTCCGAATCAATACGGCTCACTTTGGGTAAACTTTAATTCACCTTTACTTTGGGATGTTTTTGCCATTTCTACATATTTTTCAGTTTCTTTAGTATTCTGGTATATAGGCTTAATTCCTGATTTTGCTACTATACGAGATAGAGCAACACGAATTATACCTAAATCTATTTATTCAATTCTCGCATTTGGATGGAGTGGTAAAGCAAAGCAATGGATTCGATTTGAAGAGGTTTCATTGGTGCTTGCTGGGTTGGCTACTCCACTAGTATTCTCAGTACACTCAATTGTATCTATGGATTTTGCAACGTCTGTTGTTCCTGGTTGGCATACTACAATTTTTCCACCGTACTTTGTGGCTGGTGCAATATTCTCTGGTTTTGCGATGGTGCAAACTCTTCTTATTATTGTTAGAAAGGTTGTTAGTCTGGAGTCTTATATAACCAGAAAACACATAGAATCAATGAATATTGTAATTGTAATTACAGGGTCTATGGTAGGAATAGCTTATTTAACTGAGTTATTTATTGCATGGTATTCAGGTGTTGAGTTTGAGCAATATGCCTTTTTAAACAGAGCAACCGGTCCTTATTGGTGGGCTTATGCAATGATGATGACGTGTAATGTGGTAACACCACTTATTTATTTTGTAGAAAAAGTTAGAAAAAGTATTGTAATATCATTTATCATTTCGATTTTCGTAAACATAGGTATGTGGTTCGAGCGTTTTGTTATCATCGTTACATCTCTGCATAGAGATCACATTCCATCAAACTGGACAATGTTTCACCCTACTTTTGTAGATATTGGAATTTTTATTGGAACTATAGGGATTTTCTTCGTTCTTTTTCTTTTGTATGCGAGAACTTTTCCTGTGTTAGCTTTGAATGAGTTGAAGTCTATTTTAAAGTCTTCAGGTGATAATTATAAAAAACAACAACATTAAAATTTGAATTCAAAATGAGTGTTGGAAAGAAAATATATGCTTTATACAACGATGATGCTATCTTAATTGAAGGAGCAAAAGTTGTTGTTGCCAAGGGAATTAAAGTAAGTGATACTTACTCACCATTTCCTATTCATGGTATCGAAAGGATAATTGGAATTAAATGGACTAGAATCGCAATTTGTGCCTTCATGTATGGTATAACAGGATTGGCACTAGCTATTTCGGGGATGTATTATATGATGATTGTAGATTGGCCGATGTATATTGGAGGGAAGCCTAACAATTACTTTCTTCAGAATATGCCTTCATTCGTTCCAATAATGTTCGAATTTACAGTCCTGTGTGCTGCACATGGAATGGCTTTGACATACTTCCTTAGAAACTGGACGCTTCCAGGTGTTTCAGCTAAGAATCCACATCCTAGAACTACCGATGATCATTTCGCAATGGAAATTGATCCTAGTGAAAATACGTCAATGAGCGTTGAAGAAATTCAGAATTTATTGAAAGAAACTGGAACCGTAGAAGTTTTTGAAAAATAAGAACATGGCAAGAGTAAATTATACAATTACAGTTAGCAAAGCATTAAGAGTTTTCTTAATGATCTTATTTGCAGGCGTACTTTTAGGAGCATGCCAGTCAGATCCAAATAGTCCAGGAGTTGAGTACATGCCTGATATGTATCGATCTCCAACATTTGAAACTTATGGTGAGAATGAGATTTCAGGAACTAAAATAATGAGTGCTCGGCTTCCTGCTAATAATACAATAGCAAGAGGTTCTGATAACTTACCTTACCCCTATCCAAATACGATTGAGGGCTACGAAGCGGCTGGAGTAAATTTGAAGAATCCTCTTGAAGCAACAGAACTGAGTTTAGCTGACGCCAAAGTACTTTTCACAAGGTATTGTGTTCATTGTCATGGAAAAAAAGGACTGGGTGATGGAACCGTACCGACAAACAGTGAATATCCTCAACCACCTTCATATTCTGGGGCTCTGAAGGATTTACCTGAGGGTAAAATATTTCACACGCTTAACTACGGAAAAAATTTAATGGGTTCTCACGCATCTCAGATGACGAAAACTGAACGTTGGAATGTGATTTTGTATGTACAGACATTGCAAAAGCTGGGTGGAACATCAGCGAAAGCTGAGGATAATAAAGAACAAGAAGAATCTAAATAAAAAGCGCTTTTTCAATGGAACAATTTACTATACCGAACAAAGTCAAAAGATGGTCAATGATTTTCATGGCCATAGGCGGACTTGCGCTAATCATGGGTATTGCCTCATTGTTTATGGCTGGTGATGAACATGCACACCATCACGCGGTAGCAAGGTTTTGGTCAAATTTATTAATAAATGGCTTTTTCTTTTTTGGGATTGCGGCATGTGCCACGTTTTTTATGGCTGTAAATTATGCGGCTGAATCAGGGTGGTGGGTTGTGATTAAACGGATTTTAGAGGCAATTGGAAGTTTTATGCCTTATGGTGCAGTAGCATTATTTATTGTGCTAATTGCTGGTGCATTTCATATGCATCATCTATATCATTGGATGGATGCTTCGGTCTACAGCGATTTTATGGTTAAAACGGCAGAAGGAATAACTTATTATTCAGAGCCTGTAGAAGGGGCCATTGTAAATCCTGATTTCGATGAAATAATTGCTGGTAAAATTGCATATCTTAATGTGCCGTTTATGATAATTCGGCAATTGTTGATTATGGGTGGTTGGATTTATATGTGGAAGCGTTTCAGAACAAGATCGTTAGAGGAAGATTTGGGTTTCGAGCGTGGTCGTCATTTTAAGAATGTTAGAGATTCGGCTATATTTTTAGTTGCATTTGGATACCCTATTTCGACATTTGTCCCTTGGGATTGGATCATGTCAATTGATACGCACTGGTTCTCAACTTTATTTGGGTGGTATGTGTTCTCAGGTTTGTGGTTAAGTGCAATGATTGTCGCAATTCTCATGGTTGTATGGCTGAAGAGTATAGGAGAATTGAAAGAGGTTAATGATAGTCACATCCACGATTTGGGAAAATGGATGTTCGCAATCTCGTTCTTGTGGTCGTATTTATTCTTCTCCCAGTTTATGTTGATCTGGTATGCAAACATTCCAGAAGAGGTAACTTACTTTCAAGCTAGAATAAATGCTTATCCATTATTGTATTGGGGCATGTTCTTCGTGAACTTTATATTCCCTATGATTGCCTTAATGGATAGAGATAAGAAAAGAAATAGAATGATGTTAACGATAATGGGTATAATACTTTTCTGCGGACATTGGGTAGACGTTTATATGCTGGTTACTCCGGGCACTATGAAACAACATGGATATATAGGTTTATTAGAGGTAGGAATGGCTATTGGCTTTGTTGGATTATTTGCTTTTGTAATTACAAGAACACTTGCTAAAGCGCCTCTTGTTCCTAAGAATCATCCATTCTTTGATGAAAGTGTTCATCATGAAATTCATTAATTAACGGTTAAGACTTAAAAATAAAAATAGACATGACTGCACTGTTATTTTCCTTAGTCATTATTGTTGGAATCGTATCTATAGTTCAAATGCTAAGAGTATTTGATTTATCGAATGCGCTTAAAGGCACTGATGAGATCCAAGTAAACGATCAAGAAACCAATAATATCCGTTGGGCATTTGTTGTGTTTTTCTTAGGATTTTTTGCATTCTTCATTTATTTAGTTGCGTCGTATGGTGATCAATTATTACCACAATCAGCTTCTTTACACGGTTTAGAGTATGATTGGTTGATGGATCTCAATATGATTATAATCATTACTGCAGCTGGACTTACTCACATCCTTCTAATGGTGTTTATTTTCAAATATGCTAAAAATGTTAGTCCAAAAGCAACATTTGTAACTCACAATAATAGGCTAGAATTAATTTGGACTACAACTCCAGCAGTTGTCCTCACAATAATCGTTATTTATGGAATTTCAGCATGGAACTCTATGTTAATGGATAAACCTGAAGATTCTATTAATATTGAGCTTTATGCTAGACAATTTGATTGGACAGCACGTTATGCAGGTGAAGATAATCAGCTGGGTAAAGCGAACTTTAGAATGATATCTACAACGAATGCGTTAGGTGTCATTAATAGTTCATCAATAGATGACAGATTAAACGAATATGATGATAAAATATTTGAATTAGAAGCTAGTCGTGAAAAGGTTTTCCCCGGTGGTGTAAGTGATGATGAAATCCTTGATAATATTATTCTTGTAAAGAAAAATAGAGCTGCGGTGCTTCAATATGAAGAACAAAGTAAAAATGAAAATTTCGATATTGCAAATGATGATATCATAACGAAGGTGGAGTTTCATATTCCTGTAAATAAATCGGTGAATTTTTCAATACGCAGTCAAGATGTACTTCATTCAGCTTATATGCCTCATTTCAGGGCTCAGATGAATGCAGTGCCGGGTGTAATAACACACTTTTATTTTACACCAATTATCACTACTAAGGAAATGAAAAAGATCACGGGAAACCCAGATTTTGATTATTTACTTTTATGTAATAAAATTTGTGGTGCTGCACATTACAATATGCAGATGAATATTATTGTTGAAACAGAAGAAGAGTATAACAAATGGTTGGCAGAGCAACCAAAGTTCAACGTTGCGCAAGCACAATAAGAATTATATAGGCGGAAAGAAGATGGCTGGACATAAAGAGACGTTTATTACAAAGTATTTATTTAGTTACGATCATAAGATGATTTCTCGTCAATTCTTATTGACGGGAACAACGATGGCCTTTATTGGTATGGCCATGTCGTTATTATTTAGACTTCAATTGGCTTTCCCTGGGGAAAGTTTTGCAGTACTTAACTTTTTTCTAGGAGATAAGTGGGCTCCAGGTGGAGTATTGGATCCGAACATGTATTTGGCTCTAGTAACGATTCACGGAACCATAATGGTGTTTTTCCTATTAACAGCAGGATTGAGCGGAACTTTCGCTAATTTATTGATTCCATTGCAGATTGGTGCAAGAGATATGGCCTCTGGAATGATGAATATGCTTTCATATTGGTTCTTTTTCTTATCCTCAGTCGTAATGATTGCGTCATTATACGTGGAGAGTGGCCCTGCTTCTGCAGGCTGGACAATTTATCCGCCGTTAAGTGCATTGCCTCAGGCAATGCCAGGTTCAGGAACTGGAATGACCCTTTGGTTAGTTAGTATGTCTTTTTTCATTGTGTCATCACTATTAGGTGGAATTAATTATATCGTAACAGTAATTAATTTAAGAACTAAAGGGATGAATATGCTTAGATTACCTTTATCAATCTGGGCATTATTCGTTACAGCTATACTTGGTGTTTTGTCATTCCCTGTATTATTTGCTGCTGTGTTGTTATTAATATTCGATCGTACATTCGGAACTTCTTTTTATTTATCTGATATTTATATTGCAGGCGAAGCCTTAGATCATACTGGAGGTAGCCCATTGCTGTTTCAGCATTTATTTTGGTTTTTAGGTCATCCAGAAGTATATATCATCATTCTACCTGCATTAGGTATTAGTTCCGAAGTGATTTCTACAAATTCAAGAAAGCCAATTTTTGGTTACAGAGCTATGGTAGGTTCTATATTGGCAATAGGCTTTCTTTCATTTATAGTTTGGGGACATCACATGTTCGTTACGGGAATGAATCCATTTGTTGGTGCCGTGTTTACTTTTACAACTTTATTAATTGCAATTCCATCTGCAGTAAAGGCATTTAATTATCTGTCTACGCTTTGGAAAGGATCAATTCGTTATACTCCTGCAATGATGTTTTCAATAGGAATGGTGTCTACTTTTATAACAGGTGGGGTAACTGGTATCATTCTAGCTGATGCGGCTTTAGATATAAATCTTCATGATACTTATTTTGTTGTTGCTCACTTCCATATTGTTATGGGGCTTTCTGCAGTAATGGCAATGTTTGCCGGTGTTTACCATTGGTTTCCTAAGATGTGGGGAAGAATGCTTAATAAGAAATTGGGTTATGTTCACTTTTGGCTGACCTTTATTACGGCATATGGTGTGTTTTTCCCTCAGCATTTTCAAGGTTTAGCTGGTGTACCTAGAAGGTATTACGCAAATACGGAATTCCCTTTATTTGATGGTCTTAGTGATATCAGTTATATGGTGACAATGTTTGCAATGGTTGGCGGATTAGCTCAATTTATTTTCTTATTCAATTTGATTTATTCAATGTTCAATGGTCCTAAGGCTCCTCAAAATCCCTGGGGAAGTAATACTTTGGAATGGACAACTCCTGTAGAGCATGTTCATGGAAATTGGCCTGGAGAGTTACCCGTTGTTCATAGATGGGCATATGATTATAGTAAACCAAGTAAAGATGGTACTGACTATAGGATTCCCGGACAAGACTTTGTACCACAAACTGTTCCTTTAGAAGAGGGTGAAATTGATGGTGAGGGTCATTGATTGCTAATGAAAAAATTATTTAAAATGTCCTAATCTACTTAGATTTAGGGCATTTTTTTTGTCTTAAATTTGGTTTCCAAGAATTGCCATGAATGATAATTTAAATCCAGAATCTGAGCATCTAAACTCCACTGATAAGGATATAGAGAAAGTATTAAGACCAAATCGTTTCGGTGACTTTACTGGGCAAGAAAAGGTTTTAGATAACCTTAAAGTATTTGTTGAGGCTGCACTTCAAAGAGAGGAGGCTCTTGACCATGTCTTATTGCATGGACCTCCGGGACTTGGTAAAACTACGCTGGCTCTTATAATTGCAAATGAACTCGGTGTTGGAATAAAAGTAACTTCAGGCCCGGTTTTAGATAAGCCAGGAGATCTTGCTGGCTTATTGACTAACCTTGATAGGAATGATGTTCTATTTATTGATGAAATACATCGATTAAGTCCTATCGTTGAAGAGTTTTTATATTCAGCTATGGAGGACTATAGAATTGATATTATGATTGATACTGGACCGAATGCAAGAAGCGTCCAGATTGATTTGGAACCATTCACCCTCATAGGAGCGACAACTAGATCCGGTTTATTAACATCGCCCCTAAGAGCGCGATTTGGTATTAATTCTAGATTGCAATATTACAACTCCAAGATTTTAACTAAAATAATTAAACGCAGTTCTCAAATATTAGGCATTGAAATTGAAGATTTAGCAGCTAAAGAAATCGCAAGTAGGAGCAGGGGTACACCAAGAATAACCAATGCCCTTTTGCGAAGAGTTCGCGATTTTGCTCAAATAAAAGGAGATGGTCATATAGATCAAAAAATTTCTCATTATGCTCTTGAAGCATTAAATGTTGATCAATCAGGATTAGATGAGATGGATAATAAAATTTTGGTTACACTTATTACAAAATTTAAAGGTGGACCTGTCGGTCTGAATACGATTGCTACTGCTGTTAGTGAAGATTCAGGTACTATAGAAGAGGTGTATGAACCGTTTCTTATTCAAGAAGGATTTTTAATGCGAACTCCAAGAGGAAGAGAAGTTACTGAAAAGGCTTATTTGCATTTGGGTATTTCTCCACAAGCGTCACAAAACACTTTATTTTAATGCTTAAGCAAACACGCTTAACACATTTAATTAAATCTAAGGCAAAAGAGATAGGCTTCGAACAAGTTGGTATATCAAAGGCGGTAAGACTTGAAAAAGAGGCACCAAGGCTCGAAAAGTGGCTTCAAAGTGGTTATCATGGAACAATGTCCTGGATGGAAAACCATTTTGATAAAAGAATTGATCCTACGGAACTTTTGGTAGGGGCTAAATCCATAATAAGTTGCACTCTCAATTATTATCCTGAGGAAGTCCAGGTGTCTGATGCTCCTAAAATTTCCAAGTATGCTTATGGGGAAGATTATCACTTTGTAATAAAGAGAAAGCTAAAAGAACTTATTAAAATAATTGGTCTAGAGGTGGGAGATATCAATGCGAGAGCATTTGTTGATAGTGCTCCTATTATGGACAAGGTATGGGCTGAGAAATCTGGTTTGGGTTGGGTTGGTAAGAACACCAATTTGATTCATCCGAAGAAGGGTTCCTTCTTTTTTGTTGCTGAAATTGTTTTGGACGTTGAGTTGGATTATGACAATCCAATCAATGATTATTGTGGTACTTGTACTAAATGTATTGATGAATGTCCCACTGGTGCAATAGTAGAACCTTATGTTGTGGATGGAAGCAAGTGCATTTCATATTTCACTATCGAGTTGAAATCGGATATTCCTATGGAACAACAAGGTAAGTTTGAAAAATGGGCTTTCGGTTGTGATATCTGCCAAGATGTTTGTCCTTGGAACAAATTCAGTAAACCACATTCTGAGGAAGCTTTTAGCCCAAATCCGAAATTACTTTCATTTACAGGGAAAGATTGGGAGGAACTAAGTGAAGACGTTTTTAAGGAAATATTTAAAAGATCAGCTGTTAAAAGAACCAAATTTGAAGGGCTAAAACGAAATTTAAAATTTATTGGAAATTAAAATGTCCAATTAAAACTGGTTCCAATTACGGAATTGAACGCTCCTCCAAAAGTACCATAAGGAGTAATTGCAACGGTTGTTACAGTTGAAACTAACGATCGGTGGATTCTAATATTTATAAAGGCCTTCTCAGTTATATAGTAATTTACACCAAGCATTGCATCCAGTTCCCATGGTCTCCATTTGAATCCACTTTGAGGAACAATACCAAATGAATCTTCTTCCTTTGTATTGAATAAGAATCCTATACCAGGCCCAATCTCAAAAATAAATTTACGCCATTCGTGTTGATATAAAATGGGTACTTCCATATAATCCATCTGAACTCTATAGGTAGTAAAAATCCCATTATCAGGATCACCAGGATACCTAGAGCCTTTTTGAATGTAGATAATTTCGAATTGAAGTTGCGCGACTTTACTGAGCTTTTTCTGCAGAAAAAAACCAGCTTGTGGGTTTATTTTATTGAATCCAGCATAGCCATCACCGTCCATTTGAGAGGTATTTATTCCTGCTTTTATTCCTGCTTTAAAAGAAGATGATTTAGAGCCTTCTTGAGTATAAAGAGTTAAGGAAAATAAAAGGAGGAAAATCGAAAATCCAGCTTTATGCATTACTCACTTTTTACTTGAACTTCTTCTGCTTGATAGATCTGATTGTTATCAGAATTGCCGATAAAAACTACTATACTGCAATTGTCAGCATTCCATTCATCCGTTATTTCATAGCAGAAAGAGGAACTCTCTTTTTGGTTTATAACAAGATCATCAGTAACAAAGCTTGCGCCAAAGGTTGGTGTGGCTGCAGTTCTTATAGCATGTCTATGATCGTAGTTATCGACGTCTTCAGGGCTTTCACCGTAATATTTTTGTTTAGCTAAAATATGGTCCTCAGTTATATAAACACCAACAACAAAATTGGTCCCTGAAAAAGCTTTTAAAAACTCGATATCAAGATCAACTCTACCTGTTTTAATCGTCTCATTATAAATATTTCTCACTTTGAATTTTACTACAGGGTCATTATAATAACCGGATTTATCTAATGAATCTAACATTCCATTCCATTGACTTGCAGATGCTGGAGTATTTGTTCGATTCATCATTAAACTAGGAGCGCTATTTCCTCCTTTATATCTTTCATGTAAATCATCTCCTTCTGGTGTAGTGAAATCTGTATTGTAACCTTTAGAAGGGACTAAGAATGCAAAATTAGCTGCATGAATACTCATCACAATTGCCTTTCCTTTAAGCTCATTTTCCGTTTTAGCAACCAATCTTTTTGATTCAGGAGGACAGAATCCACACAGATGACCTGTATATTCTTCTAATAACACTTTACGGATATTTGAAGTAGTGTCGTTATAGGTGGTATCGTTTAATTCACTATCATATTCAGCAAACCCACAGAATGTAGTTGTATCCACAATTATTACAGGTTTTTCAATTCCCTCATAGGGATCTTCAATTTTATCGCAACTATTTAGTCCAATAAAAGAAACAAAAAGTATATAAAAATATTTTTTCATAGTAATCTAAAAACTTGAAGTTACGGTTATTGTAAGTCCATTTGACGCGGGAACTACTCTGCAAACCCCTCCCACACAAAATAGGCCAGCCTTTTGTCTTCCAAACCCTAAGGAAACACGGTTGCCACCATTTATGTAACCAAATGTTCCATATGGATAATGTATCTGATTTTTTTCAACGCTATTACCATAATTGTACTGATCTATTATTGCAATAAACCAATGTGGAGAGTAGGTGTACTCTAATACGACTGTTCCCCAATCACCCATATCTTGATCACTCCATAAAGCCTGAAACTCGGCTCTCAGTGCATGTTTCGGTCTGATTTTATACAGAACATCTAACACAGCTATATCTGCATATATTTTACCGTTGAAGGACCCATTAAGACCTGCATATCTAGTAATGAGGTTGTTAACCATCATATTCATATACATCGCCTTAACCTTGAATGTCTTATTTAGTTTCCGTTCAACAGAAACGTTTATATCTTGAAAGTATGCTTGTTGTCCCGGAGAGAAAAATTTGGCTGAATACCCCTGACGAGTTGTTTTTTGGTCATTTATTCCAGTAGAATCTAAACCGAAAGCCAATGAGCTATTAATAAGAATTCGAGTACCATATTTACCTCCATACCAAGTCTTCTTTTTTAGACGAAAAACGATATCTCCTTGAAAAGCAACTTCTCCCGTAGGTTGAGTGGCATATGGGTATAAGGTTGCTGCTAGATTGTAGGTATGTTGTTTGGTTAATGCAGGTAAATAATTAATTGTTAGATTATTAAAGCCTTCCGTTCGGTCTGACCTAAAACTCATATTATCAATGTGTTTTGCAGATAAATTAATTCCAAAACCTTTTTTTGAATAAGAAGCACTTACGAAGAGCCCTTGGCCAGGTTTATATATATTCCTATTATCAGCAGATGGATCATTTTCTTTAAATGCATATTCTCCTGTCAAAGAGAAGTTAGCATACCTTGCAGTAATCCTTCCGCTGTATGCTCCTACGTTTTCAGGTAAAACAAGGTCAGGATTATTGTCCTCTTGAAATTTACTGATAAAATTGGCGCCAACTAAAAGCTTTAGTTTATTGTCTTTCCACCCTTCAATAGCCTCATTCAGATTCACCTCTCCATCAATAGCTCTAACTATACCGTCACCTTTAGCGAAAAAATAGCGCTGCCTGCCAACCAATCCCTTAACACGAATTCCGTTTCCTAGATCATATTTCACTCTAATACCATCCATCGCATTATCAAGTCCCAGGTCTCTTTCTTCGTATGACCTTAGTAGCATTCCTGTTCCAAATTGCTCATAGAAATTACCAACGGTGACATTCAATCCTTTATTTTCAAATGAAAAATAGCGATAAGGAAAACCACTTCCTTTGTATCTTGGGTCAAAACCTAGCAATGCATTTTCGTAACTTTCATAGCGTGCCCCTGCTGAAAAAGCTCCTTTTGTAGCAATTACATTGGCATACCCGTTCATAAGGAATTTTTCTGCAACAGTTGGTGCAGCAATAACACTGTCAGTTAAGTAATACTGACTATTTAAGTTGAAATTTCCGTGAATTTCAAGAGGATCTTTTGCCGCTTCTTGAAATACATTTTGAGAATGAAGTGCGTTGGTTAGGAATAATATGGAAGGAATAAGAAGTAATTGTTTCGGCTTGAGCATTTGCAGTTTTTATAGCAGGATAGAATTTTATTAGTCTAGGACTTCTCCGTTTGCTAATTTTTTAATTTTTTCATAGAGTTCAATTTCATCACCTTCTTGATATGAAGTATGCTGATGAACAATTTTCCCGTTGTTATCCACTAAGAAAGAATGCGGCACATTTACTACGCCTAACTGTCTTCTAAAGTCAGAGTTTACGTCCAATAACACCTTATAGTCCCAAGCAACACCATCAACATATGGCTTAACTTTAGGCGCATTGCGCGCATCATCAATAGAAATAGCATAAACAACTACACCTGTTTCTTCTATCCAGTCATCATAAACTTCAGCAATATTATTCAGCTCTCTTTTGCATGGACTGCACCAAGTAGCCCAAAAATTTATTAGGATAGGCTTTCCTTCGTTTAATATTTCTGAAGAATTAAACGAATTTCCATCAATATCAACTAGATCGACAGAAGGAATGGTTCTGGTTTGACCAAAAGCAACTAAAGTGCTTAAGATAAGAGTGGTAACAAGAATTAAGTTTTTCATGAGTAAAATTAAGTGAACCAGCGAATTTAATGATTTCAAATTAACCGAAAATAGTTATTCTGATTTTAACGGTTTTTTTTGACGATTAGTCAAATGCTGTACCAAATTATTCAAGCCTTCGGATGCCTGTTCCTTTATCAGAGTATAATTTTCGGGCAGATTCAGATCTTGAACATTTGGGTCGATTACAAAATGCTGACATTTTGTTGAAGTTTCTAAAACTAAACTTGCGGCTGGATATACATTAAGTGAACTACCAATTGTGATCATTATATCTGCATTTTTAACAAGATCAATTGCTAGATCCATAGCAGGCACGGGCTCGCCAAACCAAACAATATGTGGTCTGAGTTGAGACTTATCTTTAGCTAAATCACCAACATTTATATCCAGATACCCAATTTCTTCAATGAAATCATCTATCCTGCTACTTTTAGCTTGAGTAATACAACCATGAAGATGAATCACCTGTGCAGAGCCGGCTCTTTCATGCAAATCATCAATATTTTGAGTAATGACATTCACATTTCCAATTGATTCAAGTAGTGGTATTTTTCTATGGGCTTCATTAGGAACAGCATTTTGAATGTTTTGTCGTCGCTGATTGTAAAAGTCTAGAACCAATTTCGGGTTCTTGTGAAATGCCTCAGGGGTTGCGACTTCTTCTATTTTGTGTTGTTCCCAAAGCCCACCAGAATCTCTGAAAGTAGCAATACCACTTTCTGCAGAAATACCTGCGCCACTAAAAATTATAATTTCCATATTTTGAAACTAAAATTATGCTATTAGTACTGCTCTTTTAGAGGCTTTAAAACTGCCAATGTATTACTTTTACCGCCTTAATTTCACGCTAGTATTATGCGAAAAACAAGAAAGCAAGAAGCTCTTGATTATCACTCACAAGGAAGAAAAGGTAAAATTGAAGTAAAACCTACTAAACCTTATTCCTCACAACGAGACTTAAGCCTGGCATATTCTCCAGGAGTTGCAGAACCGTGCCTTGAAATTGCTGCAAACCCTGAACTAGTATTTGAATATACTGCAAAGGGAAATTTAGTTGCGGTTATCTCAAATGGAACATCTGTGCTTGGATTGGGGGATATTGGAGCTGCTGCTTCTAAACCTGTAATGGAAGGTAAGGGATTACTATTTAAAATTTTTGCTGATATAGATGTTTTTGATATTGAGGTGGATGTAACCAATGTTGATGAATTCGTAAACACAGTAAAAAACATTGCGGTGACCTTCGGGGGAATTAATCTTGAGGATATTAAGGCGCCTGAAGCATTTGAAATAGAAAAGCGATTAAAAGAGGAATTAGATATCCCTGTTATGCACGATGACCAGCATGGAACTGCGATTATTTCATCAGCAGCGTTATTGAATGCGTTAGAACTTAGCAATAAGAAAATTGAAGAAGTTAAGATTGTGGTAAGTGGAGCAGGCGCAAGTGCTATTTCTTGTGCTTCTTTATATGTGGCACTGGGAGCAACTCGCTCCAATATTATAATGTGTGATAGCAAAGGAGTTATAAAACCATCTCGAGGAGGTTTAGATGAATATAAGTCGTTATTTGCTAATGAAGTAACACAAAGCACCTTAGCAGAGGCAATGGTAGGCGCAGATGTTTTTCTTGGATTATCCAGAGCAGATTTAGTGGATAAACCCATGGTTCAAAGTATGGCTAAAGACTGCATAGTATTTGCCCTTGCTAACCCAAATCCAGAAATACCTTATGCAGAAGCGATGGCGGCAAGGGAAGATGTTATTGTGGCTACTGGCCGGTCAGATCATCCAAATCAAGTGAATAATGTTTTAGGGTTTCCTTTTATATTTAGAGGTGCACTTGATGTGCAAGCTACTGCTATAAATGAAGAAATGAAACTGGCAGCAGTTAAGGCTATTGCTGAGTTGGCCAAAGAGATGGTTCCTGAGGAGGTTAATATAGTTTATAAAGAAAAAATCTTGTCTTTTGGAACGGATTACATTATTCCAAAGCCAATGGACCATCGTCTAATAACCCGAGTTTCACCAGCTGTTGCAAAAGCTGCTATGGAATCAGGAGTTGCAAAAAAACCAATTGAAAACTGGGAGAAGTATCAAGAAGAGCTGGAGCAAAGACTTGGATTAGACAATAAAATCGTAACCAGTCTGGTGGATAGAGCTCGTAAAGATCCTCAGAAAGTAGTTTTTGCTGAAGCAGATAATTATAAGATTCTTAAAGCAGCACAAATTGTAAAAGATGAAGGAATTGCCATTCCAATTTTATTAGGAAAAGTTGAGCGAATAAAAGAAATGATTGAAACCTATGAATTAGATCTAGGTGATGTTTCAATTCTTGATCCAAGAAGTCGAAAACAAGAAGCGCTTAGAGATAAATTCGCTCAGAATTTTTATGAATTAAGACAAAGAAAAGGTTACACATTATTTGAAGCCAAACAAATAATGCGAGAGCGTAATTACTTTGGAACAGCCCTAGTTAAGTGGGGAGAAGCTGATGCGTTTATTTCTGGAATTACCAGAAACTATCCAGATACACTCCGTCCAGCATTGCAAATAATTGGTGCAAATTCAAAACAGAAGAATATTGCAGGAATGTATATTCTCAACACTAAAAAAGGTCCATTATTTTTAGCAGATACGACTATTAATTTCAATCCGACAGCTCAGGAATTAGTTGATATTACAGTACTAACTGCTGAGGCAATAAGAGGCTATAAGTTGAAGCCTAGAATTGCTATGTTAGGCTACGGAAATTTTGGTTCTTCAATAGGAGAGGATTCTAAAAAGGTTCAAGAAGCAGTAAGGATTCTGCACAAGAATCATCCTGACATTATTGTTGACGGTGAAATTCAAGCAAACTTTGCCTTGAATCAAGAATTAACAGGAGAGTTCTTTCCGTTTTCATTACTGGCAAAGCACAGAGTAAATACGCTCATATTTCCAAATTTAGCTTCTGGAAATATTGCCTATAAACTTATGCAGCAGATAAGTGATATTGAAACTATGGGCCCTATATTATTGGGAATGAAAAAACCAGTACACGTTCTTCAAATAGGCAGCTCGGTAAGAGAAATCGTGAACATGGTAACAATTGCGGCAGTGGATGCACAACAAAGAAGTCACAAAATCCAAGAGTATAAAAAAACAAAGAGAACAGTTTTATGATAGAGTTTCTTAATGGAAGGTTGATAGAAAAAAACCCTGCCTATGCGGTTATAGATTGCAATGGAGTAGGCTATTACGTAAATATTTCGTTACAGACATTTGAAAAAATGGGTGCAACGGAGTCTTGTAAATTATTCATTCATATGGTAGTGAGGGAAGATGCTCATTCATTATTTGGATTTTCGGAGCCTCAAGAACGTCAGTTGTTTCGGAATTTGATCTCGGTTTCAGGAATTGGGCCTAATACAGCTAGAATTATTTTGTCTTCTTATAAATCTGAAGATATTTTTTCGGCAATTGCTACTGAAAACATTGATCTTTTAAAAAGCATAAAAGGTATTGGAGCAAAAACGGCCCAAAGAATTGTAATTGACCTTAAAGATAAAGTTGCTAAAGACTTACCACAACTAGAAATTTCGTCACTTCAAGACAATACAACTAAGGAAGAGGCGTTATCCGCTCTTGCAGTTCTTGGCTTCGATCGAAATCGGAGTGCTAAAGTGATGCAGAAAATCTATAGCGGAAACTCATCTGAACTATCTGTAGAACAGGTGATTAAAGAGGCTTTAAGGCAATTATAAAAAGACTACGATTCTATCGTTGTGTGGGTAAACTGGCGTAAAAGCGCACTTCTATTATTGGGCATAATGCCCTTATTTTTATTTGGCTGGACTGGTTCTGAGGCAAAAAGGGAGAATTATGCACTAGCTCTAGAGTATCTCATACTGCCGATTGATTCAGGTGATTCCGACGAAATTGATCTTAAATATCCGATTTCAAATTCACCTGCAACTTCAGCAGGAAATGAATCTTCCAAAATGGATCTCGGTGATCCTTCAAACATTAAATCTGATGTAAAATATAATCCTGTCACTGGGAAGTATGAAATTTCTCAAAAAATGGGTGACCGGATAAATTACAAACCACCTACTTATCTCGATTTTGATGAATATCTAGAAATACAGAGAAAAAAAAGCCTTTCAGATTATTGGAAGGATAAAAAGTCTGCAGAAAAGGAGTTTGAGGAAGAAGGAAAGACCCCTTTTGCACCGCAACTAAAGATAAAATCCAAAGCATTTGACAGAGTCTTTGGTGGAAATAATATTGATATACGACCATCTGGTTCTGCCGAAGTTTCATTTGGAGGTAGAATTTCAAAAACGGATAATCCAGTAATTCCAATTAGAAGCAGAAGAATGACAACCTTCCAATTTGATCAAAATATGCAGCTAAATCTTATCGGAAACATCGGAGATAAATTGAAGGTTAGTGCTAATTATAACACTCAAGCTACTTTCGATTTCCAAAACCAATTCAAGATTGAATATACAGGTTATGAGGATGAGATTTTACAAAAAATAGAACTTGGTAATGTCTCCATGCCTCTAAACAGTCAACTGATTACCGGTAGCCAAAGTTTATTTGGTGTTAAGGTAAAGACAAAGTTTGGAAGACTTTCCATGACCACTGTCTTGTCTCAAGATAGAGGGCAGAAGAGTGAGGTTGAGTCAAAAGGGGGCGCCCAAATTAGCGAGTTTGAGGTGCAAGCGGATAATTATGAAGCAAATAAACATTTCTTCTTGAATGAACTTTTCAGGAATAATTATGAAACTGCAATCGCCGATCCGCTTTATCTTCAATCTGCCTTTGTCGTTACTCGAATTGAAGTTTGGGTAACAAATACGCGAACAGATCCAACAGCCCGAGATGTTATTGCTTTTCAAGATTTAGGGACGGCAAATCCAGATTTTATCTATCGAGATATTAATAATCCTTCACAAACTACAAATTATGTTGTTGCTCCAACTTCTCGTTCTAATGGAATTGTTCGTAATGAAGCAAATAACTTGTACGCAGACGTATTCAGGAATTTTGGTGGAATAGACGGAAGAACTATCGAATCTACTATTCCTATTCTACAATCTCGAATGGGACTGGACCCAAGGTTAGACTTTCAAAAAGTAGAACTAGCAAGATTGCTCGGACCCAATGACTTTGATTTAAATGCACAATTAGGTTACATTTCGCTTAAACAGCAAATTAACTCTAACCAAGTACTCTCTGTTGCCTATGAATACTCGTTCCAAGGCGAAGTTTTTAGAGTTGGAGAATTCTCCAATGAGGTCGCGCAACCTAAACCTCTTCTAGTGAAAATGCTTAAAAGTACAGAGCTAAATACAAAGGTTCCAATGTGGGATTTAATGATGAAAAACATCTATTCTATTGGAGCATATCGAGTAAAAAAAGACGGGTTCAAGTTCAATGTTTGGTACTTAGATCAAGAAAAGGGAGTAGATATAAACTTTATTCCACAACCAGAATTAAATGACAATAGCTTGGTGCAACTTTTAGGAATGGACGTTGTTAATTTTAATGGACAGCCGCAGCAAGATGGAGTCTTTGATTTTGTTCCGAATATCACGATAAATACAAATACAGGTCGCGTAATTATTCCTAGACTAGAACCGTTTGGAGATGGTATGAGGCAGGGGATGACGGATAAAATTGGAAATTTAGCTAGGGTTGATGAACTGATGGAAATTTATGGTTTTGATAGTCTTTATGATAATACTCAAGCAGATGCCAAAGTGCGCTGGCCAGAGCGCAATAGATTTAGCTTAAAAGGACAATATCAGTCTGAATCGAGCAATGAAATTTCTTTAAATGCACTCAACGTGCCTGATGGTTCAGTATCTGTTACAGCAGGGGGAAGGCAGCTTACCGAAAATCAGGATTATACTGTAGATTACACTTTAGGTAGAGTGAAAATCATCAATCAATCTATTATTGAGTCTGGTGTCCCAGTAAAAGTCGCACTTGAAAGTAATCAGTTATTTGCTCAGCAACAAAAGAATTTCTTTGGTCAGAGAATGGACTTTAAGGTCGCAGATAATTTCATTATTGGAGGTAGTTTATTGCATTTGTGGGAGCGCCCTCTTTCTCAAAAGGTCGATATTGGATATGAGCCTATTTCAAACTGGATTTATGGTATTGATGCAACGTATAATACGGAGGTTCCATTTATTACTAGAATGGTAGATGCAATTCCTTTAATTGACACTAAAGTCATGTCAACTTTTTCCGCAACGGCAGAATTTGCTCAAATTTTACCGGGGCATTCCAGTGCAATTGGAAAAGAAGGAAACGCATATATCGACGATTTTGAAGGAAGTCAGAATACAATTGACCTTCGATCTTTTAATACTTGGTTTTTGGCAGCCACTCCAAAGTTTCAGCCGAGTTCATTTCCAGAGGGAGATTTATTTAATAATCGTGCCTCAGGATTTAATAGAGCCAAGCTTTCGTGGAGAATTGTTGATCCAGTTTTCTATACAAATTCTGCGCCTCAAGGTGCTAATGACGAGGTAACCTTATCAAATCACTTTATGCGACAAGTGCTAGAAACTGAGATTTTTCCTAATAAAGAAATTGCCGCCGGACAACCAGTAAACACCACGGTATTAGATCTTTCTATTTATCCTCAAGAACGTGGTATGTACAATTATGACACAGATGGATTAGATAGATTAGGAAGGCGTTTTTCTGCAGGTACAAATGCCGATGGAACTCTGAATGATCCTGAAACTCGTTGGGGTGGTATTACCAGAAGAATTGATCAGAATGATTTTGAGGCGGCTAATGTTGAATACATACAATTTTGGATGATGGACCCTTTTAATGAAGATTATGAAGGAGTGCCCTCCGCCAGTGGTAATTTGTACTTCAATTTAGGAAATATTTCTGAGGATGTTATGACCGATGGACTTAACCTATACGAACAATTGTTGCCTGATAATGAAGTTGCGGCAAATACTGTAATTAATGATACCTCTTCGGTTTGGGGAAGAACGACAAGAGGAACTCCATTTGCTGATGGGTTTGATAATCTTGCAGGCTCAAGACAGTATCAAGATGCTGGTTTGGATGGTCTGGCAGGTGGTCCAGAGCTACAGTTTTATCAAGACTTTATAGATGAAATCACACTTATTGTTACAGGAAATGCTGAAGAACTTGCTCGATTGCAGTTAGATCCATCCTCGGATAACTACAATTACTTTCGAGATGATGATTATGATGCAGGATCATTTAATATTTTGGAACGCTATAAAAATTTCAACGGCACTGAAGGAAACTCGCCAACCGAAGAACAATATCGAACTCAAAATGCAGGAGGCTATTCAACCGCTGCATCAATTCGCCCTGATAAAGAAGATATTAATGCTGACAACATTGTAAATCCAGTTGAAGCTTATTATCAGTATGCAGTGAATATATCGCAGGGAGCTTTAAGTCCAGAAAATGTTGGGTCAAACTTTATTTCTGATATATTAACCACTACAGTTTCTACAAATGATGGCAAAAAGAGAGAGATTACTTGGTATCAATTCAGGATTCCAGTTAGAACTCCAAGAAAAACACGTCATGGTGAAATCAATGATTTTCGTTCAATCCGATTTATGAGAATGTATATGAAAGGATTCTCAGATCCAATGCACCTAAGGTTTGCTCGCCTTGAGTTAGTTCGTGGAGAATGGAGGAAATATTTAGGAGAAATTGATAATAACCCAGAAGGAATAACCACGGATTCTGAAATTGACTTTAATATAGGTGCTGTCAATATTGAAGAAAATGCGAGTAAAATACCTGTGAACTATGTGCTTCCTCCAGAAATTAATAGAGAGCAAAATATAAACACTACAAACCTGCAGCAAATAAATGAACAAGCTTTGCAATTAACCGTTTGCGGGTTGGATGACGGTCAAGCAGTTTCAAGTTTCAGAACGACTGATTTAGATCTAAGACAATACGGCACACTAAAAATGTTTGTTCATGCTGAGTCATTGGCGGATAATGATCCAATAGAAAACGGCGACGTTAATATCTTTATTCGTTTAGGAACTGATTTTACAGATCATTATTACGAATATGAATTACCATTATTAGTCACTGCTCCGGGCCGTTATAATAATGATGTTGTTTCGAGTCAATTACAAGTATGGCCACAAATAAATAATATAGAATTTGACCTTAAAGATCTTACCGATTTAAAAATTGCGAGGGATAAAGTCATCTTGGATGGTGGTTCAGAAACAAATCGCAAAAGAAGATTTTTCGGATCTACCGGAAACGGAACCTTATATGTTGTTGGTAATCCTAATATGGGTGAGATTAAAACAATTATGATTGGAATTCGAAATCCAAGGCAAACCCAAACAACATCTAATGATGATGGTATGCCTAAGTGTGCAGAAATTTGGGTGAATGAATTGCGGATGTCCAATTTTGACAAGACGAAGGGTTGGGCAACTATTGGAAATGCCAACTTGAAAATGGCAGATTTGGTCAATTTCAATGTAACTAGTGGAATGAGCACTCCCGGTTGGGGAAGTTTGGATAAGAAGGTAGCAGAGCGCCAGCAGGAGACTAAAAAACATTTCAGCACAACAGCGGCAATGAATTTAGATAAGTTTTTACCTAAGGATTGGGGGATAAGAGTTCCAATGTATGCTAGCTACGGAATTGAAATTGAAGAACCGCGTTATTCACCGCTTGCTCCAGATATTGAATTTGATGATTATGTTGAGGCATGGGAAACTAGAGAACAAAAAGATTCTGTTAAGAAAATAACTCAAGATCGATTGGTCAGACGTTCTGTAAATTTCACTAACGTACGAAAAGAAAAAACGGCGAGTAAAGATAAAAAATCAATGCCCTATGATATTTCTAATTTTTCTGCAACCTATGCTTGGTCTGAAGAAGTAAGAACTAATTTTGAAGTGGAGCGTGAATTAACGAGAAATCAAAAACTAGCTTTAACGTACCAATATGCTCTAGCGCCTAAACCAGTTAAACCACTGAGTAAAGTTAAAATGCTAAAAGAGTCAGATTATATGAAGCTTGCTCGTGAAATGAACTTCTATTTATTACCAAAGTCCTTTTCAATGACCTCTAGTATGAATAGAATGTATAATGCCTATAAAATCAGAAATAATAATCCAGGCCTAACGGCAAGGCTTCCTGAATTTTATAATAAAAATTTCACATGGAATAGGTCTTACAATTTTAAGTATGATATTACCAAAAACCTCAATTATACCTATACCGCCAACAACAATGCATTAATTATGGAGCCGCTTAATGGGCCTGCGGAAAAATCTAGAAATGATAATCGACCAGGATTTGAAAATGGTTATTGGGATCATTGGAAAGATACAGTATGGACCAATATTTTAGCGCTTGGTGTAAATATGAATTATAACCATAATTCTAGATTTAATTATAAAATTCCTCTAGATAAAATTCCAGCAACAGACTGGATAAACTCGTCTCTTGACTATTCCTCTGGCTATACATGGACTAGAGGTCCGCTGGGAAGGGGAGTCGAAATCCCACATGATCAAGTGGTAGATTCTTCAGGTGAAATTGGAAACACGATTCAAAATAACAACACCATAAATTTTTCAAGTAGCTTCAATATGAGAAAGTTGTATGGGAAATCAGATTATTTGAAAGGAGTGCAAACACGCCAGCGAAGATATTTGCAACAAAAGGCTAGGGATAGAGCAACCCGAAATAGAGAAGTGGAAAAAGAGATTACGGAAAACGCTAATGGCGAAGAATCAGATGATGGAAAATCAAAAACTAGAGATCCAAATAAATATACCATTATAGATAGAGGAGCGAAGCTTCTTATGAGCTTTACAAATGCCAATGTTACCTATGGTTTAGGTAAGGGAATGATGATTCCTGGCTTTAGGCCAAACAGTCAATATGTGGGAGGTGATTGGGATGAATATGGTGGAGAAGGTGCACCTGGTGTAGGCTTTTTATTCGGAAAACAAACTGATTTTGGAGGAACTGAAGGAACGCAATTCTGGGAATATGCATCAGAAAAAGAATGGCTAGTTCGAAACCCAAACATAAATAATCAAGTATCAAACTTGAGTAGCAATAGACTCACCTTTAGGGCAACAGCTCAACCAATTAAAGACCTACGAATTAATTTTTCTGGAAGTTATAATAATACGCAGAATACGGTTCTATTTTATCGATATGGTCGCGATTCATTGACCAATGAATGGGATTGGAATGAGCAATCTCCAATTACTTCAGGAAATTATAGCGTGTCTTACAATATGATTAGAACCAGTTTGATTAGAGATGATAAAGAAACAAATGGGAATGTGATTTTTGATAACATGCTCAAGTATCGAGAAGTTATATCTGATCGAATTGCTGCAAATTCTGAATTGTCAGAGTTTATAGATGGTGAGCATGAAAAATATCCAGGATATGCCCAAGGTTATGGTCCAACTTCAGCTGATGTTCTCATTCCAGCGTTTTTGGCAGCCTATTCCGGCAAAGATCCAAATCAGCAAAAGCTAAACATATTGAACGAATTACCAAAACTCAATTGGCGAATATCTTATAACGGATTAAGTAAAATTGCTGCGTTTAAGAAGTATTTCAAAACGGTTACAACGAGTACAGGTTATACATCGAATCTTACGGTAGGTGGCTATACAAATAATCAACGGTTTAAATCGGCAGATGAGATAAGTGAAGAGCTGCAGAGGCAGCAGCTTGCTGATATTATCGAAAGGGATTTAGACAGTAACTTCATTGGTAAATATCAATTTAATAGTGTAACACTCTCCGAACAATTTTCACCACTTATAAATTTAGATTTTCAATGGAAAAATGGAATAAGTACTCGAGTTGAATATAAAACGGGAAGAACTGCAGCACTTAACGTTGGAACGGGTCAAATAATGGAACAAAAAAATAAAACTTACACTATAGGAGCTGGTTACAGTTTTCCTTTAGAGCTTCCTTGGTCAATTAATGGCAAGAAACTAAATTCAGATTTAAAGCTTCGTGCTGACGGAAGTTATAGAGAAAATAGGGCTATAGTTCGCCGAATAGCAGAAGATGAGCATACTCCAACGTCTGGTCAGAACGTATTATCATTGAAAATTACAGCCGATTACGCCTTATCAAATAATTTGAATTTACGCTTGTTTTATGACTACGTACTTAACATTCCCGTTATATCTAATAGCTTCAAAACAACAAATACTAACTTCGGTGTAAGTTTTAGATTTACAATCGGCTAACAATTTATCAACCACAAGCGTAGCATTCTAGCATAAAATTTATATTTGTCCACCTTATTAAAATTGAGAAAGAAAATGAATATTCCAGCAGACTTAAAATACACTAAAGATCACGAGTGGATTAGACTTGAAAGTGATGGATCAGTTACAGTTGGTATCACAGAATTTGCTCAAGGAGAATTGGGTGATATTGTATACGTAGAAATTGAAACTGAAGGAGAAACATTGGACCAGGAAGAAGTTTTTGGAACGATTGAAGCAGTAAAAACTGTTTCTGATTTATTTATGCCAATTTCTGGAGAGATACTTTCATTCAATAGTGAATTAGAAGGAGCCCCCGAAACAGTAAACGCAAATCCTTACTCTGATGGTTGGATGGTTAAAATCAAACCGAGCGATGATAGTCAGTTAGAGAGTCTTCTTTCAGCAGATGATTATATGAGTTTAGTAGGTTAAGAATATGTAAAGATTTGGCAAGAAATGTGTACTACACGTTTTATCGCTATCTTTAATTAAATTTTTAAAAAAATGGATAATAAAAAGAACCCTTCAGTTGACCTTGAGAAAAGAAAAGGTCTGTTGTTTCAAGTGGGGATGGTTTTTGCTCTTGGATTAGTTTTAGTAAGTTTTGAGTGGGCTATTTTTGACAAAACCAATTCTGACTTAGGATCACTTAATTTAGATATTGAAGAAGAGGAAATGATTCCGCTAACTCAACAAACACCACCACCACCTCCACCTCCGCCACCACCACCACAAACTACAATTATTGATATTGTAGAAGATGATGAGGAAATTGAGGATGAGCTAGAGATAGATGATACTGAAGCTGATGAAGATACTGAAATCCAAATGCAAGAAATTGAAGAAGAGGAAGAGTATGTAGAGCTAGAGATTTTTACAATTGTTGAGGAAAACGCTCAATTCCCTGGAGGAGAATCTGCCATGAATAAGTTCTTAGGTGAAAACTTGAAGTATCCTAAAATGGCACAAGATGCTGGAATTCAAGGTATCGTTTATGTGACATTTGTAGTAGAGCCTACGGGAATAATTACAAGCATCAAGATTCTTAGAGGCTTAGGCGGTGGTTGTGATGACGCTGCGGTAAATGCTATCAAGAAAATGCCTAAATGGAATGCGGGTAAACAACGAGGAAAAGCTGTTCGCGTTCAATTTAACTTGCCTGTTCGATTTAGATTGAGTTAAATTAATATAGAAATAATTAATACCCTAATGCTGAAAAGCATTGGGGTTTTTTCGTTTATAGCATTACCCTTTTTATACTTTTACTTCATAAACAATTTATATGCAATTGGTAAATAGAAATTCACCACCAGTAGACCAAGTTGGAATTGAAGATAGAATTGCACGTGTAACCGCTCGAAGCATAAAATCTGATATGAAACTTGCAGGACTGCAAATGGCCATCAGCATGATAGACTTAACCACTTTGGAAGGAGCTGATACAAATGGGAAAGTAACGCAGCTTTGTACAAAAGCCCAATATCTTTGCAATGAGTATCCTGAATTGCCCAGTGTCGCGGCAATCTGCGTATATCCTTCAATGGTAGGTGTAGCCAAAAAGGCACTTGGTAAATCAGGTATTAAAGTAGCCTCTGTTGCAACAGCATTTCCTTCAGGACAGTCTTCTTTGGAAGTAAAGTTGCTCGATACTAAAATGGCATTAGACAATGGCGCTGATGAAATTGATATGGTGATTTCTCGTGGCAAATTCTTGCAAGGAGAATATGATTTTGTCGCTGATGAAATTTCTACAATAAAAGAGGCCTGCGGTAAAGCACGTTTAAAGGTAATTCTAGAGACCGGAGAGCTAGGAAGTCTTGATCAGGTCAGAAAAGCAAGTGATATTGCAATTTATTCTGGAGCTGATTTTATAAAAACATCAACTGGAAAAATCCCAAAAGCAGCAACACTTCCAGTTACTTGTGTGATGTTAGAAGCTATTCGTGATTATTATCTTGAAACAGGTAAAATGATAGCCATGAAGCCTGCAGGGGGGATATCAAAATCAAAACTGGCGTTACATTATCTAATGTTGGTTAAAGAAGTCTTAGGAGATCAATGGCTAAGTAATGAGTGGTTTCGTTTTGGAGCTTCTAGTTTGGCTAACGATCTTTTAATGCAATACGCAAAGGCTCAAACAGGTGCTTATCAATCTTCTGATTATTTTTCAATAGACTAAGAAATGGCAGTAAAAAATAAAAATGTGTTTGACTTTTCTCCTGCTCTAGAAAGTGCAGGTCATATTCAATTAAAAGATCAATACGAGTTATTCATAAATGGTAAATGGACAAAGCCGAAAAGTGGAAAGTATTTTAAGACCATAAATCCGTCTAATGAAAAAGTAATAGCCCAAGTTGCAGAAGCAAGCAAGACTGATGTTGATGCGGCTGTTTCCGCTGCAGAAAAAGCATTTAATGGTTGGTCTTCTTTATCGGGTAAAGAAAGAGGGAAGTATTTGTTCCGTTTAGCGCGATTGATTCAAGAAAAAGCTAGAGAACTTTCTGTCATAGAAACTCTTGATGGAGGAAAACCTATTCGAGAATCTCGAGATATTGATATTCCCTTGGCAGCGGCACATTTCTTTTATCATGCAGGTTGGGCAGATAAATTAGAATATGCTTTTCCAAATCGAAAAACAGAACCATTAGGAGTCGCTGGACAGATAATTCCATGGAACTTCCCATTGCTTATGGCAGCTTGGAAACTAGCTCCTGCATTAGCTTGTGGTAATACTGTTGTTTTAAAGCCCGCTGAAACTACTCCATTGACTGCTTTGAAACTGGCAGAGATAATTGAAGAAGCTGAATTTCCACCAGGAGTTGTAAATATTGTAACAGGTGCTGGAGCAACTGGCGCGGCTATTGTGAATCACCCTAAGGTGAATAAAATTGCCTTTACAGGCTCTACTGAAGTCGGTAAAATTATTCAACGTGCAACTGCAAACACAGATAAAAAACTCACGCTAGAATTAGGTGGTAAAGCTGCGAATATAATTTTTGAAGATGCTGCAATTAATCAAGCGGTAGAAGGAATAATAAATGGCATTTATTTTAATCAAGGACATGTATGTTGCGCTGGGTCCCGATTATTTGTTCAAGAATCAGTTCATGATGAGGTGATTCAAAAACTAAAAGCTCGAATCGAAAATTTAGTGGTTGGTGATCCAATGGACAAGAACACTGATATTGGTGCGATTAACTCGAAAAGCCAATTAGAAACCATTAATAAATATTTGAAGATCGGAAAAGAGGAAGGGTTAGAAATGTTCCAATCCAGTTGCTCAGTTCCCTCAAAAGGATTCTGGTGTAAACCAACTATTTTCACGGGAGCAGCTCAGAGCAGCAGAATTGTTCAAGACGAAATATTTGGACCTGTATTAGCAGTTCAAACCTTTAGAACTATTGGAGAAGTTATTCAAAAAGCAAATAATACTCCTTACGGTTTATCAGCAGGAGTTTGGACGGATAAAGGTTCTAAAATATTTAACCTTACACAGCAATTAAGAGCTGGAGTAATTTGGGCCAATACCTTTAATAAGTTCGACCCAACTAGTCCATTTGGTGGATACAAGGAAAGTGGGTTTGGAAGAGAAGGTGGAGTTCATGGATTGGAATCGTATTTAAAATTTAACGACTAAGATGGCACGATTGGAAATTAAAAAAACATATAAGATATATATCGGCGGTAAGTTTCCTAGAACAGAATCGGGTAGATTTTATAACCCAAAAGGAATAGACGTAAATGTTTGCAAAAGTTCTCGTAAGGATTTTAGAAATGCTGTTGTTGTAGCTAGAGCTGCTCAACCAGCATGGGCAGGACGGTCGGCTTACAATAGGGCTCAAATATTATATCGTATCGCTGAAATAATGGAAGGGCGTCGAGCTCAATTTATCAGCGAATTGGAATTACAAGGTTCTTCTAAAAAACAAGCAGATGAAGAAGTGAATGCAACTATCGATAGATGGGTCTATTATGCAGGTTGGTGTGATAAATATCAACAGATTTTTAGTTCAGTAAATCCTGTTGCGTCTAATCATTTCAACTTTTCAGTTTTAGAACCAATGGGAGTTGTTGCAGCAACAGCACCAGAAGAAAGTTCTCTATTAGGGATTTCTACAATTATTGCGACGGCTATTGCTGGGGGTAATTCTTTAATTGCTATTGCTTCAGAATCAAAACCTTTGTGCAGTGTTACGTTGGCTGAAGTTTTAAACGATTCAGACGTTCCTGGAGGAGTGGTTAATATTCTTACCGGAAATAAAGACGAATTGTTGCCACACATTGTTCAACATATGGATGTAAATGCGTTGGTTTATTGCGGCTCAGATAAGAAAGTAATTATTGATTTAAAAGAAAAATCAGCTGATAACTTAAAACGAATTGCTCATTATTCAACAGATGCTATTTTATCTGACAGTGGAGAGTCTCCATATTTTATTAAGACTTTAAACGAGGTAAAAACAACTTGGCATCCCATAGAGAAGGTAGGAGCCGTTGGTTCGAGCTATTGACAAGAAAAAGGGCCAAATCATTGATTTAGCCCTCGCTTTTTTTAATCACTTTTTTATAATTGGACACCTAATTTAAGAGGTTTCGGTTTACTTACCAGCGCTGTCATTTCCAGTTGTAGAAGTTCTCTTATCGATTGCTGAACAGCCTTACTTTGCATCAGTTTCTTTATCCTTTATGAATAACTACTAGAAGAAGAATTAGTTATGATAGCGCTGCAATCACAAGTAAAATATTTTTTGTATAATTTAAAACCAATAGCTAGAAGTGCAGCAGCCTAAAGAGTAGTAATTTTTATTTCATTTTCCAAAAAACATTCTTTGTTTCTATAAATTGATTCTGAGAAATCGAAAATGAATAACTTTGTATTCATATGAATAAAGTTGCTTTAATAACAGGCGTAACGGGTCAAGATGGCGCATATTTAGCGGAATTATTACTTGAAAAAGGATATACCGTTCACGGATTAAAAAGAAGAAGTTCGCTTTTTAATACCGATAGAATTGATCATTTATATCAAGATTTCCATAAAAAAGGGGTGAAGTTTTTTCTCCATTATGGAGATTTAACTGATTCTACGAACTTGATTCGGGTTATTCAAGAAACTCAACCTGATGAAATTTACAATTTAGCGGCAATGAGTCATGTCAAGGTAAGTTTTGATATGCCTGAGTATACTGCGAATGCCGATGGTATTGGAACATTGAGAATTCTAGAAGCAATTAGAATTTTAAGGTTGGAGCAAAAAACTAAACTTTATCAAGCATCAACCTCAGAACTCTACGGAAAAGTTCAAGAGATACCACAAACTGAAACGACACCTTTTTATCCAAGAAGCCCTTATGGAGTGGCAAAGTTATACGGATTCTGGATTATAAAAAATTATCGTGAATCATATGGAATGTTTGCTTGTAATGGAATACTGTTCAATCATGAAAGCCCATTACGAGGAGAAACATTCGTAACTCGAAAAATTACTAGAGCAGCAGCTCAAATAAAGCTAGGTTTATCTGAAAAACTATTTCTAGGAAACATGGATGCTCAAAGAGATTGGGGGCATGCTAAAGATTACGTAGAAGGTATGTGGCGAATGCTACAACAAGATACACCGGATGACTATGTACTTGCTACGGGTAAAATGTATTCGGTAAGAGACTTTGTAAACAGGTCTTTTAAAGAAGTAGGAATTACTCTAGAATGGACAGGAAAAGAAGAAAATGAAAAAGGTACTTGTTCGGAAACGGGAAGAGTACTAGTTGAGGTTGACCCACGCTATTATCGTCCAACTGAAGTAGAATTATTGATTGGTGATCCCACTAAGGCTAAAACTGAGTTGGGTTGGGACCCAAAGCATGATATTAACGCTTTGGTGAAAGAAATGGTTAAAGCAGACATGGATCATTTTGGACAAAAAAAATACCTTATGGAAGGTGGTCACAACGTAAATTTAAGTCAAGAATAATTTGAAATTTTCAGATAAGATATATGTAGCAGGCCACAATGGCATGGTGGGTTCGGCTATAGTAAGAAGATTGAAATCATTAGGTTACGAAAACATCGTTGGAAGGTCATCCAAGGAGCTTGATCTCAGAAATCAGCAAGCGGTAACTGATTTTTTTAATGAGGAAAAACCAAATTATGTTTTTTTAGCTGCGGCTAAGGTTGGAGGAATTCAAGCAAATAATATTTATCGTGCAGAATTTTTGTACGATAACCTTATGATTGAAGCTAATATTATTGATTCAGCTTATAAGTCAGGAGTTGAAAAGTTATTGTTTTTAGGTTCGTCGTGTATTTACCCAAAATTAGCTCCGCAACCAATGAGTGAAGATTATCTCCTTACAGGTGAATTAGAGCAAACCAATGAGCCATATGCTATTGCGAAAATTGCAGGTATAAAACTTTGCGAAAGTTACAGAAGACAATACGATGCTAATTTTATTTCAGCTATGCCAACCAATTTGTACGGACCAAATGACAATTACGATCTACAGAATTCGCACGTTTTACCAGCATTACTGCGAAAATTTCACGAGGCTAAAAAGAACAATCATTCTAGTGTAGAAATATGGGGAAGTGGATCACCAAAAAGAGAGTTTTTACATGTTAGTGATCTTGCTGAAGCCTGTGTTTTCCTGATGACCGATTATAATGGAGAAGATTGGTTGAACATTGGAACAGGAGATGATATATCCATAAAAGATTTAGCACTTTTAATTAAAGATATTGTTGGGTTTGAAGGTGAATTGATATTCGATAGCTCCAAGCCAGATGGGACTCCACGAAAATTAATGGATGTATCAAGGCTTCATAAATTAGGCTGGAAACATAAATTAGAATTGAAAGAAGGTATTGAGAGTGTTTATTCGGAATTTAAGCAATCTGAATTCGCTTAATTTGCATTGTGCGCTTCTTATTAATTGTTTTGATTTTTCTGTGCAGTATTCCACTCGCGAATGCTCAGGTTAATATTTCGCCTTTTCAGCACAATTCCAATTTAAATTTAGAACGTAAAATTTATGAATATCAAATCGTAAATCATCCAAGCGTTCATCAATGGGTTGTTCATTTTTCAGATGATACATTGCGTGAACTAGATCATGAACGATGGCAAAAACGTCGTTATGAAAAATGGATAGGAAGAAAACTCTGGAATGAAGACTTGATTTCTATTGATACATCAAATTTTTCTTTGAGAATCAATCCATTGGTAAATTTTCAAGTAGGGTCGGACTTATCTGATGCTTCCAACCAAAATTTAAGTACAAATTCAAGAGGAATCCTGGTCGAAGGTGCGGTTGGTAAAAAGTTTAGTTTCTATACCTCGGTTTGGGAAAATCAATCATTTTTCCCAAATTATCTTTCAAATTATGTTAATGTAAATAGAGTGGTTCCTGGGCAAGGACGGACGAAACCGTTTAAGAAAACTGGTTTTGATTATGCAAGGGCTAGTGCAGTGTTATATTATCAGCCTAAAAAGTGGTTAAATATTCAGGCAGGGCACGGAAAAAATTTCTATGGTAATGGCTATCGAAGTATCCTTTTATCTGATTTCGCATTTAATTATCCGTATTTAAAAGTTGGAGTTTCATTATTTGGAGGTAAATTATTGTACCAGCCGTCCATTGCTAGTTTACAAGAGTTAACACGATTACCAGCAACAGGTGCGGCAGAGGCTCAGTTTCAAAGAAAAGCGGGTACATTTCATGTTTTGAATTTCCAGCCCAATTCCAAATTAGAGATTGGTCTTTTCGAAGGTGGTGTTTGGAAAAATTGGGACACGAATGGAACAATGAAGCTACCTGTAAACTTTTATGTACCAATTCTGTTTATGAATTCTGGGATTAATGGGTTACAATCAAATAATTACAAAGGAGTTGTTGGTCTAAATGTTAGATTAAATCCAATAAAGAAACTGGCACTATATACTCAAGTAGCTTTAAGTGAGGGTAACGGAAGTAGCTTAGGCAGCCAATTTGGAGCCAAATGGTTTGATGCTTTTAAACTTGAGAACTTGTTTTTTCAGGTCGAATACAATACTATTGAGAATGGGTTATACTCAAATTCAAATTCGGGTTTTGATTACTCTCACTATAATGAAGGTTTAGGTAACTTTTCGATTCAAGGTACTGAAGAGTTTATTGCCAGAGTCAATTATTCATGGCATGATGTGTTTTTTCGATTTAAGTATAATAATCAAAAAAGAACGGTAGGTATTACAAAAACATCAGGAACGGTTTCAGTAGTTTCCAATGTTAGTCAAAACGTATCTATTACTTCATTTGAATTGGGATACCTGCTAAACCCAACCAACAATATGATGCTTCTTCTAGGTATGCAACAACGCAATTTAGAAATCTCAGCCATAACTAATGAATCACAATGGTTTTATTTAGCTTTTCGAACGGAGTTACAAAACCTATACTTTGATTTTTGATACATTTGATTTTTATTTGAATTCAAAGTTGTGATTAAGATATTATTAGCAATAGCGACCTCCTTTATAGTTGTTTTAATAGCAACTCCTGCACTTATTCGAGTAGCTTATCTTAAAAAGCTAGTTGATGCACCAGGTGATGAACGTAAAGTGCATAAACGCCATATTCCAACAATAGGCGGAATCCTCATATTTGGAGGTACCTTGTTTTCCTATCTGCTATGGTTTCCTGTAGTAGAAAACGCAGATTTCAAATACATCGCTGCCTGTATGCTGATTTTGTTTTTTATAGGGATCAAAGATGATTTAGTAGGGACCGCTCCGGTTAAAAAACTAATTGGTCACTTGGCGGTTGCCTTTATTTTGGTCATTATGGCAGACATTAGAATAACTGATATGTATGGTCTTTTTGGTGTGTACGAGTTGCCAGATTGGGCTAGTATATTGCTCTCAGTTTTTACATATACCGTGGTAGTTAATGCATTCAATCTTATTGATGGAATTGATGGGCTAGCAGCAGGAGTGGCTACTATATCTTGTGTTGCTTATGGTATCTGGTTTTATTTGGCTGGATCAATCGAAAATGCTATTCTTGGGTTTGCTTTGGCTGGCGCTCTATTGGGTTTTTTAGTATTCAACTTTGAACCGGCAAAGATTTTTATGGGAGATTCAGGGTCTCTAATTATTGGTTTGGTGGTTTCGGTATTAGCGATTAAAGTTATTGAGTACGACACCAATAAGCTTCCTGTTGAATTGTTGCTTATTTCAAAACCAATATTTGCAATGTCTGTAATAGTTTATCCATTAATGGATACGCTGCGGATATTTATATACAGGACATTCAGAGGGAGAAGCCCCTTCTCGGCCGATAGGAATCACATTCACCACAAGTTAATTGACTTAGGCTTATCTCATAGAGCAGCGGTGGCAATAATCTATACTTACACTCTATTAGTAATAAGTCAAGTCGTTTTGTTGGTTATGGAAGCTAATCGGAAGTTTATTTTCATGACAGTAATAATTGTTTTGCTTGCTCAGCTTCCTTCATATCTGGTTTATCGAAAGCAAAAAAATGAAAAGGCTAAATCATAGTTTAAGGTTCTTTTTTTGCTGCTTTGCTCTGATCTTTTTCCATTCTGTGGTTGCTCAGAATCGTGAAGTTTTTTTGAGTAGGAATTATGATTACAAATTCCAATCTTACTTAAATAAACAAGATGTTAGTTTTCACTCTTCCATAAAACCCCTAAATAATTATGACATAAAAAAGGGGAAAGTTGGGTATGAATTTGGTGTGCCATTTAAAGGGTTTAATAGTAAAGAAGTAGAAGGTCATAAATCAAAAGTTCAGGTGAGGTTTTTCCCTTTGATTGAACTCTCAGGAACTGCCGTCTCTGATGTTGTAGATACTGTTGCCTACAATATGGGAATTGGAGCTGCTGCAGTTGTTCAGGCAGGTGAAAAATTTAATGCACGTATTGAATTTACTGGTAGTAAATTTCAATATCCCGATTATTTGAAAAGAGAAGTTGAACGTACCTCTGTTGGTGCCGATGGACAGCTCTGGCATCAAGAAAGTAATGGATACCATAGTACTAATTTAAATGGTTTTTTGGATTATAGGCCAGGTGAAGTATTCGACTTTAGAATAGGTCATGGTCGAAACTTTATTGGAGAAGGGTATCGCTCTATGATGTTATCCGATAATGCTGGAAATTATAGTTACGGTCGCATAACAGCAGATATTTGGAGGTTGAAGTATATGGTTTTATACGCTCATTTAAAGGATCAAGGTGCCAATAAAGATCATAACTATCAAGATTTCGATAATAAATTTACCACAGTTCACTATTTGAGCTGGAACATTAATAAGTGGTTTAATTTAGGCTTTTTTGAATCAGTTGTTTGGCCGGGTAGAGATACACTGTTAGATCGTGGTTATGATCCGAATTATTTGAATCCAGTTATTTTTATGCGTCCAGTTGAATACTCTACTGGATCTTCAGATAATTCATTGCTCGGCATTGCACTCAATTTTAAGCCAGAAAGTGGTTGGACTATTTATAGTCAGTTGGTTTTAGACGAGTTCTTATTAAGCGAATTGCAAGCAGACGTTAAAGATTTAGTTAAACCAGATCCTGCAAGAATAAGTGGTTGGTGGGCAAATAAATATGCGTTTCAACTGGGAGTAAAATCTCATAATATATTTGGTGTTAGTGGGCTAGGGGTCCAGTCAGAGTTTAATTTAGCTCGTCCGTTCACCTATTCTCATGGTAATTCGATACAGAATTTCGGTCATTTAAATCGTTCTTTAGCTCATCCTCTAGGTTCAAATTTTTATGAATCCATTTCATTTATAAGTTATCAGTTTGGTAATTCATTACTTGAGGTTAAAATGCAGTTTTTTCAACAAGGACATAGTACAGACTCTACAAATTTTGGGGAGGATGTTTTTCAGACTTATCGGTCAAGAAGTCGCGAATATGGTCACTACACTGGTCAGGGCATTGCTAGGACTATAAGTGCAATAGGTGTTGGTTATAATTATATAATCATTCCTGAATCGAATCTTCGTTTGTTTGCAGATTTTACTATTCGAAATCAAAATTGGATAACCAAAAGAACTGATATCTTTCTTTCATTGGGCATTCGCTCGTCTATTACCAATAGATACTCTGATATTTAGAATAAATCTGTATGTTCAGATTGTAAAACAAGCTAGAAACATTAGTATTTTTGCAGACTAATTTCAAGCAATTTGAGTAACGAAAACATAGCAGTATTAGAAGGCGCAAAATCGCATTCGAAGGTTAAGGATTTCTTAGCGTTAGCAAAGCTTAGATTAGCTTCTTTGGTAGTTTTAGGTGCTGTTTTTGGCTATTTCATGGCTGCCAATTCGATAAACTACACTAGCCTGACATATTTAATAATTGGAGGTTTTTTAGTGACAGGATCGTCAAATGCATTTAATCAAGTGCTTGAGCGAGATGCGGATAGAAAGATGAGCCGTACGAGCGATCGACCGCTTCCTGCAGGTAGAATGAATATTACCGAAGCTTCCATTATGGCTTCAATTTGGGGTATTCTAGGAATTGCTCTAATTTGGTTTGGGTTAAATCCGTTAAGTGGAATATTAGCATCACTGAGCTTATTTATCTATGTTTTTCTTTACACTCCACTAAAAAAAGAGGGCCCTGTTGCAGTATTTGTAGGCGCTTTTCCAGGTGCTATTCCGCCAATGCTAGGTTATGTCGCTGAAACGGGAACCTTTGGCTTAATCCCTGGCCTGTTATTCGCTACACAGTTTATCTGGCAATTCCCTCATTTTTGGAGTATTGCATGGAGGCTTCATGACGATTATGCAAAAGCAGGATATCAATTACTGCCAACACGTAAGAGAGATAAAGCTAGTGCAATGCAAGTTGTAATTTATTCTTTATTTTTAATTCCAATTTCCCTTGCTCCATTTTGGTTTGGAGTTGGCGGCTGGGCAGGGATTTCAATTGTTTCGATTTCAGGAATCGTTTTAGCCATTTTAGCTGGCCGATTGTTCTTAAGAAGAGACATGAAAAGTGCGACTGTTCTTATGTTTAGCACTTTTATTTATTTACCGGTTGTACAGCTGGCATATTTAATGAGTTTTTAAAATGGAAACAGCAGAAATAACTGATTTAGAAAGGCAGATTGAAGAAAGAGAGGTTCGTCAAAAGGCATCTAAGAATATCTTATGGGTAGGTATTTTGAGCATTATTATGCTTTTTGCTGGTCTAACAAGTGCGTATATCGTGAGACAGGCAGAAGGACAATGGTTAGTGTTTGACATTCCCAATGCTTTCTATTTAAGCACTCTTTTCATTATTTTGAGTAGTTTAGGTCTTATTTGGGCAAATAAAAGTGCCAATAGCAATAACCATAGCGGAGTAAAATTAGGATTAATCTTTACGCTCGTGTTAGGACTAGCTTTTACTTATTTCCAATTCGAGGGATGGAATCAACTAAAAGTTCAAGACGTCTTTTTTGCCGGAAATGAAAGCAATGCTGCGGGTTCATTTATGTATGTAATAACAGGACTGCATTTGGCTCACCTTTTTGCTGGATTTCTCAGTTTGATTTATACATTTGCTAAGGCAACGCAAGGGAAGTACAATTCTAATGGTAAACTTGGATTAGAATTATGTTCATTGTATTGGCATTTTTTAGGGCTTTTATGGGTCTATTTATTCTTTTTCTTATTGTATATCAGGTAATTAAATAAGTAATGTCGGGAGAGGTAACTAAGGTATTTGATCAAAAAACGTTGTGGGAAGGTGGACGTTCTCCGTTCAGCGTTAGTTATGGTAAAATGATGATGTGGTTTTTCCTTATCTCAGATGCACTTACCTTTGGAAGCCTTTTGGGCGCGTTGGGGTTTATGCGTCATAAATACATTGACTCTTGGCCAATAAGTGAGGCAATCTTTACACACATGCCGCTTCTGCATGGACCTGACGCTCACTATCCTTTATTGTACGTTGCACTAATGACTTTCATTTTAATTGTAAGTTCAGTTACAATGGTTCTTGCTGTTGAGGCTGGACATAGAATGGATAGAAATGGAGTTACTAAGTGGCTATTTTGGACTGTTATTGGTGGCCTTATTTTCGTTGGTTCACAAGCTTGGGAATGGTCAACATTTATTGCTGGACCTGATGGTGATATTAGCACATGGGCAGACAATGCTACTCTAACTCAAAACTTTTACGGAAGAGGTTTTGGTCCTGACAGTCCCATTGCTGCGCCAGCGCAATATTCTCAATTTTTCTTTTTTGTTACAGGGTTTCATGGTACTCATGTGGTGAGTGGAGTAATTCTTAATTTCATTATTCTTTTGAATGTTTTAAAAGGTAAGTATGAAGGTGTTGGTCATTACGAAATGGTAGAAAAAGTTGGTTTATACTGGCACTTTATTGATCTTGTATGGGTTTTTGTTTTTACTTTTTATTACTTGGTGTAATCGACCTAAATTGAAGAAATTATGAAAAGAGACGACATAATAGAATACTCTCTGGGAGCTGGACACAGCGAAGAAGAAGGTAAGATTATTAGAAAAAAGATTTGGTTTGTAACGGCATTACTTTCAATTGTAACTTTAGTTGAAGTTTTGTTGGGTGTGTTCTGGTCGAGTATGGGTCTCGAGTGGACGGTAGTAAAGTTTGCTTTCATTGTAATGACAATGGTAAAAGCAGGCTATATAGTTATGGTGTTTATGCATTTAGGTGATGAACGTAAATTGATGAAATATTTTATTTTAATGCCTTATGCAATTTTCATATTATATCTTTTGTTTTTACTCTTTTTTGAGGGAAATGCATTAGTTCCAGACTTGTTGACTTAACAGAATTATGAAAAAAATATTGAATGCTAGGTCACTTATGTTACTGATCATTCTTTTGTTCCCCTCCTTGCTTTATGTAGTTTTATCTACAGGCTCTCACAATTTCATTAAAAGACCCGTTTATGGGCCAAAGGTTCTATCGGCTGATGGAGATTCAATATATTATAAGCTAAGTGGATTAAGCTTTGATGATTGTAATTCGCAACAAATAGAGCTTTCGTCTTTCCAGAATAGTATAATATTATACCATTTCATTGAAAATAAAGACTCCGTTTTAGAAAAACGAAAAGCTAGCCAGCTCATTGCACTTCATGATCGTTTTAAAGAAAAAAAAGACATTAAAATTGTCTCAATTGTTTTAGGTGAAGCCTCTCAAGTGTGCCACTTTCAAAGGGAGTACGAACTAGCTAGTGACCAGTGGCAAGTCGTAGGTTTTAATTCTGATAAAGAGATGTTGAGGGAGAAATTTATACTTAATATCCCTGAAGAATTGAAAGAGAACCAATGGACTAACTTGTTTGTATTAGTAGATAATAAAGGACGGATTAGAACCTATCGCGATGCAGTTCAGTATGTGGAAGAAAAAGCCTTAATTGACGATATTAAAATTCTCAAAGCAGAGGAGTTTATTCCTAAAAAGAAAAAGAAAAAAGATGCAGCCGAGTAAACCTATAGTCTGGGGGATTTATATTTTTTCAGCAATTGTTTATGCATTGGTGATAATATTACACGAATTGCCAGGTGCCGAATCTGCGCCGGCTTTCACTTCTTTTCAGCCCCTATTGCATGCCTCTCTTAACGGAACTTGTTTTATTCTCTTAATAGCGTCACTTACTTTTATCAAAAAAGGGAACGTGCAAATGCATAAGAGATTGAACTCCTTAGCGATGCTTTTGTCAGTCGTATTCTTGCTGAGCTATGTTGTTTACCACTATTTTGCCGGCGATACCGAGTATTTGGGTGATTTTAAGGGAATATATATATTCATTTTAGTTACTCATATTTTTTTAGCGGGCTTATCCTTACCATTTATATTATTGGCATATTACTACGGATTTATTGGTAATTTGGTTAAGCACAAAAGAATGGTACGCTTCGTCTATCCTATATGGCTATACGTAACATTTACAGGTGTAATTGTCTATTTGTTTTTGGCTCCTTATTATGCTTAAGAGAATTTTAACAATACTGATTTTTGGCTCAATTATTTTGCTTCCCGCTATATTAGAAGCACAATGTAGTATGTGTAAGCTCATGGCAGAAAACAGTTATCAGAGTGGCTCTGAAATAGGACGAGGTCTAAATGGTGGAATAATGTACATTATGGGCATTCCTTATATTCTACTTTTATTGGGTGGTGTAGTTCTATTTAGAAAGAGTTTTAGTAAATAGTTGCAAAATTCTGTTTTTTTCAGGTAATATTCTAATTACATTTGTATCGCTTATAAAGAAAGGTGGAGGGAATGGCCCTTTGAAACCTTGGCAACCTGTAAATTCTACATTCAAGGTGCCAAAACCTAGCCCAGTGCTATGATAAGTGAGACGTTTCCGTGAAACGTAACTTGTCAAACACCTTCAAATTTCTTTTAAGCATTTAAATACGAATGCTATGAGTAAACCGGACATTAGGGAATTATTAAAAGAAAGAATTTTGGTGCTTGATGGTGCAATGGGCACTATGATCCAAAGATATAAATTGGAGGAAGATGATTTTAGAGGGGATCTACTAAAAAATCGTCCAGGAAGTTTGAAAGGGAATAACGATTTATTATCACTAACCCGTCCCGATATAATTAAAGAAATTCATGAGGCATATTATGCAGCTGGTGCTGATATAGCTGAAACAAATACTTTTAGTGGAACTTCAATAGCTCAAGCAGACTACTCTTTGGAAGATATTGTTTATGAATTGAACTATCAATCTGCAAGAATCGCCAAGAAAGCTGCAGATAAATTTACAGCCGAAGAACCTATTAAGCCAAGATATGTTGCGGGTTCAATAGGGCCTACAAATAGATCGGCTGGCTTGTCTCCAGATGTAAATGATCCGGGTTTTAGAAACGTAACATTTGATCAATTAGTAGAAGCCTACACAGAACAAATAAAAGGATTAGTTGATGGCGGCGTTGATTTGCTATTAGTTGAGACGGTTTTTGATACCTTGAATGCTAAAGCTGCTTTATTCGCAATTCAACAATATTATCTCGATCACAATATTGAACTTCCTGTTATGGTGTCTGGAACCATCACTGATGCAAGTGGAAGGACATTGTCTGGTCAAACAACCGAAGCATTCTTAATATCAATGTCGCACGTTCCTTTGCTAAGTATTGGTTTGAATTGTGCTTTAGGGGCGAAGCAATTGCGTCCTTATTTACAGATTTTGGATTCAAAAGCACCATTTTTAGTTTCCGCACACCCTAATGCCGGATTACCTAATGAATTTGGAGAATATGATGAAACTCCGAGTGAAATGGCAGCTCAAATTGAAGATTTTTTACAAGAAGGCTTGCTTAATATAGTAGGCGGATGCTGTGGAACAACTCCAGAGCACATAAGCGCAATTGCACAAAAAGCAGCAAATTATAAACCACGAACTAAAAAAGAAAATTATTATGGCGAAGCTATATAAAGAAATTGATAGAGGTATACTAAAGGCAATTCCAAACCCTTCTAAGGAAGCTTATGAAATTAAGGTAAAAATACCTGAGTTTACTTTCTTAGGGGTAAGTGAGCAGCCAGATTTTGCCACTGTTTTTATTACGATGTATCCAAGTGATAAAATCATTGAACTTAAGTCTTTGAAAATGTATTCATTTCACCTAAGAGACATTGTAGTATCATATGAACGGCTCATTAATATAATGTACGATGATCTTATGGAGGTCTATGAGCCGGAGAGACTAAGACTTTCAATGATTTGTAACCCTAGGGGAGGGATTTCTGCTAAACTTGCTATTGATAGTGATTGGGCAGTTAGAGGAGGAAAGGAGACCTTCAAAGACTGGACAGGAAACAGTAATATCGACGATTGGAGTGTTATAATGTAATCTTGAGAAACAAAATGAATATTCCTCCTTTAATTTTAAGCGGCCTTGAGCCATTGGTGATTAATTCGAGTTCCAATTTTATAAATATTGGTGAACGGACTAATGTTACTGGGTCTCGAAAATTCCTCCGGTTAATAAAGGATGGGAATTTTGAAGCGGCAATCTCTGTAGCTCGTCATCAAGTTGATGGAGGCGCTCAAATCTTAGACATTAATATGGATGAGGGTATGCTTGACGGCGTCGAGGCTATGCGTACCTTTTTGAATTTGATTGCAGGAGAGCCGGATATTTCTAGGATTCCAATTATGATCGATTCCAGTAAATGGGAGATTATTGAGGAAGCATTGAAATGTGTTCAAGGTAAAAGTATCGTCAATTCAATTTCTTTAAAAGAAGGAAAGGAACCCTTTCTAAGGCAAGCCACAAAACTAAAAATGTATGGTGCTGCAGTAATCGTAATGGCTTTTGACGAAGATGGCCAAGCGGATACCTACGAACGAAGAATCGAGATCTGTAAAAAATCTTATTATACTCTGGTTAACGAGGTTAATTTTCCTTGTCAGGATATCATTTTTGACCCAAACATTTTTCCTGTAGCGACTGGAATCGAAGAGCATAATAATTATGCAGTTGATTTTTTTAAGGCTACTAAATGGATCAAAGAAAACTTACCAGGCGCAAAAGTTAGTGGTGGTGTTAGTAATGTCTCTTTTTCGTTTCGAGGAAATCAGTCTGTAAGGGAAGCAATGCATTCTGCATTTTTATATCATGCAATTCAGAATGGAATGGACATGGGGATCGTTAATCCTGCCATTCTTGAAATTTATTCGGATATTCCTAAAGAATTATTGGATAGAGTTGAAGATGTATTATTAAATCGAAATCCAAATGCGACTCAAGCTTTACTAGATTTAGCCGAAACCGTTTCGGGAACGACAAAAGAAAGAGGTGCTGATTTATCATGGAGAGAGACCCCTATTGGAGAAAGAATGACACATTCTTTGGTAAAAGGCATTACAGAATTTATTGAAGAAGATACCGAAGAAGCAAGACTTTCTGTTGAACGACCATTACACGTAATTGAAGGACCGTTAATGGATGGAATGAATGTCGTTGGAGATTTATTCGGTTCAGGGAAGATGTTTTTACCCCAGGTTGTAAAAAGCGCACGAGTAATGAAAAAAGCTGTTGCTTATTTGTTGCCATATATCGAAGCGGATAAAAGAGAGGGAGACAAAAGTACTGCTGGAAAAATATTGATGGCTACGGTAAAAGGTGATGTTCATGATATTGGAAAAAACATTGTTGGTGTTGTTTTAGGCTGCAACAACTACGAAGTGATTGATATGGGAGTCATGGTTCCTGCCAATAAAATTCTAGAGGCTGCTATTGAACATAATGTTGATGTAATTGGACTAAGTGGTCTTATAACCCCGTCTTTAGATGAGATGGTTCATGTTGCAAAAGAATTGGAACGCGCTAAATTAGATATTCCATTATTGATAGGTGGAGCGACAACATCAAAAGCACATACTGCAGTAAAAATTGATCGACATTATTCGGCACCATCTATCCATGTATTAGATGCATCAAGATCAGTAACGATTGTAGAAAAATTGTTAGGTGACAGAAAAGATGCTTTAGTTTCGGACATTAATATTGAATACGACAGGGTGCGTGAGCAGTTTTTGGAAAGGCAAGCGGCAAAAAAGTATTTGAGAATTGAGGATGCTAAAGCAAATTTTTTAAAAGTGAATTTTGGTAATTTGGAAATATCAAAACCTAACTTTCTTGGGAATAAGACTTTCGAAAATGTTAGTCTTAAAGAAATCGCTACTTATATTGATTGGACACCGTTTTTCCAGACATGGGAATTGGCTGGAAAGTATCCTAAAATACTTACCGATGAGGTCGTCGGTGAGCAAGCAACGGAATTATTTGCAGATGCTAAAAAAATGTTAGCTACAATAATTAATGAAAAGTGGTTAACCGCAAATGGTGTTATTGGTATTTGGGAGGCGGAAAAGAGTGGAGAAGATATCAAGGTTCAATATCAAAAAGGAACTGAAAAATTTCACTTCTTGCGTCAACAAAATGAATTTACAAAAGGAAAACCAAATAAGAGTCTAGTCGATTTTGTGGCTTCTAAAGAAGAATCTAGTCAAGATTACATTGGAGGATTTGCAGTTACGACAGGCATTGGAATTGAAAAACATTTGGAACGCTTCGAAAAAGATTATGACGATTATTCTTCAATTATGCTTAAAGCACTGGCGGATAGATTAGCGGAAGGGTTTGCTGAATTTATGCACAAAAAAGTTCGAACAGAAACTTGGGGTTATCAAACTAAAGAAGACTTAAGTAACGAGGAGCTGATTAAGGAAAAGTATCAAGGAATACGGCCAGCACCGGGATATCCTGCTTGTCCGGAACATACAGAGAAAGAAACTTTATTTAAATTGTTAGGTGCAAATAAGATGGGGATTATTCTAACGGAATCTATGGCAATGCAGCCTGGTGCTGCTGTAAGTGGTTTCTATTTCGCGCATCCTGATGCTGCTTATTTCAATGTAGGGAAAATAGGAAAAGACCAAGTTGTTGATTATGCGCAACGGAAAAATTGGTCGATAGAAATTGCTGAAAAGTGGTTGTCGCCTATTTTGAACTATTAATGCAATTTGATATCACAAATAAATTTTGAAAATTAAGGTAATGAAGTCGTACTTAATTGTGATTTTGCAATTCGGTACATTCTGTTTAATTGCTCAAACAAATCGATTTGATCAATATATCATACCCATGTATGATTTAGACCTTCTAAAAGCAAGCAGGGTATTAATAGAAAATCCAGACAAGATTCCACCGCAAAAGCTAGAACTGCTGAGTATACACTTAAATTGGTGGAAACTGAATTCTGGATATAAGGAACATGAGGGTTATACAGACAGTACTTTAGAGCAGATTACTAAATATGTTAATCAACTTGAGCAATTAAATGAGGTTGATAAATCGACTAGTATTTCTTTAAATATTCTGGAGGCATTACTAATTAAATCGAGAGTTGATTTGATGGATGAGAATTATTTTGATGGAGTTGTTGGAATGGTTAAATGCCTCAAATACATAGAGGAGCTAAAAGAAAACAATAATGATTTAGATGAGTTTAAGCTCATCGCTGGATTGTATAATTATTACTACGATTTTGCTTATCAAAACTATTTCCTTTTGCGCCCATTTTTATTGGCATATCCAGAAGGGTCAATGGAAAAAGGATTGATTGATCTCAAAGCATTAGCGAGAACTAGTGAAAGCGCTGTAAAGGCAGAAGCGAATTTCTTTTTGGGCAAAATTTATTTAGAATCAGAGGAGAACTCTGCAGAAGCCTTGAAATATACTTCTGTTGTAGTAACTCTTCATCCAAATAATTTCGTTTATGCTCTTTTACATGCGCGAGCGTTAAAAGCAGCACATAATGATACTGAGCTATTCCAACATTGCTTGAAGGAACAACAAAAGTTAGAGAGCTGTGGAACTTTGGATCAATATTCCTTGGATTATTTCAGTTTGCAATTTAAAAAACACGATTAATCAGAAACCAATCATCACTCTCAAACCCCGAAAACTCAAGCTATATTTCCATCCATTGAAATTGCTTATCTAAACCCAATTCTATACTTAGTTTTGTCGCATATATGAGAATACTCACGCTAATCGTAATTCTAGTTTCAAGTTTTGCAGCTAATACACAAGTCAGACTATCATTAGAAGACTGTATTGGTCTTGCATTAAAGAATAACCTGACTGTTCAAAGGGCTTATTTAAATGCGGAACTGGCTGAACAAGATTTCATAGGAGCAAAAGGTCAGCATTTGCCATCAATAAATTTATTTCTTAATAGTGACTTAAATTTTGGACGAACAATTGATCCTTTCACCAACACTTTTGCAACTGATGAGGTACGTTCTGATGCTTATGGTATTCAAGGTCGATGGGATGTCTTTACTGGTGCTAGTAGATACAATCGCTATAAACAGGCAAATATGAATGTTTTAGCATCTCGTTATGATTCGGATAAAGCGAGGAATGATGTTTCACTTTCTGTTACCTCCTCTTACTTGCAAATTCTTTTTAACGAAGAGTTATTGCGAGTTGCCGAACAACAAGTTAGACTAAGTCAAGGTCAGGTAAATAGAAGCAAGAAATTTGTTGAGGCTGGAAGAACGGCTGAAGGCGACTTGCTTGATTTGGTTGCGCAAATGGCGAGAGAAGAATTGAATGTGGTTAACGCCTCTAATAGTTTAGATATTTCTAAGCTTCGACTCTTGTTATTAATGAGAGCGGATTCAATTGATGAGTTTTCAGTGACACGACCTTCGCAGGATGTTAGTTTATTAAAAGGAAATGAAGCAACTTCATCATTTATATATTACAAAGCATTAGAAAGTTTACCAGAAATAAAAAGTGCAGAAATAAAGTATGAAGCAAGTTCCAGTGGTTTAAATGCAGAACGGGGTAGAATTAGCCCAACCATTTCATTAAGAGGAAGTCTTGGTTCTGGGTATTCAGGTAAAAATCTAGACTTGGTTACTAGAAATACAAAAGATTTTGGGACGCAGGTTACGGATAACTTTAACCAATCAATAGGAGTAAGTTTAACTATGCCAATTCTAAATTCACTATCAACGCACACTGCGGTAAGTAGAGCAAAGGTTACTCGTGAAATACGTGAGTTAGAATTGCAGCAAGCTAAAAATCAAGTTAATGAGACGATAAAGCAAGCTTACTTTGATGCCAATGCCTCTAAGAAAAAATATGATGCCAACGTTAAGGCAGTAGATGCAACCAAAGAGTCTTTTAAATATGCTACGAAAAGATATGAAGTGGGTAATATTAATGGCATTGAATACAATCAATCTAAGACTAATCTAGCAAGAGCAGAAGCTGATTTAGTTCGGGCGAAGTACGATTATCTTTTCAAATTCAAAATCCTTGAGTTTTATCAAGGCAAACCATTAAGCTTAAACTAGAATGAACAAGAAAGTTATTATTGGTTCTGTAATTGTGTTGTTAGTTTTGATAACAGCAGCTATAATAAAAGGAAGAAGCGGTGAGAGTATTGAAGTAGAGTCTGAGAGGATTGACAAAAGAATCATTGTTGAAAAAGTTGCGGCAAATGGAAAGGTGCAACCTGAAACTGAAATCAAAATTAGTTCTGAAGTAAGCGGTGAGTTAATCGAAGTAAATATTACAGAAGGTCAAAAAGTAATGCAAGGAGATCTTCTTATACGAATAAATCCTGATTTACTTACTGCTGTTGTCCAAAGAGCTAACGCTAATTTAAATTCGAGTAAAGCAAATCTTTTGAACTCCAAAGCAAGACTTATACAAGCAAAATCCAGATTCAATCAATCGCAAAAAGAATACGATAGAAGTAATAAACTTTTAAAAGGTGGCGCTATAGCTCAAGCTGAAATGGATCAGATTACTTCAAATTATGAAGTCGCAGATGCTGATGTTCAAGCTTCACAAGAAAGTGTAAGAGCAGCAGAGTTTAATGTTAAGACAGCGGAAGCTACGGTAAAAGAAGCAAATGATAATTTAGGACGAACGTCAATTTACGCCCCTACAAATGGAACGATTTCAAAACTATCGGTAGAAGAGGGGGAACGCGTTGTTGGTACCGCTCAAATGGAAGGGACCGAATTATTGCGAATTGCGGATATGTATAACATGGAAGTAGCGGTCGAGGTTAATGAGAGCGATATTGTTAAGGTTTCATTGAATGACGAGGTTGAAATTGAATTGGATGCATATCTAGATCGTCTATTTGAGGGGAAAGTTTCCGAAATTGCTAGTTCAGCAAAAGACAATATGGGAGGAGCAGATCAAGTAACGACTTTTGAAGTAAAAATTCATATCCTCAATATTAGTTATGCTGACTTAGTTGATAGTGCCAGTAGTAAAACTTATCCACTTCGTCCAGGGATGTCTGCTACAGTTGATATAATAACTAATACAGAGAATGGTGTTTTAAGTGTTCCCATTCAATCGGTAGTGCTCAGGCCAGATACTTTTAACAAGGGAGAGATTCTTTCTGCTATAGATCAGGATAAGCTCAAAGAGTGTATATTTTTAATAGATAATGAGAAAGTTAAAAGGGTTTTCGTCGAGACAGGAATTCAAGATGATGATTATATTCAAATTTTAGCACCAAAGGATTTGTCTGGAGAAGTGATCAGTGGGCCTTATGCAACTGTAAGTAGGAAACTGCATAATGAAGACGTTGTAGAAATTTCTAAGGAAGTAAAAAAGGAGAAATAGTGGATAACCTTTATCTAGGTATAGAAACTTCTTCAACCAACTGTTCGGTTGGTCTTTTTAAGAACGCTGCTTTAGTTGATTTATTTGAGGTTAACGAAGGTTATTCTCATGGAGAGGTGTTGGCCATTATAGTTGATGATCTTTTAAAGAAACACAACCTAAGCTTAAAAAACATAAAGGCTATTGGAATAGGTAAGGGCCCTGGTTCTTATACTGGTTTGAGAATAGGAGTCGCCTTTGCAAAGGGGCTTGCATTTTCAAATTCGATTAAGCTTATTGCAATCGATAGTCTCAGAAATATGGCTATGCAGATTGTGCAGAATCGATCCTTAACGTTGAAGTTAGGAGAGGTGCTTATTAGTTTGGTTGATGCAAGACGAGATGAGGTTTATTTTCAAATATACAATACCAGGGGAGAAGCGATTAATAAGGCAGAAGCGCAGGTCATAAATAATAGTAGATTTCAAGAACTTCGTGAGTACAAAAATGTCTATTGTTTTGGTAGTGGTTCCGATAAGTTGGCGTCATTAAATGATTTAGCTCGTAGTTTTATTCATATAACTGAAGTGTTCCCTTCCGTTCTTGGAATGGGTTTGTTACTTAATTCGAATTATTTAAGCGGCAAATTTGAAGACGAAGCTTACTTCGAACCCTTTTATTTGAAAGAATTTATTGCTGGAAAGCCTAAAAAGAACAATCTGATTCCATAATTCTGATTGTAAGTTATTGAATAATAGGAGCTGAGCATTTTCTTTATTTTTTCAATAAAAAAGTAGTCAAAAACTGCAATTCATCTTTAATAAAAACTTTACATTTGCCCACCGTTTGAAAAGCGGATAGTTCTTAAGCAAAAGCAGTTAAAAAAAATATTTTTATTTTCTTGTTTGAATTAAAAATAATATTACTTTTGCCGCCCCGATTAACGGGAACAGTTCTAAAACGATATTACAAGAATCTTAATTTAACTGGGAAGTTCGATTAACATTTAGATATACAGAGACGAAACGGGTAATTACTTGTGAGTTTCAGATTTGGTGAAAGCTGAGTTATAAGTTCTTTGAAAAGATTGGAAGCATAATAAAAAGGATAAGGAATAGTAGAATATTTTTTGTACGAAATTTTTTTGAGATGGAGTCAGTATTAAACACTTTTATACAACGAAGAGTTTGATCCTGGCTCAGGATGAACGCTAGCGGCAGGCTTAACACATGCAA
>CAJVZZ010000004.1 GCA_913020435.1 uncultured Flavobacteriales bacterium | reverse complement strand
TTATGTTCGAAACTAACAGCCACACCTTAATTTGTCTCTTCGAGTGATTCGACTGTAAGGAGAATTGTATCCAGAAAAGCTTTGAAAATAATTGCAACAGAATAATTGAATTCAATAGAATTCGAAACCATCAATAATTACATTTGTTTACTTCATCAATCCTACGATACATGAGTGCCGAAAAATCAAAAAAAGAAGAGTTAGCGTTCAATAAGAACGAAGACAAAATGAAGCTCAAAATAGCTGAGCTCAATAGACATTTGGCCAAAATTGCTGAAGGCGGTGGAAAAGCTCGGATGGAAAAACATCGCGCAAAAGGAAAAATGACTGCCCGAGAGCGTATCGATTATTTGATTGATGACCCAAAATATTTCTTTGAAGTAGGCGCTTTTGCGGGAATGGGGATGTATAAAGAATACGGTGGTTGCCCGGCTGGTGGAGTTGTTTGTGGTGTTGGCCAAATTGGCGGTCGCAGAGCAATGATTGTTGCCAATGACGCAACCGTAAAAGCTGGAGCATGGTTTCCAATCACAGGAAAGAAAAACCTAAGAGCTCAAGAAATTGCGATGGAAAATCGATTACCAATTATCTACTTAGTAGATAGCGCAGGGGTTTTCCTTCCTATGCAAGACGAAATTTTTCCAGACAAGGAACACTTCGGACGTATTTTCAGGAACAATGCAATAATGTCATCTGAAGGAATAATTCAGATAGCTGCTGTAATGGGCTCTTGTGTTGCTGGTGGTGCATATCTGCCTATCATGTCAGACGAAAGTTTGATTGTAGATAAAACCGGAACTATTTTTCTTGCTGGTTCTTATCTAGTAAAAGCAGCAATTGGAGAAACAATTGACAATGAAACTCTTGGAGGAGCGACAACGCATACCGAGATTTCTGGAGTTTGTGATGTAAAAGCACTAAACGATAAAGATTGTTTGGATAAAATCAAGAAAATGATGAGTAAAATCGGTTCGTTTGAGAAAGCTGGTTTTAATCGCGAAAAATCAATTGAACCAAAGTTTAAAGCTGAAGAAATTCTAGGGATTTTACCAGAAAATAGTTCTGGACAGTATGAAGTTCGTGATATCATTAAACGTATTGTAGACAATTCTGAAATTGAAGAATACAAAGAAGGATTTGGAAAAACGATTGTTTGCGCTACAGCTAGAATCGATGGCTGGGCAGTTGGAATTGTAGCCAACCAGCGTCAATTGGTAAAATCTAAAACAGGCCAAATGCAGTTTGGTGGTGTTATTTATAACGATTCAGCAGATAAAGCAGCGCGCTTTATTATGAATTGCAACCAGAAAAAAATTCCATTGGTCTTCTTACAAGACGTTACTGGATTTATGGTAGGCAGTCAGTCAGAACATGCAGGTATAATTAAAGACGGTGCTAAATTGGTAAATGCTGTAGCTAATTCTGTTGTTCCTAAGTTCACCATAGTTATGGGCAACTCTTATGGTGCTGGAAATTATGCGATGTGCGGAAAAGCTTATGATCCAAGGTTTATAGTTGGATGGCCTACTGCTAAGATTGCCGTTATGGGTGGTGCTCAGGCTGCAAAGACTTTATTGCAGATTCAGGTGGCTAGTATGAAATCGAGAGGAGAAACAATCTCACCAGAGAAAGAAGCTGAATTACTCAAGAAAATAACAGATAAGTACGACGAACAAACAACAGCTTATTATGCTGCTTCACGTATTTGGATGGATGCAATTATAAATCCTGTTGAAACGCGAAACTGGATTAGTATGGGGATTGAAGTTGCAAATGGAGCTCCAATTACAAAGCGTTTTAACGTTGGTGTAATTCAAACTTAAATATTTTGCTTATAAAGCTGCTTTATTAACGTCATTCCGGCGCAGGTGGGAATCTGTTCTAGCATATTTAGATTCCCACCTTCGTGGGAATGACATAGGTTATAAAACTCCCAGAACTAAAAAATGAATAATACAGAACAATCCAATGATCCGCTGCACGGTGTAAAACTAGTGACCATGGTAGAAACCCTGGTTGAATTTTTCGGGTGGGAGAAACTAGGAACTAAGATTACGATCAATTGTTTTATATCAGACCCTTCGGTTAATTCTAGTTTGAAGTTTCTAAGAAAAACCCCTTGGGCTAGAGAAAAAGTTGAGCTACTCTATATTGAAGTTGAAAGAAGAAAAGCAGTAAAACTAAATAAGAAAGATAATTCATAAAGCATCACTCGAACTTTTATATAAATGTGCATTGCTTACTTTCACCGCTAGAATTGATTTATTCTATGAGAGGTTTAATCGCTGAAATTTTCAAAATTCTATTTAAAATTGAATTCTTTAAAGGCACGTATTACGGCTTTTACAAAAGAGTGTTTAAACCATTGGATCTATTTCATGGAGTTGAAAAAAACATTCGAATCAATGGCTCACATTTTCAATTACACATTGATGATTGGGTTCAACAAAATGTCTTTTTTCTTGGCGAATATGAGCCCGCAGAACTAAAAGCCATTGGACCTTATTTAAAAGACGATGCAGTATTTGTCGATGTTGGAGCAAATTTCGGGTGGTATACCTTATTTGCCTCTTCTATTATAGGAAACGAAGGCCAAGTAGTAGCGTTTGAACCTTTTCCCGAAAACTTTAAGCGACTGAGTCAAAATATAGGACTTAACCCAAATCGTAAAATTATAGCTGAAAATTTGGCTGTAGGCGAGCAAAAAGGTGTTCTTGATTTGTACTACAACAAAGAGGAGCAAAACCTTGGTATGGTAAGTAAAAATGCTACTCTAAATTCCAAGAAAAAAACTGTTCCAATGATAGCGTTTGACGATTATGTCAGAGAGCACAACATCAAGAAAATTGATTTCATTAAAATAGATATTGAAGGTGCAGAACTTCAAGCATTACAGGGAATGAAAGAGGTGCTAAGAAAACTAAAGCCTGTTTTATTGGTTGAAATATTGAAGGAACAAAATGATAGAAACTCCATTTTAAGTTTTCTTTTAGACTTAGGATATCAGCAATTCTATATTACCGATGACGGTGCCATTTCGTCGATTGAAACAACTGTAAATCGAGATAATTATTTGTTTACTTGCCCTTTTTTAAACTAAGCTTAAAGAAGCGCTATAATCTCTGATAAAATAAATACTTCCTTTGTGACGTTAAATCAACCTAAATATCTGATTATGAAAGTTTTCATTACCGCATTACTTCTTTTATCTGTCTCAATTGGGTTTTCTCAAGAACCCGACTATAAGGCATTAAAAAAGTCCTTAGCGAAATTGAACGATTCACTTTATATTTCAAAATATGAAGTAAGTAATGGAGATTACAATACCTTCAGAACCTATTTAAAATCCATTAATGATACTGCTTTATTGCAAAGCACTCAAGTAGACAGTTTACAGTGGAATAGTAAAAAAGGTAATAACGAGCCATACGTAAAGTACTATGCTCAACATCCTGTCTATCAAATTTATCCGGTAGTAACAATTCCCTATAAATCAGCACTTATCTATTGCTTATGGCTTTCAGAGCAATACAATAAAAATAAAAAACGAAAATTTGAAAAGGTAAAGTTCAGGCTTCCAACAAAGCTGGAATGGATAACCGCTGTTCAAGCTGGAAATAAAGAGGCTCTGTATCCTTGGGACGGAAATTCAGTACTTAGAGAAAATGGGGCATGCAGAGCAAATTTCAGAAGATCAAAAGAGGAAATGGAAAAGTTGAAAAATTCTGGACCAAATGCAACAATTGCTGATGTTCTTGCTCCTGTTGCCTCTTATTGGCCAAATAAACTGAACATTTATAACCTTTCAGGAAATGCGGCCGAAATGCTTCTAGAAGAAGGCACTACTGCTGGCGGAAGTTGGAGAAATTACTCCACGTCGCTTTCTATTGAAGCTGAGGACCCATTTCTTGACAACTTTGCTCCAAATAGAGCAATAGGCTTCCGCTGGGTAATGGAAGTAATTAAAGAATAAAAATCAGAATCAATATGCAACCCTTTCACCTCGCAATTCCAGTTCGAAATTTAAAAATTTGTAGAAATTTCTATAGAAATACACTTGGTTGTGCAGAAGGACGCAGCTCAGAAAAATGGGTTGATTTCAATTTCTTCGGACACCAATTGGTCATTCATGAAGTAGATTCCAAGCCAATTGACACACCCAATTCAAATCCTGTAGATGGTCATCAAGTTCCTGTGCCCCACTTTGGTGTTGTATTAGACTGGAATACATGGGAAGAACTGGCTAAAAAGCTGAAGGGCCATAACATTGACTTCATTATTGAACCTTATATTAGGTTTAAAGGTGAAAAGGGTGAACAGGCAACTCTATTCTTCAATGACCCTGAAAACAATGCTTTGGAGTTTAAAGCCTTCCGAAATATGGACCAGTTATTTGCTGTATAGTTCAAAAATTAACCAAACGAGGACTTCGTTTGTACAAATAAGAGACTCTAACTCTACAATTCAACCCGTTCATGCAAAAACTTTTCTCTGAAATATTTCAAATTGCGGTAGGTGTTTTGCTCGCCAGTATTGGTCTAAAAGTATTTCTGCTACCCAATGGATTTTTAGATGGGGGAGCAACCGGAATAGCGATCTTACTAAGCGAGATAACTGGAATGGACATTTCGTTTCTTTTATTATTTGTCAGTCTTCCGTTTCTATTTCTTGCATGGTATTCATTGAGCAAAAGAATTTTCGTAAAATCAATCCTCTCGATTATTGCTCTTGCAATTATGATTCACTTCGAAAACTTTGAACCGGTTACCGATGACAAGTTACTTATTGCAATTTTCGGAGGACTTTTTCTGGGTGCAGGAATTGGTTTAACGGTAAAAAATGGAGCGGTGTTAGATGGCTCAGAAATTCTAGGAATTGTAGTAAACGAACGCTATGGCATTAGTATCGGTAAAGTAATCTTAGTTTTTAACGTCATTCTATTTAGTATCACCGCTGCATTGCTATCTATAGAAGTCGCTATGTATTCTATTCTAACTTTTCTTATTACCGCTAAAGTTATTGACCTCATGATTGATGGGTTTGAGGACTTTGTAGGATTAATGATTGTGTCTAATAAGTTCATAGAAATCGAGCGTACTCTATCTGCCGAAATTGGCGTTGGAATGACCATTTACAAGTCAAGTAGTGGCTTTGGAAAACGAGGTGAGCAAGGTGAAAAACAGATTATTCATACTGTAATTAACCGTATTGATATTCGGAAAACTTACAATCTTATTGATAAAATCGATCCAGATGCTTTTATAATCGAATTCCATGTCAACGATATAAAGGGTGGAATTCTTAGAAAATATTTAACCACAGAAAACTTAAAAACCTTAAAACCCCAGTGGATGGATAAAAAACCTACTGCTCTTTAACAGGTTCATTAGCTCTTATTTCTCTTTGCATTGGATTCTCTCCTCCACCGCTCTTATACCTACTGCTGCCGCGCCCTTTATAGAGTTCAAATCGAGTAGGAATTACTTCTCTAGGCCAGTAATTATTGAACTTTTCGGTATCAGCTATTTCTAAAAAAGGGTCTAACTCAATTCTATTTACCTCTTTTTCAAAATGGAAAACCTTAGTAACTTCTTCGTCATTCATTTTCCATATTTCAACTGGAATACGAATTACTTCTTCTGAATCATCAGTAAAAGTGAATCTTAAAATTACTGGCATCACTAAGCCACCGTTATTTTTGATCTTGAGCTGATAAAAATTCAATCCTGAATTTAAAATCTCTTTTTGATGTTCAGTTAGACCTTTCAAATAACTCTCGTAGTCTTCTTTATCTAAACGATTTACTTTGTATTTGCGTTCAATATCATCATAAAACTCAGCCAATTCTGGCTTTTGATTCATTAAAGGAGTCAATACTGTATCGTTTCTAATATCACCTATGAACTGACGCTTAACTGCATCTTCTTTTTTGCTCAATGCTTTTTCTACATCTGGATCTTTACTATCAATTCTGTACCATACAATATCTTCAATGGATTGGTCGCAATGATCGTTAGTGTAAAACCAACCTCTCCAAAACCAGTCTAAATCAATACCACTAGCATCTTCCATTGTTCTGAAAAAGTCTGCTGGACTAGGGTGTTTAAATGCCCAACGCTCACAGTACGTCTTAAATGCAAAGTCAAATAACTCCCGCCCCATAACGGTTTCTCTCAAGATGTTTAAGGCAGTTGCAGGCTTAGCATAAGAGTTATTACCAAACTGAAAAATAGATTCTGAATTGGTCATAATCGGAGAGATTTTACGCTTATCTCCTTTCATATAACTGGTGATTTTATCTGCAGGTCCTCTTCGTGATGGGTAATGATCACTCCACTCCTGCTCTGTTAAGTATTGAACAAATGTGTTTAACCCTTCATCCATCCAAGTCCATTGGCGTTCATCCGAATTAATAATCATCGGGAAAAAGTTGTGTCCTACTTCATGAATAATTACTCCATGCATACCATATTTTGTTCCTTCTGAATAGGTTCCGTCTTTATTTGGTCTTCCGCCATTAAAACAAATCATAGGATATTCCATTCCAATACGATTTGAATGAATGCTCTGTGCAGTTGGATACGGATAGTCAATGGTGAATTTTGAATAGGATTTAATTGTATGTGCTACTAGTTCTGTGCTATATCGCTCCCATAATGGATTTCCTTCTTTTGGATAAAAGGACATACACAATATTTTTTTCTTTGTGGAACCAGATCCAACTTCAGCAGCCATACCATCCCACATAAACTTTCGAGAACTTGCAAAGGCAAAATCACGAACGTTAGTTGCTTTATAAGTCCAAGTTTTAGTTCCAGTAGCTTTTTCCTTTTCATTTTCCTCAGCCTCTTCTTGAGTAATTATTAGAACCGGCTTATCGGTCGCATTTTTTGCTTTATTGAATCGCTCTCTTTGTTTTGCAGTCAATACACTTGAAGCATTTTGCAATTCACCAGTAGCTGCAACAATATGATCGCTGGGCACTTTAATATTCACCTCATAGTTTCCAAACGGAAGTGTAAATTCTCCACGACCTAAAAACTGTTTGTTTTGCCATCCTTCAACTTCATTGTAAACACACATTCTAGGAAAGAACTGGGCGAGTGTGTACAAATAATTATCTTCTTCTTTAAAGTATTCGTATCCGCCACGTCCACCAATTTGCATTCTATCGTTGATATTATACCACCACTTAACAGAGAAAGAAACTTTCGCCCCAGGCTTTAATGCCTTAGGTAAATCGATGCGCATCATTGTTTTTACAACTGTAAAAGGCAGTTTGGCGCCTCCATCGTCTTTTACTTCTTCTATTTTGAATCCACCATCGTATTCTTCGAAATAGAAATCTCTTTCGATCTGACCAAAAGCAACTTTTTTGTTCAATCGTTGAGTGCTAATTTTACGAGTATCGCTGTCTTTAGCTCTTACGTTCTGATCCAATTGCAACCAGATATAAGCCAATTCATCTTTAGAGTTATTGGTGTAAGTAATCGTCTCTGATCCTAGGAGAATTTGCTTTGCATCATCCAATTCCAAATTCATTTTATAATCTGCAGTATTTTGATAATACCAAGGACCTGGCTGTCCATCTGCCGAACGATAGGCATTTGGAGTTGGTAATTGATCGTATAACTGTCTAAATTTATTGGTGTTGGTGTTTTCTTGTGCGTAAGAAAAAGAACCTGATAAAATGATAAGTACTAGAAATTTGAATTGCATTTTCATCTGAATATTTTGAACGCGCGAAAATAACTAGGATTGCCGTATAATTGCTTTAATTGTTACAATTGAACTTGTAAATGAATAAAAAAAGAATATTGGGTATGAAGTTATTTGGACTGTTGTCGATACTATCAGTCTGCTTTGCTTTTTCGCCTCACCCATTGCATTTAACCGTCGCCGAAGCGCATTGGAAAAAGGAAACTAAATCCTTGGAAATTTCCGTAAAACTCTTTTACGACGATTTTGAGAATGCATTAGAAGAAAAAAATAAAAATCCTGTATATCTATGCCCTGATTCCTTAAATAATCAGCGAGATTATATCGAATCTTACTTTAGAAATGAGTTTCAACTTACTATAAACGAAAAAATTGCTGGATTTGAAATCGTTGGCTATGAATGTGAGAATGAATTAGTATATGTGTATTTAGAATATCGGAATATTTCAAAAATAAAAAGCATAGAGATAAACAATACCCTGCTCTTTGAATCCTTTCTAGATCAAACGAATCTGATGCACTTGCATATTAATGACATTTCTAAGACTTTACTCACCCAACCCAGCTCACCAAGCGCTGAAGTTGAATTTCAGTAAGCGCAGTAATCCTATTTTTCAGCAAGACTTTTCGAGGAACTTATGTTGTTTTGGTTAACGACTGAATTACTAAAAACGTCGATAATTCTTCCATCAGCACAGTATCGATAACATTTTAAATGTTGATTAAAAACACGAGGTTTTATAATGGATTTGCCCAATAACATTCGTGCACATTCTTGCAATCCTTCAGTAATTGCAGGATGTGGGAAAATTAAATCGGCTAAATCTTTAACTCCCCGATCTAGAGCAATAAGCATGGCAACCGATTCAATAGTAGAACTGGCTTGATCCCCAACAGCTCGCATTCCAATAATCTTCATTTCTTCATCGTCGGTGACAATGAGTTTAAAGAATCCTTGAACCCTTCTTTTTGCAATAGCTCTATTGACAAACCGGTAATCCATTAAGGCTACCTTATAAGGAATACCTTCCTTTCGGCAAGTCTTTTCGTTTTTACCAACGCCAGCAACTTCAGGGTTTAAAAACATAATGGTGCTGATATTATCATACACCATTTGGGAGTCCGTAACTCCTGCAATTTGCTCTGCCGCATAACGACCTTCCATTTCAGCAATATTAACTAAAGCAATATCCGCGGTAAAATCACCCACAGCATAAATATTTGAAATTGAGGTTTTGGTATCCGTATCAATTGCAAATCCTCTAGCATCGAGATTCATTCCCACATCTTGCAGGCCAAGATTTTCAACATTCGGGACTCTTCCTATTGAAATTAGTGCCTTTTCAACAGTAAAGACTTCGATTCTACCATCGTCATATTCTAATACATATTCGACTTGGCCGTCTACAATTTTCATTGATTTTAGGCTAGAATTCTTATGCACTAAAACACCATTTTCTTCTAAGTTCCGGCTGACCATTGAGGCTATATCGTCATCTTCAAAAGGCAAAATACGATCTGCTTTATCAATAATATGAACTTTGGTTTGGCCAAAGTTTGAGAAAATTGTAGCGAATTCACAACCTATAACTCCTGCACCTAGGATTACAATACTTTTCGGGAATTTATCGAAAGATGTAACTCCATCACTGGTAACAACTGTTTTCTCATCAATAGGAAGATGATCCAATTTTCTAGGACGGCTGCCTACCGCCATAATCACATTTTCGACTTCATATTCTTCGGAACGTCCAGTAATACTGGTTACTTGTACTCTTTTGTTGGTAATTAATTTCGCTCTTCCATTTAAAAAACGGAGGCTACCCTCTCGTTCCATGTATTGAATTTGTTCTTTAAGCTGGCTGTGTTTTTCATTCTCAGCTTTGTGCATTTCACCAATAATACTTCCGTAATCTACTTCACTATCAAACACATAATACCCGAACTTATTTGATTTAGCCGTTTTATAATTTTCGGAAATTTCCCAAAGTGTTTTTGACGCAAGTGCCCCATTAAATACACCTGCACCTCCAACTTTGCCCTTATCTATCAACAATACTTTTTTTCCTAAATCAATAGATCGCATAGCAGCTGCAATTCCAGAAGGGCCAGCACCAATAATACAGACGTCGTAAATCATAATTATAGATTATAAAAAACTAAGTTAGTAAAATTCAATACAAACCTTTAACATTCGCAAAAGACTGCGCAATTATAAATAGGAAGGCTATTTAGTGCAATGTATTATCAGCGAATAATATTCACTTCACCAATTACAACTTGCTCTTGGTCGTTTTGGATTTCTTTAAAGCTTACTTTCCATAAGTAAACCCCAATTGGACATTCTGTACCGTTCTTTTGGTTGGTTCCATACCACTCTCTGGTAATGTCATTCGACTCAAATACAACTTGGTTCCAACGGTTAACAATTGTGATCTTAAAATCGTAAATCTTTGTTTTGTAAACTCTAAAGCCTTCGTTGATCGCATTGTTATTGGGCGTAAATCCTGTTGGCGCATACAACTCTCCTGAACATTCTTTTACGCTAAAATATTCAGTTCCTGTGCAACCAAATTCATCAGTCATTGTGATGGAGAAATCGCCTTCATTATCTATTGTGTAGCGTTTCCTATTACTCCCATCCTGCCATTCTATTGCGTATGGGAGTTTCTTAAGATTGTATACCAATTGTTTTCTACATACTACTGTGTCTGGAAATATTCCGCCATTTACTCGGGGTTGTTGAGCCACATAAACCGTATCCTTTGTCGACCCACAGCGGTTGGTTGCCTCGACTCTATAAAAGCCTTCTCGTTTTACTTTAAAGAAGTTTGACTCAATTTTATCCTGCCACAACACATAACTTTCCTCTAACTCCACATTCTCTAATCCTGAATTTAGTAGGAGCACTTCTCTGTCGCAGATAACGGTATCTTTTCCTAAGTCTACTTGCGGTGGTGCTTCTGTACCGATATCGATATCATCCGTGTATGATCCACATAAATTGTACAATCTAACTTGGTAATTACCTGCTTGGGTTACTGCTATACTGTCACCTCTTTCTCCTGTACTCCAAAGTACTTCTGAATAACGACCGGTAAAAGGATAAAGCACTAAAGGTATGTTTGAGCAAATTATAGTATCCGCTCCTAAATAGGGGGTCAATGGTCTTACCGTATCTACTTTTATTTGATCTGTTACCGACCCACAACCATTGGATATCGTTAGTGAATAAATTCCGGCATTTGTAATTGCGACTCCAGATGTTGTTGGCCCGTGACTCCATCTATAATCTACATTTCCTCCATTTACATTTATGTTCAACGTATCGGTACTGCAAATGGACGTGTCATTTGGAAGTTTTAATTTTGGGGTGTCAAACGTTCTAATCTCTATTGTATCCTTATATATTCCACAAGCGTTGGTTGCTGAAACTATATAAGTTCCGGAAGTATTTACATATATAGTAGAATCATTCCACCCATTGTTCCATGCGACATCCGCCCCATAGGTATTTGGATCTAATAGCATTCTCTGCTGATCACATATTACCGTATCTGGACCTAAATCTGGTTTGAAAGGTAAATCTCCAGTAACATTTACTGTATCGTAAATGGTGCCACATGCATTACTACTTAAAAAATAGTACTTACCTAACTTTGATACTGGAAGTTGATAGCTGAAAATTGGGAAACCAAAAGCCGTACTTGTCCAGCGGTTTTTCCAATTGGTCGTAGTATTTCTTGGAGCCGGCGGATTCAGAGTTAAAACAGGACTTATAATACAAATAGAAGTGTCTTTATTAAATACACTAGTAGGAACTATCTCCACTTTTACGATGATACTGTCTTTTCGAATACCACATACATTACTTACTTCTGCAGCATAGTTTCCTGCGGTATCAATGCGCAGTATAGAATTTGTTGAACCTGTACTCCAAGAGTAAGTTGCATTGGTATCGCTAATATCCAAGACCAATGTGTACCCTTTACAAATAAAAGTATCGGGTCCTAGGTTTAGTGTATCGGTAAACAAACTATCTATTCGTATTGTGTCTCTGCCTATTCCGCAACGGTTAACTGCCATAGCCCAATACAAACGCGCTGAATCAATAACATGACTCACCTTCTTAGTAGAATCCCACCAGTAAAAAGTACTCGGCATAGTGTCCAAACGCGTTATGTAAATAGAATCAGCAGTGCAAATTGTAGTATCGTTACCCAACCATATTTGAGGTACAGCCAAAACTTCAACGGTGTCTATCAAGGTATCTCTTGCCACTTTTCCTGTTCCTGGATCTGTATAAAACGCATATGCAGTAACAGGATATCTTCCAGGCGTATTGTATAAATGCGAATCCAACTTATTCCAAGAAGTATTCTTTGTTCCTGAACCTGGATCACCGTAAATATATTGCACTGAATCCACCAAAGCGGTGTCTTTTACTGATATTACTGTTTGGTAATTAACACAAGAATTTGACACTTCCAGTTTCGTTTTTATAAAAAAACTTTGAACGAAAGTTGGCAGACCTAAGCTAACTGTCGCTCCTGTTGGGATTACTGGACCACTATCTACTAAATTACACGCAGTTCCTTGAAGGTTTGGGTCTCGAATTACAGCTAATTGCAAGCCTGATTTTGCAATATAAATTTTAAGATCTGGCCCAATTTGCATCGCCTTTATTCCTGTTACCCCACTATAACCTATTGATGTTTTTGAGCTTACAAAATTAATTTGACTGCTGGCGTAAGCATCATACTGATAAATAGAATCTGAATTGTATTTTGCTGCATACAAATATTTCCCATTACCAGAAAACTCAAGTCCGTACATACTTCCTGCATTTGCATGTTGTTGTACATTATTTAATACTCCTGTTCTAGCATTAAAGTCCATTATGAATACCGTACTTATCGGAGAATAATAACAAACTCCAATTTTATCTCCTTGTGGATTGGCTTTCATATACCCTAAAAAACTAGTTCCCGTTGGAGCAGGCCCAATAGTAGTGGTAATTGGTAAAGCTGCAATGCCTGTTGCAGTAACTTGGTAAGCTCTATACTTATTTACTCCTAATTCTTGCGCAATAACCCAAAATCCATTGGTACCAGAAATTTTAGTAGCAGTAATCCTCTCGGCACATGGTGAAAAAACTAAAGTATTTTTAGAAGTAGAAATAACGTCTCCATTCCCTAGGTTAAGAGACATATCAACTACGGAATAACGAAATCCATTTTGTGGATTTGCTCCACCATGATCAGCAGTAAAAACGTAGAATTTATTTTTATTTCCTGGATCAGGCACTATCACCCCAGATTGGGTAGAAGAACTATTACCCATAAGTCCTGAACCATTTGGCATTACAATGTGCCTGGCATCCCAAACTCTAATTCCATCTGTGTAGAACAATAAATTACCATTAACATCTGATATAGCGGCGCAACCTTCAGTAGTATTCATTCCTCCATTAGCCATTCCCATAGGAATGGGGTGAGTAGCTGTGGACATAGTATTAAAATCTAGTCCTGCTTTATTACCAAAATACCACCAATTCGCTTGCTTTTGCGCTGATAGCTCAAAAGCAAAAATCATTACAAATGAGAAAACAAAGTATAATACTCGCATCATTGATAAAATTAGTAATTAAACTTTATCCTTCTGATTTACAGACGTATTAAATTAAGTACTAGTTGATAAAAGGCCTTTGATAGTTCACTAACGGATTAACATAACTTCACCTGTTTCAAAGCGCTGCTGATGATCGTTAACATCTTTGTAAGTGGCTCTCCATATATAAGCTCCAATTGGACTTTTTGAACCGATATTATTTAGGCTTCCATTCCACCCTTCTTCTATTTCTTCTGAAGAGAAAACAATCTCATTCCATTCATTAATTATTGTGAGGGTAAAATCGTATGTTCCCATTCTATAGATTCGGAATACTTCATTAACTCCATCAACATTGGGAGAAAAAGCATTGGGAGCATACAATGGATTTGGGCATAAGACAACATTAAATCGCTCTACTCCTAAACAACCAATACTATCAATAATCCACAATAACTTGTCGCCAGGTTTATCTATTTCAAAATAATCACCTTCATAAATCTCTTTATCCCAATAGTAACGATAAGGATAATCACCAAAATCGTATTGCAAAACTTCGCCATAACAAAATAGGGTATCGTTTAAGCCAAAGTAGGGTAAACTATTGAATGCATAGTTTGCCGAATCACTGCCTTCTCCGCATACGTTTTGAGCATGAACCCAATATTTCCCAGTACTTGTTATCGCTCTCGCTCTTGCATGACTGCCATTTTCCCAAGTTGGAAAAACTCCTTGCATTTGCAAAGCTGAAAGTCCCATATCAACTTGCAGTACCTCTCCTGAACACAACATTGTATCCGCATTTAACTGGGGTCTTGGGGTATAATATTTTGCAACTTGAATAACATCTGTGTAGGTACCGCAACGATTGGTCACACTCACTATAAACTGCCCTCCTCTACCAATATTTATGGAAGGGGAATTATGGCCTGTATTCCATTCATAACTGGGATTATTGGGAAAGAAAATAGACTTTATAAAAGATCCCTGATCACACAACAAGGTATCTGGACCCAAATCAACATTCAGCGGTTTATCGTAAATCACAACCAAGGAATCTCTATCAAAACCACACAAGTTGGTTGTTTGAACTTGATAATATCCAGGAGAATTCACAATTATAGTTCCTGCAGTTGCGCCCGTATTCCATTGATAGCTTCCTCTAGAATAAGAAGCATTCAGGACCACTGAATCTCCGTTACATTTCAACTGATCTTCAGGCAAATTAATTTGAGGGGTCTGCTCATCAACAAAATTCACCGTATCACTGTAACTCCCACAAACGTTACTTGCTTCTAACCAGTAAATACCTCTTTCAGATATTGAAAAGGTTGTGTCTGTAGTCCCGTCCTGCCAAATGCAGTCTGCCCCATTCGTTATTGGGTCTAAAGGCAGCTTATCTCCCAAACAAATTATAGAATCTTTTCCTAAATCAATGTTTAAAGGGTAATCGTATTTTACAGTTATCGAATCCACCATAGCTCCACATAAATTCCAAACTTGAACCCAAATCTTACCTCCTGGAGCAGATGGATAATAAAAAGCAGTTCGCCGACCGTCCTGCCAACGGTACTGAGATCTTGAGAAAAAGGCATTCATTAGAAAGGTTTGCCCTACGCACAAGGTGGTATCCATTCCTAAATCAATATCGGGAAATGTATCTGATCTAACGACAATGGTATCGCGCATAACGCCACAAAAATTAGCTACCTGAGCCCAATAAGTTCCCGCTTTGGATATTTGTTTTTTTGGAGCTGTTGAACTGTCATTCCATAAATACTTAGAATTATTTACAGCCGTAATGTCTATTTCAAAAGGATTGCCTCTGCAAAATATGGTATCGATTCCAAGATAAACCGTATCCGGCAGCAAACTATCCACCACGATAGTGTCGTAATCCACTCCGCAAAAATTTGACACTTGAACCGAGTAGGTCCCTGAGTTTACAATTTTCAACAAGCTATCCTTTGAACCATTGTTCCACAAAGTTTCAAAATACCGCGTATTTGCTATAAAGCTCAATGTATCTTTATTGCAAAGTGTTGTATCCGGTCCTAACTCTATAATTGGACTTGGTGGAACATAAAGTGTATCCAGCAATGTGTCGGTTAAACACTCATAAGTGATAATGGCTTTAATGCGATATTCTCCTGTTGTGGTGTAGGTGTGAACTGGATTTTTAACCGTATCGGTTGTGCCGTCTCCCATTTCCCAATAAAAGGACAATGGTTTTCCCCTTAGAATACTTTTAAACTTTACGGTATCCCCTTTACAAATTGTATCAGAACCATCAACAAAATTAGCGTAGGTAATCGCATTTTCTAAATTGACTAAAGACACCCCTGTTGCATATCCATATGAAACTGCATTTCCAATCCCCATGCTGTATGCAATAAATCCACAACCCGTTGTTTCCAACCTGTGATAACCAGGTGTAGTGGTAACACTTTTGTAGGAATAATTGGTGTTTTGTGTAAATGTGTTGAAATTAGTTAAAAGAACACTATCCAAATACATAGCACTGGTGTCGGCAGTTTTGGTAATTACGTGTACAAAATGTTTTGCAATGGCACTCGTGTCTACTGCAAAGAATGTTATTGAATCCAAGAACATTTGTTCTGTAGCATTAAGCATTATCATTGAAGGATCCGTAGCAGTTGTAGATACACATCCGCCATTACTCCCAGTCACTAAAAAGTGAGCTACTGCTATAGGGTTATTACTGGTGTAATTGTGCACGGCTGTTATAGTTTCATCCCAGAAACTTCCGGCCATTATTGTTTGTTGAAAAACACCGTCTTTGTAAATTTTTGTGGAATCCTTATCCGCCATTATTCTGATATAATCTTTGTTTATAGTTGGAGTTGGAATAGCAAAGTAATCTTTTCCCCAAGTGTTAACAGGGAACATTCCTTCTAGCAGAGGATCAGAATTTGGAGAACACACAACTGTGGACCATACATTTCCTGAATAAACCGCAAAGTTTTTTCCATTTTTTGACTCCAGTAAAGTTCCTGTTAAGTCGTCCCATGAATTTCGAGCTTGGGCCTGATAAACATAATTAGGAGGAATTGTAACAGTATAAGCAGTATTCACATTTCTTGCTGGCGCTATATTTCCTTTTGGTGTAATCTCAACAACAACCGTATCACCTGCTGCAACAATGGAAAACTCTGATTCATAGAGTTGACCGCCTTTTATCTCAGATTTGTGAGACATTACTCGATATCGTTTTCCAAGTGAGGGTGTGGGCAAAACCAATGCTGCTTCATGCCTTGCAGCATGGTAAGTCACAGCAAACACAACAACATCATTATTACTGGTAATATGAATTGCTCGATTTAATTGCACATCCGAACCATTTATATAAGCAAGTGACGAGGTAATATTTACTCGTGTAATTTGACCTTTAGTCACAGAAAAACTTCTAGAAAATGCGGTTCCGGGAATACTAACGGTCCCTGAAGCTGCGGTATTTGAAGTGATATTAAGCCAGTAAACTGCATTAGCTTTATCGTATGTCTCTGGAAATGCAAACCAAAAATCGGTACCACTATTCGTTAATACTTGGCTTGTAGCAGAAATACTAGCAAGAATCGTTAAGAATATGATCAGATACTTTCGCATATAAGTCACGAAAATAACTTATTGAGCGCCAAGTTAATAAGCCCATTTTACCAATTGTTAATTAATAATATTATTTGACTTCTTACATTGTTTTGAAGGAGACTCTACATTTGCCGAATGAGCACAGACAATCCATTTTTCGAGGCTTTTTCAACGCCACATGATAGTATACCTTTTGACAAAATATCGCATGAACATTTTCTTCCTGCGTTAGAAGAGTCTATTAATATTGCTAAAAAAGAAATTGATACAATAAAAAAATGCGAACAACCTGATTTTGTTTCAGTTATAGAAGCAATGGAAAAGTCAGGTAAATTATTAGGAACCGTAACTGCAGCATTTTTTAATTTAAATAGTGCGGAAACGAATGAAGAATTACAGGCAATTGCAGGTGATTTTAGTGGGAAAATAAGTACGTTTAGTTCTGAAGTAAATACTGATCAAATTCTTTTTGATCAGATTAAAAAAGCAAAAGAAGCTACAGATGTAACTTCACTTTCGACAGAACAAAAAACCTTACTGGAGAAAACTTTCAATCGATTTGCACGCAATGGTGCTTTGTTAAGCAGTGTTGATAAAGAAAAACTTAAAGAAATTGATCAAAATCTAGCCCAATTAAAAGTAGATTTTGGACAAAATTTATTAAATGATTCAAATGCTTATTTAAAAGTATTTGATGATAAAACTAGTTTGAATGGGTTAAGCAATTCACTTATCGATCAAGCTCAACAACTTGCTGAAAGCAAAGATCATAAAGGTAAATGGGCAGTGAATTTAGACTATCCAAGTTATATTCCTTTTATGACTTATGCTTCAAACTCTGAATTGCGTGAAGAGCTTTTTATGGCATATGCACTTCGTGCTGCTCAGGATAATGAGTTTAATAATAAACTCATCCTTGAAGAGATAGCAAAATTTCGCCTAAAAAGAGCCCGATTATTAGGTTTTAAATCACATGCAGACTTCACTTTGGCAGAGAGAATGGCAAGCACACCTTCGAAGGTTCACGAATTTTTAAATGATTTATTAGAGAAATCATTAGGTAAAGCAAAAGAACAGGTTAATGAAGTATCACTATTTGCAGTTGAAAACGGAGCTATACTGCCAATACAACGCTGGGATTTTACCTATTGGAGCGAAAAATTAAAACAATCAAAATACAACCTAGAAGACGAAGTTCTTAAACCGTATTTCAAACTAGAAAATGCATTAGACGGTGTTTTCAAAACAGCAAATAAACTCTTCGGATTAACCTTTAGGGAAGTATCCAATATTCCAAAATACCACGAAGAGGTTCAAACTTTTGAAGTTTATGGGGAACAAGATGAGTTTATTGCAGTGTTTTACGCTGATTTCTTTCCACGTGCAGGAAAACGAAATGGTGCTTGGATGACGAGTTTCAAAGGACAAAGTGTAGAAGCTGGTGAAAATAACAGACCTCATATTTCTATCGTTTGCAACTTTTCAAAACCAACTCCGACCGAGCCAAGCTTACTTACTTTTCAGGAAGTGAGAACACTGTTCCATGAATTTGGCCACGCATTACATGGAATGCTGGCAAATACTCAATATGAAAGCTTGAGTGGAACTGGCGTTTATTGGGACTTTGTAGAATTACCTTCTCAAATATTTGAGAACTGGTTGTATGAAAAAGAATGCTTAGAATTATTTGCGTACCATTACAAAACGGGTGAATTAATTCCAAAGGAATTAATTCAAGCAATAAAAGACAGTGCAGCATTTTTAGAAGGCTATCAAACCGTTCGCCAACTTAGTTTTGCAAGACTAGATATGGCTTGGCACGACTCTAGGAGTGAAAATGAACTGAATCTCTCCCAAATTGAAGAACGAATATTAGGCGCTTCAGATCTTTTTCCTGCAGTAAGCGGGACTTCAATGAGTACTTCTTTTGCTCATATATTTAGCGGTGGATACAGCGCAGGATACTACAGTTATAAATGGGCTGAAGTATTGGATGCTGATGCTTTTGAAAAATTTAAAGAAGATGGATTATTCAATAAAGAAACAGCTAAGAGCTTCAGATATAATATATTAGAAAAGGGTGGCACAGAGCACCCAATGGATTTGTATGTGCGATTTAGAGGTAAGGAACCCAGCACAAAAGCACTATTAGATAGAGCACAATTAAATTAGAAATATCAATTATCATTTCTACAAAGTTTACAATTACATTTGTTGATTTAGCGGAAAGAGTTTCACAACCAAACGCCTCCTGAAAATGGAGCGGCTGTTGTCGCATAACCGCAAAATATTAAGGCCGCATTAGCGGCCTTTTTTTATTTCTCAATTAACTAATCTCTTAACTTTGCAATTCGCTAAAACAAGTTCAATGGTTATAAAATTTCGTATTCTTCTAGACACAGAAAAAAATGTTTTCCGAGACATAGAAATCGAGGATTCTCAGACCTTTGAGGCTCTACACTACTCCATTCTCGATGCATTTGAATGGGAAGCTAATGAAATGGCCTCATTTTATGCCAGTAACGAAGATTGGGAAAAAGGCGATGAGATTCCTTTGATGGATATTCAAGAGGAATTTGGTCCAAAAAGTTTGGAGGTAATGAATCAAATTACTTTGTCTGATCAAATCAAAACTGTTGGACATAAATACATTTATGTTTTTGATTTTCTACTCATGTGGTGTTTCTATGTGGACGTTTTAGAAATAAAGAATCCGGAAGAAGGCGCTGAATATCCGCAGCTTACTTTAACATATGGTGACGTCCCTAGCAGAACTGAAAAAAAACCTGTTGATTTTTCAGGTCAAAAAGATGAATCGGATATAAGCGATGACGATGAGGAGGATGATGAGGCATTCAATTTTGATGATTTAATCAATAACTAATTTCCGCTTCAAAACGATATTTAATAGTTATTGCAGGCCCTACTGCTGTAGGAAAAACTGCAATTGCCATTCAGGTTGCGAATCACTTTAACGTTCCTATTGTTAGTGCCGATTCTAGACAGTTCTACAGAGAGATGTCGATTGGAACCGCTAAACCTAATGAAAAAGAGCTTTCTCAAGCTGAACACTATTTTATAGGTTCACATAGTATTGTCAGTCCTATTTCAGCTGGTGAGTACGAGCGGATTGCACTAAAAAAAATAGAGGAATTACACCAAGAACATAAAGTGATAATTCTTACTGGAGGATCAGGTTTGTTTATTGATGCTGTTTGCAAAGGATTGGATGATTTGCCAAAAGTAGCCCCCAAGATCAGAGCAGAATTACAAATTGAATTTGAAGAAAATGGGCTTTTATATCTTCAAGAAAAACTAAAAAAATTAGATCCTGAGTATTTTTTAATATGCGATCAACTGAATCCGCACCGCTTGATTAGAGCTATAGAGCTGTGTCAAACTTCAGGTAAAAAAATGGCTGAATTACGCAATCAAAAAACAGCTGTCCGGCCTTTCGATATAATTTACATTGCGCTTAACAGCGAAAGAAAAGAATTGTATAAACGTATAAATCAGCGCGTCCATCATATGCTGAAATTAGGCCTTGAAAGCGAAGCGCGCAGCCTTTTTCCAAAAAAAGATTTAGTAGCATTAAATACAGTCGGATATTCTGAATTATTCAGCTATTTCAGCGGAGAAATTAATATTAGTGAAGCAGTTGAACTAATCAAACGGAATTCTAGGAGATATGCGAAACGCCAAATAACTTGGTTTAAAAGGAATCCAGAATACAACTGGTTACATCCCAATGAGATAGATAAGATTATCAGTTTGTCTGAGAAAAAAATGGATGAATAATTTTCATTTTTAAATTTTATGATTATTTGAATAGCTGGAAAAAGTAAATTTGCAACTTAATTTTTAAGAAAATCATTATGTCTTTTATAGATGCACTTTATAGCGGAGATCACGCAAAAGCAAAAAGTCACATCAGAAACCTTGTACGGATTGCTTGTGCAGATGGTATTATGGACGACGCCGAACACAAACTATTGTTGAAAATAGCACGTAAATATGAAGTCTCTGAAGAGTCAGTTCAAGAAATTATAGAACAAGTAGATTCACTTCCATTCACTCCTCCTTCGAGCAAAGAAGAACGCTATGTTCAACTATGGAACCTAGGCCGAATGGTTATGGCTGATGGTATAAAAGACCCCGGAGAGTTATCTAAAATTTCTCAATTTGCAATAGGTTTGGGTTTCAAAGCTGAAATCGTTCCTGGATTAGTAGTTGAAGTAATTAGCATTGTTGAGGCCAAAAGCTACGAAGAAGATGCAATTGAAGGAATAGATAAATATATAAAGAAGCATTAAGTAAAAAGAACTTATAAAAACGCAAAAAGCTCTTCCATTCCTTTAATTAAAGGAGGAAGGGCTTTTTGCGTTTTTAGGAAAGGGTTCTAGAAAGTGGCGTTTATCAAGATTCTATGGAATTGATTTTCTCGTTGGCAAGGATCTAAAACTGAATACCGAAGTTGGAGTTGCTCATTATTCCGATGGAAATGTATTAGCTTAGAATGAAGGCGTTAAATTCCGTTGACGTTTAATTTGAGATAGACTTTTTAGTTTTTCTAGATTTATAAGCCTCAATCAATTTTTATTTTTCCTTGATTCGCTTTCCTGTAAGCTGGTATAACAAATAAAACCAGCCAGAAACAAGCGCCTTTAAACAACACCAAACACCTTGATCTTCATTCCCGCACAAGCGGGAATCTAATATACTCCAACTCCAAAAAAAATCTGTCTACTCTGGAATAACGTTGTATAAAAGAGGGTAACATTTTGAATCTAACTATTCATTAACCCTACTTTTTTTTATTTTAGGCACATGCTTACAATTGATATTCACACGCACATTTTACCGAAAGACATTCCGAATTTTAAAGAACGATTTGGCTACGGCGGATTCATACATTTAGATCATCACAAGCCTTGCTGCGCAAGAATGATGAAAGATGACCACTTCTTTAGAGAAGTCGAAGACAATTGTTGGAGTGCGGAAGCTAGAATGAAAGAATGTGATCATCAGCATGTTGACGTACAAGTATTGAGTACGGTGCCGGTCATGTTCTCTTATTGGGCAAAACCTAAAGATACCCTCGAAGTATCTATGTTCCTCAACGATCATATTGCTGGAATTGTAAGCGACTATCCAAAACGCTTTGTAGGATTAGGAACATTGCCGATGCAAAATCCAGATTTAGCCATTCAAGAGTTAAGAAGATGCAAGGAAATTGGACTTATTGGCATTCAAATCGGAACACATGTCAACGATTGGAACCTCTCTGCACCTGAAATAGTTCGTGTATTTGAAGCTTGTCAAGACTTGGACATGTGCGTTTTTATTCACCCCTGGGATATGATGGGTGCAGATTCACTTCAAGAATATTGGTTACCGTGGTTGGTTTCTATGCCAGCTGAAAGTTCTAGAGCTATTTGTCATTTAATTTTTGGAGGAATCTTCGAAAAACTACCAAAGCTTAGAATTGCTATTGCTCATGGAGGCGGTTCCTTTCCTGCTACCATAGGCCGTATTGAGCATGGGTTTAATGTACGCCCAGATTTGGTAGCTAAAGACAACCTTATCAATCCACGTGATTATATGGGTAAATTTTGGTTGGATTCTCTAGTGCATGATCCATTAATGTTGGATTACGTTGTAAATTTAGTTGGAGAAAATCGAGTCGCTTTGGGAACAGACTACCCCTTCCCGCTCGGTGAATTGGAACCTGGACAACTAATTAATGGAACAGAATACAGCGAAAACAAAAAAGGAAACCTACTGCATGGCTCAGCTTTGGAGTGGTTGAATTTGGATAAATCAAAGTTTCTTTAAAGCTTTACATTCCTGAAGAAATACCCTACTTTTGCACCAGTATTGGCCCTGTAGCTTAACTGGATAGAGCACCGCACTACGGATGCGGAGGTTCGGGGTTCGAATCCCTGCAGAGTCACTAAAAAGAGGAATTCATTTATTTGAATTCCTCTTTTTTTATGTGTTTTTTCCTTTAAATGAAATCATTAAATTTAACTCCTAAAATTTTCATTATGAAACATTTATTGCGTTCGGCACTCACGCTGACAGAGCTTTTTATAAGCTGTAAAAAAGAAAGAAATTGAAGTTCATGGAATTCCAGAAGCAATAGGCATAACCGAGTAAGCTTCAAATGATGAAACCGATATTATCAATAACGATCATCGCATAAGTTCCCAGTTTTCATTTTCAAAAAACGCTCTAAAAGCTTCGTTCATTGTATCGCATATTACCAACCCAAAATTGCAGACTTTACGGATTATAGAGTTTCAGGAAGTGCCACCTATATCATTGAACTCAGCAAACAACTTCATTTCAATATAAGAGGCGAATTAAACTACGATAGTCAGCCGGTAATTGGAATAGATAGTTTGACGTATACAAACGATAACCTGAATCCAGTTCATAATTGTGAATCGAAAGGACTTAAAATCAACTGGAATTTCAGCAACAGTAGTGAGGAAAAGTTTTTTGCATACAACTAATGATTCCTGACTCAAATAAAAATAAGCACGCTTATCTACAAATCATTGTTTCTGTATTTGCACTCCGGGTCTATTTTTCATTTTTCTTCTATACGCATCCCATTGGGGATGATTTCGTGAATTCTTCGAGTGTTATAAAAAACGGAGTTTTACAAACGTGTACTGACTTATTCTTTGGCTAGAGCGGAAGGTGTAGGTTAAATTTAATTCTGAGTCTAAACCCTATGGTTTTAGGCTCTTATTTAGGTTATCAGTTTTCTTTAATCCTTGTATTTCTTCATTTACTGTTAAGCTTTTACTGGCTTACGTGACTTCTTTAAAAAGCCTCCAATAAAATAAATATAGTGTCAATATCTTTGATTTTTTCACTAGTATACAACATCGTTTTACCTAGTATTTCACATGGCATATATTGGTTTGGTGGATCCGTAACCTATCAACTGGAAAACAATCTATTTTTAAATTATATCGGAATTTTAGTTCGAATGATGGGCAAAAATGAATCTAGTTTTTCGCATAATATATTTTCCTTTACTTTAATAATACTTGCAATTCTAATCAGCGGTTTTTAGTGAAGTTAGTCTTCTTTACTCAGTGATTTTCAATTTTATTTTTTTTGGCCCTATAACTCAAAAGAGAAAGCAAGTTATTCTCTCCTACACTGGTTTTACTTTCAATACTTTTTATCTCTTAATTTAATGCAATACGCAAAAAAGTTTATCCATCAAAAAAGGTATTGACTTTAGATTATAAATGGACCATACCTCTGCTCCTACCTCCCATTATTATTACTATGTTGTTACCCTACTGGTCAATAGATGTTCTGGGATAGGATAGAACTATGATTGTTGCGTAGCTCTTTTTCCTGCTAATTTGGTTTGTAAATCTTAGTATTATGAACCATAGATTTAGATCTAATTTTTACTCAGAAATAAAGTGGTTTATCCCGTTCAGAAAAAAATTGTATTGTTTATTTTCATCTCATTTTTGAAAACTGGAAATGGATTTTATTTGTTTTCTGACCTATTTCAAAACAAGCATCTGGCTCATGACGTGGAGCTGATTATCCGCGAAAAGTAGCTGTTAAAAAGCCAACCGATATACAATTTCATTAGGCTTAAAAACCCTTCTAAAATACTATTCGTTTATGATATAAATCCCAAATTAGACAGTTACATTAATCACAGTTATAAAATATATTTCAAGCGAGAGAACTCTTAAGTAGTAGGAATTTAAGATAGAGACTTTCTTTTAAGATTTTCAGAATCTAAAAAAATATCAACTAAGCTCATTTTAAAATGTTTTGTGCACTTCTACACATGGAGAATTATTAAATTTGCAATCCGAACGAAGAAACTCATTCATGGCTGATAAATGCAAATATATATTCGTTACGGGTGGTGTTACTTCTTCTCTAGGGAAGGGTATTATTTCAGCCTCATTAGCGAAGTTACTTCAAGCACGTGGTTATCGTGTTACAATCCAGAAACTAGATCCTTACATTAATGTTGATCCGGGTACACTAAACCCTTATGAGCATGGCGAGTGTTATGTGACTGAAGACGGCGCAGAAACTGATTTGGATTTAGGGCATTACGAACGTTTCTTAAACACTCCTACCTCTCAGGCGAATAACGTTACTACTGGTCGGATATACCAAGAAGTAATTAATAGAGAACGACGCGGTGATTATTTAGGAAAAACAGTTCAAGTGATTCCTCACATTACCGATGAAATTCAGGAGTGTATCAAAAAGCTTGGAAATACAGGGGGATTCGATTTTGTAATTACGGAAATCGGCGGAACTGTAGGAGATATTGAGTCACTTCCATATGTAGAAGCTGTTCGTCAGCTTCGTTTAGAATTGGAGAACCGAGCGATGGTTATTCACCTTACGCTTATCCCCTATTTGGAAGCAGCTGGTGAGCTCAAGACAAAACCAACTCAGCATTCAGTAAAAATGCTTCAAAGCCTTGGCGTTCAGCCTGATGTTATTGTAGCGCGTACTTCTCATGAATTAGGTGAAAGTATCAAAAAGAAAATTGCGCAATTCTGCAACGTTCGCAAAAAAGCGGTTATCCAATCTATTGATGCGTCCACCATCTATGAAGTTCCACTAATGATGAAGGAAGAACAACTCGATGAAGTTGTTTTGAATAAGTTCGATTTAGAAGATAACATCAAACCTGATCTTGACAGCTGGATTTCTTTTTTAAATAAAATCAAGTATCCAAAATCACGAGTGACCGTCGGTTTAATTGGAAAATACGTTGAACTGAAAGACGCCTACAAGTCTATTCTAGAGGCATTTATTCACGCTGGAGCCTATAATGAATGCAAGGTAAAGGTTGAGTTAATTCACTCAGAGAGTGTTAGTAAAGGGAGTCTATCCGAGCATTTAAGTCATCTTGACGGCATATTAGTTGCTCCTGGATTTGGAGAACGTGGAATTGAAGGTAAAATCGAAACAGTAAAATTTGCTAGAGAAAACAACATTCCATTTTTCGGAATTTGTTTGGGAATGCAATGTGCCAGTATAGAGTTTGCTCGAAACGTCCTTGGACTAGAGGATGCGCACACTACAGAAATTGAAGAAAAGAGCAAGGAACCCGTGATTTACCTGATGGAAGATCAAAAAACGGTCACCGAAAAAGGTGGAACGATGCGATTAGGAACTTATGCTTGTGCGGTTAAAAAGGACACGTTAGCAGCTTCTATTTATAGCTCAGATAACATTACAGAGCGACACAGACATCGTTTTGAATTCAATAATACTTATTTAAACGAATTTGAAAAAAATGGCATGATTGCCAGTGGGAAAAATCCTGAATCTGGATTAGTAGAAATTATTGAGATTCCAAAACATCCTTGGTTTGTAGGAACTCAATTTCACCCAGAATACAAGAGCACTGTTGATAATCCTCATCCATTGTTTGTTTCATTTATAGGAGCAGCACTCAAAAAACACAATTTTTAAGACACTTAAAAGCTTACAACATGGATAAAAATAGCCTTATTGGCTTTGGACTTATTGGAGCAATACTTATTGCCTGGACATACTACTCTTCTCCTTCAGAAATTGAGGTGCAGCAAATGCAAATGCAGCAAGATAGTATTGCTGCCGTAGAAGCTAACACCAATAAAAAAGAAGATAAAAATGCGATTGAAGCTCAAAACGCAAAGTTTGAAGCACTTGCAAATGACTCTGTAGCTACCGCAATAAATGATTCTTTAGCTGGTACTGCAATAAATGAAAAGTACGGGCAGTTTGCAGCTGCTGCTACGGGTACAAATGAGTACATAACGCTGGAAAATGAGAAAATGGTTCTCACGCTCTCTACTATGGGTGGTCGTCCGGTTTCAGTCAGACTTAAAGAACACACAAATTACAATGGATCTGATTTGTATTTGTTTACAGAAGATTCTAGTGCATTTGCTTTTGAATTCTTAAGTCAAAACAGAAAGCTAAGTACTGCCGACTTATTTTTTCAAGCAGATAAAAACAATGTAGTTGCCAAAGGAGACGAAAACTCTGGTGAAGTAAGCCTAAAATTAATGGCTTCAGACAATCAATATATTGAATTTGTGTATTCCATATCTGGTAATTCTTATGATGTAGATTACGATGTAAACTTTGTTGGACTTAACGACTTAGTTGCAGACAATAGAGATGGTATTCAATTGTACTGGCAATTGTATGCGCCGGCTCACGAAAAAGGGTTTGAAAACGAAGATAGACGAAGTTCAATTTTCTTTAAACCAGTTGATGAAAACAGAGACTACATTTCTGAAGCGAGTCCAGAGCGAGTTGATTTAGAAAACAACATTGAATGGATCGCATTTAAACAACAATACTTTTCTGCAGCTATTCTGGCCGATCAGCCGTTTACATATGCAAATGGTTACCTAGAAACTCAAAAAGGGATAGAAAACGGCAGTTACACGAAAAACATGATCATGAATGTTGGTGTGCCAATTAATGCAACCACCAATTCAATCGGTATGCAGTTTTTCTTTGGACCTAATGAATATGAAGTTCTACTTGCAAAACAAATGGATGGAATCCTCGATTTAGGTTGGGGGATTTTTGGTTGGGTTAGTAAATGGTTTGTAATGCCATTGTTTAATCTACTGGCCAAAATGGATGTTTCCTACGGTATCATTATTTTGTTACTGACCTTTATGATTAAGCTTATCCTCTCTCCACTAACCTACAAGAGTTATTTATCTGGGGCAAAAATGAGAGTTTTAAAGCCTGAGATCGAAGAACTAAACAAAAAGCTTAAGGATGCTGACCCAATGAAAAAGCAGCAAGAAACTATGGCTTTATACAAAAAAGCAGGCGCCAATCCTATGGCAGGTTGCCTGCCAATGGTATTACAAATGCCAATTTTGTATGCGATGTTCATGCTCTTTCCTGCATCAATCAAATTAAGAGGTGAAAGCTTCCTGTGGGCTGAAGATTTGTCAACTTACGACAGTGTTTATGAGCTTCCATTTACCATTCCTTTGTATGGCGACCATATTAGTTTATTCACCATTTTCATGGCATTTTCTATGTTCTTTTACACTAGAAGTAATATGAGCAGCGGCACTATGGGTGGCGGTGGCGAAATGCAAGCGCAACAAATGAAAATCATGATGTACTTCATGCCGGTAATGTTGTTGGTATGGTTTAACAACTACTCTGCTGGTTTGAGTTACTACTATTTGTGTGCTAACCTTACTTCTATAGGTCAAAACTGGGCATTTAGAAAGTTCTTGGTCAATGATGACGAAGTGCATGCTATGGTTCAGGAAAACAAAAAGAAACCCGTTAAGAAAAGTAAGTTTACGGCTCGTTTAGAAAAAATGGCGAAGGATAAAGGTGTTAACCTGTCTAAGAAATAATTAATGAAATTTCTGCTAGGTATAATTACCGTCATTGTTTTTGGTGGTTGCATTGTTGGGAAGAACGGTAATATGTCTGCCCCTCCTGCTGTAGTTTTTGAAAAAACAGCTTGCTTTGGAACCTGTCCCGAATTTATGCTTGAAGTTTTTCCTGTAGGTTCTTGCTACTTGACTGTCAGGAATAATATGCCTTTAGATTCAGGGAAGTACTCGTGTCTTACTTGTAGTCCAGATGATTTGAAAGTAATTCTAAAAAAAGCTAAGAAGATCAAATTCAAAGAGTATGAAGATAAATACGACCCAGGTGTAACCGATCTTCCTTCAATCATGACCAGTATAGAGGGTAAGTTGGTTACAAATATTATGGATGCTCCAGCAGAACTTATTGAACTGGAGCAACTTATTGACTCATTGTACATTCAAAACAACGAATGGCAAAAACTAGTTGAAAAAAAATGAGTATCTGGTTCGGAAATCCTGACATCGCTGATACCGCAAAACTTGCCCAAGGCACAATTCACGATGCATTAGGTATTGTTGTTACCGAAATCGGCGATAATTATGTTATGGCAACAATGCCTGTAGATGAGCGCACTGTTCAACCCTATGGTATTCTTCACGGCGGTGCTTCAATCGTTTTAGCTGAATCATTAGGCTCAATTGCGAGTCATTATGTAGTAGATTCAGAAAAGTACATTGCTGTTGGACTCGATATTAATGCGAACCACCTGCGCCCCGTGCGATCTGGATTGGTAACAGGAAAGGCGACTCCGATACACTTAGGACGAAAAAACCATGTTTGGGATATTGAGATTCGTTCAGATAGAGATAAGCTAGTTTGCAAATCTAGACTGACTATTGCAGTTATAAAAAAGGACGAATTAGGCGGAAAGTAATAAATTAATTAACTTTGATTTGAACCTAATTTTAAATCAATGCCAAGACAATTTTTTCTCTTTTTCGCGATAACGATATTCCTCTCTTGTAAAAAAAGCACTCCAATTGTAACTCCTAAGATTCCAGCAGTAAATTCAACTGTGGCCGATGTCAAGCTAGATACAGCTATTTACGATAGCAGTAGAGTTAATTTATCATGGTCGCAAAGTCCTTCCAGTTCTTTTAACTCTTATAGTCTATACAGACATACTAGTTCTGGAATAAATCCCACAACAGGACAACTAATTCACGTAGCTACGAATGTTAATGAACTTACATTCCAAGATAAAACTATCAATACTGGATCTGAATATTTCTATAGAATCTATGTTCAAGCTGGGACGGTAAACTCTGGCGGAAGCAACATTGTTAGCCTTAAAGTGCCAGCAAAAATTTCAATACTAAATCCTAATTTTGAAAGCATAGTGAACAATAAACTAGCAAATTGGAATGTAGTAGACAACTCATTTGGAAACCCTCTGAATTCAATTGAAATAGATAATGTAGATGCTCAAGATGGAAAAAATAGTTTAAAGTTTCATCATGAAGATACAACAGGTTGTTATGAGCAATGGATTGATCAATATATTCCACTTTCAGAAATCCAAACCAATACCACTTATGATGTCAGCTTTTATTACAAGTCCGATTTCAATGGAGGCTCGGGAAATGTAAGGCTAAAAAACAATGATTTTAGAATTGAATTCGCTATTCCTAAAATGGTCGGCGATGGTGTATGGAGGAAATTCCAAACACAAATAGTAACACCTAATAATCTAGGCTCTACTAGTCCTCAGTTCATGATTCATTTTTGCAATCAAGGGAAAAATAATTGGTGGATAGATAATATTAAAATTACAGGAGCACTTTAACTATGAATAACTGGAAAGAAACCGCTACAGAGCTTAATCTGTCCCTAAAATTCAAAAACTTTAAGAATGCTTGGGCGTTTATGAATGAGGCTGCAATTGCTGCCGAAAACTTGAAACACCATCCGAATTGGTCCAACGTATACAATACCGTTGAAATTACCTTAACTACTCATGACGCGGGCAATACCGTTACATCGAAAGATTATGAATTGGCTAATGTTATTAATGACATCCTAAAAAACTATGAGTTTCAACATTAGATTGGCTCAAAAAAAGGATTTAGTATCTATTCATGGACTTTGGATGGAAATAATGAAACATCATACTGGTCAAGGCCCAATGTTCGATTACGATGAAAAGTATGATAACGAGCTTAAAGAATTACTGGCGGATAGAATAAAAGCAAAGTAAGAGCGCTGTTTTGTAGCAGTCGAATCTGACATGATTATTGGCTGTATATTTTGCAGAATCAATGATACCTCAACCTTCATAGCCATTAAAAAGACAGGATACATTGCTGAAACCGTTGTTTCAAAATCGGCTCGTAGCAATGGAATTGGAACTCAACTGGTAAAGACTGCTCAGGCTTGGTTTGATGAAAACAACTGTGATGCGAGCGCACTAAAAGTTTCTGTTAAAAACGAAGATGGAATTCGTTTCTGGGAAAGGTTAGGTTTTGAACCCACTACCTTTAATATGCATAGACTTTCTTAACTAATTATCTAACCAAGCTTTAAATTCCTTGACTCTTTCGCGGCTAACCAAGGTTTCAAGTTTAGTAGTTGGATTCAATGAAAGCTTGAGCCTTCCATTAAACCAGGTTGAAATTTCAGAAATTGACGAGTGATGTACAATGAACTTTCTCGATATTCTAAAAAAATCTTTAGGGTTAAGCATTGAGTTTAGTTCGTCTAACGAAAAATCAACAATGTAACTTCTACCTTCTCTTGTTTGTAAATAAGGAGTACTTGAATCAGAATAGAAATATGCAATTCTGTCAATAGGAACGTACTTTAACTGCTCCCCAACCTTAATCAAAAATCGCTCTTTATATTCTTTTTTGGCCTTTGAAACTTTAATTAAATCCTCCAAATTTGAAAAATCCAATCGAGACTCTTGATTCTTACTCAGAATCAAACGATCTATTGTTTCAGATAACAATTTAGGATCAATTGGCTTTAGTAAATAATCAAATCCATTTACTTTAAATGCATCAATAGCATATTGGTCATAAGCCGTTGCAAATACAACTGGAGACTGAATTTCTATTTGTTTAAAGATTTCAAAACTCTTTCCATCAGCCAGTTCAATATCCAAAAAAATCAAATCCGGTGCAGGCATAATCTTTAGCCATGCTACTGCATCTTCAATAGAATCAAGAACTTCTAGGATTTCGTTGGAATGATCGATTTCCAGAAGTAGCTTAATCAATCGCCTTGCTGCAGGTTGCTCATCTTCAATGATCAATATTCTCATAAGCCTCTATTTCTATTAATGGCAAAGTCACTGAAAAGGTATCACTTCCTTGAATTACTTCAATACTTTTGCCTGAAAGTAGTTGATAGCGTTTTCTTATATTTTCCAATCCAGTTTTAGTAGATTTCTCTTGCTCCAATTTAGGTTGCAAATTATTCACTATCAAAATCCTATCCACAATAATTGAAATAGAAATCTCCAAAGGGCGTTTTTTTGAAACAACATTATGTTTAATCGCATTTTCCAGTAACATTTGAAGTGATAATGGAACAATTTGCTTCTCCAAATCAATTTCATTAATGTCTATTTCAAGTTTTAAGCTTTCACCAAATCGAATTTTAAGCAGAAACTCGTAGGCTCGAATGCACTTCAATTCTTCTTGAATTGTAATAAACTCACGACTTCTAATTTCCAAAATATATCGATAGACCGCAGATAGATTTTGAACAAAATCAACGGCCATTTTCGGATCCTCTGGAATTACAGAAGCCAATGTATTTAATGAATTGAATAAGAAATGAGGATTGACCTGATTCTTCAATGTTTCTAATTGCGATTGCAGATTTTCTTTTTTCAATATTTCACGCTCTACCATCACATGTTTTAATTGGAACAAAATGTAAATGGTTTCATAGATTGCCCCGATTACCAGCGCTGCTGTTAGACTGGGAATATTATAATCCAATGCAGTCAGTCCCTTAATCGAAGGAATCATTTCCTTTTTTATAAAAAAGGTAATACTAAAACAAAAACAAGTAGAATAAATTAAAATTGATAACCCCGTTGCCGTTAATCTTGTCTTAAAGTCAGAAATAGATGGCCATTTCTTTCTATAAAAAATATGAATATATCTACATACAATCCAATAAAGACAGGTTTGTATGCAACTTCCAACAAAATATCCTATTGGTATTTGTTCGTCAAAAGGACTCAAATGAAAAAATACATATGGTATAACAAACCCCAATAGAGGAATTCCGAATACCATTAGGTACATGTCATTGAATCCGATATATTTATTGACTCCCTTTTGCATTCTAGGATTACTTAGAAATATATTCTATAAAGTACATCTGGAAAAAAGCCGCGCTGATAGGTTGTTCCAACATTTCCAGATCGATTGTTATATCCATATGCAAATATGTTTTTATTAGCTGTAACATTCTGCAAATCAACTGAAAATTGCTGAGAAAACTTCTCGTTATTTTGTCGCAATGTAATTTTAAAATCCAAACGGAAATAAGGATCAAACTGTTCAGAAAATGCCAGAGTCGGATTGCGATACTCTTCACCTCTTTTTCTACTTTCCTCTAGGTCGATTGGTGTATATCTTCTACCACCTGCTATATTTACTTTTGAATCTAAGGATAACGACAAGCCATTATCCCCCAACTTAAATTCTTTACCTCCTAAAGCGTTCATTACATAATTCGAATTGAATGCAGTGTTTCTCTCAACACCATCACTTCCTGTATATTTAGAATCAAATACCGAAGTCGTTGTCAAGAAATAATAGCCCTTGCTAAAGAACTTTTCTAAGGTCACCTCTACTCCATAATTCCGGGCTTCACCTCTATTACTAAGGTTGATTCGATTCGAAAATCCAAAATCCGATCCTTCATTCAACATACTGAATGGGCTAGAAAAGTTATCAATTGGAACATCATACAAGTATTGATAATAAAGCTCTGTTTTCAGCCTCATATTCTTCGTCAAGAGATACTCATGTCCTAATACATAATGCCAGCTTTTCGTAAAATCTAATTCTCTATTCGTCTCACCCGGAATGATCCCGTTTGGATCACGCATAAAGTAAACCGGTATAGGCTGCATTTGCGAATGTAAACCAACACCAGCAGTAATACTGTGGCGTTTTATTGGTTGAAACTTAACTCCTAATCTAGGCTCCACTGAATTCGATTCATTCTGAATTAAAAACTGAGCATGTAGGCCCGAATTCAATGTCAATTTAGAATTGAATTTATGTTGCCATTGAGCGTATCCTTGAATAAGGTCAAGCTCACCTTTTACATCTGTGAGATTAATAAACCCAAAAGGCATTCGGACAGAATCCACCATATCAATTACGTAATGATCATAAATCGCGCCCACTACAGCCGTGTTTTTCGCATTGAACTTCTTGTTAATTTTATAGTTTATAGAGTATTTGTCTTGACCATAGTTATACCCATAAACTCTAATAGCATCTGTATAAGTTGGAGTTAAACTATCCACGATGCCTTGATCTCTAGTTGCAGATGATGCTATTACTAACTTTGATAGTGTTGTTTTATTGATGAAATAAGCATGTGAAGCGCCAATTATTCCTGTCGTAGTTGTATACTTTGAATCGGAAAAGGCATTCGAGAATAAGTCTAATGAATCTGAATCTACTCCTTTAAACTCAATGCCTGAAGTTCCTCCAAGTCCGAAAATTGTGAATTTTCCTATTTTTTCTGTAGGCAAACTCAATTTGAATGTTAAGTCTTGATATTGAGGAATTGCAGCACCAGTTCCTAGATTTATTCCTAGCCCACTAAATAATCCTAAGGTACTGTAGCGATAATTCAATAGAAAAGAAGCCTTTTTATTCTTCCCCATTGGACCTTCAGCACCTAATTCAAATCCATTAAAACCAACTTGACCCAAAAATTGATAATCTTGAGTACTTCCTTCTCTTAGGTTCAAATCAAAAACGCCACTCAAGGCATTCCCATATTGCGCGGTCCAGGCTCCCGTCATAAAATCAGAGTTTGATAAATTATTCAGATTTAACATACTCACAGGACCACCAGTTGTTCCTGTAGACGCAAAGTGATTTGGACTTGGAATGTCGATTCCTTCCATACGCCACAGAACACCAATCGGCGAATTCCCTCTTATTATTATATCGTTTCTTGAATCATTTGCTCCACTCACGCCCGCGAAATTCGTAGCCATTCTTGCCGGATCTTGCAAAGCACCACTGTAGCGTTGAGCTTCCTCAACTGTGAATTGACGAGCACTTACTGTGGACATTTCATTAATTGTTCCTATTTTATTGGCGCTAGCCGTTATAACCACTTCACTCAAAACTTCTATACTCTCAATCAATTGGACATTTAGATTAAGCTCTTTCGCAGAACTAACAAGAAGGTTTGATAATGTTGTAACTTCATATCCCAGAAAATTGATTTGAACAATATGCCTTCCAACTGGAATGTTTTCCAATTTAAATTTCCCATCAATGTCCGTAGTAGTTCCCGTTAATTTCTTAGAACTTTTAAGAAGTACAGTTGCTCCCGGAATAGTATAGCCAGATTGCTGATCGACAACGGTTCCTGTGATAGTAGATGTTGAAATTTGGGCTTCAAGCGAAGTAATCGAGACAATTGCTAGAAATTGGAGGAGTATTTTTTTTAGTGACATTTAAGTTACATTAGAATTCGAGGCAAATATTTGCTCTTTCTAATTACTTGAACGAAAGAAATTAACTGGACTGCACAATTCAATGATTGAATTGCCAAATGATAATATCTAGTCGTTTATAACCTTCTCAATAGCACCTATAATTGGCCCCGCTTTAGCGTAACCTTTACAAACCACATAGAACTTACCTTCATGGTCTAGTAATAAAGCAGGGAAACCAGAAACACTCATCTGGGTGGCTAACTGAAAGTCTTTTTTTACTTCCATTTTTGCCCATTGACTTTCAAATGTGTTTTCAAATTCTTCAGGATCTACTTCATATTTCTCCAGTAAAGGAAGGTAAATCTTTACATCATTTGTGTTTTTGTTCTGCTCGTAAAACAGGTGCTGAACTTCTTTAAAAAACTCAAATTCGGCATCTTTATTCAGCTCTCTCATCACTATTACTGCTCGGGCCGGTGGTTCGGTGTCGTAGACAAATGTTTTATCTTCGATGATACTGTAGTTAAATGGCTGATCACTTCGTTTTTCTACCGCCTCCCAATGCTCTTTCAACAAATCGCCAATATCCGCCATTGTCTCTGTATTATATGGCCTAAGCCCACCTATAACCACCTGAAAGTGAAGCGAATCAAAATGTTCTTTTACCTTTGCAATCTCAGGAGCGAAACCATAACACCAGCTGCATAATGGGTCTCCAACGTAAATTATTTTCGTTTTTTGGGCTCTTGCGTTCATAGTAAAGATGACAATTAGGATTGAAATTAAGGCGATACGCCTCTTTGCAAAAGTAGATTAGGAAAGGGGTTTGGCTTGTTTAATTTTTGACAATTATTTGAAAGCAATTAAAGAATTACGTTAGGGTTTTTCAGAAGCTTCAAGCCAGTTAATTTATCTGATACAGCTCCAACTCATAAATAACAGAAGTAAAAGCCGGAACCTGACCATTTGAAGAGCCCGTTTCACCAAAAGCAAATGAAGAAGGTAAATACAACTTCACCTTATCTCCTTCATTCATCTTACTCAATGCAATCTCGAAACCTCGAATAACCTGATCGGATTTTCCCAACTGAAAATCGAGCATTTGCCCTCGTTTATAAGTATTATCAAACTCTTTTCCATTCAAGAAATAGCCTTTGTAATTTATCCAAACTGCATCGCCAGATTGTGCTCTTTTACCTTTTCCCGATCTTACTTTTTCAAAATAAATCCCATCAACTAATAAACGAGTTGATGCTAGTTCATTTTCCTCCAAGTAGTCGTTTAAATCTCTTAGCTCTTGCAACTCCAAATCATCTTCCACTACCTGCATCTTATTTGCATTTTGTTCTTGCTCAGAGATCAGTTTCCATAGTTTTATGGAGAGCATTATTTCTCCTGGGTAATCTTTGATTTTACCTTGTGTAAGCTTATCAAGATTCAACTTATCCCCAACTAGAGAAAACGTAGCTGAATCGCCTTCGTGCATAACACTAAACATCTTATTCCAAATGCTTTTAGTTGCTGATACATCAAATCGATGTATGGCTCCTGATTTAAGACTATTGCTGTAAATTAACTTTCTGGACGACCCATAAATATCAAGCTGTGAATAGATTTTATCGCCTGATTTTGCTTTTTCATTTCCATCTCCAAGCGAGTGAATTTTGAAATACACATCCTCTTCCAGTTTTGAAAACCCGTCCATTAACTTGGAATCACAGGAAACCATAACAATTGAAAACAGTATTATAAGAAGTCTTGTTTTCATTGGTCAATAACTTGAATATCATAGATTAATGTGGCATTCATTGGTATTTTGTTCATATCTCCAATAAGTCCATGTGCCAAATGTGGTGGAAGAATCAGCCTTGCCTTCTCTCCTTTTTTCATGTATTTGATTCCCTCATGTAACCCACTCTCAACTTGATCAAAATCCACGGTAAACTGCTCCGGTTGATCCCAACGTTTATAGCAGGTGTCACCGGTAAGCAACAGAATATTATAGCGTACTTTCACTATATCTCGTTCTTTTATTGAATCTCCTTCCGTAGTTTCATACACCCAATATTTCAATCCAGTTCCGGTAGATGAAACCGGCCAACGATTTCGTTTAATGAAATGGTTTATTCTGCTGCGCTCTTCATTCATTAAGTGCTTATTCATCTTAAACAATTCTTCCTGGGTTGGATTGGGTTGCTTGGTTGATTGATTCGTTGAAGTAGTTGCTCCAGAGCTATCACCTTTGCAAGAATTCAATAACACTAGAGTCATGAATACTGAAAGTAAAAAATACAAATTCCGTGTAATCATAAGTTTTATAATACTTTTTACAAAGTTAGCTTTGCAGTAGTTTTAACCCATCAAATAAAAAATCACTTATTATGACTAAGTTGTTAATTGCCATTCTATTCATTTGCACATTAGCCCAAGGCCTCGCTCAAAAAATTTATTACAGGCCTTACAGTAAAGCTTACAATGAATCTGTAGGTGGAATCAAGGATGTTCAACTAATGGTTTCTAAAGAGTTTCAATATCCAATAAAAACGGTACAACAAGAACTAGACGGTGAAGTTCGGCTTTCGTTTCAATTGAATCGTAAAGGAGCTGTGACTGATTTGAAGGTTGTTTCGAGTACCACTCCCGAAATGGCGAAAGAAGCTACACGATTATTCAAAAAAATACAATGGACCAAATCGGAGTACCGCCCGATACATATGACATTTAGAGATGAATTTATAGTAGAATTTAATCTTAAAAAATGGGTAAAGCTATATAATAAAAGAGGCTATCAATACATTGATTATCCAGTTACACCAATCGATACAAGCGAAAAAATCTACTTTATTAAAGCTGTAAAAACTAAACCCATACCCGTGTTTAAAGATGGGGAATACAATAGTTTCAACCATTACATTTCTCGAAAAATGCGCTATCCAGAAACAGCCCAAAAACTAAATTTAAAAGGAACTGTTCTGATTGCCTTCGTTATTGAACCAAGTGGTCAAATAAGTAATATAGAGGTCCGAAAAGCAATGAACGGCGGTTGCACTCAAGAGGCAATACGATTGGTGAAAGACGTGACTTGGATTCCCGGTCAGCAAGAAGGTACAGCGGTAAGAACTCAAATGATCACTTCAATTGGGTTTGGAATGAGTTCAGATGCTTTTTACGAAACCTTCAATCAAGGAAATCAAGGGGCAAACTGATAAAACGACTTCTGGTGCTCTGGTCCAGTAATACTGCTGCCGCATTCCTGCTAGAGCATGAGTCTATTCAAACATAAAACTTTAGTCCGGTTAAATCTTGCGAGAGAACAGCATTAGTTAACTAATCTACTCTCCTTCGGTTTCAACACTCAAATGAAAAATTGCATCGCCTTTATTCACTATCGAAGTGGTATTTAATCTAAAAACGTAACAATCTGCCGGCGCTAATACTTGCGTTAAAAATCGCCAAAAGGATCTGATATTCTTGCGATTTCAGTTCTTTTCTTAACCAACCTACCATTTTTGATACGTGTTTCAAAACCCCAGAATGCTTCGCCCAAACCTTGGGTGCCTTCCAAAAATTTAATAATCAAAGGTGCACCACCAATTGAATCAATAATATGATTTACATCCTTAGTGTAATTAGTAAAACCTGTTTTGGTAAACCTACTACCGCTCTTGCCATTATCTGAAGGCTTCTTAGTTTGTCTCTTGAGTTTACCAAGGATTGCGATTTCACTGAAGAGAATACACCCAACATTTCAAATTGACGCACTACTGTAATTCAATAGAAAGTAACCGAAGCAACAATTCGCAGAATGATAGCGTCAATATCATCAATGTTGATTTTTACAAAAAAGCGTTTTCGACCTCTCCATTCGAGCTTTTCAAGACCTTAACCATATACTTTTTAGTTCTAAATTTTTTGACATGGTAATGCTCATGAGCTGGATCTAAAATTTCAAATTCTAGAATTTTCTCATCTTTCTCAGTTAATTTAGCAATATCGTGGCTGTGAATTGATGAAGTTTATGCACCCATATCAATTTTGATTGCGATGTTTTCTAAGAATAATTCTGGAAAATCAGCTTTATCTATTCTACCTATTATATTCACTAGCTAATTAATAGGACTCTTCATCAAAACGATTTTTCTATCTGGATTTACTAGACAAATGTATAGTAAGTACCAGCAAAAAACTATTGCCGAAATAAGTGTAATAATTAACATAATCTACCCCTAATGACCAACAGGACTGTGTTTGGGTGAATTGTTCACACGAACAAAAGTTATAATACACGCAAAAAAAACATCCTTTAAGAAATATTAAACTATAAACAACAAGCAAGCAAACAAGAAAGCAAACAAGAAGATGAAAGTTAATACCTTTCAAAAATGAAACTTTATATTCAGAATATGGTTTGCCTATGCTGTAAAATGACGGTTATTGAAGAAATCAATAAAATGAATTTGCAGTACACAAGTATTGAATTAGGTGAAGTACATTTAACAGAATCCATTACAAAGGAGCAAAGAAAGCATCTAAAAAAAGTACTTCGTAAATATGGACTTAAACTAATGAAAAACAAAAAAGCAATCTTGGTAGAAAAGATAGTTACCATAATTGTAACCATGATTCAACAATCCGAGGAAATACATAAAGTGAATTTTTCAGTATTCTTGACAAATCAATTAAACAAAGACTACCATACTTTATCCACCTTGTTTTCTAGAACAAAAGGAATTACCATTGAACAGTTTATTATTCTTCATAAAATTGAAAAAGCAAAGGAACTTATCATGTATGATGAATTGAGTCTTACTGAAATATCCTACAAATTACATTATAGCAGCGTTGCTCATTTATCCAATCAATTTAAAAAAGTCACAGGTCTTACGCCTACATTCTTTAAAAATATAAAAAACAAGAAACGTATTCCCTTAGAGGATTTATAGCGTTTTTCTACTTTCCAAATCGTGTAAGTGTAATACACAATTGTGTAAGCGATTATATAATTGACAATGCACCTTTGTAAGGCAATAGAGATTCATTTATTGCACAATACTTGTAAGATGAAAAACAATTCAGAATTACAGAAAGATGTTCTAAACGCTATTAAATGGGAACCCACTTTACACGCTGCAGAAATTGGAGTAACGGCAAAAGATGGAGTTGTGACTTTATCCGGAAATGTATCTAGTTATTCAAAAAAAATAAGTGCCGAAGATGCCGTGAAAAAAGTAAGAGGCGTAAAAGCTATAGCGGAAGACATTATTGTAGATTTAGGTAACATAGATGCAAAAGACGATTCTAAAATCGCCAACAGCATAGTGAAAGCTTATCAATACTTCGATGAAGTTCTTAATGATAATTTGAAAATAATAGTAGAAAATGGCAATGTCTATTTAGACGGTCAAGTGGATTGGAAATTACGGAAAGATGCTTACGAAGAAAGCATAAAAAATATTGCAGGAATAAAAAAAATAACCAATGTAATAAAAGTAAAAGCGGAATCCACCGATTTTTTGGAACGGTCAAAAGTAGAAAGTGCATTGACTCGCCACTGCAGCATAGATGATAAAATTGTTAAAGTTGAAGTTAAAGGCGACACGGTAAAATTAACTGGATTAGTGCACTCTCTGCATCAAAAAGAAGAAGCAGACCGATTAGCTTGGAAAGCAAAAGGCGTGGGTTTAGTTGAGAATGAACTTGCAGTAATTTATTAACATCCTAATTTGAACTCTAGTATTATGGAAAATTTAAGTTGCACAAACGAATTAGCAATAGTTCCTAAAACAAAAAATCAAAAAGGAATTGAATTTCATAAAAAAGTAGCTACTCATTTAAAAGCTGCCGCAAGGAGCCATCTTAAAGCAGCTGAGCAACATGAATTGGGAAACCACCATAGAGCAACACAAAGGACTCTTTTAGCATTTAATCATGTTAGGCTTGCTAAGAAAGCACAAAACAAGATTTTAAAAATCTTTCAATAATTTGATAATTCAGTAGCAAATATATTTTAAGCATCTTTTTAAAAGAAGGTGACTGCGATTATCACCTAAAATTCTCAGATAATGAAAAGTCAAAATGATATCAATAAAGAGATAGCAATCACAACCATAAAAATTCAAAAAAAATTTCCAGAACTGATCAAGTATTTGAACGAGATTCCCGAGCAACATTCAACTAAGGATCATGAAGGAATAAATACCAACGATTTAGAAGAATATTTAGATTCCCTGAACGACTTATTAGCTACTTATTCAAAAGAATACTGAAACTTCTAGCTCAAATTGTTAGTCAGAATCCGAACCATAAACTATTGACTCGCATCATAAAGCCAACAAATAATCAAGCAAAGCTTAATATAAACTTTGTTTGGGTAATTAAAATCATCCTGAATTTAAAGGTAAACTGATTGCACAAAGGCCAATTGCAATCCTACTGAAAAAACGGCTCTATTGTTGGCCGTTGGACCTGAAATAGTGGAAGCAAAACAACAATTAATTCAAAATCAATAGAAAATATGATTATTCAAATAAATACAGACAAAACTTTAAATGGAGACAGTAAAATGCAAGAATACTTTACTTCTGAAATTGAGGAAGCGTTAAAAAGGCACGAAACTCACATTACCAGAATTGAAGTTCATTTAAAGGATGAAAACAAAAATGAAGAAGGATTAAATGAATTGTCCTGCATGCTTGAAGCTAGACTTAAAGGCCGAAAGCCAATTGCAATAACTAACAGTGCAGCATCTATAGAAGTCGCTTTATCAGGAGCGCTAACTAAAACTGAGACTGCCATAGAAACCATTCTTGGACGAATTCAAAGTTACTAATACTTAAAAAGTAAAACGTAGAAACTTGGATAGTACAGGGATCTGAATAGATCACTCAATTGCACATTAGATAAATATCAATTATAAAAAATGGATATAAAAAAATTAAATCTACACTCGGATCTACAAAAAATACTTGAATACTGGAGACTTATTGCCACAGTGCTAATTGTGGTACTCGTTTTTTGGTCGGCAATTTTCCAGATAAGCACTGAAGAAGTAGGTGTTATTACTCGATTTGGAAAGTATGTAAGACAAGTAGAACCAGGACTAAATCTCAAAATACCTTTTGCTGAAGATGTTTATAAAGTACCAGTAGAAAGGCAACAAAAACTGGAATTTGGTTTCCGAACTGACAGAGCTGGAGTGACTACAAAATATAGCGAATCATCAAATTCAAAAGATGAATCACTGATGCTTACGGGCGATCTTAATCTTGCAGAAGTGCAGTGGGTTGTGCAATACAGGGTTGATGATGCTTATAAGAATTTGTTCAAAGTTAGAAATCCGCAGAGCACACTCCGTATAATCTCTGAAGCTGCCATGAGACAAATTGTTGGTGACCGAACCGTAAATGAGGTATTGACTGTTGGCCGAACGGAAATAGCGAGTGAATTAGAGAAACTCATTCAACAAATATGCAGAGAGTATTCAATGGGCATCAAAATAGAACAAGTGGTGCTTCAGGATGTCAATCCACCAGAGCCTGTAAAAGCAGCTTTTAATGCCGTGAATGAGGCTCAGCAAGAAAAAGAAACATTGATTAACCAAGCAAAATCAGAATACAATAAAGTAATACCCAAAGCGAGAGGTCAAGCAGAAGAAACCATTCAACAAGCCAAAGGGTATTCTGCCGAGCGGGTAAATAATGCGGATGGGGAGGCTGCCAGGTTCACGGCACTTTACAATGAGTTTATTAAAGCCCCTGAGGTAACAAAAAGAAGGATTTACCTAGAAACAATGTCAAATGTGATTCCCAAAATCGGGAACGTAGTCATAACAGACCAAAAAGGCAGCAACGTATTGCCGCTATTGCAAATGCAGATGAACAAAAAAACCGTAAAAAAATGAAAAATAAATCCATCTTAATTACAATATCCATCATTATTATCCTGATAGGTTTAAACAGCAGTGCTTTTATTGTACAAGAACAGGATCAAGTGGTAATCACTCAATTTGGCAGACCGGTTGGTGAGGCTATTATCGAACCTGGAATGTACTTCAAACTGCCGTTTATTCAAGTTGCTAATTATTTTGAAAAGCGCTATATGGAATGGAATGGTGACCCAAATCAAGTACCCACAAAGGACAAAAAATTCATTTTTGTCGATACCTACGCAAGATGGCAAATCACAGATCCACTTCAATTTTTTAAACGGCTAACGAACGAACGAGGCGCGCAATCACGTATCGATGATATTCTAGATGGAGACACAAGGAATTTCATAGCAAATAACAATATAGAAGAAGCTGTTCGGACGAGTAACAGAATCCCTGAATCATCCGATACTGAAATTATTGGTGATTCTCTGGCAAAGATTTATGTGGGGCGGGATGAAATCCAACAAATGATATTGGAATCGGCCAATAAACAAACGGCAGACCTTGGAATTAAAATATTGGATTTCCGATTTAAACGCATCAATTATGTGCAAGAAGTTCAAAATCAGGTGTATGAGCGAATGAAAAGTGAACGTTTTCGCATCGCTGATAAATTCCGATCAGAAGGTCAGGGAGAAGCCTCGCGTATTAATGGTGAAAAAGAAAGGGAGCTTAAAAACATACAATCCCTTGCATTTAGGGATGCTGAAATGATCAAAGGTAAAGCAGATGCAAAAGCAGCTTCAATTTATGCAAAAGCTTACAATAAGTCGAATCAATCTAGAGGCCTTTATGGCTTTTTGAAATCAATGGAAACATTTGAGAAAACTTTTGATGGGAAAACGTCCATCTTTATTTCAACAGATAGCGAATTGTACAAATACCTTAAAAAAATGGACTGACATTTTGCGATGCAGAAACTGCACGTATAAAATCTAAAGCAAAAAATCCTTCAAAAATCTAATTATGGATTGCTCCTTTTGCTAATGTAGTTTACTTTTCACGCTCTTTTTTGATAAATATGTATTCAAATTAAAAGCATAATAATCAGCAATGAATTCAGAGGTATGTTAAAACCAAAAGAGTAATTTTCTAAAAATAAATACTAAAAAGCAAATGCATAGTAAGTATCTGATTTAGAAGTGTATTGCACTAAATACGAGCTTATATATTTTAATTAACCATTAATCAGGTCCATAATAAAAAACACAAAAACCTAAACGGGCCTATAAGTGTGAAATAAAATCAATACTTTCACTGACATAAATTTAATACTAAAAGCAAAAATATATAGGCATGCTTAAAAAATTTACAACTACGGACAAACTCCTTTTTGTTGCTGCTCTTTTATCGTTAGTGTTTTCCGAACTACTATACTTTCAAGGAGAAAAAGCAGATGGAACTTTTATTGGACTTTGGGTCCCTTCAATATTAGCGTTTGGAATTTATCTAAAACTAATTAATAACTCAAAAAATGATTGATATAATACCATATTTCGCAGGGTTAATAACGCTACTTTTTGGCTTTGGATTTTACTTAGCAATCAGAGTAACTAAAAAGTAAAACAGATAGTAGGATTTAATCTTTAGTCAATAAACCTAATTCAATAGACTCGTTTCAATGCTATTGGTTGTAGTCTCAAATTTTATTGCAGTGTTGCACACCTCTAAATTTTATTTGTGAATACACTCCCAATAAAATACTAGACTGTCGCCTCGGACTAAAAAAAGTTGATAATTGTGAGTTGCTATAATACCTAGCTATTTATAGCAAAACCCTGCCCACTGAAAATTAATAAGATACTTATAAACAGATCGTTAACCTGATAATATTTTGGTTAGCGATTTTTTTTGATATTATCCTAGTCATAAATACTTCACTTCTATCGTATTAATTCTGGTTATTTATTTAAGCGTTCTAACAAGCAGGCCGTTTATAAAGCCAATAATTTTGAACGCTATTAGAAAGCTTTCTGTCTATCTTATCGCTAAAGGCATTAGTTTAAAATAATTGAAAAAACGTCCTCCGATAGGTTGATTCAAAAGTCTAGGGGAATTGTTATTATGTTTTCAATTGCCACTGTTTCTTTCAGAGAAATGTTAGGTATTCCCGAATTGAATTTAGGTTTTAATTCTAATGTACCTGCTCTATTATCGACTTACCTTGGAACGATCTTATTTCTAAATTATGTTTTACCTAAATTCACGGTTGGTAAAAAGCAATGAGCGTTGAAAACCTTCTTAAAAACATACAATCTTTGCTATCCTTTCTAAGTGAACTCAAAATCAGAAACGAACAGCTATTTTACTTTGGATTAATATGTCTTGGTATAGCTGTTCTTTTTCTGACTTTAACCAAAACAACTAGTGTTCAAGTTCACGGAGTAAATGCTTGGTACAAACCCTTCAAGTTTGCTTTTTCAATATTTTTATTTGCTTGGGCAATGGGATGGTATTGTCACTACCTCACCGATTTCAATGTTACACCTTTCAATTGGACGATAATCCTATTGTTGGGTTTTGAAATCCTCTATATTGCGTTTCAAGCTGGAAAAGGTCAGTTATCGCATTTCAATATTAGTACACCATCGTATTCGTCGCTTTACACGCTTATGGGAATTGCCGCAACATTGGTAACGCTCTATACTGCATATGTGGCATTACTGTTTTTTACTCAGTCCTTCCCTAACCTTCCTGTCTATTACGTTTGGGCAATTCGCTTTGGCATTTTAATTTTTGTGATCTTTTCTTTTGAAGGCTTTTTAATGAGCTCTCAAATGAATCACAGTGTGGGTGGTCTCAATGATAATTCCAATTGGTTTATTGTGGGTTGGAGTAAAACAGTAGGCGACTTGCGGGTATCTCACTTTATTGGAATGCATGCACTGCAAGTGTTACCCTTTCTGTCTTATTACGTTTTTAAAAACACAAAAGCCACACTTATCGTTTCGTTATTGTACGGCATATTGGCAGCGCTTTCGCTCGTTCAAGCTTTACAGGGAAAACCCATTTTCTCGCCAAAAAAAACTGAAAATAAAGTGAGCAAAGAGTAATGCCATTTAGCTGTAAAATGAGAGAGTCCTATTAAATTTGGCTTCAGATTATGAGCGCACCATTTGACGAGTTGAAAGTCCTAAATTTGCCGTTCAAAAGCACAATTAATTTTCTTTAATGGTAAATAAATCACCTCAAAAAATGCGAGTAATCCATCGCTATTTGGGTTTTACTTTAAGCGGAATAATGGCTATTTACGCCATCAGTGGTATCGTGCTTATTTTTCGCGATTCGGATACCTTTAAACAAGAAAAACTAATATCCAAACAACTAACACCCAATGCTCCTGCTAAAGAACTGGGTAAATTGCTTAAGATACGGCGACTAAAAATTGAAAAGGAAGACAACAACAGTATTTATTTTAAGGATGGTATTTATAATAAACAGACTGGTGTAGCAGATTATACAGTTAAGTCACTCCCTTTTATTTTAGACAAGCTGACTCATTTTCACAAAGCCAAATCTGGACAGCCACTCTTCTTCTTTAACATCTTATTTGGACTCTCTTTGCTCTTCTTTGTGATCTCAGCTTTTTGGATGTACATACCAAGTAGCTCTATCTTTAAAAAAGGTATGTACTTTATGCTTGGAGGAATGGCTCTGGCCTTGGTCCTGTTATTTGTTTGATAATAACCGACAGGCTGAAAAGCAGATAAAATCAATTGGAAAATGCTGTTTTTACAAAACACACCAATAATCAACTGTTTAAGCGATTGTTAAGGAATGTCTTTTCATTCTTATATAATTCAGCTAATTTTAGAAGTTTAAGATCCCTCTATGAAAATTACAATTAATCTACTCCTCTCTCTTCTGCTGTCCTCTTCCCTGCTTATAGCCCAAAGTGAGGTACATTCCGAGGTCCGTATCTATTTGAGTGGAGAAGAAACTATGGACAAACTCATTCAATCGGGAATTGACATTGACCATTATTCTAAAAACGAAAAGAACAGCATTGATGCAACCTTAAGTACTGCGGATATCGACAAACTGTCAGCACATAATATTTCGTACAAAATCATAGTGGACGATGTACGAGCTGAATTTGTAAAAAACAGTCAAAACAACACCTCTGGATCAAGAGCTGGAGGCATTTGCGGACTAGACAATTTGAAATACGGTAGCATGGGGCATTACCATACTTTCCAAGAAGTTATCGATCAACTGGATTCCATGAAACTGCTCTACCCTGCTCTTATTTCTGCAAAAGATTCCGTTGGAAACAGCATTGATAACAGAGCCATATATGCTGTTAAAATATCAGACAACCCAACCTTAGACGAAAGTGCAACTGAAGGAACTACCTATTTTGATGCCTTGCACCACGCCAGAGAACCTATGTCCATGGAAGCATTGCTTTACTACATGTGGTGGTTATTAGAAAACTACGGAACTGATGCTGAGGCAACTTACTTGGTCGATCATAGAGAAATACATTTTATTCCTGTAGTAAATCCTGATGGATATGTCTATAACGAAATAATTGACCCCAATGGCGGTGGGTTGTGGCGGAAAAACAGACGACGTAATAGCGCATCTTATGGTGTTGATTTGAATAGGAATTACAGCAGTTCATTTGGCAACAGTATTGGAGCAAGTTCAAATCCTGCATCAAACAGTTACCATGGTACAAGTGCCTTTTCTGAACCAGAAACGCAGGCGGTACGAGATTATGTAAAGAAAATCAAGCCAAGCATTGCCTTTTCTTGCCACAGCTATGGTCAGAAATTCCTGATTGCTCCAGGTTGCAAGTTACCAAATGAAGATTACGAATCGTATGCTGAATTCTCTTCCGAATTTATCAATAATACCTTCGATGGATTTGGGACAACTTTCGAAATGCTCAATTATACATCTTGCGGCACTACCCGACATTTTATGCATGATGACGGCATTTATACCTTAACGCCTGAAATTGGAAGTAGCTTTTGGCCTCCTCAATCAGAATATTGCTCTACCGTTCAGAATTTTTTAGGCGCAATGAAATATATTTCTCATGTTTCAGGTTCTGCTCCCAAACTGTATGAATTTGTTGTTCTGAACTCAGGTGGAGTAAAACCTGGAGATACGCTCAAAATAAGAACGCGAATAAAAAATCGAGGTTTAGAATTAGAGGCAACCAATGTGTCTATAGAAATGACTTCAACTTCTACTAATGTTACTCCGATAGTTGATGTACAAAATGAGGCGAAAATTGGACCTCGTAGTTTTGCAACTCATGAGTTTAGTTTTTTGGTGAATCCTAATGCAAAATCTGGTGACTTATTATCGTTAAGTGTTAGTGTTACAGAAGATGGATTTGAGACTTCGATAAAGGAAAAATCGATTCGAATAGGAGAAACAACAACCCTATTTACAGATAATGGAGAACAAGGAATGACCAATTGGAGTGCTTCTTCATGGGACACCACTTTTATAGAGAGTCAAAGCGGAAAGTTTGCATTTAGCGACTCTAGATATGGTAACTACTCTAAATCAAGCAACGAAGTAATCAACCTCAAAAACGATGTTGATTTAACGAATGCGACCAAACCATATGCTACTTTTAATACCAAACGATCCTTTGAGTCCTTTGATAATGTTCATTTTCAAGTTTCTACAAATGGAACAAACTGGAACACTTTGGCAACTTACACCAATCACGAACATTGGACAAAAAAGGAAATCGATCTTGATCAATACATAGGTCGAAAAATAAAAATTCGTTTTGAGCTAACTTCTGATGCTGGCGTGCAAAGTGATGGATTCTACTTCGATGATTTTGAAGTGGTAGATTTCACCTTTAAGGAAGAAGAAAAAGAACCGGTTTCCTTAGCTGAATTTGTTCAATTGACCAATGTTCAGATCTACCCTAACCCAGCTAGTGGCGAAATTCAAATAAATATTGGACGACAAGAAACAGTTTCAATTAAGGTTTTCCATTGTTCGGGTAAAGAGGTTCTTACACAATTACTGACCGATCAAATCACTTCGGTTAATACCGAGGAACTGGCTAGCGGTTTGTATTTCGTCGAGTTGAGTGCTGGTGAACGAACGGAAACCAGAAAATTGGTAATTCGGTAGAAACAATGCATGGAAAAACGTACAGCTAACTTGTATTGTTAGAATACGATACTCTCCTTTTTCTCACAGATTATGCTGAATATATTTCAATATCTCAGTTGGAATAGTATGGAAGGATGCTGAATTAAATTCAGTATGACGGTCTGGATTTGAATACCAAAATGCCCTTCGCATTCTTGTCATATTCTGTTTAAAGATTAAAATAAGTTTTATCAAATAAAAGATATTCTAACTCGATTTTTCCAACTGATAATTCTCAACAAATAACTCCAAATACTCGTGCAATTTAATTCCCAAATAGTAAGGTAAATTCATTAATAAGTAGGGCTTTTTACCTTGTGGCGTTTGGTGTTGTTCAACGCAAAATTCGCCTGCATACATTCTAACCGCAAAGGGATGGTTTGTGCGTTCTACAAATTGATGCAAGGACTTCAGTTTTCCTTCTTTTCCAGATTTTATTTCAATCGGAATTATTTTGTCTACATGCTGCACTACCAAATCGACTTCGGCTGAAGCTTGAGCCTTTTCTCGAACCCAAAAATTGGGCAGTTGATAATTAATCGTGTTCAAGGAAATGAGTTCCTGAGTGATTAAATGAGGAATAATTGCGCCTTTGTAAGCAGCACTTAAATCATCAAGCGCAAGCATTTCGCCCTGAATTCTTAACTCGTAATTCACCAAACCCGTGTCCAAGAATTGTAGCCTGGGCGATTTCTTAATATCGGGTTGACTTGGGACTTCAACAGCCGTAGTTGGATAAATGAGCTGTATAATTCGAGCATCATGAAGGTTGCGCATGGCCTCTCCTACTTCACGCGATTTATAATTTGAATTCCCGAAATTTTGGAATTTTATCCGTTGATCCAAATTCAAATGCGCACTATTCATGATGTGTTTGATAACTCGCGCATCAGTCTTATTACTAGCATACTTCTCTACATCGTCTTTGTAAGTTGCCCAAATGCTCTCGTATACTTTAGGTAAATCAGAGAGCGCCGAAGATTTCAAATAAGTATGAACGACTTCTGGCATTCCTCCTACAATAGCGTACTCATGAAAAAGATCTTTTAAAGTTTGCTGCGCAAAAGCTTGCAGTGGTATCTTGTTGAATTGTTCCAAAGCAGCCGCGTGGTTTTTGGCCATCAAATACTCTTCAAAATTTAAAGGATGAACGTATAAGTATTGAACTCTCCCTACTGGAAAGCTTTTCACCTTTTTCATTACATGCTCCAATAGCGAACCTGCTGCAATGACATGCAATTCGGGAATGTCTTCATAAAAATAGCGCAACAGTGCAATTGCTTCAGGCGATTCTTGAATTTCATCAATAAACAACAGTGTATTCCCCTTCTCTTTAGCAGCTATATTTTTACTCAAAAACAAGGCCTCAACTATTGTCTTTGCATCGTCGAATTGTTGGAAGTATTCAAGATCCGATTTGCGCTCTAGGTTAAGCTGAATGCTGTGTTTGAATTCTTTGGCAAATTCTGTTACTAAGGTAGTTTTACCAACCTGTCGAGCACCGCGAAGCAACAACGGCTTTCTTTCCTTGTCATTTTTCCACTGGTGCAAGTGTTTTGTTATGTGTCTTTTATATCTGATATGAATCTTATTTGTAACAAAGTAAGGGTAAAATTTCGTATTTAATGTAACAAAGTAAGGGTAAATTTATTAAAATAATGTAACAAAGTAAGGGTAAATTTAATATTTTGGTTTCAAATAACCTGAATAAGCTAGCTTTTGATAGGTTCAGCATGGGGCATTGTGAACTTAGCCGTCCCAACTTTCGATTAGGTTTAAGCATCTCAGTGGGAGCAAATATTGAGAGATGCTGAAATAAATTCAGTTTGACGGTAACACGGTGAAACAGCGAAAGGTTATGAAGGCTTCGCCGCAAAAACAAAAAGCCCCGATTCCTCGAGGCTTTTTCAAATTCAATATGTTTTGTAATACTACACGTTCTCAATAATCATAGCAGAAGCACCACCGCCTCCGTTACAAATACCTGCACCTCCATTAAGACCAACCTTAGCAGGATCAAATCGCTATAGCCGATAACACAAACTAGAATAACTTTATCAAGGATTTACAACAAGACGCTTTGCTTGGCCATTGCTTAGTCTAATGATATATATACCAGTTTCCCAATCAGATACATTGATTTCTAATTTTTGACCCGAAACCAACTCTTCTGCCATTAGCTTTCCTTCAATATTAAAAACCTTTAATATTTCATTTTCTAAAGACTGGCTCACAACAACTGAAAACACTGAATTTGTGGGATTAGGAAAAACACTAAACACTCCCTCAGACTGGAGCAAATCATTAACAGTCAAAGGCGTTTCGTTAGACTCTTCAAATGTCGGATGTTGCCATTCAAAATTTCCCGTCCCATTTGGTACTCTAGAGTATGAGTATTCAGATTTATACTCGCTATAATTCACAAAATCTGCAACATTTCCCTTATCCGTATTTAGATAAACTGTTTCACCAGAAGCAGACAATTTAAAATTAGCATGCAGTCCTTTTTGATCTAGGTCGTTATCGCACCAGACAATTAAATAATCGCCAGCATCTATGACTGTTCCCTGAGGAAACTGCCATTGTAAAATTTCAACACTTTTATCCGATAAAAAATATCCAGAAATATCAACTGAAGAAGATCCATTATTGTACAACTCAATCCAATCATCGTATTCATTATCTTGATCTGGAAATGAGACTTTATTAGAAGCCATTATTTCATTGATTACAACGTCACTTTCAACTTTAGCTCCAGCTTTAACTTGGTAAATGAAAACTTCATGCTCTGCCCCAGCCGGCAGATAAGACCTGCTGTTTGACGCATTGTTAGAAATAGATTCTATGTAGTATCGAACAAATTGGCCACCGATTTGAGCAGGGATAAAAGCCCCATACTGGCCATCAGAAGCAGTACCATCACCATGAATACCATCATCATACATCGTTAAGGTGGTAAAATGACCGGCTAAGCCAGTACTGTAATTTAAATTCATTGCAGAAACCTGATTGGGCGCCGAAACAGTAGCAACCACTGTTGCCTGCTCACTATTCTCTGGATCAGCCCACTCTACATTGTTTACAAAATGAGATACATTAGAAATTTCAATACTTTGCTGCATCACTTCTGCATTCGACCACAAATAATTACTTCGATCTCGAACAAACTGTTTCAAGTTTGCAATTTCAGCATTGTGCTGCTGAGCAGTCGACATTGCCTTTGGATCATTGGCATATCGCTGACTCATTAATGCTGAATATTCATCTATTTTTAATAACAAATTAGTAGTATCAAAAGCAGTATTCAACATGGTTCTAAAATGAGCTAGATACCGTTGACGAATCTCAGGAACTTTCATTAATTTATTCATTAAAACAAAATTGGCATCAGTTTCTTTGTAAAACGGAGACCATGTAGTAGCTTTATTCGCAGCCATACATGAATTGCCATCATACTCGATTGGCAACAACCTATTTGTGGCTAAATCAAAATATGCATAGTAATCCATTCCCCCTTTAAAGACATATCCGTCATCATCGGTAAAAATTATTTCTGAAGCCAGAAACCATAGGGTTTGATCTAAATCAAATTTTTCTATGAGAGCTTTAACTCCAGCTGATGAAGTGGTTTTATCAATTAGACTGCATGCAACGGCTAAATCCAACCAAGGGTCAGCTTTGTCTGCACTCTTAAGCGTATAATGGTCTGTATAGTCAGAAGCAGCATCGCCTAAGTAATTTAATGAAGAAAAACCAACATTAAATCTAGGGTTACCTGCGGCTCCAACAGTTTCCTCGCACCTCCAGCGTGTTGCATCATTATTTAAAAACCATTCTCCCACATGTTCTTTGTTGAGTGCTTGGATATTAGGGTAAACTCCCCAATTTTGACCATTTAAAAACAACTGAACATAATTACCCTTTGCAGCGGCAATGTGCTTCCTTATTCCATTCAAATAAAGCACCTCACGCATTGCCGTTTCATCTTGAAAGGCATTGCTTAAATTTAAAGACTCATATCCTTCGAGATCTTGCCCTCCAATATAGCTGTCCATTGATATTGCAAAAGACGTTTTATCTGAATTTCTTAATCTTTTGTAGGACGTATTCCCCTTAAATCGAACTCCCACACTATCGTAAACAACTCCATTATGAGTTAGAGTTGCAGGTATTTCGATTTTATCCTCATAATTCTGTTCCAGTAAGGTCCAATAATTAGTTTGAGAAAATTGAAGAAAGATGGTATCAATTTCGGATTCATCATAAAAACCGGTAGTCACCGTATTTCCAACTATGAGTTTATGACCGTCTGATGAATAATTGAATTCTAAGGGTAAATCTTGAGCTTCAAGGTTAGAACTACTTAATAAAAAACATAAGATTGGAATTGAGTAAAATAATTTCATATTCGGATTTATTTATTGTAAACAGAATGTTTATAGTCGTTTTGACGCTAATAAGATCCAAATCCTTCTTTAGAATAGTCAATTTAAAAATTGACTATTAATGACCCTTAAATTTAATGAGGCACAAAATCAATTACAAAAAAAAAGCCCCGATTCCTCGAGGCTTTTTCAATTCAATATGTTTTGTATTTCTATACGTTCTCGATAATCATAGCAGAAGCACCACCGCCTCCGTTACAAATACCTGCACCACCGTATTTCCCGTTGTTTTGTTTCAACACGTTAATCAAGGTTACAATGATTCTAGAACCAGAATTTCCAAGTGGGTGACCCAATGAAACAGCACCACCGTTAACGTCAACCTTAGCAGGATCTAATCCCAACTCTTTAGTATTCGCTAAACCAACTACAGAGAACGCTTCGTTCAATTCCCAGTAATCAACATCAGCAGTAGATAAACCCACTTTTCCTAAGGCAATTGGAATTGCTTTAGAAGGAGCCGTTGTAAACCATTCTGGAGCCTGTGCCGCATCAGCATAAGAAGTAACTTTTGCCAAAGGAGTCAAACCGTATTTTTTAACTGCTTCGCCGCTTGCTAAAACCAATGCAGAAGCACCGTCATTCAATGTTGAAGCATTTGCTGCTGTAACTGTTCCTTCTTTTTGGAATGCAGGACGTAAAGCTGGAATCTTATCCATTCTTACGTTAGCATACTCTTCGTCTTTATTTACGATAACTGCATCACCTCTTCTTTGTGGAACTTCCACAGGTACAATTTCGTCGTTAAATTTTCCAGCTTCCCAAGCAGCAGCAGACTTTTTGTAAGAGTCAATTGCAAAGTTGTCTTGATCTTCTCTAGAGAATCCGTATTCCTTAGCGCACATATCAGCACAAACGCCCATGTGCGTATCGTTATAAACGTCGGTAAGGCCATCTTTAACCATTCCGTCAATCATATTGATATTACCCAATTTAACGCCGTTTCTAGCTTGCATGTAATGAGGAACTGAACTCATATTTTCCATGCCACCTGCAACAACAACTTCGTTATCACCAGCTTTAATGCTTTGAGCAGCCATTGCAATTGCCTTCATTCCTGAAGCACAAACTTTATTTACCGTAGTACAAGGAACGTCTTGATCCAATCCAGCAAACATTGCAGCTTGACGCGCAGGAGCTTGGCCCAGATTGGCAGACATTACGTTACCCATTATTACCTCATCGATAATCTTAGGATCAATTCCACTCTTTTCCAGTGCGCCTTTGATAGCTGCAGCTCCTAGTTTTGGAGCAGGAACGGTAGATAAACTTCCCATAAAACTTCCGATTGGAGTTCTTACGGCTGATACGATATACACTTCCTTCATAGTTATAGATTTTTGAGAATCCAAAAGTAAGGAAAGTGATAACTTGATTTAAGTATCAAAATTGACGTTTTGGAATGTTTAACCAAAGGGTCATTTATCAGTAAGAATTCTACTCTTTTCTTATTGTAGTGAGTGATGCTATATTCATTATCTATTAACGGCTTCCACGTTAAGGAAGACCTGAAATGAATTTAGGATGACGATTGTTAAAAGCAGCACAACCTTAATTATCTGGTGTCATGCTGAACTCGTTTCAGCATCTCTACCTGCGTTCCTAGTTAAGGAGAACCTGAAATAAATTCAGGTTGAAGTTAATAAATAAGACTGTGATTGAATATTTATTCATTACAAGTACAAAACACAGACTTCTATTTATAAACCACAACATCCTGCGGAATAACTCCCGTTTCAAAGTCGTACAATAATCGACCTGAAGGATCTAAAACATAAGCTATCCCTTTCTTGCTGTAATCCTTGGCGTCCGTAACTATAACATTTCCAGATTGAGCATCTATACCTAACCCATAGAAATTAGCCCCCTCCTGTTTGAATATTTCACTTGGGATTGTTTCACTCAAATCAACAGCAATTGAATAAACCGCTCGGTTGATAAAGTAAAGTCTTTGGTTAGTTACATTGTAATTCAGACGTGTAGGCGAATGTTCAATATCCTCAAACTCATAATTAAAAGTTATTGAAAATGAAATTGGATCGATTCTAAGCAGTCGAGATTTTTCTCTATCCCTAGGATTAAAACCACCATCACACAATACCCAAAGCATTCCGTCACTATCTAGAACGATACTCTGTGGCTGCTTTCCTACTGCTATTGATTGTATCTTGTTTCCTTCGAGTGAGTAGACATCCACTGTATTTTCATTGACGTTACAAGCGAATACATGATTATCGACTTCCACCAACTCCTCCAACCAATCAGAGGCTTCTAATGTTTTCGTGATTTTTAAGTCCGATGTATCCAAAACGAAAACGTCTTTTTTGTTGAGTGAGGTTACCCACAACTCCCCATTCGAAGTAATGAGACCGTACCTCGGGCTTTGAATGGCCGCTCTAGTTTGAACTTTTATACTTGGCAAGGATACTTTTACAACCTCATTGGAATTATTGACAAAAAGATATCCTGTTTTTTTATGAATCAACAACGATTGAGCGACATCTCCCAAGGCATTTACATTGGACTGCTGGAAGGCAGTTTGACGGGTTGTTGCTGTTTCAATTACGTAGTCTGTGACCGATGCATTTGAAAAGGTAAAATTCCCTTCATTGATAATAAATATATGGGTTGCATTAGTATCAACCTCAGTAACCTCTTCCACTAAGTATTGAGGATCAAAAGGTTTGTCTTTCTTGCAGGAAAAAACCACAAGTGTCACTGTAAGTAAAACACACAACCTCATGATTTAATGAATTTTACGTTAAAAATAAAGTAACGATTTGGCATCGGTCGATTTGCAACTTCTTGATAAGGTTCGTTGTATAAATTATCCACCTGACAACCCAAAACCAAACGCCCTTCTTTACCAGTATCCAAGGTGTAGTTCACTCCTGCAGTTGCATTAAAAAACGAAGGTAAATAGGCGGTATTAAAGTTATTCAAAAAGCGTTTTTCGGTAAAGCGATGGCCATAAGTAATTCCAATATTTCGCCATTCCAACAGACCTTGCATTGACACTCTTTGCGATGGAATATAGGCCAATTGATTCCCGGCACTATCTAAAGCAGAATTATAGCTGTAATTCAAAATAACGTTACTTTTAACCGCATTCCACAGTAGCTTTTTATAGGAGATTGATGATTCGATTCCAGTATTTGTAACACTCGATACGTTACTAGCAATCCATACTCCACTCAACTGCGGCTGCCACAAAATACGATTTTCTATACTGCTTAAAAAACCTGTAATACTATAATTGAAACCCGTATCTCTTTCCGAACTCAGACTAAACTCACTCGTCCAACCCTTCTCTGACTTTAAGTCCGGATTCCCACCCACACTCCAATACAGATCATTTAAAGAAGGAGCCATAGCGTGATAGGCTCCGTTTCCTTTAACTACCAACCACGATTTCTCAGACTTCCATCTCGCTCCCAAAGAAGGCAATACAGGAAGAAAATTATCGTCGATTACTTGTGTTTTGATTAGCCCATGAAACAGCCATTGCTTACACTCGTAGGATGCTTGCTGAATGTGCTGCAAGTCTATTTGCTGTTGCCAACCATTATACTCAGGGTGATTTGCAAAAGAGTGATTGTACAACACTGCATTTTCCATTTTCAGATTTTGAAACAACCAATACTTCACTCTAAATTGAGCAAAAGCATTCCGTTCTGATCCTATATCATTTATACCTATTGCATCATTCTGGTATTGTAATTCACTGGCTTTAAACCCAGCAACGGCCTTTAGCTGAGTTGTTCCAAATTGTTTAGAATAATTCAGATTCGACAAGAGTGTTTTGTCTTTTTGCGTCTCAGTAACTAGTTTCTGATATGTCGAGTGCGGCAATCGACGTTCTCCCAACTGCAGAAAGGAATTCCATTTTAAGACACCATTTTTCTTCAATTTCCACGCGAATTTCTGCTGCCCTGATATAATTTGATTTCCTGCACCAAACATTCGTTGTTTCAACACCTCTTGCCCACTGGGGTTCTGATAAGAGAATTCATTGGCCCCATATTGTGCGGTAAAATGAGTCGAGGTCACAAACTTATCATTGGAACGACGATACATTATTCCCGTTGAAGCATTGTTTACAGTTGAAATTGATTGCTCAAACTTCAAGACTTCATCTTTTTTAAAATCTGGATTAGCATTGAATTTCAAGGTTCCACCCAATCCACCAGACCCATTTATCATTCCAGCAGCACCATACTGAATAGAGACTTCTTCGGTCATGAACGTAGGAAACAATCCGCCGTCGAACGTTTTGTTCATACTACTGCTAACTGGCATATCTTCCCAAAAAACTGCAGTATGTCGCGAACTATAGCCGCGAAAAGATACCGAACTCAATGCTCCAGAACCATAATCTCGGACGTACAAATTGGTTTGATATTTCAAAATTTGATCAATTGAAAAGGCTGGCATTGCCTCAATCAAACTGGTATCCAATACCAAATTCTTAAATACCGGATCAGGTTTAATCTGACCCAACACTTCGAATTCATTCAGGCTGGAAGATATAACGGTATCGTTTTGTGCAAATAGACCTACTTGGCTGCCGAAAAGCAGACCAATACAAAGTGTTGCCTTGCTTAGGCTATTGCAATACCAATTTTGAAACAAAATGTTCCTCTTCGTTTAGGACAGAAATTGAATACAAACCTCGAGGCAAATCACTTAATTCTAAGTTATTAGACCCGAAGTTAATACTCTGAGAAAACCACAATTTTCCACTTATATCGTGAATTTGAATTTCAGATTGTTTTTCAACTGTAATCGTTAAAGCAGAAATCGCAGGATTTGGATATACTTTTACTCTCGATTTTTGTACCGATAATTCATTAGTTCCCAGGAAGATCTCACCTTCGTAATTAATCAAACCAACAGACTCTAAATCAAAGCCTCCAGTATAAAATCCATTGTTTTGAAAATCGGTTGGATATGGATCATTTATCATTCGACCTTTAGCGTCTTTTGAACCAATTGTAGAATCGATACTTCCCACAACATCCACAATCCGGATATAACGTATGGAATCCATGCCAATATCGTCTAAATCAAATGGCGTTCCATATTGGACTTTGTATTTGCCCGCTAAATTGTCAATATTGGTAGCATCTAACAAATCAAAGGAACCGACCTGAGTAACTGAACTGGTTTCACTAGAAGCTGGGAAACGTATAAAATTTGTTCCATCCTTACTAACTTCAACAAAAGCCAATTCCAAAAACTCATGATTAAAGCTGTTTTCAAAAACAGCGAAATCCGGACCTGATTTATTTAAAACATACCCTTCAAAATAAACAGTAGCCACACCACTATCACCAAGACTGACAACACTTTTGTTACTCATTCCAACAGCATTTATAGGTTCGCCAAAGTTGACTGTACCAAGAAACTTGTTTGCTATATCCTGATATCCGCGAATTACCTTAATATCTGAAGCCCACGATATGAACTTGTTATTAGTATAGTGCAAAGCATCAGTGCCTGCTGTTTCTGAATTAGGAGCATAAGGACCTTGCCCGTAGGAAAGTCCTACGGAGCAAAAAAGTCCAAAAAATGCTATTAATAACTTCACAGTTTAATAATGCGCTTGGTTATCGTTTTGTTCGACGTTGTTACAGTCATAAAATAAACACCACTGCTAGCGTCTGATAAATCTACTTCATTTTTAGTATTCAAAGGAATTTCGATGGCTTCTCCACGAATATTGATAACCTTGACAGCACTAATTTCATCAGATAACCCACTAATTCTAACAATACCGTTAGTTGGATTAGGATAAAATGAAATTGAACGAATAGAAATCTCAGAGACACCTACTACATTCTGAATCTTCATATACACATAGCCAGTATCACAATACCCATAAAGATCGCAAATGAGGTAACTACAAGTATCTAAACCTTCAAAATCGGTATTCGCTATGTATTCTAGTTTATTGGCAACTATAGATACATTGCCATTTTTTGTAGTATCCAATAAACTGACTCTTAAGTTAGCGATTTGCTCATCCCAATCGTTAGCCAAGATATCCAATTCAAGCACCCCGTCTCCACCTCTAGTAAAAGTATCGTTAGCAGCAATTGGAGCATCATTAACCAAAAATTCAATCCAACTTGTATCACAGATGTTTCCCTGATTACAAATCGAAAACCAAACAGTATCGTATCCATTAAAACTAGCAGTTGGTTTGTAAGAGATCAATGAATCATTTATCAAAACCGCCTTTCCATTACTAGGCTGATCAACAAGTGTTGCAGTTAAAGCAGCAACTGTATTACCAGGATTTAAACTGTGTTTAGTAACATTATAATTAGCAACTGCAGAATTATAACCAACTTGATAATCAAGCTCTGAGGCTAAAGGTTGAAATAAAGTTGAAGAGTTTTTATAAACTAGGCTATCGATACAAGCGTAAGTAGGTGTATTAATCCCAAATTGACCTACATCAGAAGAGTTAAACTCCATATCTAAATATCGGATACGGCCTAAAGAAGACAGGTCTACCCATGTCCAATCTTTTACCAAATAATCATTGGCATTATTCGCATCCCTAAAGTCTGCCAAGTAGAAAACAACACTATCAGTCAGCTCGTAATCAGCACCATAACCAAAAAAAGTAACTGTAAGGAAATCAGGGTCGTTGCCCGTCGTTCCTCCAAATTTCTTTGTGAATGCATCTCCTGTTTGCATGTTTCTGTATGCGTAGGTTGAATTGTTAATACTCAATCCTTCAATAGAATCTCCACCGGCAGAATGTGTAAACATAACAGTTGAATTGCTGTAGGAAACCGCATATGCAGCTGAGTTGTTTGCTCCATTTCCAGAAATTGATGAATACTGATTTGCCCAACCTCCAGTAACGGTATCTGTGGTTTTAGATATTGAAAAACCACTCCAACTCCCCCATCTAGGATTATGATCGTTAAGGAAGAAACCTGCTCCGTTTACTACTCCACTGCTTAAATCTGAACCGTTCCAAGTGGAATCTCCACCAGTCAAAACGTTTTCAAAATTTGAAACTGTTTGTCCTTTTGCTATTGAAATAGCACATATCAATCCTAAGGTTAGGAATGATCCAATAATTCTCTTCTTCATTTTATATGAATAATACAGTTAGAAGGTTATCCTATCCCGGAACTTCCTTGCACAATAGCCGGTGGCAGGTCTTCTGACTCGGTTCACTTTTGCATCTTCCCTCCTTTTCTCGGAAGTGACTGTAGACAAAAGCCTTTATAGAACCTTACAGCTGCGGGAACAGTATCGGAGTTACACCGAATTCCCTTTTCACTCTTCTTGGTGAATTCCAAGTTGAGAACCAATAGCGCTGCAAAAGTAGAATTTAAACTGAAAAAGTAGTTTTTAAATTTATCAACTTTTATGTTTCTCAAGCGTTGTATATTCGTGTAGAATCTCACAAACATACAATGTACTCGAGCATACTTCTAATTGACGATGATCCTATTCAAAACTTGATTAATACCAAGTTGATTGGTAGAACCAATCTAACAAAAAACTTAATGGTTGCAACAAATGGCCATGAAGCAAATGAAAAGTTTTTAAGTTCAAACGCTAGTTTCCCTGAAGTAATTTTTCTTGATATCAATATGCCTTTGATGGGTGGTTGGGAATTTCTAGATTTATTATCGCAGGATTACAATGATTTTAAACCTAGAATATTTATGCTTACCTCTTCGGTTAGTCCTGATGATATAAACCGGTCAGAAAAACATGGATTAGTAGAAGGTTTTATTACTAAACCACTAACAATTAGTAAAATAAAATTCCTTCAGAAGGACATTAATCCAACTTAATTCGGTCAGTTATAAAGCTCACCGCAGGGCAGACCATGGCATTTTCAAAAGTAATATCCAAAATCTCTTTCATTTTCTTTCTATTCGTATGTGGGTATTCGGCACACGCCTTTGGTCGAACATCATAAATCTTGCAGGTGTTATCGGTATTCAAAAACGCACAAGGTGCTGATTGCAAAACAAAATCACCATCTTCATCCATTTGTAAATAGCTGGTGATAAATTTCCCCACAGGTAATTTTATACTTTTAGAAATACGATCAATATCTGCTTGCTCAAAAATTGGACTAGTGGTTTTACAGCAATTAGCACATTGCAAACAATCAATGTTCTCGAAGGCTCTATCGTGTAATTGATGAATGTGATTATCCACCGCTTCTGAAGCTTTTGTTTTTAAACTATCCAGCTTAACCTTGACCTTTTTACGGTTTGATTTTGATCTTTCTATTTGAAGTTTGTATTCCGCTTTCATAAGCATTCAAATTTACAATTTGGGTCGAGATATAGAGGCGACACCTATCATTTAATGTATTTATTCCAGCTAATTTTATAAGAATTCGCAATAAAACTAATGAGCACCGATTAGCTTTATTTCATGAATTAATCTTAGTAAAATTCTCAATTGGCAACAACCTATTCGAAGGTCCTTTATCATGTCTTATTTAAAATAATTCCTGTTCGCATTACTCATTAGTGATTTGTACATTTGCAAAACTTTCAGAACAGACAGTATTTATTATGCTTTTTATGAAACGAATTACGAAAGAATTTTAACAGCAATCTCAGATACTCTTTAATATCATGTCGGCAAAAATAATTTATACCAAAACAGACGAAGCACCAGCGCTAGCGACCTATTCATTCTTACCAATTGTGCAGTCCTTTACTAGTGCTGCAGGAGTTGAAGTTGAAACTAGAGACATTTCATTAGCTGCAAGAATTATTTCTGCATTCCCAGAGGTAATGTCTGATGCACAAAAAACGGATGATGATTTAGCAGAACTAGGGCAACTGGTCAAAAAAGCAGAAGCAAACATCATCAAGCTTCCCAATATTAGCGCTTCTGCACCTCAGTTAGAAGCGGCAATAGCAGAACTACAAACTAAAGGTTTTAATCTACCTGATTATCCTTCAGACCCTTCTAATGATTCGGAAAAGGAAATAAAGTCACGCTACAACAAGATAAAAGGTAGTGCTGTAAATCCTGTTTTACGTGAGGGAAATTCGGATAGAAGAGCTCCGAAAGCAGTAAAGAATTATGCGAAAAAACACCCACATTCAATGGGAGCTTGGAACAAAGAATCAAAGACACATGTTGCAAGCATGACTAATGGCGATTTTTATGGATCTGAAAAATCACTAACAATAACTTCGGATGGAAATGTTTCAGTTGAATTGCATGCAAGTAACGGCTTTATAAAAGTGTTAAAAGCAGAAACTGCACTACTAGAAGGAGAGATTATCGATTGTTCTGTAATGAACGCAAAAGCCCTCAACTCTTATATAGAAACTGAAATTGCCAGTGCAAAGGAACAAGATGTTTTATTGTCGGTTCACCTCAAGGCAACTATGATGAAGGTTTCTGATCCAATCATTTTTAGTCACGTAGTACAGGTGTTTTTTAAAACCTTGTTTGCAAAACATAACGAGTTATTCAACGAATTAGGTGTTGATACTAAAAGTGGATTTGGTGATGTTTTATCAAAAATTGCAACTCTACCAGCTAATCAACGAATAGAAATTGAAAAGGACATTCAAGCTTGTTATGATGCGCAGCCGAATTTGGCTATGGTTAATTCAGATAAAGGAATTACAAATTTACACGTGCCAAGTGATGTTATAATTGATGCTTCTATGCCAGCTGCTATCCGTAGTTCAGGCAAAATGTGGGGTTGGGACAATAAATTGCACGATACGAAAGCATTGATTCCAGATCGAAGTTATGCAGGTATTTATCAGGCAACAATAGATTTCTGCAAAGAAAATGGTGCATTTGATCCTTCTACTATGGGAACGGTTTCTAATGTTGGACTAATGGCTCAAAAAGCGGAAGAATATGGGTCACACGATAAAACTTTTCAGAAAGAAAAAGGTGGAGCCCTTAAGATTATTGACCAAAATGGAGTTGTATTATTAGAACAACAAGTGGAGCCTGGAGATATATGGAGAATGTGTCAAGTAAAGGACGCTCCTATACAGGACTGGGTAAAGTTGGCGGTAAACAGAGCTAGAGCAACTGGTGCTCCAGCAATTTTCTGGTTAGACAGTAACCGAGCGCATGATGTTAACGTGATTGCTAAAGTCAATACTTACTTAAAAAATCACGATACGGAGGGCTTAGATATACAAATCATGAATCCTATAGAGGCGACTTTGTACACGCTTAAAAGAGTAAAAGAGGGAAAAGAAACAATTTCCGTTACTGGAAACGTATTAAGAGATTATTTGACAGACCTATTCCCTATTTTGGAATTAGGAACCAGTGCAAAAATGTTGTCTATCGTTCCGTTGATGAATGGCGGCGGATTGTTTGAAACTGGTGCTGGCGGCTCTGCTCCAAAACATGTAGAGCAATTGGTAAATGAAAACCATTTACGCTGGGATTCTCTTGGAGAGTTTTTAGCATTAGCCGTATCTCTAGAGCATTTAAGTACAACTTACAATAATCCGAAAGCTAAAATTCTTTCTGAAACATTGGACGCGGCAACTGATAAGTTTCTGGATACCGATAAGTCTCCGAGTCGAAAAGCTGGTGAGTTAGACAACAGAGGAAGTCACTTTTACTTAGCTATGTATTGGGCTGAGGCGCTTGTTGCGCAAACAGCAGATAGTGAGCTTCAACAACAATTCAGTTCAATTGCGAAGCAATTATCTGATAATGAGGATACTATTGTTTCCGAATTAAATGCTGTTCAAGGAAAAGCAGTCGACATTGGTGGCTACTATTTACCAAGTACGGAACTTACTGACAGTATTATGCGCCCTAGCTCAACATTGAATTCAATTTTAGCAGCACTTTAAGAAAAACTATGTCTAAAGCAGATTGGAAAACCGTAACGGAATTTGAGGATATCACGTATCGAAAAAGTGGTTCTGTTGCTCGAATTGCCTTTAATCGTCCTAATGTTCGTAATGCATTTCGCCCAAAAACGGTTGGTGAATTATACAAAGCACTTCTTGACGCTCGTGAAGATGTAAATATTGGCGTTGTCTTGCTATCTGCTGAGGGGCCTTCTACGAAAGACGGTATCTATTCTTTTTGCAGTGGAGGCGATCAAAACGCACGTGGACATCAGGGTTACGTTGATGATGATGGAATGCCAAGATTGAATATTTTGGAGGTTCAACGTTTGATTCGTTTTATGCCAAAAGTGGTTATCGCTGTCGTTCCAGGTTGGGCTGTTGGTGGTGGTCATAGTTTGCATACTGTTTGCGACTTGACCTTAGCCAGTGAAGAACACGCTATTTTCAAACAAACCGATGCTGATGTTACCAGCTTCGACGGCGGTTATGGATCTGCTTACTTAGCAAAAATGGTTGGTCAGAAACGAGCAAGAGAAATCTTCTTTTTAGGCAGAAACTACAGTGCTCGAGAAGCTTTTGACATGGGAATGGTTAACGCTGTTATTCCTCACGAAAAGCTCGAAGAAGAAGCCTATAACTGGGCACAAGAGATTTTAGAAAAATCGCCTACTTCAATAAAGATGCTCAAATTTGCTTTTAATCTTACCGACGACGGTATGGTTGGACAACAAGTTTTTGCTGGAGAAGCTACTCGCTTAGCCTACATGACTGATGAAGCTAAAGAAGGACGCAATGCATTCCTAGAAAAAAGAAAACCAGATTTCACCAACATAAAATGGATTCCTTAATAATAACCTGATCGTATTATGTTGATTTACAAGCAATTTACTTTTGATTCGGCGCACCAATTGCCAAATGTTCCTGAAGGACATAAATGCAAAAATTTGCACGGACATACCTATCATTTAACGGTTTATCTCGAAGGCGATTTGGACGAAAAGCTGGGCTGGGTTATGGATTTTAGCGAAGTTAAAGCGGCAATGAAGCCCGTTTTAAACCAAATGGATCATAATTACCTCAACGACATCAAAGGACTCGAAAACCCTACTTCTGAGGTTTTGGTGGTATGGATTTGGAATCAGATTAAACCAGCATTATCAATGTTGAAGAAATTGGAACTGAAAGAAACGCCTACTTCTGGAGCTATTTATGAAGGATGATGTTGATTGTTGATTTATCACAATTTCCTAAAAGCCTTGACTTGGAAGGAATACTCTTCTAATATGGTTTCGTGTTCTTGAATTAACTGAAAACCAAGAGTATCAATTAAAGCTAAACTGACACCGCCTTCATTTACTGCAAAGTGACTGTCCCACAGGTATATGTCGCCTTTTTTTACATCAGAAATACTTTTAAATTCTCCATTAAAATAGAAACGTTTTTCGAATGTATCCTTAGGGTTTGCGTCTAGTTGTATTGCTGCAAACGGATGATAATAGAACAAGTCGTTTCCTGCTCTTTCTTTATCTAAAGCTGCTTTATCTAGTTTTCGTATGGTACGGATTTCTAAATCTTCATTGACTGGAAAATTGTATTTATGTTCTGCCACACCAACCATAATAGCAATACAAGCAATCGAAACTAATGCTTGGACCCACTTTTTTTCGAAAATCCTGTCCCACTGCAATGCTTTTAGCGCAAACAAACTAATTAACGGAACGATAACCATCATTACTCTTACTAAGCCAGCAGATGCACCGGCGCCGAGCCACCAAACAAAAGAATGCGCAAAAAAGAAACTGACAATCAAGCTTAATACCAATAGTTCCAACTTTAGTGTATCTGTAATCTGTTTACGTTTTAAAAATAGATCAAAAGGAAAACGAATGAGACTAATGAGCAACAAAAGGCTCAATAACTGATGAATAACTTGATCGTAGGAATCGGCATAATGCCAAAAGTCTCCACTTCCATATGCAGACGAACTAGGATTGTAAGGTTGTTTGGTTATGATCCAAAATAGATCATCATAAAAAGGCCAGCCCAAAAAACTGTATAAAACAAATCCCACAGCTAAATAAGGAGCTGATTTTAGTGATTTTGACCACCATAAAAACAACACAAACAACGGGTAAAATATAAATATTTCAGTTCTGCAAAGTATTAAAAAAGAGAATATTAAACTTCCCAAATCAAATCTTTTAATTGAATAAAAATACACGCCAGAAATTAGCACTAATGCTGCGATAGGTTCTGTCAATGAACTGAAGATTCCGTTGTACATAACCGGAGCGAAAACGGTAAAAACAACAGCCAAAAAATTAAACTTATAACCCAAACTTCTGGCCGTCAATGCAGCAAAAATTCCCGCAAGAATTCCGCAACCGATGTTCATTGCTTCTACTCCTTTTAAACCCAACTGTGCAAATGGTGCAGCCAACAATGTGAAGAAAGGTTTTCCCCAATGGTTCACAAAATTTTCGGGATGTTGAAAGGCATATTTAGCAAATAGGAAATGCGTGTAAGTATCTCCTCCTCCCGAAGTCCAGTTCATAACCGACAAATAATAGCCAAAATAGACCGCGCAAAGCGTCGCTATAGCTAGAGTGATTGTATTTTCTTTCAGGATATTCACAGTGCTCAAAAGTGAGTATTTCTGAATTGATAGTCCACTACTTTTGAAATAAAGTATAATTTGGGCAAACAATCCTGAAAATTAAATGAATAGTTTCCATGCGCAAAGTGGAGGTTGAATAGCAGAACAACACAAAGAAATTCCAACGCAAGAATTAACTTTTTAAAGAGTTTATAGGTTGGTTTTTGCTGACGATTTTAGTGTGAGTTTGATAAATCAAGTATTGGGGTAATTTCTAAATCCAGAATTCCTAAGCTTCTGTATCTTAAAAAAATGTTTTTTTTAGATTAAATAAGAGCTTCTCGATACTTTTTGTTCGTTCCTCTCAAAACACTCGAAGGGACAATAATTACAAGACTTACTTACCTCCTCTATCCTAGAAAATCTAGACACTTATATTACCCATTCTTAATGGATTATATGAAGTCTTTTTCTCCGGGGATGCCTATTACGGCGACTTTGATAATGTTTAGTTTACAGACCTAAGAATTAGTAAGGGAGCATCTGATTCTTCATCTGTAAATCCCAAAAGAGGCTTTATCAATAACGGAGGCAGTTTTATTGGTATTTTCATTCAGCAAGAAATGGGAACAAGGAAAATCAACAGTATCATAAGTCTAGAAATAGCATTGGCCAAACCAAGGATTTTAACAAAAGCATTTTCAGTAAAACACCTATCAATCAAACAGTTCAAATAACTGAGGGAAACTGGATTTTGAATTTCTAAGAAGGTTCAGGAAATCACCAGCAGCATCTCCATTAAATAATGACAATTTGAAAAAACTATTTGCCCCACAATTTGTTATAACTACAAAAGATATAAAGATGAAAAAAATAGGATTATTATTAGGTTGCTCAGTTATATTATTAGCGAGTTGTGGTGATGGAGGCGGTGATGTAAAAGCACCAGCTGAAAAGAAAATTCAATTACAAACTGGACCAGAAGAAAGCTCAAAGTCAGCTGACATACCAGAAATAGCAGAACTTGTTATTGAAGGAAATGATCAAATGAAATACAACACTAAGCGAATGAAAGTGTATGCAGGTCAAAAGATAAAGTTAACATTGAAAAATGTAGGTGAATTGCCGGTTGAGTCAATGGGTCACAATTGGGTATTGCTCAAAAAAGGAACTGATAAAAATGCATTTGCTGAAGCTTCTATTGGAGCTAAAGAAACAGGCTATATCGCACCTGAAATGAAAGAAAATGTGATAGCAAATACCAAAACTATCGGTGGTGGTGAAGAAGTGACTATTGAATTTGATGCTCCTGCAAAAGGATCATATGATTTTATTTGTTCTTTTCCAGGTCATGTAGGCATGATGAGTGGAAAACTGGTCGTGCAATAGCATTATAAAGACAGATACATTAGAAAAAAGGGGTGATATTATCACCCCTTTTTTTATGCGATATAAAGCAGGGTTCCACTCCTAAAAACTCATTTATCTGAACTTTTTTAGAAATTGTAAAACAACACTTAAAAAGCATTTAATGAACCTAGACCGTCATATATCGTTACTTTTTGATTAAATAAACGTGCGAAATGAGTTATGCATTCAAAAAATAAATAACTAATTTTCCATTCTTAAATTTATTTATGGCTTACATAGAAACTGTTGACTACGAAGACGCGGAAGGAAAACTCAAGGAAGTTTACGATCATTTGATTCAAACTCGGGGTAAATTAGCAGAGCTTCATAAGATACAGAGCCTTGACCCCGAGGGAGTTATCCGTCATATGGATTTGTATGTACACCTTATGTATGGAAAGTCGCCATTAAAACGTGAGCAACGTGAAATGATTGGTGTTGTGGTAAGTATTTGTAATTCTTGCATGTACTGCGTAAAACACCACAGTGAGGCTTTAAATCACTTTTGGAAAGACAATAAACGTTTGGGACTCTTTTTAAGAGATTACACCAAAGCGGGTTTATCCGATCAAGATTTGCTGCTGTGTCTGTTAAGTGAACAATTGACTATCAAACCTGCTTTTAGTGGCAAAGAAGAGTTGATAAGACGCATAAAAGATAACGGCTTAGGTGATAGAGCAGTATTAGATGCTCATATGATTATCTCGTATTTTAACTTCGTGAACCGTCTGGTTGTTGGCCTAGGTGTTGACGGAGACGCCAGTGAAAATGGCGGATACCAATACGATTAGTCCTCTTTTAATTTCTTGAAAAAATCGAATTTCTGTTCAGAAACTTTGGATTGGTATTCAAACCATATACCTTGTTCAAAGGCCTCTTGTTTTTTATGAGCTGCTTCCCAAGCAAATAAAAGTCTTCCTTTAGACAACTCATAATTCCCACTTTCACCTCTATTTTCTGCTCTAAGATAGGTTTGCATGTTGTTAGATAAATTCGAAATTCGAATCGAAACATGATCATAGCCCTCAAAACCCTTAGGAAGGAAATACAGTTCGAACAATTGATTTAAAGTATCAGAAACTTGTTTGCCCAATTTAGTTAAGTCTTTTTTTGCTGAATCTTCCAGCAAACTCATATTTGACGTAACTGTTTTCATAACTTGTTCCATGTCTTTTAGTCGTTCCACGTCTTTCAAAATAGGCTTAACTATTTCCGAGACCTCATCATAGGCGGCTCTTTGAGCGATTCTGTATTCGTTAGTTTTACCATTTTCAGGGTGTTCCTTTACAATGAAATTATGCTGAACATAGACAGAATCTAAAACCGCTACAACAGAGTAATTTCCCGCCAAAAGAGGTTTTCCTGGAGGCATAATTGCACGCTTACCTTTCAAATCTATTTTCTTTCTGCTCAACCAATTTGGCCCAGCTTCATGCAGGGTTATTGGAATATAATTATTGATTAAGCTATCTACTTTTCTTCGATAATAATTAACGGTATCGCCTAGATTATTTTTGATAAATAGTTCTACTTCAGGTTTCTTTTTGCCGTCCGCTCCACTTGCTTTTCTGTACATATCTGGAGAAACCCATACGCGGACAGAGTAATTACTCCTTCGATTCGCTCCTTTGAATTCGCTATCACCAGTAAATCGAATTCCTTTTGCTTGTTTCCATGGCGTTTGGTAGGCTTCTTTATGTCCAAAAATCAAGAGGGAATCATTCCTTATTTCTTCTTTTTTATCAGCCAAAGCTCGCAATGGAGAAATGTCATCAATTATAATGATAGCTCTTCCAAATGTTCCTAAAACCAAATCGTGCTCGCGAGGTTGAATCTTCATATCTCGAATAGGCATAGAAGGTAATTCATCATTCCATTTGTTCCATGTGTTTCCACCATTTAGGCTGACATACAAACCCTGTTGAGTTCCTAAAAACAATAAACTTCGATTCAGAGGATCTTGCACAACGCTCAGACAATAGCCATTTACGTTACTTTCATTCGCAATTAGCGACCATGTTTTTCCATAATCTATTGTTTTGTACAAATAGGGTTTCCAATCATTTTGGCGGTAATTATTAACTACTACAAACGCCTCTCCAGACATCTGCTCGGAACACACTATTTGTGGAATCCAAGCATTATTAGGCATTCCCGGCAATTTAGCACTTAAGTTACTCCATGATTTTCCTCCATCAATTGTAGCCTGAAGATTTCCATCATCTGTTCCTACATAAATCAAATTACTATCCAATGGACTTGGCGCTATAGCTAAAATGGTCGTGTGATTTTCAGCTTTTGTAGCATCAATCGTTAATCCACCACTTTCAACTTGCTTCTGTTTGGAAGTATCGTTAGTCGTTAAATCTGGAGAAAGGACCGTCCAGTTTTTGCCACAGTCCTTTGAATAGTGGACGTATTGACTTCCAAAATATACTCCACAATCGTTAAATGGGTCTTGTGATAAAGCTGCATTCCAACTGTATCTTAAAGGAATAGAATCTTGTGTTTGAGGTTGAATAAAACTAGAATAACCTGTTTTCTTATCCACCTCAGTCAACGAACCTCCCTGATACATAGCATATAATTTATCTGGATTCGATTTGTTGGGAAGTACATCAAAACCATCGCCAAAGAGCACCTCTGACCAATGGTGATTGCGTATTCCACCTTGCTCATAAACATAAGATGGCCCTACCCAACTGCCGTTATCTTGTAATCCTCCATAAATATTATAAGGAATTTGATTATCTACATTTATGTGGTAAAACTGACCAAGTGGCAAGTTTGAAACGTATTGCCAGTTATCTCCTCCATTTCTTGAAATAAGCAATCCTCCATCATTTCCGTCAATGATAAATTTACCTTCTTTAGGTTCTATCCAAAACGCATGATGATCGGGATGTGCTTTATGATAAGGTGCAATTCCTTTAAAGCTTTTTCCCCCGTCCTCACTCCTAGTGACGGTTGAATACAAATTGAATAACCGATTTTCATTGGTAGGATCCACATAAATATCTGCATAATAAAATGGTCGATTTCCAATATTTTTTGTAGAAACTAGTCTCCAGTTTTCTCCTCCGTCAATACTTTTGTACAATCCAGTCTTTTTCGCTTCAACCAAGGCGTATACTATGTTTGGTTTATTCGTTGCAAATGATAGTCCCACGCGTCCAATAATGCCAACAGGTAATCCTTCTTTTTCTGTTTTTTGTTTCCAAGTTTTTCCACCATCATAACTCACATGAATTCCTGATCCCTTTCCACCTGAAGTAAAAGTCCATGGCCTGCGATGATAGTGCCACATGGCAGCAATTAACTTATTTGGATTGGACGGATCCATTACCAAATCAGCACAACCAGTGGTATCATTTATAAATAGCATCTTCTCCCACGTTTCACCGCCATTAATCGTTTTAAACACTCCTCTATCCTCATTGGGTCCCCAAGCTGATCCAAGACTAGCGACATACACAACAGCTGAATTTGTTGGATCTACAATGATTCGGTGAATGGTTTTAGTATGCTCCAATCCTGCCAATTCCCAGTTTTTTCCTCCGTCGATAGATTTATAAATTCCAATACCACTACTTTGACTATTTCGAGGGTTTCCTTCTCCAGTTCCTGCCCATACAATACTTGGGTTACTTGGATCAAATGTTACTGCCCCAATAGACTGAATAGGTTGTTTGTCAAAAATTGGATCAAATGAAATACCACCATTTTTTGATTCCCATACTCCACCCGAAGCAGTTCCAATTAAAAGGTGATCTAAATCATTAGGATGAACATCAACACTTGTTACTCGTCCGCTCATTCCAGCTGGACCAATGAATCGAGGTTTCATACCTTTCATTAAATCCATAATAGGTTTTTGACCAAAAAGCAGACAATGAAAAGACACCAATAGCAAAAGGAATACAAGCTTCTTCATAGACAAATTTTATAAGATTCAAATTTAGTTATCACCTGCTAAAGAAAACAAATGACTGTGATGATTAGATCTAGAGTAACTCTTTTTCTACTAGTGCCCAATCCATCAGTCCACCAACATTTCTGTCATCAATAAAAACATCAGCATCGATTAGTCGGTTCATTCCATCTTTCCAAACTTCATTAGGCTCCGAAGTATTAATGGCATAAAACTCTATACCATTGGATTTGCAATATTGCACCGCGTCTTCAAGCGTTTCGCCATGTCTGTAAGTCCACATAATTAAGGTATGACCCGATGCGTTCAGTTTTTTCAGTACTTCAATTGCATTTGCAATCGGACGACCAATTCGAGGGAATTGATGTTCTACTATAGTTCCGTCAAAGTCTACTGCAATTCTCATTTAAAAATGGAAATTATGCGTTCAATGATTGACGGTTTTCCAAACTGATCATTTTCTTGAATTCCTTGACCCGTCATTTCTCTAATCTCTTGCCATGCCTCACCCCATCCGGGCATTCCGCCAATGTTTTTCTCACTGATAAATACTTCACAGTTTATTTTTCGGCTGGCAGTATTCTCAAATTTCTCCTCTGGGTAGCTTGCGTTTACAGCGTAAAATTCAACTCCGTTTTGTTTACAAAAAACAACTGCTTCTTTCAAGCTTTCGCCCGTTCGGTTGGTCCAAAGTATGAGTTGATGGTTGTTTTTTTGAATTTCACGTAAGGTCTCAAATGAGAAGATTTTAGGCTCACCAATTTCAGGGTAGCAATCTTCTACAATGGTTCCGTCAAAATCTACTGCTATTACCAAATCATAATTTTTGGGTTAGATAAACTCTGCTGATGTAATCTTAAGGTCATCGCTTAAATCGTAAATATAAGGAGTCCCAGTTGAAATCTCTTTAAGAAGAATTTCTTCTGGACTTAGCTGCTCCAAGTGCATTACCAATGCTCTTAAGCTATTGCCATGCGCCACAATTATCACATCTTTTCCAGACCTCAATACCGGCTCAATATGCTCTAGGTAATAAGGAATCACTCTTTCTCTAGTATCTTTTAAACTTTCGCCACCTGGAGGCGGAATGTCATAACTTCTTCTCCAAATATTAACTTGCTCTGCTCCAAATTCGGCAGAAACTTCATCCTTATTTTTTCCTTGTAAGTCACCATACATTCTTTCATTCAAATTTTCGTTGCGCTCGACGTGCAAATCGTCTTGCCCAATTCCTTTGAGAATAAAATCTAACGTACGGTTAGCTCTTTTTAATAAAGAAGAAAAAGCATTATCGAAATGATACCCTTTTAACTTATCACCAGCGCTAATAGCCTCATTTACACCTTTTTCGGTTAGATCTACATCCACCCAACCGGTGAATTTGTTTTGAAGATTCCATACTGACTGCCCATGACGGACACATACTAATTTTGGCATGTATTGTTGTTTTAACTAAACCCAAAGGTAAATGGTGCAACCTATAATTCAAATGCTCAAACAACTAAGATTTCTACTTTTTTAAACAGGTTTTACACTTTATAACAAGTACACTGTAAAACGCACGAAGCAATACGTTTTACAATGTACTTGTTACCTTTTTACCAATTAACAAGATTTTATTTCATTCTAATTCCCGCTGCGTCATAATCCCATTATATATTTGATGCTTAGCTTTATTATTAATTAAAAATCTAGATACCATGGCATTTGATTTACCTGCACTAAAATACGACTACAACGCACTTGAGCCACATATTGACGCTAGAACAATGGAAATCCATCATTCTAAACATCATGCTGGTTATACAGCAAAATTAAACGCAGCATTAGCTGGCACTGATCATGAAAATTCTAGTATTGATGAGATTTTAAAAAATGTTGATAATCTAGGTGCTGGAATTAGAAACAATGGCGGTGGATTTTACAATCATTCTTTGTTTTGGAGTATTATGTCTGCAAACGGCGGTGGTTTACCAACTGGATTATTGGCTGATGCAATAGATACAGACTTAGGTGGTTTTGAGGCATTTAAAGCTGCTTTTAGTAACGCAGCAGCAACACAATTTGGATCAGGTTGGGCTTGGCTTTGTGTTAAAGATGGCAAGCTTTCAGTTTGCTCTTCAGCGAATCAAGACAATCCAATGATGCCAGGTGTTGGTTGTGGAGGAATCCCAATTTTAGGTTTAGATGTCTGGGAACATGCTTACTATTTGAATTACCAAAACAGAAGACCTGATTATATTGAAGCTTTCTTTAATGTAATTAATTGGGATGAAGTGAATATCCGATACAACGCGGCTAAATAAGCGCAATACATACTAAAATGGTAACCCCTTTCGATGATTTCGAAAGGGGTTTTTTTATGCGCAGTGTTATAGAATAATGCAAGTAACTATCGGGATCTGAAGCACAGAAAAAATTAGAACTAATCATAATAATCATCATTCCTACTCTCGAAGGAATATCCACATATTGACCTTATAAATATTTCTTACACGATTACACTCAATCATTTCTCTATACTTCCTTTTCAATCGCTTTCAATTTCCGTCAGTATCAGTCAACAACTAATTTCTTTTATTTTTCATGTAAACTGATACCTTTAAACGCGACTTTAGAATTTAGCCTACGTATTTTTTAATCGTTTGAATGTACTCGTCCACAAACTCACTTTTACTCTTTAAGCGATATTGCATTATCCATCTGGGATGCGGAAGCACCTCTATTTTATCGAAATAGCCTTCCTTTTTGTTGAGTGCATTTAAGAATTTTAGATTTTTTCCTTTTCCGATACAAAACGCAACATCTCTTCTGAGAAAAGGCAGCTGCTTTTCAAATTGCTCTTTTATGTAGGGAGTCAACTCTTCTTCCAATTCTTTAATGTCGTAATAGTTGAGATTGATGTCTCTTTTCACAAAGCCTAATGGAACAACTGAAGAGATGTAAACGTCCTTGTAAAATGTTTCTACACCGCCGTATGATTCGATCATGTCGTAAACAAACCTTGAACTTAATTCCTGTTTCTTTCGAAAGGAATTTTCGATTCCACATCCATTTTCTAAATTCACAGGATCAGTAAACCCAATACCAGTTAATCCCGAACCTAATCTCCCTGGATTTATTCCAATAAAAGCCATTCTCTTCTCATTATCGCTGTAATATTTAGAATAAAATGTTTTTACTATTTCTTTCGTTTCCAACCTTAATAATGGGTTCAAAACTTCAACTTCAGCCGTTGAAATCACTGGCGATTCCAATTGATTAACAAATGCTATAATTTTATTTGCGGTATTCATAATTGCTAAGATGTTGCATTTATAATTTAAAAGAGCATTTAAACGTAAAAAAATAGCAGGAAAGAAAGGATTCCATAATGTTAAACGTCCAAAGAATTACTTTTACATTTTTTTTATGAAAAATTTATTATTCGTTCTCTCTATACTAACAGGCTTTCAGTCGTTTGCGCAGGATGTATTCATTAATGAAATCTTGTCTCAGAACAAAGGTTTGGTTAAGAATGATGCAGGGAAATCTCAGGATTATATTGAATTGTACAATTATAGTGCTAAAACTGTCGATTTATCAGGCTATTTTTTATCCGATCATAAGGACAGTCTAAAAATGTTTGCCCTTCCGGCTGGAACTCAAATTGCATCAAAAGGATTCCTTTTACTTTGGGCTAATGGAACTGCAAAAGGAAAGGAATTAAACACCAATTTTAAATTGAGCCAAAAAGGTGAAAAGCTCTTTTTAAGTTTTCCAGATGGCACACTTTGTCATGCTCTAAAATACAAAAGACAATTTTCAAACATTAGCTTTGGTCATTTACCTGATGGTGGAAAAGATAAAGACTATTTGATTCCTACTCCAGAAAAAGTGAATAAAACTGGTAGCATTTTTGTCTCAGATTTAAAAGGAAAATCAAAAACTTTGGTTACCATTACTATGACTGAAAACAATTACTCCGTGAAGTTATTGAACCCCCAAGGAGAAACATATTTGGTCAAAGTATTAGATAATAAAACGGACAAAGTTCTATACAAGACGAAACTTGAAAGTGCCTCTGCTACCATTCAATTTTCTACCTACGAAAAAGGGAAATACAAACTATTGATTGGTAAAGACACCTATCGTATTTTAAAAAGATAATTTATGAATACTACAAAATATCTAGCAATCGTCCTCATCGCTTTTGCATTTATGGCATGCAAGAAAGAGCCAGGAACTGGGGGTAAAACAACGATCACAGGAAAATTAATTGGAACCTATTTATGCGAAGACGATGGCAGAACATTGGCAGCTGACATAGCTGTACCAGACGAGCGTGTATATATTAGTTATGGTGCTACAGGAGCATTAGACGACGATATTCGCACTGCACCAGATGGCTCATTCAAATTTGAGTATCTGCAGCCTGGTAAATACTCAATTATAGCCTACTCTGAATGTCTGACTTGCCCTACCGGAAAAGAAGAAGTTATTCAGGAAATTGAAATTCCGAAAAAAGAAGATGAGCTGGAATTGGAAACAACAAACGTGGTAAGGATTACTGGTAGAGGTTGTAATGTTGGGGTTGGAGCTGGAAAAGGCGGTGTTGCAATATTAAAAGGAAAACTAATTGCAATATACATTGATGACAATGAGATTCGCGACACGCTTGGAATAGTTGGGCAACCGGACACGCGTGTGTATATTATATATGGTGATGGAACTACACAAAGTGATGATGTAAGAAGCAGCGCAGATGGTTCCTTTGAATTTAAAGAACTTAAGGCTGGTAATTATACGCTGTACGCGATGTCAGAATGTAAAACATTAAATTGTCCTTCTGGTTTAACACAAGTTTCAACCTCTATAACTATTGCGGCAACCGATACTAATGTTGATGCTGGTGAACTAATCGTAATTGACTTTCGTAATCCTTGATTTCAAACGACTTACATATCGTAAAAGAATTCAAGGGAATTGATTTGAAAACGTTAGCTCAAGTTGATTTTGATGCTCGAGTTGACACTAAGTTCATGTTTCCGGCATCCAAGCTGAATGACTTTTTTACCGCATTAAAGGGACAGGTTTGCGTCTTAGATATGGCCGGAGAACGGCAGTTTCATTACAAAAATGTGTACTTCGACTACCCCAACTTTGAATTCTTCAGACAACACCATGCGGGTTACTTAAATCGCATTAAAGTCAGGTCTAGACAATACAGTGAAAAGGGTCCTTTTGTATTCGAAATAAAAAAGAAAACCAATAAGTCGAAAACAGAAAAAAGAAGAATAGCACTCCCCTCCTTTTCTGATGGTAAAAGTGACTTGACGGAGCACTATCTTCAAGATCAACTTGGAATTGGATTTAACGACCTCACCGAAACCATTGGAATTAACTACAGCAGAATTACCATGGCTGATAAAGCTATGACCGAAAAATTCACGGTGGACATTAACCTTGAGGCAGTTTATAATAGAAAGACTCATTTATTTGAGGACGTGGTAATAGCGGAGATCAAACAAGAGCGTTTTTCAAATAACAGTCTCTTCGTTCGAGAACTCAAAAAATTAAAGATCTATCCAAGTAGCTTTTCAAAATATTGCGCAGCAGTATTGATGCACAGACCAGATATCAAGCACAATCGCTTTAAACCATTAAAAGTTAAATTAGCAGCATTAATTAAATAATTATGAATATACTGTCAGATATAATCCTTCTTGATTCGGAAAGTCTTAGACTCTTTGGAATAAAACTTTTTAATGAAGATTTGTATGAATTATTGTTTCGTTTAGCAATAAATCTATTGTTTTCTTACACTATCATTTTGAAGGTGTATAAAGCCACCAGAAGAGACAGCGAGTACTTGTTTAGTTACCTCGTGTTTAGTCCAATGGTGTTCTTTATTTGCCATTTATTCGCCTCTACTAAGCTAAGTATTGGATTCGCATTTGGACTTTTTGCAGTGTTCTCTATTCTTAGATACAGAACCACAACTATTCCGGTAAAGGAAATGACCTACATGTTTGTGATTATTGGACTTTCGGTTTTGAATGCCATTAGCACTAAAAAAGTAAGCTATGCAGAACTTGTTTTTACCAACTTTTTTGTTCTAGGGTTAATGTATTTATTAGAACGTTATATTTTAACTTCGGGTATTGAAATTCAGACGGTTAACTACGAGAAAATCGAGAATATAAAACCCCAAAACGAATCTATTCTTATTGCAGATCTGGAAGAAAGAACGGGCAAATTGATCGATAAAGTTGAATTATTGGAAGCGGATTATTTAAAAGATTCCGCACGAATTAGGGTCTACTTTAAAAAGCAGAAATAAGCTTGAAAAGAAGCCTACATATCGTTGGATTGCTCTGTCTAGTATTTCTGATAACTAAAAACCTCGTTGCACAGCAAAAGGACTTTCAGTTATGGACCAGTGCAGGAATAAGTAAAGAATTCAGTAAAAAATTCACAGTAGGTGGTCAATTCCAAACACGTTTGAATCAAAACGTAAGTAGGGTCAATACGACCTTTGGTGAACTAGGCGCTAAGTATTCATTATCAGACTGGTACAAAGTAGGTGCGAATTATAGATTTGGAATTAAAGGCTCTGGCCTGAACCAAAGAGTAGATTTTGAAAACACATTTAGGCTCAAGCTCAATGGAGAGCGTTTTTATTTGAGAATATTAGTTCAGCGAGATTTTTATAGAAATTCTATTGAGGACGATAATCTGCGATTTAGATTAAAATACCAGCACAAGTTCAGTAAGAAATTCAAAGGATATCTCGCTGGTGAGTTTTTCTACGGTTGGGAATACTCGGAAGGATTTAGCAACTGGAAAAAACAGCGATATACTGGAGGGTTTGAATACGAATTGAAAAAGAAAAGCTTCATTGAACTTTTTTACCGCTACCAAGGAGATATGAACAAGGCTCGACCTGATCAAGATTACATTTTTGGAATTGGGTATAAGTTGGAATTGGATTAGACTTTTCCGACACAAAAACCGATACTCTCTTCGAGGAAATTAGAACTTGAAGTAGTTTTTAACTGCGCCAATACATTGACACAAATCAACACATATAACTACTGCTTAAAAAAGCGGTCGATAAAAGGCTGAAAAGAAAGAACAAAATTAGCTTTCTATTGCCTATTTCAATATATGCGCATTATTGGGTAACGTTTGTGCTCTGGTTCATAATATTTTGAACGCTGAAATATCCACAGTAACTGCCCCATGTGATCTCTTGCAAATTTACTATCGTTCTTTCTTTTTTCTTGAAATTCTAGGTTAAGCCTTTCATCAGCTTCTAACAATTCTTTAGCAATTGGATCAAAAGCAAAATCTGAAAACCATTCCTTCTGCTGCAACACATTATCAAAGTAATTCCATCTAAAAAATGCATCGACTGCATTTGGCTCCAGGGTCTCTACCAGGTATCTTCTTGCGTCCTGATTCAAGGAAATAATAACGTCACCTTTATAAAATCGAACGGATTGAAAGTTCTCATTCACTCGAACATCAGCATGAAAATAGTGTTTCTCATATGGCTCTTTAGGAGCAGTTACACCTTCTAAATAATACATTCCACCATTGAGTATTGTATCGTTTTCAAAGCGGTCTAGTGCTATTTCTTGACGTTTTAGAACCTCAATTAGTTTTGGATAACATTGCGGAATCACATAATATTGCGGAACGCTAACGCCTTGTATCGGAATATAGCTTCGGTAATGAGGCACTGGAAAAGTCTCTTTTTTAGTGTTATCGTATGACCTTCTCAATAAACCCGTAGTTTCACTTTTCACTAGGTTCATTTCATAACCTTTAAACGATAATGTTTCAGCGGACATAGTATCTAATAACCAATTAATTGTAAACTGATTTTGCGCTCGATCCGATTGATTGGCTAATTCTTTTGTCCGAATCAAATCAGTACTATTTACATTTGAAAAAACACAAAGTGTGTTCAATAACTCATAGGTATACTCTACTCTATTTTCAAAACTTGCGTACTTATGCGCTTCACTAATCAGCCCAATGGTATTAAACAAGTTCACGTATCCACTAGAGTATCTTGGGGTTTCTAAGAAATCCTTTATTCCTTCATTTGGAGTGCTTTTCATTAAGTGCACATAGGGCACTATTTCCTTTTCTTTCTCCGCCATTTTCTGGTACAAATAGTTTTCCAACTTACCATAAGTGTATTCAGCCAAAATCGGATTCATTTTATTACGCTGCGAAACAATAAGGGTCAATGGATATTGATGATCGCTGCCATTAGTAGTATGCGTATCCATAAATAAATGAGGCTTCCAAGCATGAAATATTTTATGAAAAGCCGCAGTGTTTAATGCGTCAGATTTTATAAAATCTCGATTTAAATCCAGATGCTGATAATTTGCTCGAAACCCGCATTCAACTGGTCCCGATTGACCGCTTCGACTGTATTTTGATCGATTTAGCATTCCTCCAATATTATATACTGGAATGGCTACAACTATCAAATTCTCAAATTCCTTTTCATGCGTCGAAAGATATTCGAACAACTTAACGGTTGCATCTACTCCGCAAGACTCCCCCGGATGAATTGCATTATTGATCAATAAAACAGCTTTTTTAGATCGATCAATTTTAGTCGGATCAAACTCTTTATTGAAATTAAAAACGACAGTATGCAACCGTCGCCCAACATCGGTTTTTCCTTGTTCTATAATTTCTATATATGGGCTGAAATTAGAGAGTTTGGTAAGTTCTTCAATCGCCTGATCGTAAGTAAAACTTTCGTTTTTTAGATGAGGAAAATTTATTTGAGACAGTGAAGTCAATGTCAAAAAAGCAAATATTACCACTAAACTAAGACTGCGCATACCTAGACTATAATTTAATAACCAACGGGAAGTACCATTTGTTAGATTCATTTTCAGCGCCAAATATAACGCTTGAAATACTAGATTTGTATTATGAATAAACTGCTATCACTACTATGCATTCTAGCACTTTTAAGTTGTAAGAATTCAGAGAAAAAAGTATCTACAGAAGGAACTAAAAATGAAGTGCAAAAGGAAACTAAAACAGTAACCTTCTCTATTCAAGTGATTCAGCCCTATTGTGGAGGAGCTGCACCATCAGATGAAATGGAAAATATAAGAATGAAAGGTGAAGCTGCTCAGGAATTTGTTTTTTATGTAAAAGCTGATAACGGAACTCCAATGAAGTTGGTTACAACTATGGAAGGCTCAGCTACTGCAGAACTAATCAACGGAGGTTACTGCGTTAAAGAAGGTTATAAGTCTGATCCTGAAATGATTAAAGGTTTAGAAAATAGCGATTGGGAATTTGATCAGGAGTGTTATTCGCAATGGAAAGAACAATGCAACCATGCTTTTGTAGTATCAGATACTTCCTCAAACCAAATTAACTTCACATACAGACCTCGTTGCGGTTGGGAAGGTCCAGTTCCTTGCATTACGAATACAGGTTTTCCACCTCCATGATTCCAAAAGATCAAGACCTGAAATTGTGGCTTGAAACTGAATTATTGGAAAATCGTTCCAAGCAAAACGTCTTGCGTATTGCTCATTTGGCACAATATGATCCTAAGCTTATTGATGCAGTTTTTGAGTGTATTGCAGAAGGTTAAGATTAAATCGATTGGCGTTCAGCGTGGGTTTTAGATCACCTCAACCAAATTTCTAAAGAAACAGTTCGTCCTTACCTTAGCCAAATGATAATGTTTCTTAGCGCGTCGAATAACGAATCGCTGCAAAGAACTTATTTGAAAATATTAGGTCAAAATGAGATTCCAAAGGAAAATAGCGGAGTACTTATGGACCTTTGTTTTGAGTTGCTAAACAACCCGCAATCAGCTGTTGCGGTTAGAGCTTGGTGTATATTCATTCTTATGGAGTTTGCTAAAAAGTATCCAGAAATCAAAAATGAGCTTAAACCTATATTGGAATTGATTTCACAAACCGGTACTGCTGGAGAAAAATCCCGAGCACAGGTAGTTCTTAAAACTTTGGACAAGGAATCATAAAGCGACTTTCTTTATCTGTTCTTAAGATACGGTCCGTTGAGTGTTTTTTAAGAATGTAACGAAGAAGAAATTATCCATAACTCCAATATTTCAGCTTCTCGATACGATTATCCTGCGCTTGAATCACTCAAAGTGATATTAAAAGGTTTCAAATCCCCAATTAATAGTGTATCCACCTGTCGAAATTGTGGTTTGAATAAAGAGCATATAACCAATTCCGTTGCAATGAATCCACTGCGGAGTTGCGCTTGCAGTTCTATTTCCATCTATAATTCTAGGGCGCTGCGCATAAGCCGTTATCTGAAGCAGAATCAGAAAACATAGGACTACGAAACCACGCAATGCGCTCATTAATTCAGTTTAATATAGGGGTTCAAAGATACCGGATATTGAACAAAAATCAGAGAATTTGTTCCTGTATACTAACCCTAAACGGTAACTTTTCCAATAAGGTTAGTACTATTTTAATTTTTCACTCTTGTATACCACATTGCCTTCAGCATCCAATCGGGTAATGGTTTTTTTGGATCACGGTTTTTTAAGTTTTTATACCAGCCTAGCTTTTTCATTATTGGCAACTTATGGGTTTCAACAAATTCAATTAATGAGCCATCAGAGTCTTCTATGTAGGAAAATCGTCCCGCTGCCTCTCCCATGTCAAAACTATTGGCACTATCTACTGTAAACGGGTAGCCTTTTGAAGCGCAAAGTTCTTTTAATTCATCCATTCCGTTTATGTCAAAACATAAATGAATGTAGCCTCTATCTCCCCAATCCCTGCCTTCGAAAATCTTTTTCTGAGTTCTATCTTTTGCAACAATCAATTCAATTTCCGATGGCCCCATCATTCTACTAAACGATCCTTGCCTCGGTTTACTATGCGTTAAAACCAATCGACGATAGTTTTCTTTTCCACCATTTAATCCATTAAAATCGTCAAAAACCGCAGTTTCGTCAGCTAATATTTTATCGTAGCCCAAAATATCTCGGTACAATGTCAACGACTTTTCAATATCAGTGACTCCAATAGAGCAGCCCATTGGCCCTGCCGTTGAATCTCCGGTATTTCGGAATCGATAGCTGTCCTGAACCATTTGAAAAACGTTTTCATATGGGTCTTTTAGATAAAACGTTGGGTTTCCTTTAGGATCATTTTTAAGCTCAGTAAGTATGTTTACACCCAATTTTTGAAATTTATTGAATGTCGACTCAACGTCGTAGGTTCTTATTTTGCAGGCGTTTATCCCTAAGTCGCCCAGTGCAATCTCAAAATCTGGCATTACCGGAGTTCGACTGGTGTATTGCCAAATTTCAAACCCACCACCACTTTGATTATTCAAAGAAAGAATAGCGTGTCTACTTCTTACTTCGTTTTGAGTATATGGAAGCATCAAAGCTGCTTCTGCTGCTTCTTCGAAAACTTTAATATCCATACCAAAGTGCTTTCTATACCAATCAAAAGCTTCTTGAACGTTTGGAATTCCAATACCAATTTGCTGAATTCCGCTTATAACAACTCCCATAATCTCTAGGTAGGACTAATCCTACTCACTATTTTATAAAATAACCAAGGTGTATATCTTCTAATGAAAACCATTAGAAGTTCCTTACCTCCAACTAAAATTTCTTTTTTTCCTTTTGCTAAATCTCTCACGATTTTCTTTGCAGCAATTTCAGGACTAATTCCGTCATCCAGTCCCTTGTCCATTGTCTCTGTTGCCGTTCCTTTTCCGTCCAAAGCATGTTTGGATATTTCTGTTCTTACTCTTCCTGGAATAATAATATTGACTCCAATATTATATGGCAATAATTCAGTTCGAAGTGATTCAAAATATCCTTGTACCGCATGCTTACTGGCAGAGTAAGACGTTCTTAATGGAAATCCAAATTTTCCTGCGATACTTGACGTTACCGCCAATTGGCCGCTCTTCTGATGCATTAATATTGGCATCACCAACTTGGTAAGGTAAATTGTTCCAAAATAATTTACCTCCATAATGTTGCGTTCCACATCAGAATTAGTTTCTGCTGCAACCGCCCGCTGGCTAATTCCTCCGTTATTGATTAGTAAATCGAGATGTGTATATTTTTCTTGAAAGCTTTTGAATGCATCTGCTATGCTGGAGGGGACACCTAAATCAATAGGCAATACAAGTGTCTCCGCTGCTCCATGCTGCATACAACGTTTCGCTACTTGAGAAAGCTTAGCTTCACTTCTTGCAGATAAAACTAAATGAGCTCCATGTTTGGCCAATTCATAAGCAATTGCTTCACCAATACCTGATGACGCTCCAGTAATCCAACATATTTTATTTTGATAATACACGCCTAATCTTTTCGACCAAAAACAAAAGAATTTACATGTAGAATTGAGGCTGGATTTCCATGAGCGGAAGAGGATGATGAAATCAGCTCGAACCCTTCATCATTTAAACGATTAAAAATATCAACTAGTTTGTTGGAGTTATACTCATGATGCTCAGAGTCCAATTTTTCAACAGCAATACGCTCCGATTTATCTTTACCATAGGCTATAATAATTTCTCCGGATTTATGAATTGGTTCATAGATTTTTACGACTACATAATTGGTTCCTTGATTGGTTTTTTGTCCAAATCCATTAAAAACAAATAGACATAAACTGAGAATTATTAAGGATTGGAAGTACTTCATTACAGCGGAATTTAATTGTGAAAATCAAATGTAGCATATTCTAAAAACTGATTAGCATTTTAGATTTTAAGTATGAAGTATCCTTCAAATTTTATGTCAATATTTAATATGAATTCAATACCAAATTCATTCTGATAGAATTTCATTTAGATTAGTTTTGCAGCCCTTAAAAGCCTATGCTTAATCATAAGTTAAGAAAAACACTGTCAATTGTAGTCCTAGTCTGCGTTGGGCTCATAACCCTTGCGGCAATTTCTCTATTACCCCAAGTGAAGTTTGATTACAAATTTGAGAAGTTTTTGCCGCCAAGTGATGAGGATCTTCAATTTTATTGGGAGCATATTGACCGTTTTGAATCTGATAATGATTTTCTGCTGGTTGGAATAGGTAATGATGAAGGGGTTTTTCAAGAAGACTTTTTAATAAAGATAGACAGTCTCACTTCCGTTTTTGAAATGAAAGGCTATATCGAAAAAGTTGCTTCACCAACCAATATAGACAACCCCATTATTGGTCCACTTGGCGTAATTAAAAGTTCTTACATTCATGTTTCACAGCCTGAACTTTACGATACAGACTCAGCTAGAGTATATGATACTCCAGGTTTAAAAGGTTCATTGTTCTCGGAAGATGGAAAAAAAGTAAGCCTGTTTCTAAAGATAAAACCATCTGACGATAGAACACAAAATGACCAAACTATTTCTGAGATAGAATCAATTATTGAATCCTATCAATTTGACGATGCCCATGTTGCTGGGAAAATAAAAGGTGCCTTCTATTTTATCAGAAAAATGGAGTCTGATTTGATGTTATTCATGGCTCTTTCCTGTATTTTATTAATCGTATTTCTCTATATCTCTTTTCGATCTCTTTGGGGAATATTGATTCCGATGGCCGTCGTGGGAATTACCATTTTATGGATGATTGCATTTATGACTTTGATCGGAAAACCAATCAACTTTATGACTACACTCTTACCCACAATTCTATTTGTAGTCTGTATTTCTAATGTGGTTCACATTGTAGAAAAGTACCTCGATGAACTTCGAAAGAAAAAGACCAAATTGGAGTCTTTAACCACAGCTTTCAAGGAAATTGGTCTAGCAACTTTCTTTACCGCTTTTACAACTGCTGTTGGATTCTTATCGCTGTACACCGCCATGATCTTACCGATAAAAGAATTCGGATGGATTACCGCTATAGGTGTCTATGTGGCTTTCTTACTTTCATTTTCATTATTACCCGCCCTACTCTATTTAATGAAGACTCCAAAGGTTAAGGGTAAACATAGCGATGATTCTTTTTGGTCAAAAAGATTGCACACATTATTCTTGTGGGTTATACCTCAACGACAAAAAATATTCAGTGTTGTTTTAGTCGTAATGTGCATTTCATTTATTGGAATTCACCAACTGGAATTTGATAATAAGTTCTTAGACGATTATGCTAGTGGTGAAGAAATGAGAAACGATTACAGTTTCTTTGAAGAGAACTTCTCTGGGTTTAGACCATTTGAGATGGCCATTACACTTAAAGACACTAATCGCTCCTTCTTTGACTTAGAAGTAATGCAAGAGGTAGACAAGATCGAAGCTGGAATCAAGGAAGTTTATGGGGCTGGTTTTATAGTTTCTCCAAACACGTTCATTAAAGGCACCCGAAGAGCAATGAATGGAGGTAAAAATAAAGAGTACAAACTTCCAGCAACTAAAAGTGAACTTAAAAAAATCAAACGTGGCCTCCGCAGATTACCAAAAGCCAATATTCGCAGTTACGTCACAGACAATGGCTATGAAGGCAGAATAAATGCTAAGGTTAAAGACGTCGGAGGTAAACAAATGCGGATCAAAAATCAGAAATTTGAACAGTATTTGACAGCGAACGTCAACAAAGATCTATTTGTATTTAGAGTAACTGGAATGCCGTTTTTAGTGGATAAAACGAATGAGTTTTTAGCCAATAATATTATTTCTAGTCTCACCATTGCATTTATCATTATTGCTATTATCATGGGAGTTCTCTTTCAATCGTTCAGAATGATCATTATAGCGGTGCTTCCTAATTTACTGCCCTTACTCGTTATTGCCGGTTTTATGGGGCTTGCTGGAATAACTATTAAAATTTCTACTTCTATCATATTTGCGATTGCCTTTGGAATTGCGGTTGATGATACCATTCACTTCATGAGCAAACTGCGCATCGAATTAAATAAAGGAAAGAGTATTGTATACGCTCTTAAACGAACCTACCTTTCTACCGGTAAAGCAATTATAGTAACCAGCCTTATTCTTTGTAGCGGATTTTTAATTCTAGTTGGTTCTGCTATATCCAGCACGTTCTACATTGGGCTATTAGTTAGCCTTACGCTCCTATTCGCAGTATTAAGTGACCTGTTTTTCTTACCGGTACTTATTCTTATGTTTTTCCAAGAACCTAAAAAGAAACGAACTCTTTTCGGTAAAAAAACGAAAACTGTCTAACTTTGGCATTGATATTGATTAAAGACTCAAAACTTAAATAACTCTAAAGCAAATATTATGAAACGAATATTTTCAATTGCATCATTAGCAATCCTTGCAATGACTGTAACTTTTACTTCATGTAAAAATAAAAAGTCAACTCCTAAGAAAGAAGGCGAAGTTCTTTTAACTCAATATTGTTCTGGTCCAGATTATTTCTCAAATAAGAAATATTTCCGTGCTAATGCAATTGGCGAAAGTTTAGATCAAATGACCGCTCGTAAAAAAGCAATGTCTTCAGCTAAAGAACAATTGGCAGGAGACATTAACACTACAATGAAAGTTGTAGGAGATAATTACGTAAAGTCATCTGAATTTAATAATAAAGAAGAAGTATTAGAACGTTTTGAGTCTAATGCAAGAACAGTAGTTAACCAATCACTTAGTGGAACTAAAACCATTTGTGAAAAAGTTACTAAAACTACAGAAGGAAAATTTAAATATTACGTAGCTATTGAATTATCTGGAGATGATTTAGTTGGTAAATACAACGCAACTCTTAAAAAAGACGAGAACTTGAAAATTGATTACAATTACGAAAAGTTCAAAGCAACCTTTGATAAGGAAATGGAAAAAATGGAGAATAACTAGAGTTCTCTTTTAAGATAATGAAAGCCCTATCGATTTATTTCGGTAGGGCTTTTTTGATTTTAAAAAACTTATAATAGTACTATGAAAAGCTCACAATCATTATCCTCCCATAGCAGCTCCTGAATGTAAATCAGGCTGTCTGCAGTCGATAGGAGTTAGATTACTAGAGGTGCTGAAATAAATTTAGTAGGATTTTGGTTCGAGTGTTGGTGCTATTATAGCTATCAATTAACCACCAACCGCCAAGTGCTCCAACAACTTTTTAATCTGATGCTTAGTTTCGGAAGCAGAACCTTCATAATTATTAACCAAAATACAAAAGGTAAGTTTCTCACCCTGCAGTGTTTCAATATACCCTGCGTAACTTCTTACCCTTTCCATGTATCCGCTCTTAGCTTTAATTTTTCCTTTCACAGGACTACCAGCAAACATTCGGTTTAAAGTTCCTGATTCTCCTGCAACAGACAATGATTTTATAAAAACAGAAGCATTTTCCGATTTCGTCATATAATTCAAAACTTCAACTAAGTGATTTGCCGAAACTGCATTGAACCTTGAAAGGCCGCTTCCGTCAACCAGAAACATTCCTTTGGTATCGATTCCCATTTTACGAATTCCTTCTTTTACACTTTGCGCACCTAACTCTACAGTTAATTTTTCTCCTCGGTTTTCGTTCAACCAAATCGCCAAATGCTCCGCATATAGGTTAATGCTATACTTGTTCGTAAGGGTTACAATTTCAGCTAAATACGGGCTTTTATGTGTATACAAAAGCTGCTTTTGATCATCATTAAAGGTATTCCCAACTACTGGTATTCCCTTTTGAGTTAAAACCTCAACTAACCAGCGCTCAGCGACTAATTCGGGATTTGAAATTGAGCCTTTTATAGAAAACTCTTTGCGACCTTTTGGGATCGTTCCTTTAATGTACCGAAGCGTGCTGCCTTCAGCTCCGTATATATAAGCATTGTCAGCACGGTCATTTGAAGCCGTTACTTGAGAATCAAAAATCAAGTGTTTCATTTTGGGTTCGGTGCGAACCACCCCACAAACCTGACCTACTTCATATGGTGAGTTAAGCAGCATTTTGTAGGTATTATCATGAAAAGAAAGCCCACTTGGAACTGCACCATAATAATTACCTAAATCTTCCCAAATCCAAGTTCTAGGAGTTGAGTATTTAGGAAATACTGAAGCATCAACTTTAACAGATCCTGAAATGGATTTAATACCAGCCTTTTGGATTTCGCTTACCCAAATTTGTTTGAGTTTTTCCAATCCTCCAAAACGATCGGAACCGAGCGTAGGATCTCCTCCACCTTGAATCCAGAGATCACCGTTAAGCAGTCCAGATGCATCAATCCTCCCAGTGTGCCAAATTTTAGTTTCAAACTGAAAACGAGGCCCTAACTGCTCAAGTGCAAAAGCAGTTGTAAGTAGTTTTTGAGTTGAAGCAGGAACTAATGATTGATTAGAATTGTACTCCAAAACAACTTCTCCAGCTTCATTTTTAACTAGAACACCAATAGAAGCAGATACTAGGTTAGACTGGCTAAGCCACTGATCAAAATACTGTTGTAGAGGAACTTGTTGATTTTGTTTTTCAACTTGAGCACAAGAAGAAAGCCCAAAAATGAGTTGCAAAAGCAAAAATCCACCACTCAAAATTTTGAATCTAAATTCCATTTCTATTTTTGGAAGGGATAAATATTAAGATAACAATCCTTCATTTTACCCAACATAAAACACATTTCTCGCTCATCTGCAATTTTATCGAAGTTATAAACCACTATTTTGTGAGGCCCTACATCTTGCAAGATTTCCCAAATTACTACTTGACTATTCTTTGAATCGTTTGAGTAGACAATATCCTCTGGATTTAATTTCGTCTTCTTTTCAACGCCATCTTCATTAATAACCACAGAACCAAGAACTAGATTCATTCCAATGAGAACTGGAACAGTAAGTTGCTGCATTTCACCATTTTTAGTAACGTGTCTTGAATAATAATCGAGTTTTTGACCGAAAATTGGTGCGGCAAAAATAAAGAGTAGAGCAATGATAAAAAATCGCTTCATAAGTTCCAGTTTATTGTTTTTTCAAAACTAGAAACTAAGCACTCACTTGAGCCTGGATTTCTCAAGAGTTATTCAAAAGGAACGTTTAATTAAGTAAACCCAGATCCATTGGAATTCTGTCGGAATTCTCGTTAATCTCAAAAACTTTCGGTAGAATGACGAAATAAAAAGACCTGTAAATGCAAAACTACAGCGACATACAACTCTCTATCCGCATTGCCTTTTCGTAGCGTTCGATAATAGAATTGGTATCCAACATCATTTCTTTTACCGAAAAGCTTGCGTATTTTCCATTTTTAGACATCCGCAAGTTTACTTGAGCCTCTTCTCCAAAAACTGCTTGAAGCAAAGCTATAGAGCGATTATCACCAGGTACGATAAACTTAAACAAATACACTTTTGGATAATTGCCTTCTTCCTTTAATTGCTCTCTTAAAGACTCCCAATCTCCTTTTACGTCCTTCTTATTTTCCATTGTTGTATTTCAATCTATATTCTCAGACAAAGGTGTTACTTTCGGCTTCCCAACAAAAAAGCAATGTCTAAAAAACCGTTAAGTCTCATTTTACTATTTATTTCTCTTATTCAACTCTCATTTGCACAAAATGGATATTGGCAGCAGCGTGCCGAGTATAAAATGGAAGTTGCCTTAAATGTGGACAACCATAAAGTGACTGGCTCGCAAGAACTGAAGTATTTCAACAACAGTCCTGACACTTTAAAGAAGGTTTATTATCACTTATACTTCAATGCTTTTCAACCGGGAAGTATGATGGATGCCCGATCTAGATCTATTAAGGACCCTGATTCAAGAGTCGGAGATAGAATCAAAAAATTGTCTGAAAACGAAATCGGCTACCAAAAAATTGAAACGTTAAAGCAAAACGGTAACGATGTTACATGGAGCATTGATCAAACGTTATTGACCGTAATGTTAAACACTCCGTTACTTCCTGGAAAATCATCGACCTTTAATATGGAATTTGAATCTCAAGTACCTGTTCAAATCAGACGTTCGGGAAGAGATAATGCGGAAGGAGTTGCATATAGCATGACACAGTGGTATCCTAAAATGGCTGAATACGATAAAGATGGCTGGATGACTGACCCTTATGTAGGAAGAGAGTTCCATGGTGTTTGGAGTGATTTTGATGTAAAAATTACAATTGATTCTTCCTTTACTATCGGTGGCTCGGGCTATCTGCAAAATCCGGAAGAAATTGGGCATGGATATATAGAAGCATCAAAAGTTAAACGACCAAACTCTAAAGAATTGACTTGGCATTTTATTGCTCCAAAGGTTCATGACTTTGCTTGGGCTGCCGATCCAGACTATATCCATGACATCAGAAAAACTTCTTTTGGATTGGACTTACATTTTATCTATAAAAATGATTCAAACATTGCCAATAACTGGCAAAAACTGCAAAGCTACACCGAGGAAAGTTTTAGTATCGTAAATAATATGTTTGGAGAATACCCTTACAAACAATATTCAGTTATTCAGGGTGGAGATGGAGGTATGGAATATCCAATGGCTACTTTAATTTCGGGTACAGGTTCATTCGGAGGATTGGTCAGTGTAACTGTTCACGAATCGCTGCACAGCTGGTATTATGGCCTTCTTGCTACTAATGAAAATAAATATCCGTGGATGGATGAAGGATTTACACAATTTGCTCAGTACCACGTTTTAGATTCTCTATTTCATAGAAGACTTACAAATCCAGCTGCTGCAGCTCTGAAAAATTACCGAAGAATAGCAATTGACAAGGACTATGAACCAATGAGTACTCATGCAGATTACTTTCATTCGAATCGAGTATATGGTATTAATTCTTACTACAAAGGGGCTACCTTTCTTTCCCAACTTTCATACATAGTTGGAGACGATATTTTCTTTCCTGCAATGAGAGAGTATTACTATACTTGGAGATACAAGCACCCTACTCCAGATGATTTTAAACGCGTAATGGAAAAAGCGGCAGATATGGACTTGGACTGGTATTTCACACTCTGGATTGGTGGCACTAAAACTATTGATTATGGAATTGCAGAAGTGAACGAAAGCAAAAAGAATACGGAAGTAATCATTGAGCGAATTGGTCAAATGCCCATGCCTACTGAAATGTTGGTTACGTTAAATGATGATTCACAGCAACGATTCTATATTCCACTATTTAATATGCGTGGCGAAAAGAATTTTTCAGAAAAAACAAACACTACCATTTGCAGTTCTTGGCCATGGACGCATCCAAATTACAGATTGATTATTCCAATAAAAAAGGATAAAATAAAGTCAATTGTACTTGATCCAGAAGGTCGTGTGGCTGATTTAGACTTGTCTAATGATTCTTACCCTGAGTCGGGCGATGCCAAACAGAAAGTCTATTTTGAAGGAAAGACTAAGTAAGCGTCTATACTTGCAGTTGGCAGACTAAATCAGCTGCCCAAATCTCCTATTAAATTGTAGAATTTTACGGAATAACTAATTTGTTGCATTCCTATATTTTGGAGCATTTTATGCAAGCACTATTTCTTGGATCAACAGAACCTTTCAGTTTATGCTTTCCAAGTTCACTGATTAGAAATTCTTTTATTGCCCTTAATGCCTCTGTCGCAAATCCAATTCCTGGAACGAATTTAAAATTGTGCTCCCTAGCTCAACCATATTGGTTTAGTATTGAATAAAATGCAAACTTTCAACACCAATTATTTGGTGTTCAATAATTTGGGCGTACGAGTTAAGAATGACAGTAAAAAAATTTAGGATAGAAACTTAATCAACATAATAACAAGGCAAACAAGAAACACCGAAATGGTAATTCTGTTCATGCCATGCATGAGTGATAAGTTAATATCTCTTGCCCCTTTTCTTTTTCTAAAGAGCGAGGTAATATCTAGGTAATACAGTAGTCGCTTCCAAAACATAGGCACAAATTTAAAGAACTATTCCGAACTAATTCAAGAAATTACGTCATTACAACTTGACAAGAAATCTCTTACAACTTCAAAATAGATTCCATATCGCCCGGAGATGACGATTGACTGTTTCGAATCGCTCGCTTCTTGTGACTTTTAATAATTTTGAAATAAGACAATCGGTAGGTTAAATTACGTCTTAATCTAGCAGCTCTATGCTACTCATTTCCACTAATTTTGCAGAATGGATTTTGAACTCATATCTCCTTTTGAACCTACTGGAGATCAGCCACAAGCGATTAAATCGTTGGTTAAAGGAATTGAGCAAGGCGAGCAGTTTCAAACACTTCTTGGAGTTACAGGGTCGGGAAAAACCTTTACCGTGGCCAATATGGTTAAAGAATTGAATCGACCTACCTTGGTATTAAGCCATAATAAAACCCTCGCTGCTCAGCTTTATGGAGAGTTCAAACAGTTCTTTCCAAACAATGCGGTTGAATATTTCGTGAGTTACTACGACTACTATCAACCCGAGGCATATTTACCGACGACCGATACGTTTATTGAGAAAGACATGAGTATAAACGAAGAAATCGAAAAGCTTCGTTTGAGTGCTACTTCATCGCTTTTGAGCGGCCGAAGAGACGTTTTAGTAGTCGCTTCTGTTTCTTGTATTTATGGAATTGGAAATCCTGTCGAATTCAACAAAAATCTAATCACAATTGAAGTTGGAACTGTTGTTTCTAGGAATAAATTATTAGGCCAGTTCGTTGACTGCCTTTACTCAAGAACAACTGAAGAATTTAAACGTGGCAACTTCCGCGTAACTGGCGATACCGTTGACATTTTTCCAGCATATTCGGATTTTGCAGTCCGTATACTTTTTTGGGGAGATGAAATAGAATCACTCGAAACCTTTAACCCTGAGCATGGAACAACCATAACCGCCTTAGAGAGCATCAATATTTATCCCGCCAATATATTTATTACTTCTAAAGACACCTTGCAAAATAGCATGAAGCAAATTCAGCACGATTTGCTAGAACACATTGACTATTTTAAAGAGCAAGGAAAACATTTAGAGGCAAAACGGATTGACGATAGAGTAAATTACGATCTTGAAATGATGCGTGAATTAGGCTATTGTTCTGGTATTGAGAACTACTCTCGTTATCTTGATCAGCGTGCTCCAGGAACACGACCGTTCTGTTTATTAGATTATTTTCCTGATGATTACTTGATGGTAATCGATGAAAGTCATCAGACCATTCCGCAAGTTAAAGCAATGTATGGAGGTGACAGAAGCCGTAAAGTCAATTTAGTTGACTACGGATTCCGACTGCCTGCTGCAATGGATAATAGGCCTTTAAAATTCGAAGAATTTGAGTCTATGATGACTCAAACAGTATTTGTAAGCGCAACCCCTGCCGATTTTGAATTGGAACGCAGCGGTGGTGTTATCGTAGAACAAGTCATTCGCCCTACAGGTCTTTTAGATCCAGTTATTGAAGTAAGACCTTGTATCAATCAGGTAGATGACTTATTGGAACAAGTACAACTTCGAATTGAAAAAGACGAGCGTGTATTGGTAACTACTTTGACCAAACGGATGGCCGAAGAGCTTACGAAGTACATGAGTAAATTGGATATAAAATGTCGCTACATTCATAGCGATGTCGATACCATTGAACGTGTTGAAATCCTTAGGGATTTGCGTTTAGGGGTGTTTGATGTTTTGGTAGGTATCAACTTACTTCGTGAAGGACTAGATTTACCGGAAGTCTCTTTGGTTGCCGTTCTTGACGCAGATAAAGAGGGTTTCTTAAGGTCAGCACGAGCTCTGACACAAACAGCAGGACGTGCGGCAAGAAACATAGACGGACGAGTAATTTTTTATGCAGATAAAATAACAGAATCCATGCGTAAAACTATGGATCAAACCGACCGACAGCGCACTAAGCAAATGCAATACAATGAGTTTCATGGCTTGAGTCCAAAAGCGCTGGTAAAATCTAAAGAGCAAATCATTGAACAGTCGGCTATAGCAGGAGTAGGAAGAAAGTTAAGCAAAGCGTATATTGAACCCGAAATGAGTTCTCTAGCAGCTGATCCAGTTGTAAAATACATGTCAAATACCGAGATTGAAAAACAAATACAAGACCGAAGAAAGCTCATGGAAAAGGCTGCTAAGGAATTGGATTTTATTGAAGCCGCTAGATATAGAGATGAAATTGAAGAGTATAAAAAGCTATTAAGAAAACAATAAAAATGCCCCAAAATGGAAGAAGATAAAATTGACTTCAGATACTTTATATTCTACAAACCTTTTGGTTATTTAAGCCAATTTACCGATGAAGATGGCAATCCTGGGTTGTCTAAGTTGATTGATTTACCTAAGGATATATACCCTATCGGAAGATTAGATAAAGATAGTGAGGGCCTACTTTTATTAAGTAATGACAAGAAGTTGAACTTTAAATTGCTAAACCCTGAAAATAATCACAATCGAACCTATTGGGTGCAAGTCGATACTGTTGTTACTACCGAAGCAATTTTGGCATTAGAAAATGGTGTTTCTATCAAAGTTGGAAAAACTCAACACCAGACAAAACCTTGTGTTGCAAAGGTAATTGACACTCCTGCTCTGCCCGATCGCGAACCACCTGTTCGATTCCGAAAAAATGTACCTACCAGTTGGATTGAAATTACGCTTACCGAAGGCAAGAACCGACAAGTAAGAAAAATGTGTGCTGCAGTTGGTTTTCCTTGTTTACGATTGGTAAGAGTTTCTATTGAACGCCTTGAGTTGCAAAACATGAAGGTTGGGCAATTGAGAGAAGTTAAGAAGATTCGGATTTAGTGTTTCAATGGTTATTTTTAAATAACACAAAAAAGAGGACACTTCTTAACATCCCGTAAAATTTTGTTGCTTCCGCGGAAGATTTGTCCGTATATAAAACCAGTTAGTTTCAATTTAGTCCATGAATTATACCGCTAAAATTTTAAATATTAAGGTATTAGACAATGTAGTTCTATAAAAAAATTACTCTGTTTGTCCTATTTTACTCGGAAATGATGTAAGCAGAAAGCTTAAGGTATAAGAAGCTTCAACGAATTGATATAATCACCTCCAACTATATTAGTTGGATCCTATTCAAGTAGCTTCTATACTTTTCTCTCGTCTTTGCATTAGTCGGTAATTACTAACTTATTAGTGCCTACTATTTTGTCATCTTGTAACAATTTAGTATAGTATAATCCACTTGATAAACCTTCCCGTTGCATCACAAATGATTGACCAGTAATATTCTTCAGTTCTTTTACTATTCGACCGTATGAGTTGTAAACTAATAAACTTGCGGCTTCTAAGTTTTCACTAGAATGAAAAACTGTTTCGCTTGAGAATGGATTTGGATAGATTTCAAAAATGAAATCATTCGTAATATTAAATTCTACTGACTTAATATTAGAATAGCTAATTCCCCCATCATAATCCGTCTGTTTTAAGCGATAGTAAGACACCCCTGATAATGGAGCAACGTCTATTGCTGAATAGCTTAAGGTTTGTGAACTATTCCCAGCGCCATCTATTTGGCTGATGGAGGTGAAGTTAACCCCATCAGAAGAACCAGAGCGTTCAACATTAAAATAATTCTGATTAATCTCAGTAGCAGTTATCCAATCAATCTGAACATGTTCATCTTGTATTTTGGCAGTAAAGCTGGACAAATCAATAGGTAAAGGGGCATTCAAAGGAGGAAAACACAAAGGATCATCATAAATTACAGCAGTACTTAATCCTATTGCACCACCTGTAGAAAGCATTCTTCCTTCTATAAATCCACCGGCCCCGATATTATTTGCCCCTTTATTTGCTAGAACTGTTCCCTTCATGTAAGCGAAAGCACCTAAGGAACTAGCTCCTTCTGAGATCCAGAAAACATTACAACGACGTGTTCCATTAATAAAAATTACTCTTGATTGTGCTGTTGCTGTAAAGGCACCATTGAACCTGAAAATAAACACTGCATCAGGAGTATTGTTAGCGTCTAATGTAATTGTCCCTGATAAAGATCCTGCACCACCAATATAGTAAACTCCTGCGTCCATGGTATCTCCGGAACCAAAAGCTGCAGCATGACCAGAGTCTGTAACTGCTATTTTAACAAGTTTGCTATAACCTGTATCTAAATCTTTTGCTGCTTGCGCCATAATAGCCGCTGAAGGCACAGAAGATCCAACATGAGTTGAAGAAAGCAAACCAGTCACAGCACCACCATTTGTTCCAACATTGCCAACAATTCCAGATGACGAAGTATTCGCAACCGCACCAGAACTAGTAAAGAGAGTGAAGTCTCCAGCAGTTCCTAAAACATCAACAGCAGGTGCAGGAGTGAACTTACCTGTACATTCTACTGGAATGGTAATATCGCTAGAAGGGCCAGCTACCACATTACCATTTGCAATGGTTATTGCACCTTGTGTAGCAAGCATTTTTCCTTTTAAATCTACATTTGTACCTAGTGAAATAGCACCAGGATGTGAAAATAAAGATCCTTGTATCTTACTGTTTGCCCCAATAGAAATAGCACCTTCAGCAATCCAAAATATATTAGCAGCTCGCGTTCCTTTTGTTGTAATGATCTCTGATCCAACCCCAGCTGTAAATGCTCCTTGAAATTTGATTATGAATACAGCATTAGTATCTCCACCTCCATCAAGAGTCAATTGTCCTGCTAATGATCCAGCACCAGCTGCAGAATAAACACCAGCTGTGATAGTTTCACCATTTCCAAAAATCGGAGCATGGGTGCCTGGATATGTGACGAAAATGTTATTAAGATGAATGTATACCCTCAGAATATCTATTCTAGCTTGGTTGGTTACAGAATCACTATTAAATGCTGTACCAATAAAATCTGATGTTACGTCAAATCCACTTAATACTCCTATGCTTGTTCCAACATCACCTTTAAAGGTTCCCGAGTTTGTTACTGCACCCGCTCCTGTATATGCCTGAAAAGTTGAAAGTGCTCCTAACTGAATTGTTTGACTAAATGTTAATCTAGGTAAACATAGAAACAAAGAGAATATAACTGCGTTTGTTAAAAGTGTTTTCATAATTTGATTTTTACAATTCCTCTCAAGAATATTAACGTTTAATTAGTGTATTAGAATTACTCTAATTTTATAACTGTGCAAAGCTAATTAGAATGACTCGGATATTACTTATATCGAAAATTATGCACTTACATCGAAAAGTATGCACTAAACAGCCTTATTTTCAGCAAGAAATCATGGCATAGCCGTTGTTTTAGAACTCGACTAAAAAGCTATATCAACACTCTATTAACGCTATTATGAAAACGCTAAAATTTATAAACTAGGACAAAAAATTAGTGGCTAATTATGTGAAATATACTAGTGAATGCTGGCCTCTTATTGCACAATGACTTTTACAGCTTTGAACACTTTTAAATTGAGTTGGTTTTTTAAAATTGAACTCAGTTGGAGATATAAAAACCATAATTAGCCAAACATTTAGGCTATAACCAATGCCCTATATCCGCTGGATGAGAATAATCCTATTATTACAGAAAGCCTAGACATTCAATGTGCCTTGTATAAAACCACTTTAGATTATTCCTATTTTAAATTTTAGTAAAAACTTACTAAAACCTCTCCCTTTATCGGTTCTGATGGTTTATTAAAATAAATTCGCTAATAAACTGTAAGCTAAATATATAAAAACCGCAATACCACCATAAACAAATACAGCACCCAATAATAAAATCATTAAGATTCCAACACCCTTAACGCCACTCTTATAACACTCTGCCTTAAAGAACCATTCGAACCCTTCGATAATACTACTTAATGCATTTCTGATTTACTCCACTTTTTCGTCAAAAGTCAAAATCCATAACTTCCACAAAACTCCAAAATTTAATACTTAACCTTATAAGTCTAAATTTATAGAAACCATAACTCTAATAATTGAGTGGATTATCCATTTTAATTATAGTCTATAATCACTAATTTATTAGTCCCCATTACCTTATCATTACGCAATAATTTAGTAAAGTAAAATCCACTTGATAAATCTTCACGCTGAAATGTAAATGTTTGACCAGAAATATTTTTTAGCTCTTTTACTACTCGCCCAAATGAATTGTAAACTACTAAAGTCGCTCCTTCTAAGTATTCATCAAAATGAAAAACTGTTTCGCCTGAGAATGGATTTGGATAGATCTCAAAAATGAAATCATTTGCATTCTTAAATTCTACCGATTTAATATTAGAATAACTAACCCTTCCATCATAATCAGTCTGTTTTAGTCGATAGTAAGACAACCCTGATAAAGGAGCATTATCTAATGCAGAATAACTTAAAGTTTTAGCACTATTTCCAGCACCATCTATTTCGCTGATTGAGTTAAAATTAATTCCTTCAGCAGAGCCCGATCGCTCTACATTAAAATAATCTTGGTTAATTTCAGTCGACGTTACCCAATCAATCTGAACGTGCTGATCTCTAATCGTAGCAGTAAAACTTGATAATTCGATAGGCAATGCAGCACCCGGAGCCGGAAAACATAATGGATCGTTATAGACTACACCAGCACTTAATCCTATAGCGCCAGCTGTAGAAAGCATTCGTCCCTCTACAAACCCACCTGCCGCCAAATCATTCGCCCCTCCATGAGCAATAACAGTACCCTTCATATAAGTATAGGTACCCATACTAATAGCACCTTCGGCAATCCAAAAAACGTTACAGCGCCGTGTTCCGTTAATGAAAATTACTTTAGACTTTGCTGCTGTAGTAAAAGCCCCACCAAACTTAAAAATGAATATCGCATTGGGATCATTTTCACCATTTAACGTAATGGTCCCCGCCAACGAACCAGCTCCTGCCACAGAATATACTCCTTTTGTCAGAGTTTCGCTAGATCCAAAAGCTGCAGCATGATTAGAAACAGTAACAGTTATTCTCATAAGTCTAGCATAGGCGGAGTCTAAATCTATCTTAGCCTGAGCAATAATGGCAGCTGAAGGAGTCATAGACCCAATATGAGTTGAAGTACCAAAACCGCTTAGGGAACCAGCATTCGTAGCAATGTCTCCGACAATTCCAGATGAAGCAGTATTTGCTACAGCACCATTACTAGTAAAAAGAGCAAATTCTCCAACACTTCCAAGAACATCAGCAGCAGCAGCAGGAGTAAACTTACCTGAACACGATAAGGGTATTGTATTAGGACCTTCAGGCGCAATTACCGTATCTCCAGCTGCAAAGGTTATAGCTCCTTCTGTTGTAAGCACCTTTCCTGTTATTTTGGCATTTGTACCAAACGAAATAGCTCCTGCATGAGAAAGTAAAGATCCTCTAATCACACAGCCTGACGCAATTGAAATAGCACCTTCAGCAATCAAAAATACATTAGCCTCTCGCGTTCCTTTAGTTAAAATAACCTCTGCGCCAACCCCCGTGGTAATAGCTCCTTCAAATTTAATGATAAACACTGAATTAGTATCTCCCTGTCCATCAAGCTTCAAAGCACCAGCTATTGACCCAGCTCCCGATATAGAATAAATACCTGGCGTAAGAGTCTCGCCACTCCCAAAAGCAGGCACGTGAGTACCTGGATGGGTAACAAACATGTCGTTCAGATGAATATAGACTCTAAGTATGTCTATTTTAGCTTGATTAGTTAACGAATCAGAATTATGGACTGTACCAGTAAAAAGTGACCCCGAAAACCCGGATATTACCCCTGAATTAGATCCAACATCACCTTTAAAGTATCCTGAATTTGTCGCTGCCCCCAACCCCGTGTAAGCTACAAAATCAGTAAGGGCACCAAATTGAACTACCTGCCCGAATATAAATATTGGAAAATGTAAAAGCAACAATAAAATGGTCGAGTAAGTTAGCAGTCTTTTCATAAGTGATTATTTCTGGCCTTTTTCGCAAAGTACTTTTACGCTATTTAAAGTATATTTAATCTAACTTTAGATGTTTCACAAGGTACCATATATTAACTTTCGAATTACAACTTCATTTATGGTTCGAAAGTGTACGGCGTTACTTATAGTCAATACGAAGAGTCATTCACTAGAGTTTTCTGCGCACCTCGATTGATATTTCTCCTTCAATTATGCTCGATTTCGTTGAATTGCAATTTTAATCCTCAAAATTATTAGGAATCATAGAACTAGATTTAATTATTTATTCTATCAAAATATTGAGTGAGGACATGCACTAATAGCAATAAGACTATTAATGCATTTCAAACTAATTAGTTGAATCATATGTATTACAAGTCAATTGACGATGCGCACAATTAGAGAAAGTAGATTATAAGCTAGCACTTTCACCATGAGGTATAGCATAAAATATATTAGTTAAGAATCAAATATATTAGACAAGAATCAAATATATTAGACAAGAATCAAATATATTAGACAAGAATCAAGTAAATATGGCTAAATATTATTAGATAATCGAAGAAGCATCCTGGAATTTAGTCCTGTAAACAGAATTTTTATGAGAAAATCATTCTTATTTTCAAATTAAAATTTGGTTGAAAAACTATTCTTACTTTTAGGCCAAAGAACGTTATGATTAATTAAAATGAAAATATTACTTACTGGTTCCACGGGATACATTGGCAAGCGACTTCTTCCTATTCTCATTGAGGCTGGGCATGACGTAATTTGCTGTGTCAGAGATGTTAAGCGATTTAACCCTCCTGAATCCCTAAAAAAAAATGTTTCAGTTATAAAGGTAGACCTTCTAGATGAAGCATCTTTAAAAGCAATCCCAAAAGATATTGATGGAGCATACTATTTAGTGCATTCTATGTCTTCCGAAGGAGACTATACGGCGTTAGAAGAACTTTCTGCTATAAACTTTCGCAATGCACTTAAAAAAACTAATGTTCAACATGTAGTTTACTTAGGAGGCATAATAAATGAATCTGACCTTTCAAAGCACTTGAGCTCTAGAAAAAATGTCGAAACAGAGCTAAATAAAGGAGATTACAATTTTACAGCTTTACGAGCTGGAATAATTATTGGTTCCGGAAGTGCTTCTTTTGAAATCATAAGAGACCTAGTTGAAAAACTACCAATAATGATTACTCCTAAGTGGCTTAACACCAAATGCCAACCCATCGGAGTGACTGATGTAATTACATTTCTCTCCAAATCCATATTCAACCCAAAAACATTTAATCAGAACTTTGATATTGGTGGTCCTGATGTGTTGTCCTACAAAAACATGCTTTTTGATTTTGGCAAAATTCGGAACTTAAAACGTACAATAATAATTATACCAGTAATGACTCCAAAGCTTTCATCATACTGGCTTTATTTTGTAACCTCAACTTCTTATAATCTTGCAACATCGCTTGTAAGCAGTATGAAAGTTGAAGTAATTTGTCGTGATAATATGCTGAATACTCTTCTTGGAATTCAACCCTTGAGTTATAAGGAAGCTTTAAAAAAAGCATTCAATAAAATTGACAATGACCAGACGCTATCAAGTTGGAAAGACGCCTATGCTAGTAGTGGGCTAACATTTAATATATCTGAATTTATTACTGTCCCCTCTTTCGGTTGTTTTAAAGATAGCAGAACTCGGGTTATGGAAAATCGTAAAAATAGTATTGATAAAATTTGGAGTATAGGCGGAAAAACTGGCTGGTATTATGGCACTTGGTTGTGGAAAAGTAGAGGTGTTTTGGATAAATTTTTTGGTGGCGTTGGTCTTAGAAGAGGAAGAACGAATCAAGCTAAGATAAACGTTGGCGACTCTATTGACTTTTGGCGTGTGCTCTACGCGAATAAAAAAGAAGGGCATCTACTGCTGTTTGCAGAAATGAAACTTCCTGGAGAAGCTTGGCTGGAGTTTAAGGTAGTAAACAGTAAACTGATGCAAACCGCAACATTTAGACCTTTAGGTTTAGCAGGTAGATTATATTGGTACTCAGTATTACCATTTCATGGCTTTATCTTTAATGGAATGCTTAAACAAATAACTAAGTATGATCAAGTAAAACGGCATAAAAATTAACGTTTATTCCAACCTTAGTTAAACTATTTATTATGAAATACTTTATTTGTCTTATGATATTATCTTCCTCAATGAGCTTGGCAGTAATTTTTGATTTCAACAAAAAATCCAATGTTGAAGATTGGGTAATTGTAGTCGATGGAGTGATGGGCGGAAGGTCAACAGGCACTTTTAAATTAAGTAAAGATGGTTTTGGTGTTTTTGAAGGAAAAATCTCATTAGAAAATAACGGCGGATTCTCATCGCTGCGCTATAAATTCCCAAAAATTGAAACTAAGAAATACTCTAAAGTGGTTCTTAAACTTAAAGGTGATGGCAAACAATATCAGTTTAGAGTAAAAACTAATTCCAAAGATTACTATTCTTACATAACAACCTTTTCCACCTCTGGAAAATGGCAAGAAATAGAAATTCCATTAAAAGATATGTACCCCGGTTATAGAGGGCGAAAGTTGGACCAACCGAATTTTTCTAGTGATTACATAGAAGAAATCATGTTTCTGATTGGAAACAAAAAAGAGGAAAACTTTAAATTATTGTTAGATAACTTAGAATTGAAGTAACACGAAATTCCCATTGAACCAAATGCGGTTTATTCGCAAATCACCTAGTGTAAAAAAACAAAAATCCTGAATCATAAATTATCTCGTCTCAAGCCGATTTATGCAGCATTTCATTAATTAATCTGCACAAACAATCAAACAAATCACATTGGAATCTGTCTTTAACTTTATGACGGAATTTTCAGAAAGAGATCACGATCGAATTATTGAAATGGCCTGGGAAGATCGCACTCCTTTCGAGGCAATTGATTTTCAATTTGGATTAAAAGAAAACGAGGTTATCCAAGTAATGCGCAGCACACTAAAACCAAAATCATTTCGATTATGGAGGAAAAGAGTGAACAGCGGAGTAAGCAGTAAACATCTAAAAAAGCGCAATACTGAAATGACTCGATTCAAATGTTCGCGTCAGCGCGGTATTTCAAACAATAAAATTACCAAACGATGAGTTTCCCAACAGATTTAAAATCTATCCAAGAGCGTATTCTATCAATCGATCCAAAAAAATACGGAACTTCTAGAAACCATAAATCTGGAGCGGTAACTCGATTAAGTCCCTATATAGCTAGAGGAGTGATCTCAACTAAAATGGTATTCGAACATATCCTTGACTTGGACCTACCCTATTTTCACTCGGTAAAGTTGATTCAAGAATTAGCTTGGCGAGACTATTGGCAGCAAGTATGGATTGAAAAAGGAAATGCAATTGATCGCGATTTAAAACATAATCAATCCGACGTGTCAAATCATCAAGTTCCAACTGCGATACTTAAAGCTCAATCGGGTATTAACGCAATAGATAAAGCAATTCAAGAGCTACATAACTATGGCTACATGCACAATCACATGCGCATGTATGTAGCCTCTATTGTATGTAACATTGGTCATTCACATTGGTTAAATCCTGCGCAATGGCTGTATGCAAATTTATTGGATGGAGACTGGGCAAGTAATGCCTTAAGCTGGCAATGGGTTGCAGGCGCAAATGCCAACAAAAAATATTACGCAAACCAAGAAAACATAAACAACTTCTTTGAAAGTGATCAATCCGATACTTTTTTAGACTTAGGCTACGAACAATTTGAGACACTTGAAACTCCTGAAATATTAAAAATAACAGAAAATTTCGAGTTAAAAACTGAGCTACCAGTCAACAAGGATTTAGTGCTAAACACTCAAATTTCAACCTGTATATATACCTATTATAATCTTGACCCTGAATGGAGAAAAGACGAAGGCGTAAATCGTGTTTTGATTTTGGAGCCTAGCTTTTTTACTAAATATCCTATTGCTCAAAAACCGCTTGATTTTATAATTTCATTGTCCAGAAATATTGAAGATATTCAAGTTTTTGTAGGTGAATTCATAGAACTTAAACAACAAACAAAGGAATCAAATTTAATTTTTAAAGAACATCCAACTAACCTCCATTTTACAGGAATTAAAGACGAACGAGATTGGATGTTTTCTGTCAAAGGATTCTTTCCTTCTTTTTTCGCATTTTGGAAAAAGTGTAATAAGGAACTCAAGTAATTACAAAAACGGAATTAGGCTTTTCAATAATCGTATCGATTGACTAATCGACTTATTTTTATAAAAGCAAATTGAAAGTTCAACTTTATTGTTTTAAAATTCAGAAAAGGAAACCCTACTTGAATAATTAATCCTCGATCTTACCTATAAGTGAGAGTGAAATCGAGCATAATTATAAATAAAGTGCCGCATTCAATCAAAACAGCAGACACTATTTCTTAGAGTTGCTGAAACCCCCACCTTCAACTAATAACCAATCCACTAATTGTCACATATAATTCTGATGGATTCGCAAATAAAATCGTTGAAAAGCGTATTTTTTCGTTAAATTGCAGTTTTAAAGAGCTAAAAACACTCCATCTATGCACCAACCTTTTGCAGAAAGACGACTTGAAGATCTCAATACACTGGAACTTTTAGACTCTCTGCCCGAAAAAAAATACGATAATATAACCAGTCTAGCCGCTCTAATATGTGACACCCCTATCTCCTTAGTATCTCTTGTTTCTGACAAACGGCAGTTCTTTAAATCAAATCATGGATTAGATATTAACGAGACGCCCATTGAGCAGTCATTTTGTGCCCATGCTATTAATGATCCTCTGCAGTTTTTCATTGTAGAAGATGCGAGGGAGGATTATCGCTTCAGTGACAATCCACTCGTTACTGGAAACCCTAAAATTGTTTTTTATACAGGAATACCATTAGTAAGTAATGAGGGTAATGCTTTAGGTACGCTTTGCGTAATCGATACTAAACCTCGAAAGCTCGAGCCAAAACAATTGAAAACTTTAAAATTATTGGCTGATCAAGTATTGCAGTTTTTTGAAAATCGTAAAGACCGATTTCTTCTAAAAAAAATGACAGAGAGCTTCACAATTAAATCTAAGCACTTTGATAATATTATTGATGCAACCCACTTAGGCACATGGGAATGGAACCTTAACGATGGAAAAGTTTCTATTAATGAACGCTACGCAGAAATACTAGGTTATTCTATTGATGAACTCGACTCTTTGAACATTGATCAATTTGAAAAGCTTTTATACCAAGACGATATCAAAATTGTAAATGAACAAGTTGCAGCCTATCTTGAGAAAAAAACTGACTTTTATGAGGTTGATTTGCGCTTTTTACACAAAAAGGGACACATAGTATGGATACATAGCCGAGGTCAGGTTATAAGGTGGTCATCAAATGGTAAGCCTTTACTTATGGCAGGAATTAATGTCGACATTACCGAAATCAGAAATACTGAAACTCAATTTAAAACCATTACGAATAATATTCCTGGTGTAGTTTTCCGCTACAAGCTCTACCCAGATGGTAGCGACGAGTTGCTATTGGTAAGCGAAGGAGCTGTAGATATTTGGGGCTTCTCTGCTGAAGAAGTCATGAAAAATAGCCAGCTTATTTGGGGGAATACTGAAAATGAAGATATAGAAGTACTCGTACAATCCATTCAGAAATCAGCGCAAGAACTAAGCTTTTGGGAGCAGGAATGGCGCCATCACAATGCAGACGGTACCATTCGTTGGTTCAAAGGTGTTGGAAACCCTATACGCGCAGAGGACGGCAGTACTATCTGGGACTCGATTGTTCTAGATATTACTATTGAAAAAGAAAACGAACTTGAAGTAGAACGAAGTGAAAGTAGGTTTAAAGGCCTTGTTCAAAATGGATCTGATTTAATTACAATTATGGACTATGATGGCAACATCAAATACATAAGTCCTTCTTCCGCAAAAATTTTAGCAATTAATCCGACGGAATTAATTGCTAAAAATAACTTTGATATTATTCATCCAAATGATAAAAAAGCGTTTATTAAAAGTCTTCTGAAATTAAAAACTAAAAAACAGCTCACGCCTAAACCTTACAGAATTAAACATGGTAATGGATCTTGGTGCTGGCTAGAAACCGTCTTAACTGATCTTATGAACGATTCAGCTATAGTTGGAATAGTGGCAAACTCTAGAGATATAACAGCGCGTATACTTGTCGAAAAGAAACTAAAAAAGAGTAAAGCATATTACAAAGGTTTATCCGAATCACAAACTAACTATGTTATTCGAACTGACATAAATTTAAACTACACCTATGTAAACAAAATATTTATTGACGAATTTGGATGGCTTTACCCTGATGGGAAAATATTGGGGAATAACTATTTTTCATCAATTTTGGACTACCACCATCAAAGAACAAAAGAAACAGTAGAAAAATGTATTGCAGAACCTGAAAAGGTGTTTAAAATTGAAATCAACAAACCAAGCAGCGATGGAAAAACTTTCACTACTCTTTGGGATTTTGTATGTCTTAAAGATACTTACGGAAAACCTTCTGAAATACAATGTGTAGGACAAGATATTTCAGACCGTATTAAATCCGAAAAAGCGCTTAAAAAATCAGAACTCAGCTATTCTAATCTATTTCACCTTAGCCCACAGCCTAAGTATATTTACGAAATAGCTACTTTGAAATTTCTGGATGTTAATAAAGCTGCAATTGAACGCTATGGATATTCTTACCAAGAATTTCTGAATATGACCATAAGAGAAATAAGGCCAGAATCTGAATTCTTAAAATTAGACGAATCTCTCAAACTTTCAGCACAAAAAGGAGGACCCAAATTCTTTGGCGAGCATGTGCATAAAATGAAAAACGGGGAAGAAATCATTGTCGATCTTCGAGCTCATGGAATATCGCACAAAGGAAAAAAAGCTAAAGTAGTATTAGCAACAGACGTTACAGAACGCTATAATTATATAAAGGCCATTGAAGCTCAAAACGAAAAACTAAAACAAATTGCATGGACACATTCGCATGAAGTGCGCGCACCATTAACAAACATAATGGGATTGATAGAGGTATTGAATTGTGTGACCTTATCAGCTGCTGAAAAAGAAGAGTTTACAAAGTACCTAATGACCTCAGCAAATGAATTGGATAGCGTTGTTAAAAATATCGTTAAAACCACAGAACAAGTATTGATTAAAAAATAAAGTGGATACTTCTAGCTGCAGGCTTCCCCACTTTCATAGCCAGAAAATCGGCAGACTATAAAAAGAAATGATTCAGCTTGTTGATAAATAAAGGATGTACAGCCATAATTTTTGTTTCGATTTTCAGTTATTAACTAAACTTCGATATCTGATGAAAAAAACTGCCTTATTTACTCTCATACTACTCCTTTCAAACTCGTCTATTTGGGCGCAGTTAAATCTCGTTTTTGAAACCAAATCATCACAGATTAATGACGAAATTGCTCAACAAATCAATGAAGCATACTTGAACTTAAAGAATGGTGACGAATTACTAATTAACGTTCTTTCCTCAAAAGAAATAAAAAAATTAAAGGATGAAGATAAAATTGGATTTAGTAGAAGTAGATGCAATAAAATCATAGATTATTGTAAAAGTGCATTAACTATTCATCCTTTAAATATTCAATATATTTTCAAACCATTAGCCCCACCTGAAAAAGTTATTTCATCTACAAATAAAGCATACAGAAGCTTTACCAATAGAAGCGGTATTTACAATTTAGTTATTTATAGACCAGAAACTTACATACCTTCAGGAACATTGGATACGTCTAGGTTAAAATCAAAAACAACTACAATAAAAAAATCTAAAGAGGAATACATATATGGTGAATTTATTAAAATTCGTATTCCAGAAAACTCCTTCGATTGTTCTTGCGAAAAGATTGAATTTGAGCTGAAAGAATATTTTTCAATTACTGATATTTTACTTTCTGGTTTAACCACACGAAGCGATGATAAAATTTTAGAAACTGGAGGAATGTTATATCTATCGGCTTTTTGTAATGGTAAGAGTATCACTTTAAAAAACAAGATCGACATACATTGGCTAGATCGAATTGAAGTCTCAAATTTCAAGGCCTTTATTGGAGTGAATTCTCGAAGCATGATTAACTGGAGACTGGATAAAGATATCAATCTTGTAAATCCAGTGCTTAACGAAGAGTTTGAAATGGATGAAGAAGAGTTCAATGAAATTGATAAGATTTTCATTTCCACCAATAAATTAGGATGGATTAACGCAGACAAATTCATGGAATCGGAAGATAACACTAATCTAACAGTAAGAGTCAACAAAACTTCTCCTGAGGTATGCGTTCGCCTCATTTTTAAAGAGAACAAAACCATTCTGCCTGGATATTTTACAAATCATGATAAAACTATCCTTGAGTTCAATAAAATTCCAAACGGAAAAAAATCAAGTCTTTTAGTTTATGAATTTATAAATAAGACAACTATTAAATGGACCATCGCAGATTTAACTACTGGTGATGATCCTGTAATTGAAAATCTTACTCTTAAAGAATCAACCTTAGATGAGTTTAAAAAATCTACCAAATTGTTGTGGTAAAAGTGAAATCAAAATTGGCCAATTCAACAATGTTTCATTACTTAGAAACGCTCAAAGACACTTTTTCATCAGATAAAATTGAAAAAGTATTGGGCTCTCTTTATAATGAACTCATTTTTATAAAAGTGTTCGAAATAGCAAAACATAGAGGTCGCTGGCTCATATGCTAAAGAATGTTTGACTCATGGAAATAGCCTCTTTTTAGATGATCATACCCAATCAATTCCTTTCTTCAATTTCTCTAAGGTCTGCTGCTCTTGACTGTTTTCTTTCGGTTGAAAATTATAAGGCCAGCTAACATGGGTAGGCAAGGACATAAGAATAGATTCTATTCGTCCATTCGTTTCTAAACCAAACTTAGTTCCTTTATCGTAAACCAAATTAAATTCCACGTATCGCCCTCTTCTGATAAGTTGCCAGTTCTTGTGCTCTTCGTTAAAAGGTTTATCTGCATTTGCATTTACAATGGGTAAATAAGCCTTTAAGAAGGTATCGCCTATGGCTTTGTTGTAATCGAAGAGTTCATTCCAATCTCTATCGTTTAATCGATCGTAAAAAATCCCACCCACTCCCCTGGTTTCATTTCTGTGTTTGATAAAGAAATAGTTATCGGCCCATTCTTTAAATTTCGGAAAATACTCAGCGTCAAATTGATCGCAAGTGGATTTTAGTTCCGAATGAAAGCCTTTGGTTTCTTGGTCGTTAATGTAAATTGGAGTCAAATCAATTCCACCACCAAACCACCAAGTTTCTCCTTCTATTTCGAAAAATCGAGTATTCATATGAATAATAGGAACCCATGGGTTTTTAGGATGCAAAACGATGGATACCCCTGCGGCAAAAAACTCAGATTTTGAAACACCCAAAGCCTTTTTGATACTATCGGGCAATACACCATGAACTGCAGAAAAATTAACGCCTCCTTTTTCAAAAACGTTTCCATCTTGAATAACTCGAGACCTTCCTCCTCCACCTTCTGGCCTACTCCAATTATCTTCTTGAAACTTTGCTAATCCGTCTGCTTTCTCTAATCCTGCACAGATAGTATTCTGCAAAGATTTATACCACTCAATTACTTGCTCTTGGTAACTCATTTATTCAACCTCAACATGAAAATAATTTTCAATTTTCACCATTTTTAGGGCAGTATTTTCAAAACCACCATTCGGATTTAGTCTTGAGAATCTAAAATTCTTACTTACTCCTCGGTAGGTATCCGTTGGATAGTTTTCGTAGAATCCATTACCATATTTCTGCAACGATTCTAAAAAGTACAATCCTATATCGTAACCTAAAAAGGTCCAATCAGATGGATCTGATTTGTAGGTGACCCTATATTTTTCAATAATCTTATCAGTTGCACTGTAATTATAATCTACAAACTGATTGTATGGAATATGCACCTTTAGATTATTCAAATACTTGATATCCAAATAACCAAACGTCCCCCAAGCATCCATTCCTATGACAGTGATATCGTAATCTTTTGAATAACGGTTAAGAGCGTTCAACATTCTGGTTACAAACGTTTTGCTATTCAATGGCATTACCAATATATTTGGAATTGAATCATCTAACACATATTTGATTTTTGCAGTATCAAAGTCCCAAATTTTAAGGCTCTGAAAGTTTGTATTCACAGCACTAAAAATTACTTTATTAGTATCACCGTTGTAAATCCCTTTAAAGTGTTCTGCTAACAAAACATCTTTTAATTCATTGTTTTCAATCAAAACAAGGTTCTTATCTTTAAAATTAGTCAGAGCCATATTTCGAATAAAATCTACTTGAGCATTACTTCCTGAGTTCACTTTTATGGTTCTAAGATTCGTATCCAAGATGCTGTTACTCTGAGGTACTGGAGAAATATTTGCTGACCCAATTGCATCTGCGTATTTCTGAACTACCTCAAAATTGGGACGATATAATGGCCCGATAAATAAATCCGTATTAACCAATTCCATATCCAAAAGGATATCCTTAACTACTTGATTACTTCTTGATTTCCTATCGTATTTGGTATCATAAACAAGTACTCTGAATTTATAGCCTTTAGTTCGTAAACTATCCAACGCAAGTTTAACTCCTGCATAAATTCCCATAGCAACTTCAGATGCTGGTAGAATTTTTTCGGGTTCAAAACTTCTACGCTTTTGTTCTAAGGTATCGTTTAAATCAAAATAAAACGGAAGCATTATCACTATCTGGTATTCTTCTTTGAAAACACTTGAGTCTTCCTTCAATGGAATAATATCAGCTAATGCAGCAGAAACAGAAATCGATTTTGCTTTAGCGATAGGCAATCGAATAGTTGTACCCACTTTTAGACCATCAGCTAATCCATTGTTTACGATTCGAATACTATCCATGTTCACATCATATTCCTTGGCTAAAGAATAAAGTGTCTCTTTGGGTCCTACAAAATGCAATTCAAAAGAATCTTCAACTGCTGGTGCAATTACCTTCTGAGTGACATTAGTAACAACATTCCGCTCAATAGGTATTCTTAGCTCCATTCCTTCTTTCAATCCTTCTTTGATTTGAGGATTACTTTTTAATAAATTATCCGTATTTATCTCATATTTTCGAGACAATGAATACATTGTTTCTTTAGCAATTACATTATGAATCAAGTATTTACCTTCGGCTTTAGGCGGATTGTTAGCGGCTGCCTTGGTATCCACTTTTTTAATCGGAACACGAATAACTTGCCCAATCTTTAGCCCTTCATCCAGTTGAGGATTTTCTCCGATAAGATCTTTAATTTTTACCGAATACATTTTACTTAAAGAATAAAGCGTATTACCTTTTTCAATCTTGTGAAGGTAATACGTTTTACCATCAATCAATTGAACTTGTTTTTGATTAAACTGCTGAGCAATAGCATTTTCTGCTGTAGCAAAACAAGTAAAAACAAAAATTATTCTTAGTAAAACTTTCAAATTACTCCCATTCAATTGTAGCTGGTGGCTTAGAGCTAATGTCATAAACTACCCTGTTAATTCCTTTTACTTTATTGATAACCTCAGACGAAATACGTGCCAAAAATTCATAAGGTAAATGACACCAATCTGCCGTCATTCCGTCAGTAGAGGAAACTGCTCTCAAAGCTACTGCATTTTCATAAGTACGTTCATCACCCATTACCCCTACCGTTTGCACTGGCAATAATATTGCGCCTGCTTGCCATACCTCATCATACAAGCCTTCATCTTTTAATCCTTGAATAAAAATATGATCGACTTCTTGCAGCGTTGCCACTTTTTCTGGAGTAATATCTCCTAAAATACGAATGGCAAGTCCTGGACCAGGAAAAGGATGTCTTCCTAGTAAATCTGCTGCTAACCCTAACTCTTTTCCAACTCTACGAACCTCATCTTTAAACAAAGACCGCAATGGCTCAACCACTTTTAGTTTCATATAATCAGGTAAACCACCAACATTATGGTGCGATTTTATAGTTGCCGATGGGCCATTTACAGAAACTGATTCAATCACATCTGGATAAATAGTTCCTTGACCAAGCCACTTTGCATCTTCTACCAAATGCGATTCTTCGTCAAATACTTCTATGAAAACTCGACCTATTATTTTTCGTTTCGTTTCTGGATCAGATTCGCCCTCTAATTCTTTATAAAATTTCGATTTAGAATCTACTCCTTTTACATTTAGACCAAGATGCTCGTATTGTTTCAGAACACTTTCAAATTCATATTTGCGCAATAATCCATTATCAACGAATATGCAATACAAGTTTTCACCAATAGCCCTGCTCAAAAGTGTTGCAGCAACGGTGGAATCTACTCCACCCGAAAGGCCAAGAATTACTCTATCGTTTCCTATTTTTTCCTTGAGTTCGGCTACAGTCGTGTCGATATAAGAAGCAGGAGTCCAGCTTTGGTCACAACCACAAATTTCAGCTACAAAGTTTTTTAATAGGGTAAGGCCATCTGCAGTATGATAAACTTCTGGGTGGAATTGTATGGCATAGGTCGTTTCACCTTCAATTTTAAACGCAGCATTTTCTACATCCTTTGAACTACCAATTCGCGAATAGTTTTCGGGTAATTTAGAAATGGTATCACCATGACTCATCCATACTTGAGATCCAGTTTCTATTCCAGAAAACAAATCAGATGCTTTATCGATATAGGTAAGATTAGCTCTTCCATATTCTCGATGCTCTGAAGCAACTACCTCACCACCATAGTGATTTGCCAAAAATTGAGCACCGTAACAAACACCTAATAACGGGAGTTTGCCTTTAATTGCACTTAAATCTGGAATCGGAGACTTAGCATCTCTAACTGAGAAAGGTGACCCCGAAAGAATAACTCCTTTTATATCAGAAGTAATTTCAGGAAAATTATTAAAAGGATGAATTTCACAGTAAATGTTTAATTCTCTTACCCGTCTGGCGATGAGCTGAGTGTACTGAGAACCAAAATCTAGAATGAGGATTGTATCTTGCATACGCAAAAGTATATTTACCCTAGAATGAGACCAATCAAAACGCTCCCTTTTTATAACAAAAACATAAACAATCCATAATATCAATCAAATTGCAAAAACATTAAATTTTATCGACCAAAAAAACCAAACATGAATCAAAGAATAACTCAACTAATCCTTCTCTCTTTTACTACTATATTTTTTACTAATGCTTATTGTACGACGACTTTGTATGCCGAAAATTTCACGGGTCAAAACAATAAGGGCGCTTTTGAATCTGCATCTGTTATAACTATAGACACTACTGGAGCAAATTGGAGTGTGGACACTTCACATGTTAATTTACAAAATGCCTCAGACTATATTCAAGTTGTAAATGAAAAAATATAATTTAGAGATACTGAAGGAAAGGCTAAATGGACTTCTCCTGCAATTTCTATAGCTAATCTATCCTCTCTCACCCTTTCTATTGATCTGAGTGAAGCAAGAACTGTGGAAGGCTCTGATAACTTATCGATATAATTCAAAATTGACAATAGCCATTCCGAAAACAGGAACCTTACAAGGACAGTGAACAGCAAACGATTTAAACAAGTACAGTCTAATTGCGTACCAAACTGATTTTGGTATCAATTACTACCGATTAAGTCAAATGAATTGTAACTAAAAGAAAAATTGACTTTATAATTAAAGAGACTGGAATTCAAATGATAACTATACAACACAGCCAGCTCGGAAGAAGTATTTACTTTTTGGTATTGAAAATGAAATTGACGAGCTGAAGACCTTAAAATTCTTTCGCTAATTAAAACTCAAGCACTGTAATATCGGGCTGCAATGGATTAAATGCCTCAAATAGTTTATCGAAAAGTTCATCACCTATTTTTGGGTAAAACTCAGCAATATTGTAATAACGTTCTTGAAAATTTCCGCTAGGAAATACAGAACCTTTTACCCGATACATCATTTCCAGATAAGTTTCTAAATTCAACTTTTCACCTCTAATTAGTTTTTTCTCTAAACGATCAATAGATTTTAAAGAACGTGTTTTCGAAACTTCTGAAGCTGGCTTTAAAGCAGCGTCAACAGAACCCGCCAGTAATTTCAACTCTTGAAAAATTGACTCAATTTTGGAACGATAAGCATCGAGATTCAAGTTTTTATTTCCATGAATCTCCACTAGCCTCTTTTCTAGATCACTCTCAGACTTAAAAATGTCTTCCCACTCAAGTTTTAATTTAGAAAGTCGCTCCGCATCTCTTTTAGAAACTAACACAGCAGAATTTCTGAGCATTAGAATCGGAAAATCAATTTCAAAATTCTCAAACATGGATTTAAGTTCGAACCAATAGCTCATTTCACCAGCTCCACCAATATAAGCAAGGTTAGGTAAAATGGTTTCTTGATAAAGTGGACGCAACAAAACGTTTGGACTAAATAATTCTGGACGAGTTGTTATTTCGTTTACAATCTCATCATTCGTCCATATTTTAGATTTATCGGCCAATTCAAAGCCCGCCGCCTTCTTGGTAATCCTTATTCTTGATGTTTTTGATAAGTAAAACAAATTGATATCTCGAGGCGAAACTTGCTCTTTATATCCAATTTGATTGAGTTGCTTTATCGTCTTTGTAACTGAATTAAAGCTAGTTTGATGCTCAATTTCTTGTTTCATTTTAGGAGCGAAAATTTGCTTCAACTGCGGAGCGTCGCCATCAATTATAACCACTCCAAATTTCCCTAAAAAACTATGCACCAAATTACGTGTAGCACTTGCCAAATCCTTTTTAGAATAAGCTTCTTTAATAAGCTCCAACCATTTTTTACTTGAAGTGTTTTTTTCAATATCCTTTTCAAGTTCTAGAATAAGATCATTAATTTCAGGTTGTTTCCATCCTACAGCAATGTCGTTTTCACCTTTCCACTCGTAGCGCTTTTTTGAAGTGTTAAAGTGATTGATTTCTAAAAAATCATGATCTTCAGTTGCCATCCAGTAAATGGGAATAAAATCGTTCTCAGGAAATTCTTTTTTAAGTTGTACCGAAAGCTTAACAACTGATAAAATCTTATAGATAAAATACATTGGACCTGTCCCCAAACACAATTGATGTCCAGTCGTAACAGTAAAGGTTGTTGGTTTTTTTAGCAATTCAATTGCAGAAAGTTGCTGATTAGCGTTATCAATTCCCAGATATTGACTTTTCAATACTTCACTTAAAATAGCTCTTTTATCGTCAGAAAATTGACGATTTTCAATTGTAGTTTTAAACCCTTTAAGGGTTGAAGGCTGATTAAATAAAGACCCAAGGTTTGGTTCTCTTTCTAAATAATCGGACATCAACTTGGGTAAAAAATCAATGTTTTTGTAGCTAATACGGTCTAACTCCATAAAACAAATGTAAATTATCTAAAATTTGAGAGTTTCTAAAATTGTTTAAATCCTTTTCTTGAAATAGAATTTAGATTCGCAGTATGAAAAAAGCAGAAAAAGTTGACTTCGTACTTGAGACTTTGGAGAGGCTCTATCCCGAAACTCCCGTTCCATTAGATCATAAAGACCCATACACGTTATTGATTGCTGTGCTTCTTTCTGCCCAATGCACGGATGTTAGAGTAAATACAGTCACTCCTGCCCTTTTTGAATTGGCGGATAATCCAAAAATAATGGCTAAACAGGATCCTGAAGAGGTTAGAGGAATAATAAGACCTTGCGGACTTTCTCCCACAAAATCAAAAGCAATAGTCAATCTTTCAAAGTTGCTGATGGAACATCATAACGGAGTTGTCCCTGAATCATTCGAAGAATTAGAAAAACTACCTGGAGTTGGTCATAAGACAGCTTCAGTTGTTATGGCTCAAGCTTTTGGAGTACCGGCTTTTCCTGTAGACACGCACATACACCGATTAATGAAACGTTGGAAGCTCACGAATGGGAAGTCTGTTGAACAGACAGAGAAGGATGCGAAACGATTGTTTCCGAGGGGATTATGGAATAAACTCCATCTTCAAATTATTTTTTATGGAAGAGAATACAGTCCAGCGAGAGGTTTTAAACCCGAGAACAGTCCTATTGATTTTGCCTTTGGAGTAAAAGTTTAGTTAACTCCTTTTACTTTTCCAGTTATCTGATAAATTCCTCCAACTCGTTCAGGGTGAATCTTTTTTATTGGATACTTTTCACCTTTTTCTTCGAAAAATCCTCTAGCAGAGAAGAAAGTCGATTGTTTTTTAAAGCTAACTTTAGTAGCTTGGATTTCATGGATATCACCGTATCTTGTAAATTGGAGAATTGCATTTTTCAGAGGATAAAAGTTTCCTTTCTTATTAATCTTCAGGCTATTATCTACCGTTTTTATTTCACAATCATATGGCTTAAACACCTCGATGCCTTCAATGTATACATCACCTTTCTTTAGGTCAATTTTTACTCTGTTTGCCAACCAAGTAGTACTATCCTGATAACCATTATAATACACTAATTGACTTCTTTCAAAAATTAAAAATTCATCAGTTACCAATGGATTCATAAGCGCAGGTTGATCGCTTCGAATATCAAAATCCATTTCAATAATTTGAATTTTCAGTTTTGTAGGGATTATAAAAGTCTCCGTATAGCTTTTCCTGTAATAGACTTTAGCCGCATTAGTAGCTGGATTTAATTCTAAATCGACTTCAGCTAAATCAATACCAATATTCCCTGTTTGGAAGAAGTATTTGCAGCTTTCACATCGCATAATAGTGCTATCCTTATTAAAGGAAACCTTTCCTTCGAATTGGTGTTCATTACCTAAAATAAGATCCGCATGCATGTACTTTGCACCGTCAATTAATCGAATGTTATTGTTGACCAATAATACCGTGGTATCCTGAGCAACAGCAGACACAGATATTAATAAAAACATAAAAAAAGCAATCAAAAAGTACATTTGATTGCTTTTTAAATTCATAAAAACTCGAGTTCTAATACGCTCTATTTTTTAAATTTCTTTAAAGTATCCTGATAGTCTTTTAACTCAATATCAGACATGCCATTTTCTTTCCCTAGTTCAATTGCTTCGGTCTGAACTTTTATCGCTTCTTTTTTCCTATCCAATTTAAAAAGTAAATTCGCTTTAGTGTCTAGCACTCCTGGATTTGGAAGCTTAGCAATAACGATATCAGTCCAGTTTATTGCTTCTCTTAAATATTCCTTATTGTCGGTATTCTCAAACAATGTCCAAGCAAAATTATTTAAAGCATAGTGGTCATCTGCGAAATACTCTCCCACATCGGCAGCGGCGATTTCACAAAATTCAGCCATTCGCTTTTCTTTTTGAAGCTCCTTTAAATCTGTAGTTAAAATAATTTTTTGCCAACCTGGAATGTTGCGTTTTTTAACAGCAATCATTCTTTTTTCCATCTCCTTTCTATCTGCTTGTTTCCCCGAAACTTGTTCCATTACCCATGACTCATGATTTCTGTATAAAAGTTCATCAACTTGCTCAGGATAAGCCGATTTAACTTCATCTCTATGTTCTAGAATATAAGTCATGGCTTTTGAGTCAACAGATTTATCATATAAAACGATAATATCAAATGTTTCAGGGTTTAAAAACTGATCTTCAGAAAGGCCTTCATAATAGATATTCAAAACTTCATCGGTTGGTTCGTATGCCGATTTAAGCACCTTCAAATACTTCTCAATGAATTCCTGCGATTTTTCTCCTCCAGTAAATCGTTGATACATACCTACCAAGTTTTCCTTTGGATTATTAGCATTTTTTCCCAAATCGACATAATTACTAGGAATTCTCATAGTACCAACCTGCTTGTGAACAAGCTCCCCATTTTTATTTATGAATAATAAGGTCGGATAAAATCGAATTGAATGCGTTTTCGCAAAATCTTTCCCGGCGCCTTTTTCCATATCCAGCTTTAGGTTAATAAAGTTTTCATTAAAAAAATCAGCTACAGTATCGTTAGTAAACATATTTGCCGCCATCCATTTACAAGGTCCACACCAAGTAGTGTATGCATCAACAAAAATCAGCTTATCTGTTTTTTGTGCCTTCTCCATTGCTTTATCAATAGAATTATCAATAAATTTTATTGATCGATTCTGAGCAAAAGTGCTTACCAAAGCTCCTATAAACAGAGTAGTTATGATTATTCTTTTCATGATTTATTAGTTCTTAATGACGTTCAATATAATTTTCTAAAAGTAAGATTTATCCTAATTCCTTTTGGCTTTGAAGTTTTTGGGAGCGTATGCTCGTATAACTCTTGACATCCTGGTTTCATCACAAACAGTGAATTATTACGCAATGCAATAGAAAAAGAACTCCCTTTTTCTCGCTTTGATCTAATGCGAAAATTCCGCTCAGCTCCAAATGAAAGTGAGGACACTATTGGTGCTACGCCCAGTTCTTTTTCATTATCTGAATGCCAGCCCATACTATCTCGACCATCACGATAAAGATTTAGTAGCACTCCGTTATAGGTAGTTTCTGTTTCCAATTCGACAGCTTTTTTCAATAAGTAAACCGTTTCTGAAAATGGCGCAGCAGACCAAATACCACCGGAATACTTATAGGGTAAATCACCTTGCCACGCAACTAATCTTGGCTGATTATATGTTTTTCCGAAAATTTTAATTTCTCTTTCTTCCCAGCTTACTTCATCAGTCAGGGTTTCGAGAATAGTATCACTATCTGATAGGAAATCATCAATTAATTCAAAATAGGTACTATTCATAATCAGAAAAAAATGTCGGATTAAAATTAACTAAAAACACTTTTTCCGTTGCCCTAGTTATAGCGGTATACAACCAACGTGTATATTCTACACCCATATGATCTGGATTTAAATATCCTTGATCTACATAGATTTCTTTCCACTGCCCACCCTGAGCTTTATGGCATGTTACGGCATATGCAAACTTTATTTGCAATGCATTATAATAAGAGTCCTCTTTAATTTTAAAATGAATAGCCTTTTTATTTTTCAGGTGGCTGTATTCTACCATAAGCTCATTATATAACCTATCCAAATCTTTTTGAGGCAGTGAAGGCGACTCAACATAAAGTGTATCCAACAGCACTTTTACATTTATTGGTTTTTCGTTAGGATAATCCACCATTCTAACTTCCACTGTAGCGAATTCAAAACCATATTTATTTTCTAATTGTCCAACGCTTAGCACCTCCAATGCATCACCATTGGCAATAAATCCTGGTTTACTAGTGGCCTCAATCCAATAATAATTATTCTTTACTACCATCAACATATCTCCACCTTCAATTCGTTCCTCACGAAATAAAATCCGGTGTCTAATTTCTTGATTGAACTTATTCGCTGATTTATTTGAACGACACAATAACAACGTTTGCTCAATTCCCGATCGCCCGTAAGAATCCTCTAAAAAATCTGATAATTCACCACCTGAAATGGACTGAATGTCTGAAAAATCATCCAAATCAAATTGAGGAGTAAACTGATTATCGAAGAGCTGATTTCGCAATTTTGTAGCATTAAATAAAACTCCTGAGTCTTTTGCCTGACGTAGGACCTCTCTTATTTCAATCATTTCGCTGTCCATTCCAAATTGTCCTCGCAACAACGATTTACTTAGAGCCGGACTAACCTTTTCATTTATTGGAGGTAACTGAGCGATATCTCCAATAAATACAAGTTGACAGTTTTCACCATCTCGCACATAATCAATAAGATCTGACAGTAAATGCATTTGTCCAAATCCCTCTCCTTGATGCTGGCTTTTTCCATTAATCATACTGGCTTCATCAACAAAAAATACAGTATTTTTTGCAGTGTTTTTAGCCAATCGAAAACCGACACTACCTCCGCCTCTATCTACTGTTTGATAAATTTTTCGGTGTATAGTACTTGCACGTTTACCAGTATACAATGTGAGTACTTTGGCTGCGCGCCCTGTAGGAGCTAATAAAACTGAAAATAACTTCAGGTTCGGTAATGCCTTAACCAGGGTATTTACCATTGTGGTTTTACCGGTACCAGCATACCCTCGTAAAATAAAAACCTGAACATTCAGTTCTCCTGCAATAAAGTCACTGAAACTTTTAATAAATCTAAATTGATCCTGAGTAGGAGTTAGATTTAATTGTTTTAATATTTGATTGCGAACTTCTGTTCCTTGCATGTGTCAAAAATAGGTTAATTACTAGTTTTTATATTTACGATTATGTCAATGTTTATAGGAGTTTTAAGGAATTATCATCCGTAATTTTTCGTTTAAAAAAAATTGTAAGTTTGTGCGATTATTACAGTAAAAAATTAAAGATTTATGCAACTTAAAAATGCCATTGCCCCTATAGTTTTAGCCGTAGCTGGATTAGCTATTTTGTTATTTGGATTAACCAATACGCAAACTGGGTGGTTTAACCTTGGAGGTTCAGCCATTTTATTAGTTGGTATTATTGCAACTCTAAGCACTTTAGACCTCTTTTCTAAGTCTACTCGTTTGATTGTGTTCGCCCTTTTAGTTGTTGTTTCTATTGGATTAATGTTCGTCAATTACAAAGCAATTAAAGATCCTCTAGATTTTCAAGCTGAAAAGAACAAGAGATACTCGCATGTTATTCAGAATTTGAAAGATATTCGTGAAGTTCAAATGAAATATAAAGAGAAGTACGGAGAATTTACATCTGAATTGGACACTATGATGACGTTTTTAAAAAACGACTCTATATTGGTAATCAAATCAGTAGGAACTGCACCAGACACTCTGACTGAAGCTCAAGCAATTGAATTGGGGATTATTAAACGCGATACCACTGCTATTCCAGCTGGAATATCAATCTTTAATGCAGAATATTTAGGGGATAGAAAAGGTACTTTTCACATTGATTCGCTTCCTTTTGTACCATTTTCTAGAATGGCTTTTAAGATGAATGCAGGACATGTTGAAAGAGGTAGAGTTAAAGTTCCTGTTTTTAAAGTAACAGACGCTGCTCCATTTGATATTTACGATGTACTTCAAGTTGGGTCAATGGTTGATCCAAGTACCGCAGGTAATTGGGGAGAATAAATCACAATCGCTATTTCTTCGCTCACTCAATCGGATAACTATACAGTCGAAACTGTAAATTGGGATGGGGAAACAAGTTTGATCCTCCTTGTTTTCTTTTCAGAAAAATCGATTTCTTTCAGCACATATTCGAAGAACGGAAGTCGTTTTCTTTCGCACCACAAATTCCCATTACTGAGTTCCAAATCTGTAGATGAATCATGCAATCAAGCTTTTGCAAAACTTCCTTATCAACGTGCAGATTTCTTAGAAACTAAAGTTGGATTTCACAGCCCCATAGTGACTCTTTTTCCAAGTGCACTTGATAATGAAACAATTCAAAAAATATTTGTGTTTGAGCATGGGTTGCCTCAAGAGGATTGTAAAATGATGCGTATTAAATCTGCTTCATTTGGTAAACTAGCCTATATATTGCCTGAGGAAGAGGCAACGTGGGCTTCTCAAAAATTCAAAGCTCCAGAATTATTTTCTTCAAGAGAATTGTATGTCAATTTCACTGTGCAGTCTATTTCAAAAGATGTATTGCTTTTGATTGTGCTAGACGAAACAATTGAGTTGATTGTTAAATCTAAAGGCGAACTCCAATTTCACAACCATTTTAAGGTAAATACAACAGAAGATATTCTATACTACACTCTATATACCTTAGAACAATTAGGAATTAACAAAGATTTGATAGATTGTTATATTGGCGGAAATTTGAATTCTGCTGAGTTCGATCTTGATGAAATTAAACGATTTATTAAAATCGAATCCTTACCACAGAAGGACAGTTTTGACAGTCCAAAAGAATTAAATTCAACATATTTCTCCTCATTTCAACTATTGCTTTGCGAGTAATTAAAGGAAAACATAAAGGGAGAAGGTTGGTCGCTCCTAAAAACATCCCTACTCGACCTACTACCGATTTTGCGAAAGAAGGTCTCTTCAATATACTCGATCATAAAATATATTTTGAAGGTCTCCGTGTGTTAGATCTTTTTAGCGGAACTGGAAATATTGGATTAGAGTTTTCAAGCAGAGGCGCTGAAATGGTCCTCTCCGTTGAACAAAACAGAAATTGTATTGCATTTCAAATTAGCACCATCAAGGATTTAGATTTAAAAATTCGTGTTTCTAAACAAAACGTTTTCAAATTCTTGAAGAAGGAAAATGAAAAAGCCTTTGATTTAATTTTCGCAGATCCTCCTTATCAATCTCCAGAACTTACCAACCTACCAGATCTCGTGTTTGTAAATAATTGGCTCGATGGTGAAGGCTGGTTTATTTTGGAACACGGAAAAGAGCACAATTTTGAAATGAAACCTCATTTTCGTTTTACTAGAAAGTTTGGTCATGTGAATTTCAGCTTCTTTAGCGCTAGCGAAGAGGATTAAGTAAATTTGTCGAATGAAAAGGGCTGTTTTTCCAGGAAGTTTTGATCCGATTACCGTCGGACATGAAGCGATAATTAATCGCGCTCTACCGCTATTTGACGAAATAATACTCGCTATTGGTGTCAATAGTAACAAGAACTACTTCTTCACACTTGAAGAAAGAATCTCGACACTGAAAAATTGCTTTAAAAATGAACCCAAAATCAGTATTTCTTCCTATCAAGGATTGACAATTGAATATTGTAAATCCATCAGTGCTGATCATATATTGAGAGGGTTGAGAACTGCCGCCGATTTTGAGTTTGAGCGAACTATAGCCCTTATGAATAAAAAAATGGCTCCAGAATTGGATACCATATTTCTTATAAGTGAACCTGAACATTCTGCTATAAGCTCAACAGTAGTCAGAGAAATTTTAAAAAATGGCGGAGATATCTCTGAATTTGTTCCTGCCAATTTTATAAAAAAATGAGAGCATTAATTGTATTCATAATTCTTTGTAGTACTCTAAGCAATTTTGCTTCTACCGTCAATGGTGTGGCCAAAAGTTATATCGGTGAACCGATAAAGTTGATTTTCTATACTGATCTATTTAGCCAACAACCAATTTTAGTGGGTGAGTCTATCGTCGGAAATGATGGAAGTTTCTCATTTGAACACGAGGTAAAGGAAACCCGATTAATTGCAATTAAAATTAAGGATTATCGAAGTAATTTTTACGTCGCACCCAACTCAAACTACAACGTTCAATTAGGGGAATTTGATCCTTTATCCGCTCCACCTCTTAGCAAGGACAAATACTTACCTGCTAAATTGATTGCCCAAGATGATGATAAAATCAATAATGCTATGGGCCTATTGAATGTAAGCTTAGACTCTTTTGAACAAAAACATTACAAAGCATTTCTAAACCACAAGGCTAAGCCTGCAGTTCAGGAATTCATTCTTGTTTTAACAAGAAATACGCTATACAAAAAGAATGATTTTTTCAGAAAATATACAGATGCTGTTATTGGTTCGCTTTTATATAAAGCCCAATATACCTTCAAGGAAGTTTATGAAAAAAGTTTAATGATTCCAGTTGATTATCAAAATGTTGGCTACAGAAATCTGCTCACAAATTTTTATAATAAATGGTTTAATCGTTACAATATAACTAAAGAAAGTGAGCAATTAAAAACCGCTATTTCCACATCGAATTATAGCGAACTAAGTACATTTTTAGCAACTAATGATTTCCTTAAAAATGATACACTTCGTGAGATTATTATTATTAGGGAGCTGTTCCGTTTAGCAGTAAATAATAATAATATTGACCCTATAGCAGTTGATAAAATCTTAGTTACAATTTCAACCATAGCAAAGACAAGAGAAAACAAACAGATAGCTAGATATTATCTAGAACGTTTAAGAAAACTAGGTATAGGAGCTGAGGCACCCAATTTTATCCTGTCCAATGTAGAAGGAGAAACGGTCAAATTAAAAGACTTTAGAGGAAAGTATGTGTATTTGGATTTTTGGGCAACTTGGTGCAAACCTTGCATAAAATCTATGCAGGTAATGAAGCAGATACATCCAAAGTACCAGGACAATGTCGAATTCATAAGCATCAATATTGATGAACGAAAAAAACGTTTTGACAAACACATGGAAGTCTTTTCTTACCCATGGACTGTATTGTATGCAGGATCAAATGAGAGTATCATTGATGCCTACGATATCGTCGTAATTCCTTTGTATTATTTAATCGATCCAAATGGTAAACTTATCCAGTCTCCTGCATTCAGCCCCGGTGGTGGAATCGAAGCAACTTTTTCCAGACTCTTTAACTCTGAAACAAAAGAAGAAATAAAGATCTGGGATTGGAATTTTGACCCTAAAAACAATGACAAATAATGTCTCTAGAATAAGGCTAGATACTAATTGATTTTCATATTTTTGAAGGTAAGGTGAAAATCCAATAAATGATCAATAAATTCCTATACAATAGCACTTTAGCTGTTTTTTTAATACTGCTTAGTAGTGCCATTATTATTCCTGATATCCCAGTTGATGTTGAGAAAGGAAAGCTTGAAATTTCAGGCAGGATTAAGAATGAAAAGAAAAAAAACTTAGATAGTGCTCTAGTAACAGTTAAAGATAGTTCAGGCCGCAAAACGCTTCATGAGTGCTATACTGATGAAAAAGGGAAATTCAAGTTTACTCTAGAGTACAATGAAAAAGTTAGAGTATACTTCAAGGATTCTGGTTACGTAACAATGTTTGGAACGTTTGATACTAAAGTTCCTGGATCTAAGGTTTATAAAAACCTGTACTATGAAGCTTCCATAGTTTTATTAGGAACATCATCAAACTTCAACAAACAAACAGCTAAAATTGAGCCTTTTATGAAGGTTGCTTACAATTCTGGTTATGAGATTTTCATTGAAGACCTTGATCACACATTTGCTTTCTTGGACCAAGTTACTGAACCCAATGTAGGAAAACTTACCCTATCGGGAATGGTACAAGATTCCACCGCTGATTCTTTAAGTGTTAGAATTGAGGCAATTGACACGCTAGGTCGCGTAGTAGCTAATACCAAATCTGATATTAAAGGTAGATACGAAATTGAAGTACCACTAATGAGTAAAACTAGACTTGCTCTTATTAGCGATCAACATCATCCTTCAAGTGCTTCGATCGAAGGACTTGTACCTAGTATTAATAAAGAGGATTATTACACATTAAAACACAATTTCATATTGATTCCTGAAGAGGAACGAATTACAGAAAGTGTAAAAATACTTCTAGAAGATAACATCCTTTTTGATCCAAAAAAACAAAGTTTTCATGCAGACACTTTGGTTAGAAAAAAATACGATTACGCTGTAGCGGTTTCAAAACGACGTTTATCACTTGCTGGAACGCTTGTCGATACTAACGGAGGCACAGTTCTACCATTAGATATTGAAGTTTTTGATGGTAATGTTTTGTATGGTTCATATGAAGTAGATTCTCCCAATTACAAAGTAGAGATTCCCTACCAGTCCATTGTACGTATTAATTATAAAGCGAAAGGATATCATCCAATTTTTGTAAGTATCAACACCAATATGGAACTTAATGAAATGGACAAAACTCCAGAATTCAATGTTCCTATTGAAATGTTCAGTAAGGACAATACAGCAGGTAATATTGATGCTTTTCAACTTCCAGTAAAAAAATTCTATTTCGAATCAGGCAAAGAATCGTTCACTTTAGATACTGCAGCATCCTCCGAGTTTAATAATAAATTAACTAAAGAAGATGCGAAAATTATTGATACAGCTGGCGCAAAAGGGTTCCTCGTGCTCTCTGCTAAACTAATCAACCCCGGCACAGGTAATAGAATTACTGAAGGAAGAGTTCATATTTTAAATGAAAATAAAGTTGAGGTAAGTTCAATTTTAACTGATAATAAGGGTAAGTTTTCTGCTCAATTGAGTTTGAACAAATTGTACTTTTTAGAGTTTGAAAAAGAAGAATATCATCTCACTCGTATAAAAATTGACACAAAAGTTCCTTTAGGAATGGAGAACACCGAGATTAGTCAAGGAGGACTCGTTGCAATTGTAGTGCATAAAGATGATGAAATAAATGGGAAAATCGTCCCCGTTGAATTAATTGAAAACATAGACGTAACTGGATACTATTTTGACGAGAAGGAAGATGCATTCGTTGAAGATATGACGATTTATGATGCATTTATGGAATCTGTTTTGGCATACGTACCTCCTGTTATAGCTGCAGTACCAGTAGATACCGTGAAAGAAGAGCCCTTACCTACAATGATTGCAATGAAAGGTAAATCGGTAGATAAACTTAATGCACCTATTTCAGACCTTGACATTGACTTCCTGCAAGAAGGAAAAAAAATCAAGTCAACCGCTACCAACGAAAATGGAGAATATAGTGTTGAGCTGCCTTTAGATCAAGAATTTACAGCCGAAATGAGTAAAAAAGGTTATTACACAACAACGATTGCCTTAAATACTAAAGTAGAAGACAAACCTCAACTAGTAAATAAAGAATTATCTCTTCCTGCTTTAACAATGTACCAAGAAGATGATCTCGATGCAAATCCAGCAGCATTTAATAAAGTGTCTTCTAAAATTGCATATGACTCTGCTTCTGGAACTATGAAATCAGATCCTAAAATTGAGCAAGAATTTGAAAATACATTGGCTATAATTCCAGACAATCAAAAACTTGCTTTAGAAGGAAAAACAATAGATTCTAAAGGAAAATCTATTGGCTCTGCAATGGTTATGGTTTACGAAGGTGCTTCCCTCATTGACTCTGTAAGATCTGACGAAAAAGGTAATTATGAACTGTTACTTTCTTACCAAAAGGATTACCGAGTGGTAGTAGAAGATGCTAATTATTATCGATCTTATGCGGCAGTGAGCACTAAAACAACCGCGACAAATCAACGATTAGTTGATAGAAAAGTTAAAGGTTTAGATTTGGTTATCGTAAATAGAAAAGAAGCTAAAGTGAATGCCATGGCATTTTTAAAACCATTCTCTAGAGTGAAATTTGATGCGGATAAAAATGAATTTGTTGAAATAAGCGAGGTTGAAGAAGCTTTTATGGCCAATTTATTTATCAAACCACCTCCAGCTCCGGAAAAAGAAAAAGAAGAAAAGAAAGAAAAAGAAGAGAAAAAGAAAAAAGAAAAAAAATCTGTTAAGTTAAAGACAGAAGTTCTTGCTGTTAAGACAATAATCGCCATCCCAGTTTTAGATAAAGATTACACCCCTTCAACCACCAGTACTGCTGGTGCAGAAAGACAAACACAAAGGAAAACCAATAGAAACCTCGCAGCTAAGAGTGAACTTATGAATGATTTTCATGATATGATGAAAGGCGTTCAAGGACGAAAAGTTAAGAGCATGCGGAATGTAAACTTGGACATGAAACGAATCCTTAATACGGGTTATGCTGTATCTCAACCTCCTGAAGCAGAAGTGAATGAAAATATGGTTAAAGCACTTGAGACACGTCAAATGCTGAATCAAATAGTAGCTGAAGCATTGGGGTTTAGAAGAAATGATATTCCCCCAATTTCTACAGATAGTATCTTTAAATTAGATTTCAATTATAGAATTGAGCACAGTAATTCAGGTAAAGGTGTATATCTTATTGAGTTAGATCGAGTGCTTCAAAAAAGTAAAATCACTGAGTACATTAAAGAAACAGAGTGGTGGATATTTGACGATTATTACAAAGATGGAAAGTTAATTTCTGAAGTCGAATACGAAAAGGATATTGCAGCACTGAAAAAAAATGCTAGCTCTATAACAATGAACTAAATGGTGGCCAACCAAAGCCCACATAATTTCTGGAGTAGTTTAAAGGTTGAGCGCGATAAGGCGGTATTTGCTGATGAGTTCTACTTTAATGTCTTCGAAGTAGAAAATATTATCCGATTCGATACGGAAAGTGAACGAGATATGGACTTTCAAAGGGCTGACATCGATGTTCAACTGCATGCATGGGAAAGACACTCCAATGTATCTGAAAAGTTTCGAGCTATCGACTATGACGATTTGTATATTGAATTGTACAGCATGTATCCCAATGTAAAAGGTTGGATGCAGAACAGTTCGGCTGATCATTTAGCCTACTTCTTCCCTACTCGGTTGATTTGGATAGATAAAAAAGAACTTATCAGAGCTTTTGAAACTCATTTATTATCCAATATTAATTCTGCCAAGATTAAAGAGTTAAAGACTAATTATCCGCAGCAAAATGCGAGCTTAACAGATGAAATATCAATAAACTCAAGCAGTCACAAAGTGCGCTATATAAAAGCCTACAATAAAACCAAATCAAAAGATTGGGATACTATAGGACTGAGTTTACCTTTTGATTTGTTGGAAGCTATCGGAGTGAAACTAAAAGTGTACGCACTATAAAAGCAACTATAATGCAGCTAACCTTCCCTCTGCAAATTCTAAATAAGTAGGATTCATTTCGAAACCGATAAAATCTCTTTTGAGCATTTTGGCTGCCACAGCAGTTGTACCTGAACCCATAAATGGATCCAGAATTAGGTCACCTTCATTCGAGCTAATCTCTAAATAAGGAACACAAACTTTCAATGGTTTTTGGGTTTTGTGTTTGGTTCTTTCTTTCCCCATACAAATCGGAGTTTGAATATAATTGTGCATTTCATTCACATGTTTGTGGTTCCATGTCTTTGGAGTTCCTTTACTAAAATGCACCATCATTTCCATGGAATTTGCGTACATTTTTCGGGTATAAATAGCTGGAAACGGATTCGTCTTGTGCCAGTGAATTACCTTTCTAAAGTTGAATCCTACTTTCTCGACAATTCTATTGATGAACGAAACAAAATCATCCCCACAGAACAAGTATCCTGCACCACCGGGTTTTGTGACTCTATAGCACTCCATCATCACCTCTTCTAAAAATTGCAAGTACTCTTCTTCAGATTTGTAACCGTCAAATTCAAACTCCGTAACCAGATCCTTATGGTTTTTCAACGCTTTTAAGTTCTTGGCTCTAAACTGGTAATAAGGAGGATCAGTAAACACCAAGTCTACCGAATCATCATCAATTTTTTTCAAGCCTTCAAGGCAAGATTCCAAATATATTTTATTCAGTTCAAGCATTAATTATTTCTTCGTTTCAACTAAAAACCGTTTTATCCTAGCTTTTTGCTCTTCTGATGTTTCAAACGAGTTTACTGTTTTCGCCACCATCTCTTTGTAGTCTGAATTGTAAAAATGTCGAATTAAAATACCACAAGACTTCGATAGTTTCCAGTTTGCTTTCTGCACTCCCAAACAAAGATTTGTGATCAGCTGTTCGTTACAAAAGCTCAATCTTTTCAACGCCGATATAGCCTTCTGACGCGTTATAAAATCAAACGAATTAGAGGTGTAATCCACCAATTCATCATACAGTACTTGTTCTTTACTTTTTCCAGCCTTTATTTCTAACCACTGAATTCTAACATTTTTACCTCGTGTACCAAAAACGCCTTCGGTTTGCTCCAGATAGTAATCGGTGTTTTCCTTGAAATTCATGACTCCGCGAACCAATGCGATTTGAATTACATCATACGATTTAGCATGCAGTAAAGCTGTTATTGCAGATTCGTATTCATCGGGTATACTTGCCCAACTCGACAACACAGTCTTCTGCAATTGTGGTGTTCCTTTTTCCACCATCCAATTCACTTCCTTTTTTACATTTACGCCTGCTTTTATTAACTGATTCAAGGCCTCTGCTTGCGTATAATAATATTGTTCCTTAGAGAATACTGCTCGTAAAACTTGCTCTTTTTTCTTCATTGAAACCGATCGCAATGCGACTAAAGCATCGTGCCGATCCAGCATGTTTTTAGCTTTTACTGCTTGATTCAGCAGCCATTCTGTTGAACGCTCAAAGTTGAGTTGCTTCAATATTTCTTGGTTCGGATCAAACAATACATAGCTTATTTTTTCCTTGCCCTTTATTTCTAGTTGAAAGGTGTCTTTGTGATTTTTCAACCAAAATTGTTTTCGTGCTTTTTTTCCAGACTCAAAATAAACCTCCACCCATACCGGCATTTTAAAGGTCGCCACTAACGGAGTTGTGTCTTGGAGTTGCTCCACAACAAGATCATAGGTTCCCGATTTTTTATTTATGCTAAAATCTACCTGTAAATGTGGTTCTCCTCCCTTACTTACCCATTGATCTATGAACCAACCAATTTCTTGTCCGGTAGTATCGTGAAAAGCATCAATCAAGTCTTGTGTATTTGCGTTTTGATAATGGTGATCTTTAAGGTATTTCTGCAAGCCTAATCTAAATTCCTCATCACCAACCACATAACGCAACATCTTGAGTACATAACTTCCCTTAAGATAGTGTCGGCTGCTGTTTGCTTGTGAATGCCCTACTCCTCTATGATCGCTGTGACCTGCGTTTAGGGCAGCAGCCTGATTTTCAAACATCATTCTGCGAAACTCATCATCGCTAAAAACATAACCACTGGTCAAGCAATGAAAATAAGTTGCAAAGCTTTCATGCAACCAATGGTGCGCTGGACTTCGACTGGTAACCAAATCTCCAAACCATTGATGTGCCAGTTCATGTCCATTTACGTAAACATAATTTGCATCGTTAAAGGAGGTTTCATCTACACAAAAGAAGTCACCAAAAACAGTTGCTGAAGTATTTTCCATTGCGCCATACGGAAAATCTTGTACCGGAATTTGAGAATATTTGCCCCAAGGATAAGGAATACCAATCTCTGTTTCCAAGAAATCAAAAATCTTTTTCGAATATCTATAAGTAGGCTCTAATGTCTCTTTTTGGTTGGGGTAATAATATTGATTCAACAATACTCCAGAAGTTGAGCGTTCTTGATTTATGGCGTAATCCCCTATTCCAATCATCATTAAATAAGGCGAATGCGGTTTATCCATTTTGTACAACCAAGTATTATCGCCATTACCATCAGACTGCGATGCCAGTAAGGCCCCGTTGGAAAGCACTTTATATTTTGAGTTGAAACTAATTCCTATCATAGTGGTGATTTTATCGGACATATCGTCGAATAGCGGCACCCAGTTTCGATTATCAATTCCTTGACCTTGCGTCCAAATTTGTTTCCTACTCCTTCCTGTTGGATCATCCCAACCAATAAAGTACATTCCTCTTTTTGGTTTTGCCGAATATTTAATGACTAACAGATGCACAGAGTTTAAGACCAATACAGAGTCAAATCGAAATACTATTCCCTTTTTTGAAACTTCATATACTACAGGCTTTCCGTCAAATTGACAAGAGACAATAGTCATATTGATACCATCTAAAAACAAGGAATCTACATTTGATCGAAGTACATTAAATCGATGCACTACATTACCGATAATCTTTCCTGAATCGGGCTGAAAGCTGACCATAAGATTCATATCCTCAAAATCGACAAATCGCTCTCTAGGAAAACGATTTATATCATCCAAGTAGCACAGTGTGTCTTGCGCGCTTATCAGAATACAACTAATTAAACCGATTACAATTACTATTAGTCTTTTCAATTTAATGCTTTTTTGTTTTTAGATGTGCCTTTATTTCCCATCAGACTATTTAATACTGAAAGTAGAAAACTTAATAATATCGCCCACCAAAAACTGTCAATTTCAAAACCGTCAACGGCATAATCAGCTAAAAGGAGTATTAGTGCATTGATAGCAAATAAGAACAGTCCAAATGTTATTATAGTAGCCGGAAGCGTAAGAATAATCAATAGAGGCTTAACGATCACATTAAAAATCGACAATACAATTGCCACAACAATAGCAGTCCAAAAATTATCTACCTCAACTCCAGGAAGAATGTAAGCAGCAATAACTACTGCAACTGAAGAAATTATTGTTCGAGTAAACCAGTTCATAATGTCAATTTAGCTTGCCGCAGCAAGTTCTAAGAGTATTGTGCATGCAATTGCTGCAACTGTTCCAACGGCATAGCCCACAACTGCCAATAAAACACCTACCGTAGCTAAAGAAGGATGAAAAGCCGATGCTACAATCGGCGCCGAAGCGGCTCCACCAACATTTGCTTGACTTCCAACTGCTAAGAAAAAATAAGGTGCTTTTATCAATTTAGCCACTAGTATCAATAATCCCGCATGTATGGTCATCCAAACCAATCCAATGGCAATCAATCCAACGTTATCAAATATCATAGCTAGGTCCATTTTCATTCCAATGGTTGCTACCAAAATGTAGATAAATACACTTCCAAACTTACTGGCACCTGCACCTTCATAGTTTTTGGCTTTTGTAAATGATAATAGCACAGCAATTATAGTCGAGATACTAATCATCCAAAAGAAACTAGAAGAAAGAAAGGTAAACATGTTTCTTGTAGTAATCGATTCTATACCCGCAACCAAGTCTCCAAAGAACGGAGCTAAAAAGCCTGACCCAATATGTGCAAAGCTGACTGTTCCAAAACCAATTGCGGCAATAATCATCATATCGGTAAGCGTTGGAGTACGTTTTACTCCTTCAGAGAATTTTGACATTTTCTCTTTCAATTCTTCAATCGAAGAATTATCGGCATTTAACCATTTGTCAATTTTGTCAGATTTTCCAATCCCAATAAGGAGGATAGCCATCCAGATATTAGCTACAACAATATCCACGAATACCATTCCGCCATACAGTTTTTGATTGTAACCATAAATCTCAAGCATTGCCGTTTGATTTGCACCACCCCCAATCCAGCTTCCTGCAAGGGTTGACAAACCTCTCCAAACTGCATCAGGACCAACTCCTCCAACAGTTTCTGGAGAAACCATAGATATCAAAAGAATGGCTATTGGACCGCCTATTACAATCCCCAAGGTTCCTGTAAAAAACATGACCAACGCCTTCCAACCTAAATTAAAAACTGCTTTTAAATCAATGCTCAATGTCATGAGCACCAAAGCTGCTGGTAATAAATATCGGCTGGCCATAAAGTAAAGCTTACCACCAGTCATTATTGGCTCACCTTTCGAGTCCAACATAGGTTCACCTAATTCATTGAGTACATTCCATTCCGGAGCTATTATGCCCATTGTGGTGAATACTGCAGGCACCATGTAGGCAATAAATAGACCTGGAACTATTTTATAAAATTTACTCCAAAATCCAGATTTGATAGACTCACTATAGAAAATGAGTCCGAGAGCTAACATTAGGAGTCCAAAAGCCTGTGTATCCTTTGATAAAAATGGTTCTGCTATTATTGAAATTTCTTCACCCATTGCGAAACTCTAAAGTTTAAAAAATGAAATCGTCCTTAAGCCGTAAAGAAATAAAATTCTAGGGAGAATAGTGCAGTTGTACACTTCCATTCTTCAACGCTTTGTTAACGTTCGCTGCAACAGATTTTATTGTTGCGCTATTAATGATTTTTAGCTTTATGACTAAATAGGTAATTACAAAATGAACATTGAATGTAGAAGAGTATTCCTAACAACGGAATTTAAAGAAAGGCACCTGTCACAAGTAATTCATGCAGCGATGGAAAGCAAAATTACTAGCTCTTTAGATTAAATACATTTGTGTTTGCTATAAGCCTGATATATCTACCGGTAGATATATCCAATTGTTTGTGTATAATATCGATTAAGAAAATGCGTTGACAAACTTTTAACCTAAGATTAGAAAACATGAAGAAGATTCTAAAATTATCATTTATAGCAATTTGTCTCTTATCACTCACGAACTGTAACAAAGAAGAAATAGAGAATGTAGTCAGTAAGGTAGACGTAACTATCAATAATTTTGATGACTATGAACTTGATTTAATGTTCTCAGGGGATGAAGAAGGGGCAACTATCAAGACTCAAGCGCAACATTTTCAAAAAAGTGAATTGATTAGAGACTCAAGCACAAATTGGAGTGTAGTTTATAAATATGAGCCTCTTCCAAACTATGCTGGAATGGACTTTGTTGAAATTGAAACTTGCACTGGAGGTGAGTCAACTGGATGTTCCAATGTTGAAATTGTGAGAATTAATTTCACAATAACTAATTGAAAACTACACAAAACAAACCCTATACGCAATACCCTTCGGGATACTGCGCATAGCCAAACCGTAGCGTACGTAGGCAATTAAAAATGAACACCGTTAAAACATATCAAAAAGTTAATTCTTCAAATGAAAATGTAAGTTTTGGAATTGCCAAAATGGAGGATGTTTTTATTAGAGGAAGTGGAAAAGTTGATGAGCCCCACAGACACGATTTTTTCACGGTATTAGTGGTCAATAAAGCTAAAGGGATACATAAAATTGATTTTAACGCCTATGATTTGGGTAATAATCAAATTTATTTTGTGTCTCCCGGTCAAGTACACCAAGTAATTGAGGAGGAGCCTAGCATAGGTTATGCTATGACATTTTCCTCACAATTCTTAATTGAGAATTCTATTCAATTGTCGTTTATTGAGGGGCTCAATCTTTTTCATGATTACGGACAAAGCCCACCCTTATCACCCAGTAATCAGCAGTTTAAGAAGTTAGATACCTATGCTAGTGAAGTACTAAACTTATTCAATAACTCATCAAAAATGAAAGAACTCTCAATTGGTTCTTTTTTAAAATTATTTTTAATTGAGTGCAACAATCTATCTTCTATTAACCCGGTAGAATCAAATTCTGACACCACAGAAAATTACATTATCACTGAGTTTAAGAAACAAGTCAATGAATCTTATAAAACGGAACATTCGATAAGCTATTATGCAAATCAATTACATGTTACACCAGATCATTTAAACCGAATAATTAAAAGTACGATTGGTAAAACAGCAAAAGAATACATTCAATCCAGAATTATAACTGAAGCCAAAAGACTTTTGTATTTCTCAAAGCTCTCTAATAAAGAAATTGGATTTGAACTAAGTTTTAACGAACCAGCAAACTTCAGTGCATTTTTAAAAAATGCACTGGTTTATCTCCTTCAAATTTCCAAAAAAAAGAGGTTTTACCTTCGGAGTAAACCCATATCGGATTTTCATAAGTTAATCCCGATTTCTTATATCCCCCACCTGTTTATGTTGTGAGAGATTCGTACTGTAATAAAAAACAAGTTTATGGACCGCAAAGATTTTATCACAAAGTCAATTTTAGCCAGTGCCATTGGAGCTATAGCTCCTCATTTATTGATCGCAGCTAATGTTAAACAAGCAGAATCGACTTATGATAAGTTGATTAAAAAAGTAGGTTTTAATCATTTACCTAATAAAGAATATAAAACTATGAATACTGTAATTCACAAAGCAGAAACAAGAGGAAATGCGAATCACGGTTGGTTAAACTCGAACCATACCTTCAGTTTTGCTAATTACCACAATCCTGAAAGAATGAATTTCGGCGTACTTCGAGTCTTAAATGACGATAGAGTGCAAGCAGGTATGGGATTTGGAACGCACCCTCACGACAATATGGAAATTATCTCTATTCCACTAGAAGGTGATTTGGAGCATAAAGACAGTATAGGAAATGTCGCAGTAATCAAAGAAGGAGACGTTCAAGTATTAAGTGCAGGAACTGGTATAACACATTCCGAATACAATAAAAATAAAGACAAAGAAGTGAAATTTCTTCAAATTTGGGTATTTCCGAAAGAGAAAAACGTAAGCCCACGTTATGATCAGATTTCGATAAGAGATATAGAAAAGGAAAACAAATTTTACCAAGTACTCTCTCCTAGTAAAGAAGACCAAGGTGTATGGATAAATCAAGATGCATGGTTTAACCTTGGAAAGTTCTCAAAAGGAAGTAGAGATCAATATAAAATTCAAAAACCTGGAAATGGGGTTTATGTTTTTGTACTAGAAGGAGACGTTGAAATAAACGGGGAGCAACTTTCGCTGAGAGATGGAATGGGCATCTGGGACGCTGAAAGCATAAATTTAATGGCCAATAGCGATGCTCGTGTATTATTAATGGATGTACCAATGAACTTATAAACTCAAAAAATAAATAATGGAATTGATAGAAAATTTAAAATGGAGATATGCCACTAAGCAGTATGACATTTCAAAAAAAGTAAAAGACACAGACCTAGAAAAAATAAAAGAAGCCATTCAACTGTCTGCGTCTTCTTATGGACTGCAGTTATTCAAAGTATTGAATATAGAAAACAAGTCTATCAGGGAAAAACTGAAACCAGCATCTTGGGGACAATCTCCAATAACTGATGCATCGCACCTTTTGGTATTCTGCAATTACACTGATACACAAGAAAAGCACATAGATGATTTCCTCAATTTAAAAGCTGAAGTACAAGGGTTAGAAATATCTGATTTAAAAGGATATGGAGACTTCATGAAGTCTAAAATGAAGGAAAAAAGCAGCGACGAAATAAGTAATTGGACGTCCAAGCAAACCTATTTGGCCCTGGCTAATGCTTTAAATGCTTGTGCGGAATTAAAAATTGACAGTACTCCCATCGAGGGCTTTGAACAGGATAAATACAATGAAATCTTAGGACTCAATGAAAAAGGTTTAGCAGCAAGTGTAGTTGTTGCAATTGGTTATCGGAGCAACGATGATAACACCCAAAACGCTAAAAAAGTTAGAAAGCCATTAGCAGTTCTCTTTGAGGAAATCTAAGTTCTACTAATAAATAACTACTATGAGGAGTATAAGTAGTTGCACCCTCGTCACAAGTTGATTTACTATCCTATATAGTTGGAACTAGACTTAGTTATAAATTTACGGATTCAAAAGAGTAGCCACTTTTTAATTTAAATACCTACTTAAGAGTAGAAAAATTATTGAATGTAAGCTGTCGAGGTTATTTAAATCGGCAAAGGTGCTTACTGATGAACAAGAAATGAACTTATGGAAATGATGGAAATCACTTACAGACAAGACAGCATAATTCTGTTCTATGGTATAATTTACTTATGAAAAACACACTATTCGTATTACTATTTCTCCTTTTCACAAGTATACCTTCATCCTATGCTCATATCAGTATTGATTCTTTAAGAGTTGTCTGGGAGGATGAAACTCAAACTGACTCTGCACGATTTGATGCGTTAAGAAAATACACTAAGGTAAATAGCCCCGTGCAGCCAGATTCAACATTAATTCATTTGGATTATTACTATCAGCTCGCTAAAAAGAAAGGTGCCAATCGCCATGTTTATCGGGCATTAAATCAAAAAGCAAATATTTATAGAAATAAAGGTGAACTTGAAAAAGCTTTGAACCTTTATAAGGAAGCTGAAGTTGTCGCAAAACAACTAGAGAATCGCGAATTACAGGCTATTATAACTGGAAATATTGGTAATGTATTTCTTTTTCAACAACAATATTTGGAAGCTAATAGAAGGTATACTACCGCTTTAAAGTTTTATCAAGAGCAACAAAATAAAGAAGGCGAAGCGCGTATATTATCAGCGTTAGGAAGTGTCTATCTAGAAATTGGCAATTACGATTTAGGTTTAGAATATTATCAAAAGTCTTCAATCATCTACAAAGAAATTAAAGCAGTTGAATCAGCTATAGCTGTTGTTGAGATGAATATAGGTTTGTTGCAGTTTAGGATTAAAGCCTACAGTGAAGCTAAATCATCTTTCGAAAAAGCGCTTGACTTGCTCCAAGTTGATAACAATAAATTTCTTACTGCCGGTTGCTACTCCCTTTTAGCCAAAATACACCTTGAGTTAAATCAATTAGAAGAAGCAAATGTTTATGCAAAAAAAAACCTATACCTAAATAAAGAATTGGATATTGAAAGTGGCGTATTGGAGTCCAAAATTATTATTGCTCAAATCACTTATAAAATCAATATAGACAGTGCAACTAAAAAAGGAAAATTAATTCTAACTCACCTTCCAAACAAAACATCAAAAGAATTAAAAAAAGAACTGTATGAGTTGCTCTACAAGTGTTATAAATCTCAAAATAATTTAGGCTTATCACTTAAAATGCATGAACTTTTTAAACTCTATCAAGACAGTATTCAAATTGAAAAAAATAGTTACGCTGTTATCAGAGAAACTGTTAAAACAGATTATGAGCTAAGAATAGCTGAGAACAAGTTAGAAAGCCAAAAAAGAAAAGCAGAGCTTGAAGTTAAACAACTCAAAAGAACATTTGGTATTATTTCAATTTCCTCAATTATCATTTCACTACTTATCTTCTTCCTCTTCTCCATGAGTAAAAAGAATAAAAAAAGAAGAAACCAATTACTTGAGGAAATAAAAAAACTAAAGAGAAATACTAACAACGAATTAGTTTTAGACTCTAATAAGTTTGATTTATCGCGAGAAAAAATAGAATTAAAATTAGATCGAAAATTAAATGAAACAGATTGGAAAGTCTTAAATTTATTGCTCGATGATCCTTCAATAACGAATAAAGAAATAGCCGAAAGAGCTTTTTTGAGTTTAGATGGAATAGGGTCAACCCTGCGAAGAATGTATGAATACTTCGAAATAAAAGAATCCAAATACAAAAAAATACTATTACTGCTGGAAGCCATTAAGGTTTCTAATGCCCCCGCCCCGAACTCGGATATTTAAAATTCACTTATAAGGGTAATTACTGCGTTTTCACGGTTAGGCGTGAAGGTCTTCTGCCCTTTTATCACCATTTTCGCAGTTAAATTAAAAAATAAAATAGCTAATTCTAAGATGAACAAAATGACATATTTAAAAGCTCTTTTCTCCATAATTGCAGTGTTTTCATTACTAACAACAAACGCTCAAGTATGGATTCCCCACCAAAGCCCACAAAAAATTAATGATCTGGTTGATAATGGCAGTGAATTGATTTTGGCAACAGATAATGGTCTTGTTGTTATGGATAAAACTACGCTTGAAAAGACCACTTTCACTAACCGAAATTCTAAACTTGCTAATAATCACATCAGCTCAATAACCGAAGCACCAAATGGCGATATTTATTTGAGTATGGTCCAAACTATTGGAATATTTGATGGTTCAGATGTAATAGATGTGCAAGTTCCTGCATCTGTAAAAGTCAATATTAATACACTTGAATTTTTGGATGTAGAAGTAGCTTCAAATGGCGATATATGGATCGGGACTTCGGAAGGGATCATACGAAGACAAGGTCAGAATTGGACAAAATATGATAAGACTGAGCTTGGAGCATTTTTTAGAGTGTGGGATATTGAACTTAATAGCGATGGTGATGTCTTTGCAGGTGCTAAAAACGGTGTTCATAAATTCGAAAAAGGTTCTTGGTCTAATATTTCAAAAAACGATTCACTCCAAGGTTACCGCAATGCAGAACTGTTTTTTAGCAAGTCAGGGGATTTATTTTTTGGTGGAGACTTAACTAAAACTGCCCGGTATGATGGAAGTAATTGGGAAGTATACAATCAAACAAGCGGAAGTGATCGTGTGCAGTTTGTGGAAGATAAAGACAGCAACATTTTCATGAATTATGAATCTAAAATTTTTCAATTACAAAACAGTACTTGGAAACCCTATACCGATGCACAAACAGTGGCAGTGGATCTTAACGTTTTTGATGATTCTTACTACTACATAGATGCTCAAAACCAACGGTGGTTTTGCAACAATATCTATCTATCTGTAAATGATAAGGGTACTATTCGATCAACAAGTATTTCCTCAAACACCATAGAGGTTAACAACATTACTGGATTGCACAAGGGCAGCAATGGACAACTGTTTTTTACAATGGGTAGAACAACAACATGGTCTATTGCCGCAGTTGACCCAAAAGGTAATTGGTCTTCTCTTGAATTGCCAGACAGTCTCAATTGGAGATTCGGGATAAATGACATTCTTTTTATAGCAGATGATGATATATGGTGTACTTCATATGAAGGGCTAACTCATTATGATGGTAAAAAATGGTCAACGAATAAATTGGTGATTGGTGGTCAGCAGATGGTTTCAGATTCACAAGGGAAAATCTATGTATTAGCTTCGAAACGTATTTATATTGTTGAGAATGGTATTGTTTCAGAGTTTGATACAACTAATTCACCAATATCTAATTTAGAAGCAACTTCGGGCCTTGGTATTGATGCTAATAATAACTTGTGGATTGCATCTTTCAGTTGGAGTGGAGACGCTTCCATACAAAAAGTAGATACCAAAGGAAATTGGACAACTTTTGACCAGACGAGTCACCCGGTCTTAGATCAACCACAAGGAGCATTTCATTTTGATAAAAATGGAAATGTTTGGATACCAGCAAAAATCGGCGCAATTAAATATGATGGTGAAAATTTCACGAATCCGATAAAGGAAAACATAAGTAATATAAATAATTACCGCGCAAAATCAATTGAAAGCGACTCAGAAGGAAGAATGTATTTTGCACATCAATACGGGGTAACTACATTGCTTGACAGTGTTTGGGGGGAGTTGCTCATCGATGATGTCCCAAATAGAAAAACATCTGCTAGTACAATTATCAAATTTGACGACGCTGGAATCTTATGGTGGGCAAGTAACTTCTCCGGAATATACTCTTATAAACCAGAAACACCTACTACCCCTACTGCTATATTCAATAGAGATGAGATGGTTTCCATTTTCTCAATTTACCCTAACCCTTCCAATGGGTATATTAATATTGAAATGGACTCAAAGTCACAAAAGGATATAGAAGTCTTTGATTTGACAGGAAGAATTGTTTTAAGTGAAAGTTTATCTGAATCAAAATGGGAATTCTATTTAAACGAAACACCCGGAATCTACCTAGTGCGTTTAACAATCGATAATAGGGTATATACAAGGAAAATTCAATTGAAGTAATGCAATACATTGGCTAACAATATATATGGTGCATAGCACTCTTCGGGATGCTAAGGCACCATAGACTTAACGAACATATATCACTCCTAAAATAATTAGATTTGATTTTTAAAGCTTGACATACTGAAATAAAAATAAACTTGATAAAACAAATTTTATTCTTGATGTTATTCGCATCCTTCTACGGTGGACTAAATGCGCAAGTATGGAGTAAATCTTTCACCGCAGGAGGCTATGATTCAAATAAAAAATTACTAGGAGGATCGGAAGTATTGCAATTAATTGGTCACAAAGACATGTTGTTTGCATCTGTTGGTTACTGGGAAGATGCTAACAATATTTGGTACGGAGGTTCAAACAGAAATATTGGTTGGGGCCAAATTAACCGTTTGGATAATCCTTTAGCAAATTGGCAGGAAGATTTTTTTCTTGGTTCAAGTTATCTTCGTCCTGAAGTTCTTAAACAAATCATTTTTACTAAAGATCCATCTGGTAATGCACTCTCATCTCCAGATACAGTTTTGATTTGCGCGGGTTACTCATCAAACTTTGTCACTAGATCTGTTATTGTAAAAAGTTTTGTGCGAAACGATGTGAATGGTTCTTGGGGAGAAAGTCAAATTGTGCAAGGAAGTTTCCCAGCTGGGGAAAACTATTCCATTAGAGATATTGAAATTCATGTCGACCAACAAACTGGTTTAGAATATGTATTTGCTACTGTTGGAACCCAAGGGATTTATAAAGGGAAATACAATGCGTCAAATCCTGGAAAAATCGATTGGATTTCGACAGCAGAATTTGGTCCATTAGATATTAGACCTTTAGGAATTGAAGTCGCAAATGGTGCACTCCATTTTTCATCTGGAAGTAAACTCTATAGACGTATTGACGGAATTTCACCAAATTATGTCATAGATCATGATTTCAGTGATCTTGGCGCTAAAATCAATTCTGCTGTTGGTGGGATTAGAGGTTTAACAAAAATCGATAATCCAAGTGGGATTAATGATGCCTTACTATTGATGTGGTGCCCGAATGGTCAGTCTCAAGGAATCATTTATCGCCTCGAACCTGCTGGTGTTGGAGGTTTTAATCGCATTTATGAAACTGAATTAGCCTCATTGATAGAAGGTTTTTTACCAGGGTCAATTGCAAGTTATGTACTTGGAGGATACAATGAGTTTTACAATTATATTGATCCTTTAAGTTCTGATACTTTTCATTTGGTAGGATTTGAAGCAAATATATCTGGAGGTGGTCACCCAACATGGAACGGCTACTATAAAGGCGCTTTGTTTGCTAAACGATCTTCTAATGGTCTGTATTCGATAGAAGAAATAAATGGAACTATCGATATAAATGGTGAGTCTTTGGTTGCCAACAGATGCTATGTGTCATCCCCTTTTTCGGATGAAAATGCACTTTATTTTGGTGGTTTTGATCCAAACGGTAAAACAGCAACAAACAAGGCTTGGGTCTATAAGAAAGACTATCAATTAAATGCTGTAAATGAGTTTACTGAAAATGAAAGTAACTTTGTTATTTATCCAAACCCAGCTAGCAATCAACTTTTTATTGAAAGTAAAACCCAAGTAGGTCAAGCGTTCAGTATTATTAATCTTTTAGGAGAAACAATAATCTCAGCTCAGTTAAATGGACAAATTGAAGCTCTTGACATTTCATCGCTACCTCCAAATATTTACTTTATTAGGATAGATAATGAGTCAATTAAATTTGTCAAAACAGAGTGATGTACACCCTAAACTGCAGTAAAACGCAGTTTATACTATCCGTTTTAAGAAATTGAGAAAATGCAGGAGCCCAAATCAAGCTTTTTCTGCCCTTAATGCTCGCAGGTGGAATTATAGGAATGGTAATGATGTGGATTGTGGACATTCCTGCTCTTCCATTTTAAACTGATAAAAGGAATCAACATCGTTTAAAGAATCATAGAGCCCGTCGGTTTGTTTGAGACTCAAAGCGAAAATCTAACGAACATTTCATCATGGAAATATGACCCAAATAAAAGACGGATTATCCGATGCAATTGATTCTTGAAAACCAAGACATAAACTATAATTTTGCAAATTCTTAAACTTAGTACAGTTCGGTATATTCCCAAATACGTATTTCTATGATATTAGATGTCCAAATTACCAAAAGAGCATAAATTTCTTGATCTTTCAGATTATGGAAGACCAATTGCAAAAATTATAGCGAACTCCTTAAAGCATACCACCTTTACTCCAATTCACGTTACTATTGGTTTTATAATATCTGGACTAATAGCCACTTATTGTATCCTGAAAGGACACTTCTTGCTAGCAGCATTTTTTTTGATTCTTAAGTCTATTTTGGATGCTGCCGATGGAGAATTGGCTCGTGTAAAAGAAAAGCCTTCGTATACTGGTCGTTATTTAGATTCGGTAGCAGATATTATATTAAACGCAATATTCTTTATTTCTATCTGGTACATTACCAACACTGCATTCCTTATCTGCCTATTGGCATTCCTAGGCATGCAATTACAAGGCACGCTTTACAATTACTACTATGTTATTCTAAGAAATAAATTTGGTGGCGATACAACTAGTCGCGTCTTTGAATACAAAACACCAATCGCATTAGAAGGGGAAAAACAAAAGCATGTGAACATTCTTTTTGCATTATATAAAACACTTTATGGTGCTTTTGACAAAACCATTTACGTCTTAGATAGCAATGCAGATGAGGGAAAGATATTACCAAACTGGCTAATGACGAGTGTTTCTACGTTTGGCTTGGGCTTTCAGTTGCTCATTATTTCAGTCCTACTTGTGGCAGGCTTAAAATCAATCATTCTGCCTTTCTTTTTAGGTTATACCGTAATGATTTTTGTGTTTATCGGAATCCGAAAGGTGTTCTATTAACAGGCAATATCAGCACCGTTTGAATAGTGACAAATACACCGCTACCAAGTACGCGACATCTAAGCAAATCTATCACTGCCCTTGATGCATTTAGCGGTTTGCAAATGCTAAATGAAGCCAAGAACCAATAAACACAATAGTTCAATTCAATCAATGTAGGACCATTTCATTTTAAGTATAAAATCTTGATAAGGAAAATTTGATTCAAAAAATAGCCAATACCGTTAAGCAAATAAAATCCGAATAAAACCACCTCAGAAAACTGGAGTTGAATGCAACCAAACAGTTTTGAACGCATTTATTTTTCTAAAGTTTTTTACCAAAAAATGACCTAAAACAACGGATTTCATGAATAATTCGAGTAAAAAAGGGCAAAAACGTGTAAAAGTGCCTCATTTTCGCTAAATCTTCATAAAAAAGGTGCTCAGTCTATTCTCTCTTGTTATAATAGGGCTAAATAAATTTAAGAATATGACTGAAACAAGAGTTTTCGACCCATTTAATAAGCCATCATCGATTGAAAAGTCAGAAATCGTCAATTTTCTATTTGAAAATTTAGAGGAATATGGCGATCCAAAAACAGACATTGAAAAGGCAATAGATTATTCTCTTAAAGAATTCACCTCCTTCGGTGGTTTTATTCTCTGTCTCTATTCAGACAGTCAGATAAAAGGAGCAGTTGTAATAAACTGCACAGGTATGGGAGGATACATTCCTGAGAATATTTTAGTTTATGTAGCCATTGACAAAAAACACAGAGGTGAAGGGCTTGGTAAAAAAATAATGAAACAAACAATAGAGCACACTGATGGTGACATCGCCTTGCATGTGGAAGCTAATAACCCAGCAAAGTTCTTGTACGAATTAATGGGATTTACAACTCCTTATTTAGAAATGCGATTGAAGAAATAAACTATGGGAATTCATATCGTCGATTTATCGATTTTTATTGGTTACCTCGTTTTTATGCTCGGCATTGGATTTTACTTTCTTCGCAAAAACAAATCAAAAGAAGATTATTTTGTTGGAGGTCGCTCTATGTCGGCAGGTCATATTGGCCTCTCAGTAGTTGCAACCGACGTTGGTGGAGGCTTTTCTATTGGTTTGGGTGGTCTTGGTTTTGCAATGGGAATATCGGGAAGTTGGATGCTACTTACCGGGCTAATCGGGGCTTGGCTGAGTGCAGTGTTTTTAATTCCTAAGATTTATCCCATAGCTAAAAAACACCATTTTCTTACCTTTCCAGAAACACTCTCTTTTCATTATAATGCCACCGTTGCTCTCGTGGCAGGCATCATTTCCTTAATTGGCTATGTAGGTTTTACGAGCTCCCAAATATTAGCTGGTGCAAAATTGGCTTCAGCTACCTTCCCTGAACTTTCTATTCATCATGCAGCGATATTGATGGGAATAATTGCAGTAGTCTATACCGTAATTGGGGGTATAAAAGCAGTGATTTATACCGATACCATTCAGTGGATAATTTTAATGGTTGGTCTCATTTTTATAGGCATTCCACTAAGTTATGTCCACATTGGAGGCTGGGATGCACTCCAGAATCATCTACCGCAAAGTTTCCTTTCATTGGGAAACGTTGGATTTATTCAGTTTTTTAATTGGCTCATTACTATTGTGCCCATCTGGTTTATCGGTATGACGCTATACCAGCGAATTTATGCTTGTAAAGACGTTGAAACAGCAAAAAAAGCATGGCGAATTGCCGGTCTATTTGAATGGCCAATAATGGCTTTTATGGGTGTTTTGTTGGGCTTGTTTTCTAGAGTTGCTTTTGAGCAAGGAATGTTTGCCGATATAGGTTTTGCAGCCAATACTGCTTTTGATCCAGAACTAGGTCTCCCCTTGCTGTTAAGTCATATTTTACCGGTTGGTTTAATGGGCTTAATGATGTCAGCCTATTTCTCAGCAATTATGTCAACCGCTGATAGTTGTTTGATGGCTGCTAGTGGAAATTTAATCACCGATATTTTAGATAAAATAAGGCCTACCAAAGAACAGCATAGCATATTAAAATCGCAACTCATTACGTTTATTATTGGAGTAATTGCAATCGCATTATCTACAGTAATGACGAGTGTACTGGATCTAATGTTGTACTCTTATGCCTTTATGGTTTCAGGCTTATTTGTGCCTGTATTGGGTACTTTGATTTACAAAAAGCCCAACTCCTCTGCCGCCCTGTTATCGATGATATTTGGTGGCAGCACTACTCTTCTATTAATTCTGTTCGACACCCAATTGCCTTGGGAAATTGATGCCAATTTTTTCGGAATTTCTATCTCAGCAATTATTTTTTTAATCGTTCAAAATACCCCAAAAACGAATGCTCAGTTCAAAACAGTTGGATAAATTAGCACAGGTACGGCGAACGTTGCATGCAAACCCAGAGGTTTCTGAGCAGGAATTCGAAACTCAAAAACGTATTCTTCAATTCTTAGAAAAAGAAACTGAAAGCGATTTTAAAAAAGTTGGGAAAACAGGTGTAATCTCCACTTTTCAAAGCAATAAGCCAGGACCAACCGTAATGATTCGAGGCGATATCGATGCCTTACCTATTGTTGAAATAAATGACTTTGAGCATAAATCAAAAACCGAAGGAGTTTCTCACAAATGTGGGCACGATGGACATACCACTATTTTATTAGGCTTAGCTATGCTCCTATCAGAAAAATCCATAGCTAGAGGAAAAGTACTCCTACTTTTTCAGCCTGCAGAAGAAAATGGTATGGGCGCCAAAGCGGTATTAGAAGATAAAGAATTCCAAAAAGAAAAAATAGATTTCGTATTCGCATTGCACAATTTACCAGGTTATAAAACCCACCAAATAGTTGTAAAAGAAAATGAATTTACCGGAAATGTAAAGAGCATCATTCTAAAAATGACAGGTAAAACTGCCCATGCAGCAGAACCAGAAAAAGGGTACAACCCAAGTATGGCAATGTCTCAAATATTTGCCTTTGCCAATGATATTACGCACAACAAACCTGAAGAGCAGGATTTCTTCTTAATGACTCCCATATTCGCCACTTTGGGCGATTTAGCTTATGGGATTTCTGCTGGTTATGGCGAAGTACATTTTACGATAAGAAGTTGGTCAACAGATTTGATGACACAGAGAAGTAACGAGATTGTAGCTTTTATAGAAAAAACTTGTAAAACCAATCAACTATTGGCCGATATTTCGTGGACTCAAGTCTTCCATGCCAACATAAATCATCCAGATGCAGTGCAACTGATTAGAAATGCAGCCGAAAAAAACAGTTATGAGCTTAACGAAAGAGCGTACCCATTTAGATGGGGTGAAGATTTCGGTCTTTTTACGCAACAATATATGGGAGCCATGTTTGGAGTAGGATCAGGAACGAGCAATCCTGCCCTGCACAATCCCGATTATGATTATCCAGATGAAATTACAGAAACTGGCATTGGAATGTTTTACCAAATAATTAATCAAATTCTATAAGCTATGTTTCAAACTTCGTACATCGAACTTTCTGAATCTGCTGTAAAAAACAACATTGATTTCATTCATAATTTCATAGGTGAAGGTGTTACGTTTTCTTCAGTTGTAAAGGGAAATGCATACGGACATGGAATTGCAAATTATTGCCCTATAGCCTACAAGTATGGTGTTCGTCATTTTAGTGTATTTAGTGCACAAGAAGCCTTTAACGTATCAGCTACACTGCCAAACCATGAGCAAGCGGTTATGATTATGGGTCAGATCGAAAATGAGGAATTAGAATGGGCTATTGAGCACAACATTGAATTTTATGTTTTTGAGATAGACCGACTAGAGCACGCTATAGCTGTTGCCAAAAAAATGAATAAAAAGGCACTCATTCATGTTGAATTAGAAACTGGAATGAACCGAACAGGTTTTCCTCAAAAAGGACTGCCTGAAGTTTTAAAAAGTATAGAAAACAACCTACAGTATCTAGAGGTAAAAGGAATTTGCACGCATTTAGCTGGAGCCGAGAGCATAGCCAATTATAAACGCATAAAAGATCAATTGAATCGTTTTAAGCGTTATCAACTCAAGCTAAAAGATACGCCCTGGAATACTGCAAAAAAGCACATTTCCAGTTCCTCTGCTACTTTGCGATACACCAATTCACAGCTCGACATGGTGCGTATTGGTATCCTTCAATTTGGTTTTTTTCCAACAGAAGAAATATTTGTGCACTACTGCGCCAAAAAGAAAACTAGTATCGACCCTATGCAGCGTATATTGAGTTGGAAAGCGCGTGTAATGGACACAAAAACAGTAAAAGCTGGTGAATTTATCGGTTATGGCACCTCCTATTTAACGAATCAAACCTCCAAGATTGCGTTGATCCCAATTGGTTATTCCTTTGGATACAGTCGCTCGCTTAGTAACCAAGGTAAAGTACTTATCAATGGAGGTCGTTTTGATGTGGTTGGTACCGTGAATATGAGCATGCTCGCAGTTGATATTACCTCAGATCCATCCATAAAAAAAGGGGACGAAGTTGTTTTGATTGGAAGCCAAGGAGAGCAAGAGCTTTCGGTGTCATCCTTCAGCGATTTTAGTCAACTTATTAATTACGAATTACTTACTAGATTACCTCAAGATATTCCAAGAATAATAACTAAATAACTATGGCTGAATTAATTATACAAACAGAAAAGATTAAAGACAATATAAAGACGCTAAGCAGCTATTTTAATAAGCACGGCATTCATTGGAGTTTGATTACCAAAGTATTTTCTGGTGATCAAGAGTTTTTGAAAAACTTACTGACCGATGATGTTATTGAAAAGATAGATGCCGTTGGAGATTCGCGTTTAACAAGCTTAAAAAATTTAAAAGCTGTGAATCCAAAAATGCGCACGATATACATTAAACCACCTGCTAAAATTTATGCAGATGATTTAGTAAAATATGCAGATATTTCATTAAACAGTTCCTTTAGTACCATTATTGCTCTGAATGAAGCCGCAAAAAAAGCTAAAAAAACACATGACATTATTATCATGGTTGAATTGGGCGAATTGCGCGAGGGTGTGAAACGATCAGATATTATGAATTTCTATGAAAAGGTGTTTAACCTTTCCAATATTGACGTAATTGGTATTGGATCCAACTTAGGCTGCATGTACGGAGTAGAACCATCCTACGACAAACTGCTGCAATTGGTTCTTTACAAGGAATTGATCTCTGCCAAATTCAATAAAGAATTAAAATACATTTCTGGCGGTACATCCATCACTTTACCGCTTATTGAAATGGGAACACTGCCGAAAGAAATAAACCATTTCAGAATAGGTGAGGCTGCTTTTTTTGGACTGAGTCCTTTAGAAAACAAACAGTTTAAAGAACTCCATACCGATACCTTCGAATTTTCAGCCAATATTATTGAGCTAGAAGAAAAAAAGATTGTTCCAGAAGGAATAATCAGTGACGCAAATATTGGTCATACGGCAAAAATTGATGAAGACGATATTAAAGAGACAACAGTTAAAGCCATTTTAGATTTTGGTTTGCTTGACGTAGCTATGGAAGATATAGAAGCTCAAGATTCAAGTTTATCTTTTGTAGGTATTACCTCAGATATGCTAGTTATGGATTTAGGTGAAAACCGCACTAAACAAGGCAAGAAAAAATACAATATAGGAGACCAAGTTATGTTCACACCAAACTACATGGCTGTTGCTCGTCTACTTAACTCTAAGTTTATTGCAAAGCGTTTTGAATAACACTTATCCAATCGGCTGACATACTGAATAAGCAGTTATTGTTTTACACAAAGAAAGAAGTTTGGAGAACGAGCCCTAATTACGTCTAAATTGATGCATTTAAACCACGGAGTTGTCTGCATATGCTAAAACCCAAATCAACTATTTAAGAACCTCTGCATGCAATCTATTTGGTAAATACACTGAGCTTTTTTTTCCAGAAAAATAATGCGTGTATTTGAATTAAGAAATTCATAGATGCACTGGAACAAATGAAACAACGTTTTACGGAAACCAGCTGAGCTCTCTCAATTAGTATTCTTAATTGAATTGGAAACGATAACATCAGTAATAATGCTGACCACAATTAGTCATACTATTCCAGTCGAAATTGGGTAAGCAGAGCATCAGTTATGATTTTTTATCCTGAATAGGTTATTACTGTTAAATTCAGATGAGACTAAAACGTAAATTTTCCTTTATTACAATTTTAAAACGACTCAACATTCTTACTATCAGTAAATTAAAATATATTTATGATTTTACAAAAATAATGATAGCAATTGCCGCTCTTCTATTTTCAACAAGTTGCGTGGTCATAAGACCTGGCGAAGTTGGTGTAAAACAGAAACTGGGAACCTTAAGTAAAGAATATAAAACGCAAGGTTCGGTATGGTACAATCCATTCATAACACGTGTTATTATTACAAATATTCCGATCAAAACGTAGAATTATTATTGAATCTGCCAAGCAAGGAAGGTTTGAGTGTTGAGGCGCAAATTTCAATCCTGTACCGTATAGATCAGAAAAGTGTGCCCAAAGTCATAAGAAACATAGGATCGGGTTATGAGAATATAATATCAAATATTTTTCGCTCGGCAGCAGCAGATGTTTGTGCCCAATACTTTGCAAAAGATATGCACTCGGGAATGCGTGCTAAAATTGAAAAAGCAATTTTAGATAAAATGTCGGAAACACTTAATCCGCAAGGAATTTTGGTGGAAGCAGTATTAATGAAGAGTATCAAACTACCAAACGAGTTGGCTAATTCGATTGAGTCAAAGTTACAAGCAGAAAAAAATGCTATGCGAATGGAATTCATTCTAAAACAAGAAAAATTGGAGGCTCAACAGAAAATAATTGAAGCAACAGGCTCTAAGGACGCACAGAAAATTATTTCAGAAGGATTAACCGAACAAATCATTCAAATAAGGAGTATCGAAGCCTTTTTGGAGTTGGCAAAATCATCAAATACCAAGATTATTATAACCGATGGTAAAACCCCCTATTTAGTTGACTAAACGGAGTTTTAGTTCCAGCATAAGCCTACAGCTATTTGGCTATCAAAAAAGTTCAACCCTGCATTTGGTGGAATGAACAGTATTATAATCGGTGGAACTTAGCTTTTTCTTCGATTATAAAGGAAAGTTGAATCTAGTAGTAATTGATTGATTTAGTCAGTATTAATTTTGGTGCAATCAATAGTAACCTTTAAATAACATACAGCCAACAAATTGCTCGGAAACACTAGTTTCTTTGTTATAGCTTTGGATATACATGATACCATTTAATTCGATATTTACAATTAAAGGAATAAAATGAAAACAACCTTACAACACAATTTGAATACTTATTCAGAATACGAATTACTAATTTTTTATATCAAATCGAAGTCTGCTTTCATTGGACATTTGCCGCATTTTCAGGGGATATCAAAAAACAATGGAATATAAAAGTAATCGTGCGTTGAGACTTTAGTTAGAATATTAGATCAACTAAATCAACTAAAATTAAAAATGAAAATTTTAAAAGATTTTATAGAAAATTCTCCTGACTCAATCTCAGTCTACGATAAAAAACTTAATCTGCTCGAAATTAACGAGTCGGCTTTGCAGTTAGACAACATGACCTATAAAGAAGTAATTGGCAGGAATATAAAAACACTATACCCTGGTATTGAAAGCACTGGTCGTTTAAAGGAATACAGGGCAGTCATTAGGGGTGCGAAACCCTTTATGAGCCAAGATATAATCCAATCAAAGAAAATTGGAAACAAACAATTTAGCGTTCGTGCTTTTATGATGGCAGAAGGCCTTTCAATAGTTATTCGTGACATAACAGAATTAAAAAAAACGGAGCAGCAACTGCTCAAAACAAACCAACGATTGGAAGAACTGGCATATATAGCCGCCCATGATCTAAAATCACCACTGACTAATCTTGAATCACTCGTTCAATTAATTGAGGAGTCAGCTGACATAAAAGACGAAAATCGATTGTTATTGGACAAAATCAATGTTTCTGTAAAAAGCATGCACAATACCGTTTATACGTTGAACGATGTTATTGCAATGCAGGAATATAACCTTCCCAATGATGAACAACTCAATTTTAGAGCCGTATTGAATATGGTAAAAGCTAGCTTGGCGATTCAAATTAAGCAATCCAAAGTAAAGATTAGGGCAGACTTCACTAAAGCGCCTAATATTAATTATCCAATGCTTCATCTGCAAAGCATTTTACAAAACCTGATTACCAATTCAATCAAATTCCGACAACCAGGTAAAGAAGTCGTTATCAAAATAAATACACTGGAGAAAGATGGCGGATTGTACCTTATTATTTCTGACAATGGCATTGGTATCGACTTAGAGAGTTCAAAAGATTCTATATTTAAGCTATTTAAACGGATGCAAACAGACATTGAGGGTAAAGGAGTTGGACTGTATATCGTAAACTCAATTATAGAATCACATGGAGGTGACATAGAGGTGACTAGCGAGGTGAACAAAGGCACTACATTTAAAATATATTTAGGATATGAATGATACAAGTATATTATTAGTTGACGACGACAATATTGTGAATTTTCTATCCGAAAGGATATTAACCAAGATGGATTTCAATAATATTACCGCAGTCACCGATGGTACAAAAGCATGGAAAAATATAAACGAGAAATGCGTTGACTTGGTGTTCTTGGACATCAATATGCCAGTTATGAATGGCTTTGATTTTCTTACTAAGCAGGCAAAAGAGCTTTTGTGCGACGATATGAACGTTGTAATTCTTACCTCATCCAATCGCAAAAGTGACCGGGATCAAGCGAGTCAGTTTAAAAGTGTTATAGGCTTTATAGAAAAACCTTTAAGCCAAGATAAAGTGCAACAAGTACTTGAAAAAATAAAATAAAAACTATAAGCCAATAAGCCCTTTAGGCAATAGCTCCAACCAATTTGTTACTAATAGCAATCAAAACGCAGACATACATTTTGAAATAAGGCTTGAAATAATTGATCAAACTTTCAATCATTTGACCTCTCACCTACCTTTTTAATTGTCAAACTAAGAAGTAAGATCAATCTAATATTGGAGAAAATATAGAACTGTTCAAATTTCTAATAATCATTGATACTTCAAAGGTCAAGACTATAGACATAGAGGCCTGTTTAATAAATACCGCAAACCATCAACTGATTTTCATAGAGAACGGAGGGCACCATTTAATCCGACTAAGGACTTTGGTCTAATTGACACATTAGAACATACTAAGAAGGTTCAACAATAGAAAACGCACATTTAACACTTTCTTAGTAGCACAAGCTTGCAGTATTCATGATCTAATTCAGTAGTTTTCAGAATCTAATTATTGTTTAGTACCCAAAGCTCTACTTCTTCTAAAGAACGCCAGTGTGGATCTCTTTTTGTTTTATTGGAAGCTGTTCTAACCGATTTTTTATAACAGTTCTCCAATTGAAATCTACCGCCTTCCGCCAATTCCGTTTCTATTGGATGTTTGTTGGTTACTTTGGTAATTTGAGCTAGGTTGGAAAAGAAAACTACCAACTTTCCATCAGGTAAAAGTCTCTTTTTTGCCTCAGCAAAAAATTCAGGGAAAAGTTTCTCATTGTAGTAAATCGCTTTATCAATACCACCCAACTCATGTGTTTTTGGCAACCAAGGCGGATTAAAAACAATTAATTCAGTCTGCTTTCCCCACTTACCAAAAAGATGTCCAGCATCTAATTCAATCTTCCGAGAGAGCTTTGTGGTGCCCATAAACTCTTGCAATCCTACAATAGAATTAGGGTTTGTATCAGTTGCAAATACTTTTTGAAAACCATATTGCACCATTTGAAAAGACAATACTCCACAACCAACTCCAACATCAATTGCGGTTTTTTTTGGTCCTTTGTAACGTTTCAACCAATTATCAAAAACTTCTAAATGCTCAAAACGTGTAGGAAAATAGGTTCCGTAATACGGGTGAATTTTATTCCGCAATACAGGAATAGAAATTCCATTTTGGTACCATTGCCATGCACTGTTCATTCCCTGAACTTGAGGGAATGTCAAAAAGAAATGATTGTTTTCTGGATAAAACTTTTCTAACCAACCAATACTAGGAGCTTTCTTTGCGCATAACTCTTGATCGACAACTTCTATTAATACCAGATTTGAAAGTTTGAAATACTCTGATCGGTACTTCTGTTGTTCCTTAAAAGATTTATTCGGAAGCTTTAGATTTAAATAGCTGTGTATTTCCTGAAGAAGGGAAACTCCGTCATTATAAAACTCATTGATTAATACCGATTTACCTTGTATTAGGTCTTCGATTGTAAGCTCAACATCATTTCCATTTGTATACGATTGTACTTCCGCACTAACTGGAATTGGCTCTGGCTTATTTATTTCTATTTGAGTCTTCATAGAGGTGTTTTTCCTTTTTCGTTAATAATAAGTAATCCTTTCTGTCTATTGCATTGATTTGTGGATTATTTATAAAATATGTTCCGGCACATTGAATTAAAATAGATTGGAAGTATTATCCCTTTACTTGGTAATTCAATTTAAAGGATTCAATTTAAAGGATTCGATTTATCAAATCTTTAAAACTAGAATGCGTGAGCGCCTCTGCTGTTCTATAGTCTTAAAAACTAGCCATTCTTAAAAGCGAACACTACTCCAGCAAATGAACTTGGATGAGTTGGATTTTGCAGCGCAAAAACGCGCAGATAAAATTGTTCGGTAGCCGTTGCGATCTAAACATGGATTGGTGGTTGTTGATTGAAAATCTGTTCTTCAATCTGGAAGGGTTGTTTCTTTGGAAGCATCTTTTTTTTTTATGTGGTGGTTTTTTTATAAACGTGAATAACGTTTAGTATAAGAGCAGTAGCAGATTTATACGCACTAACTTTCGGATAGCAATATACTTAATTAAAAAGCAATAGCGGTTCAAGTTAAAACCCAAACCGCTATTGCTTTTATACATTGTTGTAAGTAGTTTTTAATTCAGTTCTTTCAATAAAGTTTCAGCTGCGAGTTTTCCTAATTCATTTGATGCTAATGGACTTGCACCTGTAATTAGTCTTCTATCTACACAAACTGTTTTATCAGATTCTGTATTAACAATAGTAGCACCTAAGTTTTTCAATCTTTCGCTCACACCGTTTTTCATGTGACCTGGCAAATAACCAATCATTGGTGTCATTTCATCCACAGCGTCTGGGAATACAGCCATCTTGTATCCATCATAAAGGAATTTTTGATTGTCCAGCGTAGTGGATAATAATGCTCCTGGACCATGACAAAGCGTAATAGTGAACAAATCACTTTGATGTGCCCAATTCAATACCTTACTTACGTTTTTATCTTCTGGAATACCAATCATTGCTCCATGTCCACCTGGCACAAATACAGCAGCATAAGAACTATCATTTGTAAATGAATTAGTGATAAAATCTGTCAATTTTTTAGGTTGCTCAAAATTCGATTTGTACTCATTATAAATAGCTTTCACATTCTCATCTTCATTCGGAAAAGCCCACATTTCAAATACAACAGGTTTACCAGTAGGAGTTACGATTTCAAAATCAAATCCTGCATTTTTTAGGTGTAACATTGGAACAAGTGCTTCTATTGGGTGATTTCCCGTAGAAAACAGTTTGCCGTTTTTCATTTCCAAGTTTTTTTGTTCAGTGAAGATTACTAAAATCTTTGATTTTTCTCCTTGGTATTTGGTGTATTTAATATCTTCAAAATCTGTTACAGACACAGTTCCTAAATTCAGCGCTAAACTTGATGGGCTATATGAACCATCATCTTCTAGCGTTGGTCGTGATATAAAGTAGATTACTATGAATGCAAGCACAATTACACTTGCAAGTCCAATTAATATTTTTTTTGTCATGATTTTAATTTTTATGTTTTTATTAGAATAATACTTAATGGATTTTAATTACAATTTTCCCTTTTGCTCTACCCGATGCAAGATGTATGAATGCTTGAATACTCTCAGAAAATGGATATACTTTGTCTACAATTGGTTTGATTTTTTCATCTTCTATCATTGATTTTATTTCATTTAAATGTGCACCATTTGGATGCATGAAGATGAATTTGTAC